>CAYWCR010000100.1:0-13860 GCA_964456825.1 uncultured Bacteroidales bacterium
TGACCTGATCCTGATGGATATAAAAATGCCTGAAATGGACGGAATAGAGACCATGAAAAGGCTGAAAGCAAAAAAGCCAGAACAGCTGATCGTTGCGCAAACAGCATATGCCAGGACAGAAGATGAGGTCATGTTCCGGCAGCAAGGATTTGATGATTATCTGGCAAAACCGATAAGTTTTAGCGACCTGCTGCATATCCTCGAAAAATATTTTTAGTCATCGGGTATTTTATGCTCAGGGATTAGCTAACTTATTGAAATGAAATCCGTATAGGATTCTAATGGAAAAACTGCCTTTTTCTTTACCAGGCCATGCAGTTTTTATGTCTTAATGCTACGATGCAGTAAAGATGTTGTTATGAGATTCATGTTAACATTCCTGTTCATCCTGTTGAATTTTACCGGTATTCCGGCGCAACAAGATGTGTTAAGTTTCAGGAGTCTCACTACTGACAAGGGTTTGTCTCACGGTGATATATTTTGTTTTTGCCAGGATCATGAAAGATTTATTTGGATTGGCACCGCCGGCGGGTTAAACAGGTACGACGGAGTCGGTTTTACGGTTTACAAATTTGATCAGGCCGATCCCGCCTCATTGTCCAGCAGTTATATTAGCGCATTGTATGAAGACAAGCGTAATAATCTTTGGGTTGGGCTATTAAACGGAATTTGCAGATATGACCGGAATAATAACAATTTTGAAAGGATTGAATATCCCAACGATCAGGGTATAAAATTCAATAACCGTGTGCAGGAGATTTTTGAAGATTCCAACAATACCCTTTGGATAGGGACAGATTATGGCGTTTATATCCTCGACCGTGACAAAAAGGTATTTACCAGTTGTTTTGATGACCTTTGCACAAAAGAAGAAACAGGAATATGCAATGAAATCCTGGAAGACAAAAAGGGGAATATCTGGATCGCTTTATACGGCGGCGGACTGATCAAATATAATACGCAGACAAAAACGTTTGTCCGGTATACAACAACGCATCCGGAACTCAAACTGAAGGAAGACCATATTCTGAGCATGATGATCGATGACCGGAGTAATATGTGGATTGGTTACAATTCAAAGGGAATCGGTGTGGTCAATGAACAGGGTAAAACCATGGCTTCCTATGAGCATGATCCGAAAAATCCTTATTCTTTGAACAATAACAGCATCCTTTCCATTGTTCAGGGCAATGACAAAAAAATACTGATCGGCACCGACGGAGGAGGCATTGATATACTGGATCCCGTTACCCATCAGTTCTCCCATAATACAACCTCAGAATCAGATTATTCCCTGCTGAGCAATACGGTCCAGAAAGTATACATTGATCATGAGGGTACCGTGTGGGCCGGATGCTGGGGGGGAGGGGTAAACCTCTACGATAAACGCTTTGACCGGTTTGCTTTGTACAAACAGGGCAAGCACGATACTGAATCGCTGAGTGGCGCTTCAGTTACCTCCTTTGCACAGGACAAACACGGGAATATTTGGATATCAACTGACGGAGGGGGTATAAACCTTTTCAACACCAAAAAAAGAAGCTTCATTCATTACCAGAGCGATCCCAGGAACAGGCAAACCCTGACGAATAACAAAGTTCTTGCACTTCAGGCGGATGACAAGGGGGGATTGTGGGCCGGGATGTGGCAGGGAGGCCTTAACTATTTTAAAACGGATGGTCAGAAGCTTACCCTGGTCAGGAAATTCGATCGGCTTGATAAAGACAATCCGGCCAGCAACAGCGTTTTCAACATTTATTATGCAAAAACGGGCCAACTATGGATCGGCAATTATTCAACCGGTGTTTACCGTTATGAGCCCCGGACAGAAACCTTTGTGCCGGTTAAAATCCCCGTAACACTGAGTCAGTACAATACCATCCGGGACATCTTTTGTGATTCATATGATAATATGTGGTTTGCTACTGAACATAATGGTTTGATCATGATGGACCAGCAAACCGGCGAATTTGAGACCTATTTGCACAAAGAGAACGATACCAGCAGCCTTACCAACAATTCAGTCAATGTGTTGTTTGAAGACAGCAAAAAGCGTCTTTGGATAGGCATTGATGATGGAGGATTAAATCTTTTTATCCGGGAAACCAGGTCCTTCAGGCGCTATACGACAGAAGACGGATTACCCGACAATACCATTATAGGTATCCTGGAAGACGACAACGGTGACCTGTGGATCAGCAGTCACAGGGGCCTGACACGTGCAAAAATCATTTCGGAGGGTGAAAAGCCTGTTGTGAAATTCAGAAATTATGGCGTCCAGGATGGACTGCAGGGCCAGGTTTTTAACCGGTGGGCTTTTTTCAAAAGCAATACCGGTGATATGTATTTCGGGGGTTTGAATGGATTCAATGTGTTCAATCCCGATAGCCTGAAAGATAATACGATAATCCCGCCCGTGCATCTGACTGATTTCTTATTGTTCAACAAATCGGTACCGATCGGTGCAAAAAACTCACCGCTTCAGAAGCATATTTCACAAACCAGGAAAATCGTACTAAAACACAATCAAACCTTTTTAACTTTTCAGTATATAGCGGTTAACTATATCTTCAGCGAAAAAAATCAGTATGCCTACATCATGCATGGATTTGACAAAGGATGGAATTATGTGGGCAACAAAAAAGATGCTACCTATACCAATCTGAATCCCGGTGAATATACATTTACTGTAAAAGCCAGCAATAATGATGGCATATGGAATGAAGAAGGAGTATCCGTTGATGTTGTTATAATGCCTCCATGGTGGAATACCTGGTGGTTCATAACCTTGTTCTCCGTTCTTGTGGCAGCTCTGCTCCTGGGTTTTTATAAGAACCGTACCAACCGTTTTCTGAAAAATCAGGTTATCCTCGAGAATATGGTTCAGTACCGCACCAGGGAACTTAAAGAAATCAACATGGCACTCGAGGAGAAGCAGAAAGAGATCAACCTGCAGAAGAACTCGCTGCAGGAAGCCAATAGTATATTGCTTGAACAACAGAAACGCATTGTTGACCAGAATACCGAACTGGATAAACACCGGTATGAACTTGAATCATTGATATTCGAGAGAACCCGTGAACTGGAAGAAGCCAAGAAAAGAGCTGAGGATGCCGATACACTGAAAAGTGCTTTTCTGGCCAATATGTCTCACGAAATCCGGACTCCTATGAATGCAATCGTGGGATTTTCAGGCCTGTTAAATGATCCGGGAATAACAGAAGAAGAAAAACGTGAATTTGTCGGGCATATCCGCACGAACTCCGATTCACTCCTAATGCTGATCAATGATATCCTGGACTTAAGCCTGATAGAAGCAAACCAGATCACGATCCGCAAAGAACCTTTTTTATTAAATGAGTTCCTGGATCAGCTATATTCAGTTCATTCACTGCACAACAAAAATCCAAACCTCCGGGTGATGCTGAACAATAAGCTCAGATCAGAGAATCTCAGGCTTAGTACGGACAAATTGAGGCTGAAACAGATCCTTACCAATTTCATGAGCAATGCCTGCAAGTTCACCGAAAATGGAACGGTTGAACTGGGTGCTGAAAAAACGGATTCCCATCTGAACCTGTTTGTCAAAGATACCGGTATCGGCATTGCTGAAAAGGATAAAGAACACATGTTTGAACGTTTCAGAAAACTCGGCGAAGATGCTGCAAGCCGCGTGCGCGGGGCCGGACTGGGACTGGCCATTTCCAAACGGCTGGCAGACTTGCTGGGTGGCAACATTGAGGTTGATTCAACCCCGGGCAAGGGATCGGTCTTTACCTTCTGTATCCCGCTTTCATTCATTGCCACGCATGACAAAATTCAACCTTCACGGACACCAAATCTGTTCAACGGAATGGACTGGACCGGGAAAAGCATATTAATTGTTGAGGATGAAGAAACCAATTATATTTACCTCAGACGAATCCTGGAGAAGACAAATGCCTCCCTTGCATGGGCAGAAAACGGGTTGGAAGCAGTCAATCAATGCGGATCCGGCCATCATTTCGACATTATCCTGATGGATGTCAAAATGCCCGGGATGAATGGAATAGATGCCCTTAAAATACTGAAAGAAAAGAACCCTAGCCAGTTGATCATTGCGCAGACTGCTTATGCAAGAACCGAAGATGAGATTATGTTCAGGAAGGAAGGATTTGATGATTATATTTCCAAGCCCATTAGTCCCGCTGATATTCTGAGCCTGATTGACAGGTATCTGCGGAAGGTTTAGTTAAATTGAATAACGAACCAGGACTGTCCTGAAATCCCGGGGGAACGCTGATCAAAAAGCCACCGGTCATCCATCCACTTTTCACTTTAGCGTTGAATGTGTCAATTATTTAAGCTATATTTATTTGAAATAAGAAAATTATCTGCCATGTTAAAACGATGTCGCGCTGCATGTATTGTGCTTATCATATTAAGCTTTTCTTCCCGGCAAAGTTTCTCCCAGGGATTTCTAAAAGCCTCGGGGAAGGTTATAACGGACGGACAGGGCAAAGAGATCATCCTGCGCGGATTAGGCATAGGAGGCTGGTGGCTCCAGGAAGGTTACATGTTTGAAACGTCAGGATTTGCTGGTCCGCAACATGTCTTCAGAAAGAAAATTGAAGATTTGATTGGGGTTGACAATACCAATGTATTCTATGATGCTTTTCTGAATAACTTTGTGACCCGCAGGGATATCGATTCCATTGCCTCCTGGGGTTTCAATTCCATACGCCTGGCCATGCACTACAACCTGCTGATCGATGCGGCAGATGCGGATACCTTCCTGGTGAAAGGGTTCCGGATGATCGACAGCCTGGTCGTATGGTGCAGGGAGAACCAGATCTATCTTATTCTGGATCTTCATGCCGCGCCCGGCGGGCAGGGACATGATGCTCCCATCAGTGATTATGACACTTCCAAACCATCCCTGTGGGAGAGTGAAGAGAATCAGGACCTGACGGTAATGCTTTGGAAAGAAATAGCCCGCCGTTATGCCCGTGAAACCGTCATCGGCGGATACGATCTGATAAACGAGCCCAACTGGGACCTGGGAAGTTCAAACGAAGTCCTTCGGGCTTTGTACGAAAGGATCACTGAAGCCGTCAGGGAGTCGGATACCAATCATATCATATTTATCGAAGGCAACTGGTTTGCCACCGATTTTAAAGGACTGACCCCTCCCTGGGATGATAACATGGTGTACAGTTTCCATAAATACTGGAGCGCCTGTAACACGCAGAGTATACAGTACCTTCTTGACATCCGCACAACCCATAACGTCCCCTTGTGGCTGGGTGAGACCGGCGAAAATTCGAACAGCTGGTTCACCACCCTGGTTAAACTGCTGGATCAGCATGGCATTGGATGGGCCAACTGGCCGTACAAGAAACTTGGTTCGGTTGCCGGCCCCCTTACCATTCCAAAGCCCGGCGGATACCAGGTGCTGCTGGATTACTGGAACGGTGAGGCCGCAAAGCCGACACCAGCCTTTGCATACGATGCGCTGCTTGAGCTGACCGACAGCCTGCTTGTCGAAAACTGCACCTTTCATCCCGATGTTATTCATGCCTGGATCACGGCACCCGGAAATTCAAAAGCAGTCCCCTTTCGCCATCATGTAATTCCCGGAAGGATATTCTGCACCGATTATGATATGGGGTATCAGAACACCACCTATGCTGATACCGATTATCAGAATACAGGTTCAGGATCAGGCACTACGAATGCCGGTGGAAAATACCGGAATGACGGGGTTGACATTGAATCGTGCAGCGATCCTGTCACCAACGGATTTGATGTAGGCTGGACGGATGCAGGGGAATGGATGGAATATACAGTGAATGTGTCAGAAAACAATAACTACGCTGTCTCTGTCCGTTATGCCGGAGCGGGGGCAACCGGAAAACTGCACCTGGAGGTGGATGAAACAGATGTAACCGGATCGGTGTCTCTTTCTCCGACAGGTGGATGGCAGAGCTGGAGAACCAAAGTTCTCGGCAGCTTTCCCCTGGAACAGGGAAAACATACCCTTAAACTGGTGATCGAAACAGCCGGTTTCAACCTGAATTATCTTGACTTTACCATGGGTACGGGAAATAAAACGTTAACAGCTGAGCCGGATCAGGTCTTCAACGTCATCCGGGATGATAATACCGGAAGGCCGGTTATCATGGTGACACACATGACAGGTTCACCCTATAAGGTTGAATTGTATGATCTGTCTGGCAGGAAAATTATTTCAGATTTTTTTACCGGAAGCTACCGGTTTGAGCAACAACTGCCCATTGGCTTATACCTTGTGGCGATCAGCAATGACACCCTTTACGGTTCACAAAAAATTATCATCAATAATTTATGACAGCTATGAAAATTATCAGGTTTCTATTAGCGGTAATACCTTTTCTTATCATCCCTGATCAGGCATATGGACAGTGTAACGAATTGGTCTGGGCTGATGAATTCGATGCGGAAGGATTGCCCGACTCCACACGATGGAGTTATGATGTCGGCGGTGGTGGATGGGGCAATAACGAATTACAGTACTATACCCATAAGCGTTTGCAGAATGCTCGGGTTGAAAACGGCCATCTCATTCTCGAAGCACGAAAGGAAACTTATCAGAACCGCAGTTATACTTCGGCCCGGCTGCTTACAAAACTCAAAGGTGATTGGCTATACGGTCGTATTGAGGTAAAGGCTAAACTGCCCCCGGGCAGGGGCACATGGCCTGCAATCTGGATGATGCCCACCGACGGTGACTATGGTGGATGGCCTAACAGTGGTGAAATTGACATTATGGAACACGTGGGGTATGATCCGGGGATGGTTCATGCAACTATCCATACCGATTATTATAATGGGGCTGAAGGCACACAGAAAGGTTCGGGTATTAAAGTTGCGGATGCCTTCACCGCATATCACCTATATGCGGTGGAATGGACACCTCAGCAAATGGATTTTTATATGGATGACACTAATTATTTCACCTATTACTATAGCGCTGATTACAAAGCCTGGCCTTTTGACAAACGATTTTTTCTGATCATGAACATAGCTGTGGGTGGTAACTGGGGTGGCGCACAGGGTGTTGATACTACCATTTTCCCGGCCATCATGGAAATTGATTATGTAAGGATCTACCAGACGCCTGAGAAACTGACCATTCATGGCCCTGAACAAGCATTTCCGATGCAGGAGGATCTGCATTTTTTTCTGTACAACGACCAGGAAGCGAGTTATTCCTGGTCGTTGAAAGGGGACGGTGATTTTACCTCCCCGGCTGACTCAAGCGAGGTATATGTGCGGTGGGGATGCGGTGCAGATACGATCCTGTGTCATGTAGTCACATCATGCGGTGTCTATGATCTCGTGCATCCTTTGGATTTAAAGGATTATGGAATAGACGGCCCATACTTTGTTGAGCCTTTGCAGAATGCTGTATTGTTTAAGGCGCCGGCCCTTAATGCATCAACCTATACCTGGAACGTCCCTGACGGCGTGATCATAACTTCAGGTCAGGGCAGTGATTCATTGCTTGTAGCCTGGGGTGAAGATCCGGGTATTGTTTCACTTGCCATTCAAAATGAATGCGGCACCAGCGAAATCAGCCGGAAGTTAAGATTTTATGGTCAATATGCGTATCCTGATCCTGATGCTCCAAACCTGATTCCCGGAGTTATTAATCTGACCCATTACGACTATGGCGGAGAAGGTGTCGCCTATCATGATGCTGAAGCCAACAACCAGGGATCAGGGCCCCGCGAAGAGGAAGGAGTCGATACGGAATACGGCGATAGCGGAAAAGCCAATGTCGGATGGATATCCAATGGAGAATGGCTTGAGTATACCATACAGGTAGCAAAAGATGATCATTACGATGCAGCGCTTCGTGTAGCCAGTAATAATACAACACGGGGACCATTGAGATTGCTCATCAATGATGAAGAACGAATTCCTGATATTGAACTGCCCTCCACCGGTTCATGGTCAGTCTTTACCAACGTTATCATACATGACATTCCCTTCTATACAACCGATACCGTGTTGAGGTTTTATGCGTTGTCAGGGGGATTTAACCTGGGCAATATTATGATCGATACTACTGAAATACCAGACGAGGTCAGAAAAACCGTTACCGCAAATATCATGGCTTTTCCCAATCCCGTTTCCGGAAAGGCTTATATTACATGCGACTTTCCGGTATTGAGTATTGTCATCAGGGATATTGCGGGTAAACCATTGCAGGTGGTTGATAAGGACAACCTGTCCGGGAATATCGTCCTTGATTTTCATGATTATCAGCCGGGACTTTACTTTCTTCAAATTACAGCCGCAGATCATCAGGAAGAAATGGTAAAAATTGTCCATTGGTAATCCATGCGCCTGTTTTACCATGTTAGTGGCAAGTTAACAGAAAAAAGAACCAACCTGTCCGCCAAAACAGCGTGCAGGCGGGGAGCCAAGAACATAGACAATAACAATACAATCTGTTATTCTTCCTGGGGCAATAAAGCCCATTATTGAGGGACTGATTACCGCATTTTCCGTGGATGATTTGCTTTATGGTATGGCCTGAAAATCGAATACTGAAAGTTATATTCTTTGCCCATCATTCAATTTTTCATTATGTTTAACGGTTGAACCAATAATCAAGGCTTAGACATGCAAAAGAAATACCTGATTTTGCTTTTATTGCTTACCGGTGTTTTTCAAACCGGAATTAATGCACAGGTCTTACCGGATAAAAAAACCGTACTGGAGAAATTGCTGCTGGCAAACCGGTATTTCATGGAAAAATGGCCGGATCCCGGACTGAATATCGTCACCGACAAGGTTCGTCCGAGTAACATATGGACCAGGTCCACCTATTTTGAAGGATTAATGGCACTATACCGTATTGATCCGGAGCAGGCATTCTATGATTATGCCGTAGAATGGGGTGAAAGCCACTCATGGGAGCCGGCTTATGGCGGTATAACCCGGAATGCCGATAACCAATGCTGCGGGCAGACGTATATCGAATTATATCTGCTGGATAATCAGACTGAAAGAATACAACCCATCAGGGAATGCATCGATGCCATGGTGAACAGTCCCCTGTCGGATGACTGGTGGTGGATCGATGCCGTGCAGATGGCGATGCCCATATTCGCCAAGCTGGGAGTCATAACTGAAGATTCCGCGTATTATGAAAAGATGTTCGATTTGTATTACTATACCAAAACCAGCCATGGGGACAACGGGCTTTATAATCCATCCGATCATCTGTGGTGGAGGGATCAGAGTTTTGATCCCCCCTATACCACGCCCGATGGCGTGAACTGTTACTGGTCAAGGGGGAACGGCTGGGTATTTGCAGCCCTGGCCAGGGTGCTTGATGTGATTCCTGAAGATGCCCCTCACCGGGAAGAGTATTTAACCACCTTTACTGAAATGGCTGAAGCTTTGGCCGGGCTTCAGCGGCATGACGGATTCTGGAACCCAAGCCTGGCAGATTCCAATGATTATGGGGGAAAGGAAACTTCAGGAACTGCTTTTTTCACCTATGGTCTTGCCTGGGGAATCAATGACAGTATCCTCAGCCGTGATATCTTTATGCCTTATGTGGTAAAAGCATGGAGCGGCATGGTAAACGAAGCGTTGCATCCCAATGGTTTCCTGGGCTATATGCAGGGTACGGGCAAACAACCATCTGATGGTCAACCCATTACTTATGATAAAGTCCCGAACTTTGAAGACTACGGTCTTGGGGCATTTTTACTGGCCGGAAGCGAAGTATACAAAATGGCTCCTGATTCAGCCGACACGATACCGGTCTCTTCACCGGAAAATAAAACAATTATACGGGAACCGGATTTCTTTCAGGTTTTTCCAAATCCTTTCCGGGACTTGCTGCATATTTCCTTTGTTCTCCGGGAAAGCGGCATACCTGCAATAGCCGTTTATGACCTTTGCGGGAAAAAAGTTTTTGAAGCAACCGGACCGTTAAACCATGGCGATGAGATCAGCCGTTTCATATGGGATGGGACTGATGCATACGGCATTCCGGTTCCTGCCGGAACCTATGTAATACGCGTGCAGACTGAATATTATAATAAAACACTTATTATCAGCAAGTTATAACAATAGTTTGGTTAATCTGATATTTTTTCATTAATTTTAGTTAATAGTGTTTCTATTTAACTAAATCAAAATTTAATGATCATGAAAACGCTAAAATTACTATTTGGATGTTTTGTCGTTGCTGTTGTTTTGCTTTCGGGCTGTGCACGCATGAACAAAACGCAAAAGGGCGCAGCTGTCGGCACGGCTACCGGTGCAGCAGCAGGAGCCGTTATCGGCAGGGCATCCGGCAATACAGCACTGGGTGCCATTATTGGAGCCACCGTGGGAGGTGTTGCCGGAGCTGTTATTGGCAATCAAATGGATAAACAGGCAGAAGAACTCAAAAAGGAATTGCCTGATGCAACGGTTGAACGGTTTGGCGAAGGTATAATCCTGGAGCTTCCCGACAAGGTATTGTTCGACTTCAATAAGTCCGATCTGACTGTTGATTCAAAGCAAAGCCTGGACAAGATTATCGATATATTCAATAAATATTCCGACACCAATATTGAAATACAGGGGCATACCGACAGCAAGGGAAGTACGGAATACAATCAGAATTTATCGGTGCAGCGCGCCACATCTGTTTCCTCCTATCTCACACAAAAAAACATTCCTTCTGCAAGACTTTCCATCAAAGGTTACGGTGAGGAAGCACCCAAATATACCAATGATACGGATGAAGGACGGGCAGGAAACCGCCGTGTGGAATTCCTGATCTATGCCAGTGACAAAATGAAGGCTGAGGCTCAGAAAGAAGCTGAAGGCAAATAAAATAACATTTCCATAACCTTAAATTAATACGAACAATATGAAAAGAAAGATCTGGACATTAATGGCAGCGATGGTAATGATGACTGTTGTTGCATATTCTCAAGGCTTTGGCATACGTGCCGGCGTCGGCCTGCAAAATATTAACGGCAAAGAATCGGACGGAGACAAGCTTGAATTAAAAATGATTCCTGCCTTCCATGCCGGAATAAACTATGAAATAGGTATTGCCGAAGAATTTTACCTGCAGCCGGGTTTGCTTTTCGCAACCAAGGGAGCGAAAGATGAAAATGAAGAAGTTACGAGCAAATATAACCTGTCATACCTGGAACTGGACATTAATCTGGTATACAAGCCGGCACTGGGCAACGGGCATCTTATGATAGGATTTGGCCCCTATGTTGCCTATGGCATAATGGGAAAACTAAAATCAGAAGGAGAAGTCATGGGGGTTGATTATAGTGCTGAAATGGATATTAAATTTAAGAACAAGGTAACCGCTGATGATTACGAGGATGATCTCCTGTTTCTTAAAGGACTTGATGCCGGAGCCAACCTCTTTGTCGGCTATGAATTGGGCTTCGGCCTTTCGTTCCAGCTAAATACCCAGCTTGGCTTGCTGGATATGACTCCTGCCTATGAAGGTGATGAGGATACTGATGATGAATCAAAAATGTCAAATACAGGTTTTGGCCTGTCAGTAGGATACAGATTTTAGGAGTTCTTATCTCCTCCGGAAAAATTGAAAAAAGGTTCAGGCATTAGCCTGAGCCTTTTTTGTTAACTTTCATATTATCCAAAAAAACATATCTTTACCGCGTTTAATCATCACATATATCCCAAATCATATGGAATTCCTAAGAACCTTCGACCTTCTTGATAACCTCAGACAGATCTGTCCGGATAAAACCGATATGCTGGTCGCCCGGGAAAAAGGGAACTGGATAAAATACTCAACACAGGATTTCCTCCGTAATGCCTATCAGATAAGTTACGGCCTGATGGCCATCGGCCTGAAAAAGGGAGACCGGATCGTGAGTATTTCCAACAACCGTCCGGAATGGAATTTCCTGGATATGGGCATGGCGCAGGCGGGAATCGTGCACGTTCCGATCTATCCCACCATCAGTTTCGAGGATTATGAATACATTCTGAATCATGTGGAACCTGCCCTTATTTTTATATCCGACAAACAACTGTATGATAAGATCTCTCCCATCGCAAAAAAAATAGCTTCTGTCAGGGATATATATAGTTTCAGCGTCATTCCCCAGGTAAGAAACTGGCAGGAGATCACCCGGCTCGGACAGGAAAATGAGGCCCGGTATAAGGATCTTCTGGCAGAATTAAAAGCCGGGATCACGCCGGATGACCTGGTGACGCTTATTTATACATCAGGCACCACGGGGAATCCAAAAGGCGTCATGTTATCGCACGGCAATATTCTGAGCAATGTAGACGCTATTACGAAGATTTTTGATTTTAATACCAGCCACAGGACATTAAGTTTCCTCCCCATCAGTCATGTATTTGAACGCACCATCAATTATTATTTCCAGCGTGTGGGCACCAGTATATATTACGCCGAGAACATCGGAACCATTGCAGAAAATCTGAGGGAGGTGAAACCCCATGTCTTTATATCTGTTCCCAGGCTGCTGGAAAAGACCTATGACAAGATTATCGCCAAAGGAAGGGAATTGCATGGTATCAAAAAGCAAATCTTTTTCTGGGCGGTCAACCTGGGCATGAAATACAAGGTGCCTTCCGGGAATGGATGGTTTTACAGGCTTAAGCTGAAAATTGCGGATAAACTGATATTCAGCAAATGGCGCGAAGCCCTGGGCGGTCAGATCGAAATCATTGTGACCGGGGGAGCAGCCCTGCAGCCTCGCCTTGCCATAATTTTTAATGCTGCCGGTATTCCGGTGTCTGAAGGTTATGGCATGACGGAAGCGGCACCTGTCATCGCTACCAACCGGCCTCCGGCAACAGGTGAAATAAGAGTCGGCACGGTAGGCCCTGCCGTTCCCGGTGTAGAAATCAAGATTGCGGAAGATGGTGAAATCCTCTGCAGGGGTAAAAATGTGATGCTTGGTTATTATAAAGAGCCTGAACTGACGCGTGAAGTGGTTGACGGGGAAGGATGGCTTCATACCGGTGATATCGGTATTATGGTGGAGGGTAAATACCTTAAGATCACCGACCGGAAAAAGGAAATATTCAAGCTTTCCAGTGGAAAATATGTTGCACCGCAGCTGATCGAAAATAAGTTAAAGGAATCCGATTTTATTGAACAGGTGATGGTAATCGGTGAAAATCAGAAGTTTGCAAGTGCACTGATCTCTCCCGATTTTGGTTATCTGCACAAATGGGCTTCCCTGCATAACGTGACCTTCAGGGATAACCTCGACCTTATATCTGACCCGAAGGTCAATGCCCGTTATCAGCGGGTGGTAAACGAGATGAACAAGCAACTGGGAGTAACAGACCAGATCAAACGATTCAGGCTGGTGCAGGAAGAGTGGAGCCCCAACACCGGAGAGCTCTCTCCCACCCTGAAGCTGAAGCGCAAATTTCTGGCTAATAAATATGAAATCCTTATCAGTGAGATCTTTTCAGTGCAAAAAGGCGCGGAAAACAATGATTAGGAATGCCGGGATCCCATAAATATGATGCAGGGACATGGCATGCCATGTCCCTGCCTGCACTCTTTTTCCGTAAAAAAACAAATATTTTTACCCCTAATCGCAGATTATATTGATAAATTATTTTACCTTTGTTCGATTTTTTAACTTTTTAGATTTAATTTCTTATGAACATTTATGTAGGTAACGTAAACTATCAGGCTACTGAAGAAATGCTGAGAAACCTGTTCGAACAATACGGAGAGGTCACCTCGGTAAAAATTATCACTGACAAGGTATCTGGCAGAAGTAAAGGTTTTGCTTTCGTTGAAATGGCAAACGATGACGAAGCCAAAGAAGCCATTGA
>CAYWCR010000101.1:0-13750 GCA_964456825.1 uncultured Bacteroidales bacterium
CGGCAGGCAGGTTAGCTATGGAATTCCGTTAACCGTTTACTTGATTGATTACGGTTCTTAGTTCATCGTTTACCAATTTTCAAACTTTTTCCTTATTTTAGCCCTCCCAAGCTAATTAAATAATGAAAGCATTACCTGAAAAGACAGTTAAGAGACTTAGCGAGTACCGGAGAACTATGCTCCGCTGCCTGGATGAAGGTAAAACGCATATTTTCTCGCATGAACTGGCCCAATTGCATAACATAACTGCCGTTCAGGTGCGGCGTGACATTATGTTCATTGGCTATTCAAGCCAGAGCCGAATTGGTTATGACATCAAAGACCTTTCGAAAGCCATCGGTAAAATCATTGACCCCAGGGAAGTGATGAACCTTGCCGTGGTCGGGTATGGCAACCTGGGGAAAGCATTATCTACCTACCTGCTGAATAAAAGGCCTATGTTGAAACTGGTGGCGGCCTTTGATATTGATCCCAAGAAAATCGGATCCTCTCTTTCCGGCATCCAGTGTTATTCCATTGAAAGACTTCGTGAAATTATCGCATCCAGGGATATAACCATAGCTATTCTCTCCGTTCCGTCATCAGCCGCACAGGAGATGGCAAAAGCGCTGGTGGCATCAGGCATCAAGGGCATTCTTAATTTCACCACGATCAATATCAATGTTCCGGCCGATATAGCACTTGAGGAATCTGATATCATTACTTCCATCGAAAAGGTTGCCTATTTTGTCAAGTACACGAGATAAGTATTTGGTGATTTGGTGACCTTCCTGCCGGCAGGCAGGTTGGTTGATTGGTTGACCATCACAACCATCACAACCTTCACAACCTTCACAACCTTTACCACATTCCCTGAAACCATTTCCCTCCCCGTTTGTTATAATAATTTAGATTAAATAAAAATACGAGTTGACTGAAATTTTTTTAACTTAGTCAATACCTAAAAACAAAAGTATTTTATGGTTTCCGCTGAAACAAAAGAAACGGTTAAAAAAATATTTACCGTCTATCTCGAGAAAAAGGGTCATCGCAAAACTCCGGAACGGTATGCAATTCTTGATGAGATTTATGAAAACGCGGGGCATTTTGATATCGAAACCCTGTATGTTTTAATGAAGAACAAGAATTACCGGGTAAGCCGGGCTACTCTTTATAATACCATTGAATTGCTGCTCGATTGCAGCCTGGTTGTGAAACACCAGTTCGGAAAGAACATTGCCCAGTTTGAAAGAGCCTATCAATGCATCCAGCATGACCATTTAATAGATATCGAAAGTGGCAGTGTGATTGAATTCTGTGATCCCCGCATGCAGGAAATCATCAATACGGCCTGTGAACTGAACGGTTTTATCCCCAGCCACCATTCGCTTTACATTTACGGCAAGAAAAAAGATATGCCGGAAAAACGAAAGAAATAGGTCGTAGAGACGTTACTAATAGCGTCTTTACTGGTTACTTGTCATTCCCGAAATAATTTGTACCTTTCGCCTGAACTTTTCAAAATCATACCATTTAATGAAAGTAGATGTATTATTAGGCCTTCAATGGGGAGACGAAGGCAAGGGTAAGATTGTGGATGTGCTGACTCCCGGATATGATGTAATAGCCCGTTTTCAGGGAGGTCCCAATGCCGGACATACCCTTGAATTCAATGCCATCAAGCATGTTCTTCATACCATTCCATCGGGGATCTTTCATGCCGACAAGGTAAATATTATCGGGAACGGGGTTGTGATTGATCCGGTAGTATTCAAAAAAGAGGTTGAAGCGCTGACAGCACTGGGGACAGTACTGAAGAACAAACTGATGATCTCCAAAAAAGCCCACCTGATATTGCCCTCTCACCGGATACTTGACGCAGCTTCCGAGGCCGCCAAAGGTCAGACCAAGATCGGTTCCACGCTTAAGGGGATTGGCCCAACTTATATGGACAAGACCGGCAGGAATGGATTACGCGTCGGGGATATCATATCTCCTGCTTTTGCCGAAAAATATCATTTCCTCAAAGAGAAACACAAGGACCTGCTGAAACTGTATAATTTCCCCTATCATATTGAAGAGCAGGAAGCAGAATGGTTTGAGGGCATTGAAGAGATAAAAAAATATGACATTATCGACAGCGAAATATTCCTCAATCAGCAACTAAACGAAGGCAGGAAAGTCCTTGCCGAAGGGGCCCAGGGTACCATGCTCGATATCGATTTTGGTTCTTATCCCTATGTTACGTCGTCTAATACCATATGTGCCGGAGCCTGCACAGGCCTTGGTATTGCTCCCACAAAAATCGGAGAGGTACTGGGCGTTTTTAAGGCTTATTGCACCCGTGTCGGTTCAGGACCCTTTCCTTCCGAGCAGGAAAATATTACGGGCAAACTGTTGCGGGAGATCGGTCATGAATACGGGGCCACGACAGGCAGGCCAAGACGATGTGGCTGGCTTGACCTCGTGGCATTAAAGTATTCTATCATGATTAACGGGGTAACCCAGCTATACATGACCAAGGCCGATGTGCTTTCTGATTTCAGCACCATAAAGATTGCTGTAAAATATATCGTGAATGGTGTTGAAACCGGAATCCTGCCGCATGATCTGGATGATATTACAGAACCGGTATATAAAGAGATGAAGGGATGGAAATGCAATATATCAAAAGTGACAACAGAAAGTGAAATGCCCGCTGAGCTTATCCAGTATATTAAATTCATTGAAAAGGAAACCGGCGTGCCTGTTACCATCGTATCCCTGGGACCTGACCGGAAACAGATCATTTTAAGAAATAGGGACAAGCCTGCCTGCCGGCGAGGCAGGGGACAAGGGAAAAGGGTTGAAGAAGGGACAAGCAGGGACGTGTGAGGTCACGAATAGCTTTTCTTATTCGGTAATTCCAGCCCATATCCGCTGACTTTGTCTTCCCGTCTGAGCAGAAAAGCGAACAGCAAGCCCAGCAAGCCCAGCAATGCCAACATCAGTATCGGTTTGGTATAATCAAAGGTAGCCTCTCCGGCATTAACCAGTTCAGCTGTAACACCCGGATTTGCCTTATCCAGCACATAACCAATCAATAATGCGAATCCCCACAATCCTAAATTCTGAATAGAAAACATCAGGCCATACGCGGAACCAATCCGGCTTTGATCCACGATCTTGGTAACGGATGGCCACATGGCAGCGGGGATTAATGAAAAGGCAATTCCCAGCATGATCATCGGTATGATCGGCGTCAGGGTTGTCAGGGATAATATCAGGTGAACCAGTACCAACAGACCTGATCCATAGATCATCAAACTGGCGCTTTTCCCCTTATTATCCGTGAACCATCCGAATAAGGGAGTAAAGAGAATGGTGCTGAAATAAACCGAAGAGCTGATAATCCCGCTTAGTTTTTCAGAGAATGAAAACTTGTTCTGCAACAAGTCAGGTGCATATTTCATGAATGGAAAGACCGCTGAATAAAAAGTTACACAAAGCAGGGCAATGTAGAGGAATGATTTGTTGGTCAGTAATTTAGCGATATCACGTAACCGAAAGAGTTCTTCAGTATCCGTATGAATTTGTTTTTCATGCCGGTCGAAACGAAGGTCTATGCCCATGTAAAGGATAAAAATGACAAAGCCAATACCGAGCAATAAGGCTCCGAACCAGATGGGTTTTGTCCATTCGGGTTCCATGAGCTGAGGCGTAACGACCAGTGACATGGCTGATCCAAGCCGTGCAATGGCCAGATTAGTGCCCATGGCAAGGGCGATTTCTTTTCCCTTAAACCATTTTGTAATAGTTTTTGTGATTACAACGATACTGGTTTCTGCTCCGAGGCCGAACAGAAAATACCCCAGTGACATGACTTTCAATGCAGGAGCCTTGCTTGTCCAGAAAGAATCCATCAGGGAATATCCAAATCCTCCATCATTAAAATAAGATGAAGCGCCGTACCAGGTAATGCAGGAACCTGCAACCATGAAAAAAACGAAAGTAAATCCCGTAATCCTTATTCCAAACCGGTCAGCGATCATACCTCCCAGGACGGCCATGAATAAAAACACATTGGGAAAGGAGTAGGCTGCAATGAAGAATCCGTAATCTGATGATGAGAAGCCCAGCATTTCCCCCATCTTTTGTTTCAGGGGTGAAAGGGCATCATAGAAATAGTAATTGGCAGCCATGACAAAACTGATGAGCAATAGTATGCCCCAGCGCAATGCCTTGTTTTCCCTTAGTGATTTAGTGTTGTTCAACATGTTAAAATTTTAAGACCTCAAATATAGGGTATTTAATTTACCAACCTATGACAAGAAACATTGAATCTGTTTCGACAATTCAATTCCTGTCTTTCATGGTTTCAATTGATGGAACTTGAGGATAAGAACCTGTAATTATAAGGAGCATTGAACTGTCACACACCTTGATAAGGGTTTTGCATTTACCGGCAAGAATTTTCGCTCAAAAATTTCCATATTAAAAATATATTTACATCTTTGCTCACCCAATTTTATGTTAACATTTTTTCACATAACTGATAATCAATCATAACCATGAATGAATCCATAGCTATTCTATGTGCAGGCGGTCCTGCTCCCGGAATCAATACAGTTGTCGGTTCCGTTACCAAGGTTTTTCTGAATGCCGGTTTTAAGGTTATCGGGATCCATGAGGGATATAAGACCCTATTTACCGATAAGCCGAATACTGAGGAGCTGGACTTCTCTTTTGCTGACAGCATTTACAGCCGCGGAGGCTCTGCACTTAAAATGAGCCGTTATAAACCCAAAGACGAAGAATTCAAGGTTGATTTTTTTGTCAATAATAATGTTAAGTTACTGGTCACCATTGGCGGAGATGACACGGCTTCAACGGCAAACCGGCTCAGTAAATTCCTTGAAAAAAACAAGGTCAAGGTTTCCAATATTCATGTTCCCAAGACCATTGATAATGATTTGCCGTTGCCCGAAGGAATTCCCACTTTCGGTTATCATTCAGCCAAGGAAGAAGGGGTGAAGATCGGTACGACGATATATGAAGATGCCCGTACCAGCGGTAACTGGTTTGTGGTATCAGCCATGGGCCGTGAGGCCGGGCACCTTGCCTTTGGCATCGGGACAGCCTGTCACTTCCCCATGATTATCATTCCTGAGATGTTTAACAAAACCAAGATCACCTTTGATAAAATTACACGGATGATCATTTCATCCATGGTTAAAAGAAGACTGATGGGAATTGACTATGGAGTTGCCATCATCAGTGAAGGGGTTTTCCATTTCATGAGTGATGAAGAAATTGAAGGAACAGGTATCAATTTTACCTATGATGAGCATGGTCATCCCGAGTTGGGCAATGTAAGTAAAGCTCATATATTCAATCTGCTGGTGCAGCGGAAGCTAAAAAAACTCAATATTTCCGTAAGAAGCCGGCCCAATGAAATTGGCTATGAGCTCCGGTGCATCCGTCCGATTGCATACGACCTGGCTTATGCCACCTTGCTCGGGACAGGGATTTTCAAGCTTTTTCAGGAAGGATTAACCGGTTGTATGATTATGCAGACCCACAAAGGAGATGTTGCACCGCTTTATCTGAAAGATGTGGAAGATGAACACGGCAAAGTCAAAACCCGGCTGGTCAATGTGGATTCGGAAAGGGTGAAACTGGTATTTGATAATAATCTGCATTATATTACCAAAAATGATTACAAGGCAGCCAAGAAATTCCTTGACGATCCGGAAGAATATGATTTTAGAAAAATTCTTGGATGGTAATCCCAAAGCCCCATTTTACGGGGCTTTTTTTTTGTGTTAAAAATTGATATATTTAACTGTTGATTCAACGTCAATTATCAAAACACCTTGTACCATGGTCACAGTAAAAAAGAAAAAGGGCACCATAGCAATTCTTACGGGTGGCGGGGATGTACCCGGATTAAATCCTGCCATCAGGGCCATAACGATCAGAGCACTGAGGGAAGGATACCAGGTAATCGGCCTTAAAAGAGGATGGGCAGGTATTACAGAATTTATAAGGGACAAGAAGGCCGATAACAGCGAAAAATATATGATATTGACCGAAGAATTGGTAAACAAGGCCGGAAGGACAGGAGGTACTTTCCTGCACACCTCACGCACCCGCCCCAGCCATGTTCCTAAATCTGAGGTCCCTGAACAATACCGTGACAAATACAAAAATGAATTCAATGACCTCACGGATGAAGTTATTAAAAACCTTGAATACCTTGGCGTTGATTATCTGGTGCCCATCGGGGGTGATGATACACTGACCTACGGAGTCAGATTGTATGCCGAAGGGGTAAAAGTTGTTGCTATCCCCAAGACCATGGACAATGATGTTCCCGGAACCGATTATTGTATTGGATTCAGCACCTGTGTTACACGCACCATCCAGATGTGCAATACACTCCGCACATCAGCCGGTTCTCATGAACGCATCCTGGTATTGGAGGTTTTCGGCAGGTATGCAGGATTTACAGCCATGCTGCCAACTATGGCAGGTGCAGCTAACCGCTGTGTTATACCGGAATATAAATTCAGTGCCGAATTGCTGACACAGCTCCTGATTGAAGACCGGGTGAAAAACCCCAGCCATTATTCTGTTGTACTGGTTTCTGAAGGCGCCATGATGACCGGTTCAAGCGAAATGGTTTTCCGGTCAGGCGAAAAAGATGCTTATGGGCACGCCAAACTTGGCGGTATTGGTGAACTTATTTCAGATAAGATTAAAGAATTTTCTCCCCGGTTCAACAAGGGTAAAAAAGTCAATACTATTTATCAGCAGCTTGGATATCTGGTAAGAGGCGGCGATCCTGATGCCATCGATTCCATTGTGCCCATGGCTTACGGCAATCTTGCCCTGGATCTGATCCTGAAAGGTATTCATGGGCGGCTTGTGGTATTGCGCAACGGGCGTTATGATAACGCTCCGATAGATGTGGTTACCAGCACCAATAAAGTGGTTGATGTCAAGCGGTATTACAACGTGGAAAGATTGCGGCCGCACTATAAAAGCTTTGAGTTTCAGCCGCTCTTTATTATGACGGGAAATTCCTGAATAAAACAAGTGATCCCGGATAAACCGGAATCACTTATTTTTTAACATACACCCAGGCATTGGGTGTAACTTCTGCCCTGAATTGATCGATTTCTGCTATGCTGGTTCTGAAATTGCTGTAGGATTTCGCCGTAACCATCTGAAAGCCTCCGTATCCGGAAATGATCCCGCCTTCATAGCCCATGCCCCTGATTTTTTCAGCATATTTGGCTGCATTTTCCGGAACCATAAAGCTTCCGACAACCATATAGTACTGTGCATTCAACACTGCAGCCGGTTGACTTTCAGCAGGGATTACAGCAGGCTGCGATTCCTGCTGCATTTCGTTCACCATATCCTGGTAATATATGGAGGAATCTATTCTTTCAGCATGACTCAAGGTATCAACAAACGCTGAAAGCGTATCCACTTTTTTGGAAAGGATCTTCGTTTTAATAAACTTGCAGGAAGGCATCACAAGCATTATAACGAGCGAGGCTATAATTACTCTTTTCATCGGAATTAATAATATGGTTAGGAACTACTTCTGAAAAGCTAAGATAAGAAAAGACCTTTATCCGGCCCATTTATTTGTGTTAATAAACACTGCCATGAAATAAAATAATGCAGATATCTGAAGATTAACCGCTTGTTAATAAGTTTTTTTTGATGTGATTTGCTAACTTTAAGAATCCAAGACATTAGAACAAAGGTTAAAGATTTATTTATAACGATATTACTATGGCTGATCTAACTACTTCATTTGCAGGTTTGCAGTTAAGGAACCCCATCATCATCGGAAGCTCAGGCCTCTCGGATTCCATTGAGAATATTTTGGACCTTGAAAACAAAGGTGCCGCTGCCATTGTCCTTAAATCGCTCTTTGAAGAGGAAATACTAAAGGACATGAACGCCAGTCTTAACCGTATGAATGCAGAAGGCTTTCTGTATCCCGAAACCATTGATTATTATGATTTCTATGAAGGCCCCGAAGAGATGACCCTCACCTATCTGCGTCAGGTCGAAACAGCCAAGCACGCTTTATCCATTCCCCTGATTGGCAGCATTAACTGCCTGACTCCGGCGCACTGGACCTATTTCCCGAAAGAGATTGAAAAAGCCGGTGCTGATGCCATCGAACTGAATATTTTTGTATTGCCCAGTGATCTGCATCGCAGCGCGGAAGAAAATGAAAAGACATATTTTGATATTATCCATGAGGTTATTAAGCAAGTGCAAATACCTGTAATCGTTAAGCTCAGTTATTATTTCTCAGATCTGGCTTCCTTTCTGAAGAAAATCTCCCGGACAGGGATTAAAGGACTGGTGTTATTTAACCGTTTTTATAATCCTGATATTGACCTGGATACATTTGAATATACCTCAAATGCAGTACTCAGCAGTCCCTCAGATTTATATCAATCATTGCGATGGATCGCGATCATGTCAGGCAGGATCGATTGCAGTCTCGCCGCATCCACCGGCATTCATGACGGCAACGGGCTGATCAAGCAATTACTCGCCGGTGCTGATGCGGTAGAGATAGTCTCTGCCTTGTACAAACATGGCCATGATCATTTACGGATTATATTGAATGATCTTGAAAAATGGATGGACAAAAAGGGATATCAGTCCATTGACCAGTTCAAGGGTCGGTTTAGTCAGGCAAAAAGCGATAATCCGGCCGCTTTTGAAAGGGTCCAGTTCATGAAATATTTCAGGGGATTTCAACCAGGATGATGGGTTGACCTGCCTGCATCGCCTTGGCGCAGCCGCTATGGCGGAGCGAGGCCGGCAGGCAGGTTTACCGATCTGTTGAAAGTCTCTGTTCTTATAAATAAGTTCTTTTATCTTATATCTTGATTCTTGATTCCTGGCTCTTGATTCCTGGTTCCTGGCTCTTGGTTCTTGATCCTATACTAAATCACAAGCTTCCGGCGGCATCCAGTGCTTATCCATGCCCTCCCATTTGATATTACAGCCAATTGGATTGGTCACCGGAACGCTGATTTCAATACCAGCGGTAAGCTCTGAAAGAGCCCTGTCAAGGTCATTTACCGTCATCCTGGAGATATCCCTTGGGCTGTCAACTCCACGTCCGGTATAAACCAGCTCACGTTTTTCATTGAAACAATAAAAATGAGGGGTACGCAAAGCCCCATATGCCAGGGCAACCTCCTGTGTTTCATCGTGGAGGTAAAGCCAGGGGAATTTTTTATCCTCCATTCGCTGCACCATATGCTGAAAATCATCCTCAGGATAGGTATTGGGACTGTTGGAATTGATAGCGATAAACCTCACCCCACGCGTTGCATATTTCAGTGCTGTTTCCCGTGTTGTTTCATCCGATCCGAGTACATAGGGACAATGATTGCAGGTAAAAAACAAGACCAGGTAAGGAATTTCGTTAAAATCTGCCAAACTGTATGTTTTCCCGTCGGTTGCGGGCAAGCTGAAATTTTTTGCATGCGCTCCCGGCTCAAGTGTGAATGCCATAAAAAGTTCTCCTTGTTTTATTTATCTATGGTTATAACAAATCTGCCCCGGTTTTGTTTTTAAAGGGATAAATGATATTATGCTGAAAAAACATTCTATCCGTTTTGTTTACATGAGTCTCTGTCCTGCACATGATAAGAATAATTGCCTGAGGAATATGAATACCGAACAAGGTACGCTGAATGTCGAATTTAGCAGATAAGGCGTCATTTATCTTGACTTCAGTTCCTGCCTGGCCGGCAGGCAGGTTCAGTTTTCGTTGTTCCTTGTTCGGACTTTCTTAAGTAAAAAAAATCCCGGTGGGATTCCACCGGGATCAAAACTTAAATGAAGGTACAAGCTTGTTGCATTACAGCCCAACCTTTACTTCAAAACGTACCCTGACCCGCATATTCATATGCGTTTCCAAATCCTGATCAAGTACAGTTTTAACCCTTATTGTGTATTGATCCGATTTCAGAAAATCCGAAAGGTCTGTTTCTTCCTTGGTAAGAGGCATCTCTGTCAAACCAGTCGGCACGGAAGTTACCTCGGCTATCGTGATTTTCTCTTTGCCGGGGGCTTCAATCGTCATCAGGAAAGATTCAAAAGGATCAAGGTTGCCTTCGCCCATGACCTGAATCGTGGCATCCTTTATTTTCACGGAATTCAGCTCACCCAAATCCTGGCCTTCAGCTTCAATGAGGCTGTCAAGGTCAGAATCAACTATTTCCGCTGTTTCCGTATAGGTGCCTGCCTGGTCGGGATTAACCGTAAAATCAATCTCCGTATAATCGGTGTTTATCGTTACCCCGATTTTATCCAGTAATTCTTCGCAACCCGAAAATGTAAACAAAATCAAACCTGCAAATACGATTGGTAAAAAGAACTTTTTCATGGTAATTTACACTTTTTGAACCTGAATCAAAGATAAAGCAAGAGCACCCTTCCCGCAATTCTTTAATCAAATTATACGGAGGTTGGTCAAACAATATTTCACTTTCATCAAAGACCTTTCAATATTGTTATCAAGTCCAACCGAAAACCGGATCAAACCTTCCGAAAGTCCCATCTTCCGTTGAACCTCTTCCGGCACCTCCGAGGAAGTACTTTTGCCTGAATTGCTGAACAGGGTCTTAAAATATCCAAGGCTCACGGCCAGGTAACCAACGCCTTCTCCCTGCATCATCCGCATAAGTTCATTGGCCTTTTCGGTGGTTTCCATATCGAGGGTCAGCATCCCTCCATAACCATACCCCGGATTCATCATGGAACTGAAAAGTATATGCTGCGGATGCGTTGGTAATCCCGGATAAATCACTTTCAGGCCAAGTTCTTTCAATCCTTTTGCCATATACAAGGCATTTTGGCTATGCTGTTTTATCCTTACATGCAGCGTATGCAGGTTTTTCAGGATGCCGGAAGACCGGAGGGGATCAAGTACGGGTCCCAGCAACATGGCCGTACCGTCATTTACATTGGACAAGGCAGCAATAAAATCATTTTTCCCGCAAATAGCGCCTGCTACACAGTCGTTTTTTCCATTGATGAACTTGGTAAGACTATAAACCACAATATCGGCTCCCAGTCTGGCCGGCGACATGATCATAGGGCTGAATGTATTGTCGACCATCAGCAGGATCCCATGTTCCTTTGCTATTGCGGCCAGGGCGGAAATATCAGAAAACTGAAGCAAGGGATTCGTAACTGTTTCTGTGTAAATGAGTTTCGTGTTCGGCCTGATGGCTTTTTGTACTTCGCTCAGATCTGTAATATCAACGAAGCTTACGGATATATTAAACTTTGGCAGGTAGTTCCTGAGGAAGGCAAAAGTGCCCCCGTAAGTGGTCACACTGGTTATCAGATGATCTCCTGAATTGCACAGTTGCATTATGGAACAGGTTATGGCCGCCATCCCCGATGCGGTTACCCAGGCATTTTCAGTTTCCTCCATCGACGCCAGTGCCTGAGCCAGATATTTATTGCTGGGATTCCAATGCCTTGAATACAGGAAACAACCCTCGGTATGGCCAAGGAAAGTCTCTGTCATGGTGACAGGATCCATAAAGGTAAAGGTAGAGCTATCGGTAATGGAAGGATTAACACCTCCAAACTCGCCAAACTGCAGCAAGTCCTGAATTTTTTCTGCCGGATCAAAGGAAGGATTCATAGTGTATTATTTTCTTAAAAATTACATAAAAACAATCAGGTAAACAATAATTCATATCATGTCGGTGCGCGTTACGCTTTTTATTTTAATCGCCTTCTTTAATTCATTTAAACTTCCAAAATGACCTTTCATCAATAATGTTTTACCTGCCGGCTATTAATGCCGTATATAAGGGAAACATAATTACTAATGTTGAAACACAATAATTGTATGGACTATAACTGGAAAGACCGGACTGTTTTAGTAGCTGAGGATGATGAAATGAGTTTTCGCTATATCGAGCTTGTATTGTCAAGAAGAACCAATATCAATATCATATGGGCCATCACCGGGCAACAGGCCGTTGAATTCTGCCGCCTTAACAATCATATTGACATGGTACTGATGGATCTGCAGTTACCTGTTTTTGACGGGCTGGAAGCCATCAGACAGATCAGGTCTTTTAAGCCCCAACTTCCCATTATTGTCCAGACCGCCAATGCCATGAATGATGAATATGACAAATGCATTTCCGCCGGAAGTGACGGTTATGTGACAAAACCCATCAATCTGGTAGAACTGTTCTCCATGATGGATGCGCTGATGAACCCCGTTACCGTCCACCACTGAAATCAGGTGTAACAGAAACAACAATATAAATTTCTCACCTCTAAAGCACAAAGGCACAAAAATGCAGTGTTTTGCCATATGGCAATAGGCTGCATTTATATTTTATGCCTTTGTCCCGAAGGCTTTCGGGATGGTGGTTAAATGCTAATCCGGCAAATGCGCCGGAACTGCTAATAATATAAGAACCACATAAGGTCACATAAGATCACATAAGCCATAATACATTTTATTCTATTGTGTTCTTTTGTGTCCTTATGTGGTTCTAAATATTGATCTGGCGTCAGAGCAGGCGGAAGGAAGGGATATTGTAATGTTTTCAAGGATTTTTTATTAATTTGGTGGTCGAATAAACACCAAAGATCATGAAAACCCTTATTGACCTATTTGAAGACTGTGTTAAAAAATACACCGGTAATGTATACCTCCTTGAGAAAAAGAACACCGCATTCTCGGGCACCACATATGGCGAGATAAAGGAAACAGTATATCAGTTTGCAGCAGGACTGATACAACTGGGCGTTAACAAAGGTGATCGCATTGCCATGTTGGCAGAAGGCCGTAATGAATGGGTGATCAGCGAAATCGGTATGTTTTATGTCGGAGCTGTGGATGTTCCGCTGTCCATTAAGCTTACAGAGCCATCGGAAATAAAATTCAGGTTAAAACATTCAGGGGCAAGATTCATCATTACTTCAAAACAGCAGGCGAAAAAGATAAATCCTTTGCTTAAAGAAATTGATACCATTGAGAAGATTATCCTTTTCGACCCTCAGGCCACATATGCCAGCCATGAGAAATATTTTGGCAACATACTGGAATCAGGAAAAGAATTCCTGAAGATCCATGAAAAGGCCTTTACTGAACGGTGGCAATCCCTTGGGCCTGACGACCCTGCCAATATATGCTATACATCGGGCACAACCGCGGATCCCAAAGGTATTGTTCTAACCCATAAGAATTACCTGGCCAATATAAAGCAGTCGCTTTCATTGTTTTCAGTCCCCCCCGAATGGACAACCTTATTGTTTCTGCCCTGGGATCACGCTTTTGCACATACCTGTGGTATATACACCCTGATGGCCTGCGGTGCCAGCATGGCCTCCCTTCAGGTTGGGGAAACCGGTATAGAGACCACTAAAAACATACCCATCAATATAAAGGAAATCCGGCCGCATTTTCTCATGAGTGTTCCTACGCTGGCCAAGAGTTTCAGAAAGAATATTGAAAAAGGTATCCGTGAAAAAGGGAAGATGGCTGAAAGGCTTTTCAGGCTGGGGCTCCATATTGCATATGCTTTCAACGGTAACGGCCTGGACAAGGGCAAAGGGCTCAGGATCCTCCTTAAACCCCTTAACGTATTATTTGACAAGATACTGTTCAGCAAAGTACGGGAGGCATTTGGAGGAAGGCTTGAATTTTTCATTGGCGGAGGGGCTTTGCTGGATATCGACCTGCAGCGTTTCTTTT
>CAYWCR010000102.1:0-3045 GCA_964456825.1 uncultured Bacteroidales bacterium
TTAATTAAAATCCAGCGAATAGCTAATTCCCAGAATATACGCCCTTATCGGATCAGCCACGTTAATCTCCTGCTGGATCCCGTATTTAATGCCGATCTCATTCTTTTTGTTCAGGGCATAAGACAGCTTGGCCCATAGCCTGTATTCATCAATCATCAGCGATTGTTGCCTTTCAAAAGGAATGAAAAGCTCAGCCTCAATCTCCGGGGTGAGGGGAATACCTTTAATATCATACTGAAGGCTGACCTTATGCCTGTTCTTCAACCACTGGCTGGATGAAGAGATCTCCGAGATGGCTTCAACCTTGGGCGACTGGAACCGTATCCGGTAATCTGCCTGAAACCGTTGAAACGCCTTGCGAAGCATTACATCAACATACATACCGCTGCGCCATGAAAATTCATCGCGATTTCTAAAGGTCAGCTCCAGCCGGTAGTTTAAACTGAAGCGAAGGAATTTATTCATTTTGTAAGTCAACCCCAGGTCGGTAAGCTCTTTTTTTACCTGCGTGGCATTTTCACGCAGGCGGACCTCTTCTTCCAGGGATACGTTAAACTTATCGGACAGGCTGTATCCAAGCTTCACCTGGGGCCAGAACTGAAAGTCGGATTGCTGCGGATATACCAACTGCATGCTTCCGGTCAGCAAAACCAGCAACAATATCCATTTACGGTCAACCATAGTTCGCACAGTAATAGAAAGATTATTTTTCACCTTGAAGAAAAGTTGAGTCAAACCAACCATTAATCATCGTCGTCGCCCTTGGAATAGGCATTGTCAGCATCATCAGCCTGGTTGATACGGCTCTCATAATAATAGATCATCAGCTTGGCAGTATCCCTGAGGAAATCTATCCGGCCAACTTCTATTCTGTTGATGGTCAATCCGGTACGTTCCTCAAGATCCTTTTTCAGCAGCTCGTACTTTTCAGGTTTTATCAGGTCGATCTTTTCATACACAACGATCTTGGACGATTCATGCCTGACCAGCCAAACCCGCTCGAGCACATAGATAATGCCCAGGATGGCGAGGTTCGTAAAGAGCAGCTCGGCCCAGCTGACTTTTTTGTTGGCCAGCGCATTCACCACCGAAATGCCGATGATGAGGAAAAGGTAGGTCATTTCCTTGATGGGAATGGCATTGGTCCGGTATCGCAGGATGCCGAATATGGCAAACAACCCGAAAGCAAATCCCAACTGCAGCTTTACGTTCTCAAGTAAAATACAGAGCAGGAAAACAACTGAACTGACGAGTATAAAGGTGAACAGGTAGTCTTTGCGGCGGGCCAGGGGGTAATATAGTCCGCGGACGATGGTGACTACTACAGCCAGATTGAGGGCAAACCTCAGCAGCAATTCAAGGAAATCGGATACGTGGATGATGTCAAGCCCAAGGGCAGTGTAGTCTTCAATACTCAGCAAGCTATGCAACATGATTTATTCTGTTTATTTTTCGTATGGTGTCTTTAAAGATATTTGACTTGGGCAGGTTGTTCATCATGGTAAGTCCCAGGCAATATTTACTGAAAGAGCAGGGCCTGATCGATTTTTCTTTCAGCAGGGCGTAAAGACTGCTGTTGGCGCTCTGCTTTTCCTGCTTGATTTCTATGATCACCAGGTTGTCGAGCAGTATCGTTTGATCTGAACCGACAAATTTGAGGTTGAAATCCGTGGTGATTCTTGAAGTCAGCTGATTGTCAACCAGGGTGAACCGGTTGAAAAGGGTGGTGATTTTTCTGTCCAGCGCCGTAGGATTGTAAGGTGTATATTCGGTGATCAGCTGTTGGGCAGGTTTGCTGCCTATATGATCGCTTTCAACACGTTTTTTGAGCGTCTTGCCCTTGTTATTCTTAAACTTTATTTCCAGGAATTCAAGGTTTGACTCCACGTATTCCCGGTGCCGTATTTTAAAACGGTTCAGCTTCCCGTTGTGATGATCGATAAACATATTAAGCCCGGGGGTATCATAATAATCGGTTTTATAGGTGAATACCTTCCGGCCTTTGATCGTAAGAATATGATAATGGTCCTGCAGCAGCGGGATGATTTCCAGCAGATCATGGAAGGGAAGGATGAATTTCCAGTCAACCCTGTTCATCAGGGCAACCTTGTCCATTTCCTCCAGGCTGATTTCCTTAATATTGCCGACAGCATTTTTGATTATATTTTTTTTCTCTGCAGGCATATCCTGAATTATCTTCATGTTAATCAAGTACTATAATGTCCGGCACTTCGATTTCCTGGTTTTTCCCGGTAATGGTGACCTCCCTGATCACGGCTGTTTTTTTATCCAGCGGGTAAGCAGCTGAATCCAGTGTGTAAGCAAACACGGTATACTTGCCTTCACGAAGGTAATCAAAACGGTATGTACCATCATAATTGGTGGTGAATTTGTCACCGTATACCTCATCATCGCCGTAAATTATGTACACGTCCTGATCGCCGGCATAATATTCGCCGATCTTGTAGGTAAAATTACCGTTGTATTCCCTTACCCTAATCTTCCCTTTAATGGTTGAGGTCCCGCCAACGCCTTCCTCTTTCTCACACGAGAACATCAAAAAGCAACTGATGCATAGCAGTGAATAAAGTACTTTTCTCATAATGAATCGTTCGTTCTTTAAATGTTGCGAAATTACTAATTATACGATATATCAGATACAGTTTGTTACAACAATCATCTACTGCTTTTCTTAAAAATCTTTTTCGTGGCCGTTGAATACTCATCAGCAAGGGTCACCAGATAGAATCCGTCATCAAGGAATGAGATATCCAGGGTTTCCCGGGTCACTCCGGTTTCAAATGACGCCCGCATCATTTCCTGGCCCAGCACCGAATATATGATCAGCGTAGTCGGTTTATCCAGCGGTTCTCCAAAGTCGACCGAAAGGAGTTCATCGGCAGGATTCGGATACAGCAAAGTCTGGCTGAAATCCATGGCGTCGGTGACCTCATTGTATATATTGGATTCCCCTGGTGTCATGCCCGACAACAGGAACCACCGGCTGGTGCCGTCAGCATAACGTCCGTAGGAATAATCCGTTTT
>CAYWCR010000102.1:3145-6044 GCA_964456825.1 uncultured Bacteroidales bacterium
TTGATGGTGTCATCGCTTGCATTGTACAACTCTATCCAGTCGTCAAATTCATATTCATCGTCGGGGAAGATATTGTTTTTGGTGCATATCTCATTGATATACAAATTATTAATAACATCATTTCTTTCAAACTCAGCCAGCAGTTCCAGGTCAGAACTGAGGGTCAGGTTGATCTCAGGATTGAGGTTGGTTTCCTGGGAGGAGCCGAGGATCCTGGATGCCGAAGCAACCAGGTCGAAACTGAGGTCCGTACTGGTAACAGAATTCTGATGCAGTTCCACGGCCATTACATTCTCTCCGGTTAACAGGGTTATGCCGGAGATGGTGAGGGCATAATAGATGTTTTCAGTGGCGATGGCTGAAGCAGCCAGGGTATTGCCTGTAATGGTCCCCGTTGGCATATTATACCGCGCAACCTCCTTACCGTTCAGATAGATCACAGCCCCGTCATCCAGCAGCAGGCTAACAGCAAGGCTGTTGAAGCCAGAAGGATCGCTGACCGTAAACTTTTTCCGGAAGTAGGAGGTTATGGTTTTGTTGTTGGCATCGCCGCCATAGCTCAGAACAGTCGCTTCATCCCCTTCCCCGTATCCAAGCTGACCGGTCCCTGATTTCCAGCTATCATCATTGAAGGACAGGTTTTTCCAGGTTGCGGCAGGCTGAAGATTGGTGTCAAGATATTTCCAGGTTGAATGGGCGGTGATAAAATTTACGGTCTCACTGTTGGAATACCGCATGGTCCATTGCTTAAACTTATAGTTCTTGTCCGAAAGAGCTTTGATCTTCACAGACCGCCCGCCAAAACAACTGCCCTCATAAAGGGTGTCATGGATGACAACATCATTCAGCGAAACAAAAGATTGCTGATGAAGGTTCGAGGTTATCCTGACGGCATGGGGTGAGGAAAGCCCGAAATAGTCCTGCAAATGGGTCATCATATAGGCCGGCCTTTGAGCGGCAAAATTCCTTGCAGCGTTGATGTTGTTGGTCCAGTTTGACATGCTCCCTCCCCAGCGTGTGAAATGGTGAGGTATTTCCGTACTTAATCTCACCCTTAACGAATCAATAACCCTGTTCACCCGGGCCGGATTATAGATGGAATAAATATAAACGTTGAATTTGTCGATAAACTTATTTTTGAATTCATTATTCTGCAAAAGTTTCCTGAACAACAGGGTTGACCATGGCGGATTAGGCCAGCTGGGACCGTCAGTTGCCAGGGCAAAGGTGAGGGTATTATGGTCGGCACTGGTGCTCAGGCTGAATCCGAAGTCCGTATCATAAAGGATCCAGCGCCATTTTGCGCCGGCTCTTTTGGGTTTCCAGTATTTGATGTTGTTTCCCGGCCAGTCGGTATTCCCGCTGTATATCTGCGCGATCTGGTAATTGATGTATTCATCAATATCCATCCGGTCCTTTACATACTGATAATTGGCTGCCAGGGACAGATCCCTGTTGACATAGCTCATAAGTGACGTATAGTCAGCAGCCGAGCCTGCAAGCAATACCTGGCTGTTTTCAAGAAAATCAATGCTGTCTTCGTCAAGCCCGTAATTGGACAGGAAATACCCTTCGGTGATCTTTTCCCTGGTATTCAGGATCCCCCAGTACTGGCCGTTCAGGTAGGCGCAGGATGGTTCATAGGCATTGTAATCGATATCCATTTCACCGATCAGCAGGGCTTGCATCATGGCATCCTGGAACATCGTGCGGTTAAAGTCATTGCCTGAGTTCCGGAGCATGATCGATTTGAACTGGTCTGCCTGTTTTGACGTGAACAGGGGATAGCGGATATTGTCAGCACCGTATTTATCGCGGAAATAGATGCCAAATGATTTTGACTCAAACCCCCGGCTGCACCCTCCGGCTATCTTCACTCCGGCACCGGTATTGATGATGCGTGTGCCGTCAGCCAGAAAATATTCAATATGGGCATATCTTTCCCAGTCACGGTTCCAGTTCACAGGCGAACCGGAGCAATTGCCCGTAATGCCATTGGTGCCGTTGGTATAGATCCCTATGGTGTTATCATTTAAATACTTTGGGTCCATGGAAAGGGATACCACAGGGATGGTGAACAGATGCTCCTTGATGAAATAGGTATTGGCGATCACTTCGCCCGGTACCAGTCCCGCAGCAAAGCACCTGGCCTTTACGGTGGTGGTCTTGTTTATGCCGATGGGGTAGGTGTATAGGGTGGATGATTCGACAGGCTCACTTCCGTCGGTGGTATACCGGATGGTATAGGCGGCATCAGGCGGTGCGAGGGTAAGTGAAATAGCCGTGGCATATCGTCCTGCCTCATGGCTGAATATGGGTTCAGGGGCTTTCCATTCAACAAAATCAGCGGTATTGGGACTTCCCTGGGAGTGTTGTTTGAAATGCCTCCAGGTAGCAGCACCATCAGGATATCTTCCATAGGAACAGTTGCGGTAAGGAAATTCGATGCGGACCGAGTCAACGATGACGCCTGCGGAATTGGAGAGCAATATCAGTTCACGGTTGCTGCGAAGCCTGAAATTGGCATGCAGGCTTGCGCCCATCCTGTCAAACCAGATAATGGCAAAACCGTTGGCGGGTACCGCATAATTGGGGATCTTCCACATCTTGAGGTTGGCGGTATCTTTGGAAAGATAATAACCCGAAAGACTCTTCAACTGGCCGGTAGGATTATAGACCTCAACCCATTCAGTGTAGTTATAATACGTCATATCCATGACCGACGAAGCATTGGAAGTCATGATTTCGTTGATCAGAATGTCCTGGGCTGAAAGTGTGAAAAGGGAGAGGATGGAACCGGCAACACCAAGCAAAATTCTATTCATGTGAGATATTGAATGCTATATTTTATTAATGTACTGCAAAGGTCAGCTTAATGTTTCAATATTTTTACGAAAAG
>CAYWCR010000102.1:6144-13188 GCA_964456825.1 uncultured Bacteroidales bacterium
ATCAATGCCACCCGCATCCATTCCATGCTTTTCCTTTGGTGGTCAAGCACAACCGAATCGGGATCCTGTCCCCGGAAATCCCCGGCCCTGAAATTCCGGTGATGCCACTTTCCCAGGATGGTGCCCTGCCGGAGCAGCACAATGCCCGGATTGGCACGGATGATAGTCTTCAGTGTTATCTCATCAGCCGTGCATACTTCAAAGGCGGGCTTTGCCGACTCACGGAAAGTGGTGATCTCTTCCATGGTTGAGGAGGTTACCAGGTAATATTTGAATCCCCTGTCCCTTCCTTCTTCTGCAGCTTTGTTGAGGGAATCAAAAGCCCTAAGGTCTGTCCTGCCCAGATCATGGGCGATGATGAGGAAAATATAGCCGGGATCATTCAAAATTTCCTGCGTTATATCACCGCTTGTTTCAGATGAAATAACAAAATCATGAATGGGCGGCTCATAGCCTTCGCTGAGGAGATTTTGCCGGGTCTCCAACCATTTCCAGGTCGTATCCTGCCAGGGATAGTTTTCCATGGTAAATTCTTTTTTAACACCCTCTTTTTCATACACCAGGATAGTCTCATACTCATCTGCAGGCATGCCTTCCGGAACTACCATCTTATCCGGTATATGCGTGCCGGTCGAATAGGGCCTGAAATCCATGAGGGGCAGGTTATGATAGCAATAGGTTGAGATCAGCATGCCCAGCAGGACAAAAGATATTGATAGTACCCATTCGGTGTGGAAGGCATACAGGTCTTTGTATTGTTTTCGCTGCCAGAAGACAACAAGGGTGGGGACCAGTAGGATGACATTTTTCCAGAAAGTCTGCCAGTTGGTAAGCTTCACGGCATCGCCGAAACATCCGCAGTCGGAAACGGGATTAAAGATCGCCAGCACAAAGGTGAGGATGGTGAAGAATGCCATGAACAGCAGCAACAGCCATGCGGTTAACTTCATGCGTATGCCCGTCAGCAGGTTCAGCCCGATCACCAGTTCAACCGTGCTCAGGATAATGGCAAGCGGGAATGCAATCCCGCTCAGGAATTCAAGGTGGAAAGCTTCAAAATAATCCTGAAATTTGTATGTCGAACCCAGCGGGTCGATGGCTTTCACAAAACCGCTGAAAACAAAAACCATTCCTGTAAGAATGCGGCAGATGATGCGGATAATTTTCATAATAAACGTTTTGCTGTTTTGGTGGCGAACATTCAAAATTATTTAAAAATACTTAACTGTCGCTGCCGGGTTACTAACAAATTCAAATGCAAGCATTCCGTGCTTGAAACTAACATAATGCATTCCATTAAATTCTTATCTCCCCCAATATCTCCCCAAAAATCTCCTCCGGTGATTTAATGCCGCCCTGCTCATCCACGCAATTGATCAGCTTAAAATCCCTGTTTTCCTTAACCTGCCAGAGATACATCTCCCTTACCCTTTGCTGGAAGGCCAGGTCATCCTCATGGATATCCTTCCCTCCCAACAGGTAATCGCGGTCATCTCCCTTGCGGGCAGCGGAAAGGTTATTGCGTGTAAAATCAAAAGGCACATCCAGGAACAGGCTGAGATCGGGTTTGGGAATATGGTTGTAGTCAAATTCCAGGTGCATGATCCAGTCCTTCAAGGCCTGCCGTTTCGTATCATCGCTTAGCTTGGCACACTGAAAGGCAATGTTGGAATAGACATAGCGGTCAAGGATCACGAAAAACCCTTCCTCCATCCATCGCTGTATCATAGGTGCGGCATCCTGCCGGTCACCCGCATATAAAAGGGCTACCAGGTATGGGTCGACATCGTTTATCGATCCGAAGTCACCGCGCAGAAAACGTGCGATCAGGTCACCATATACCGGGGCATCGGTACGCGGGAAATGCAGATACTTAAAGGAGATGGTTTTACCTTCCAGGTATTGCATCAGCAACTTCACCTGGGTTGATTTGCCCGACCCGTCAATGCCCTCGATAACGAAAAACTTCATATGATGCTTTTTACTAATTTAGCGGTAAATGATCGCGTAATGACTTCTAAAGATACGTTTTTTTCGAAAAAAACTTCCCTTAATTGCAGGGGAAAGCTGCTGGATCTCTCCGTTCCGGGGATTATGGGGATCCTCAATGTGACTCCTGACTCCTTTTATGATGGTGGCCGGTATACCATGGATGACGCGATAAAGGCTAGAATTGACCAGCTGGTTTCCGAAGGGGCTGACATCATCGATGTGGGAGCCTATTCATCCCGTCCCGGAGCTTCGGAGGTCACACCGGATGAGGAGAAACAGCGGCTGAGGCCGGCGCTGGAATATATCCGCAGACATTATCCGGATGCCGTCATATCGGTTGACACATTCAGGGCAGAAGTCGCGAAAATGGCCATCACCGACTATGAAGCCGACATCGTGAATGATATTTTTGCCGGACTGGCCGACCCGTTGATGTTGGAAACCATTGCATTGTGCGCTGTCCCTTATATCATGATGCACATGCAGGGCACGCCTGCCACCATGCAGGCAAAGCCCGCCTATAAGGATGTCGTAAAGGATGTCATGGACTTCTTCGCCGAAAGGGTGCATAAAGCTACTTCCCTTGGCATAAAAGATATCATCATAGACCCTGGTTTCGGATTTGGCAAGACGATCCGGCATAATTTCGAGTTGCTGCATGGACTGAGCGCATTTACGGTGTTTGAGCTGCCCATACTGGCGGGACTTTCAAGAAAGTCTATGATACACAAAAGCCTGGGAATATCACCTGAGCTATCGCTCAACGGGACCACCGTACTGAATACCATAGCCCTGATGAACGGCGCCAGCCTGCTCCGCGTACATGATGTGAAGGAGGCGAGGGAGGTAGTGAGGTTGTTTCACCTGGTTCACGGGAGGGAGTCTTGAATAGCGGTTTAGCTGTTTAGCTATTTAGCGGTTTAGCGATTTAGCTGTTTAGGAAGAAAGGCTACAGCCTCTTTCTCCTAACTTCCAGCTACTAGCTACTGTATTATTTACTACCTTTACTCCCAATGCAAACCCAATCCCCATGATCCCGGCATTCATTACCGTCCGCGTCATTGATATCATCGATATTCTGCTGGTGGCACTCATGATGTACCTGGTGTATAACCTCATCAAGGGAACCATTGCCACCTATATCTTTATTACCATCCTGATATTTTATGTGGTATGGCTGCTGGTGAAGGACAATATGCTGCTGATGGGCTCAATCCTGGGGCAGATCATCGGCGTGGGGGCCATCGCCCTTATTGTTATATTTCAGCAGGAATTGCGCCGTTTCCTGATCCTGTTCAGTACCCGTTACCTCAACAAGGCCGGCTCATCATTTGACTATTTTTTTACGGGATTCTCATCCGTGAAGCCTGTTATTAACCTTAACGCCATTATACAGGCCGTCATGAACATGTCAAAAACCAAAACCGGTGCACTTATAGCCCTTAAAAGAAGGTCGCTGCTTGACATGTACATCGAGTCGGGTGAAACGCTCAATTCCGCCACATCGAGCCGCCTGATCGAAAGCATATTTAACAAAAACAGTCCCTTGCATGATGGCGGTGTGGTGATAGAGGACGACAGGATAAAGGCCGCCCAATGTATTTTCCCGATATCAGAAAATTATTCCCTGCCTCAGGATTACGGCCTGCGGCACAGGGCTGCCATTGGATTATCCGAACAGACCGATTCCCTGGTGATCATCGTTTCCGAGGAAACAGGCGAAATCTCGCTGGCTGAAAGAGGCGAGATCAAGACGCTGGATACAAAGGCGCTTTTGAAGATACTCGAAGAGAAGTTGTTGAGGGGAAGGGGATAGGGGTTTATTAGTAGTCGTGCAGTCATGCAGTCCGGCAGTCATGCAGTCTTAAATATAGCGGTCTGGGGGGATTAGGCTGTAGGCTACAGACTACAGGCTACAGGCTGAAAACTAAAAACTAAAAACTACTGATTACTGACTACAGACCGCAAGACTACTCTTCCCTTGCCCCCTCTTCCTTGTCCCTTGTCCCTTGTCCCTTGTCCCTTCTTCTACGCCGTCATCCTCATCCTCTCCCTCTCTCTGCCCCTCTTGCTCATCAGAAAGGTCACCTTTTTTTCCTTATGGCTGAGCAGTCGCTCAATATTTTTCTGATGGGTGAATAGCAGCAGAACGGCGATGATAAGGGAAAAGATCACCAGCGACATGGTGGTTTCCTTAAAGACAAAGATCACCATAATGGGGAAAGCAAATCCTGCCACCATGGAGCTTAGGGAAACATATTTGGATAATATCAGGGTGACAACGAAAATACCGACACAGATAAGGGTAGGTTCCGGGTGGATTGCCATAACCAGCCCAAACAGGGTAGCCACTCCTTTACCGCCCTTAAAGCCGGCATAAATGGGAAAGATATGCCCAAGAATAGCGGCAACTCCCAGCATAAGCTGAAAAGTAATGAATTTTCCGGTTTCAGGAATGTAGAATTGGGTGAGATGGATCAGGCTAACTGCCAGCCAGCCTTTGAACATATCGAAGATAAGTACAAAAAGTCCGGTTTTCCACCCCAGAATGCGCATCGCATTTGTTGCTCCGGCATTACCGCTTCCGTGTTCACGGACATCCGTATTGAAAAACCATTTTCCTATCCATACCGAGGTAGGGATAGATCCGAGCAGGTATGCCAGTATAAGAACGGCAATTTTAACTACTATATGCATTAAAAGAACATTATAAATCGGGAGGCAAATATAATTAATAAATTAATTGGTGATGTATACGAAGCGGGGAATTTTAGGTTTCACAGACGTAATATATTGCGAATAAGCAGTTTAGCTATTTAGCTGTTTAGCTGTTTAGCAGTTTAGCGGTTTAGGAATACAGGCTACAGGCTGAAGACTAAAGACTAAAGACGGACTACCGACTACAGACCGCATGACCGCATGACCGCATGATTGCATGACTGTTCTCCTTCAAACAGGCGACCATAATGGGCAACCCCAGGGTCGCCCCTACATGTCCCTGCTTGTCCCTCGTCCCTTGTCCCTTGTCCCTATATTTGAGGTCCCGCCGCCACCAGCCCCCTCCCCGCTTCCGTATCGGTATATTGCTGGAAGTTCTTGTTATACCGGGCTGACAGATCCCTGGCCTTTCTTTCCCATTCCCCTTTATCCGCATAGGTATCGCGGGGATCGAGAATGCCTTCCGATACATTGTTGAGCTTTACCGGGGCTGTCAGGTTCAGAATGGGAATATGCTTTGTTTCGGCTTTATCAATGGAACCGTCTATGATGGCATCGATGATGGCTCTGGTATCTTTAATGGAAATACGCTTTCCGGTACCGTTCCACCCTGTGTTTACCAGATAAGCTTTAGCCCCGTGCTGATCCATTTTTTTGACAAGCTCAGTAGCGTAGATCGTCGGGTGCACGGTGAGGAATGCCTCTCCAAATGCCGGAGAGAAGGACGGGACAGGCTCGGTAATGCCGCGTTCTGTTCCGGCCAGTTTTGAGGTGTAGCCGCAAAGGAAATGGTATTGAGCCTGATCCCTGTCGAGGATTGACACCGGAGGCAGTACGCCAAAGGCATCGGCCGACAGATAGATGATCTTTTTGGCATGCCCGGCTTTCGATGGCAGCACTATTTTGTTGATATGATATATGGGGTAGGATACGCGCGTGTTCTCCGTTACCGAGGCGTCGCAGTAGTTAATGGTACCGTCCTCGTGCACGGTCACATTCTCCAGCAGGGCATTACGCTGAATGGCGTTCCATATATCGGGTTCATTTTCCCTGCTCAGGTTGATGGTCTTGGCATAACATCCGCCTTCAAAGTTGAAAACGCCGTTGTCATCCCATCCGTGCTCGTCGTCGCCGATGAGGTAACGTTTCGGATCGGCCGACAGGGTTGTCTTGCCCGTTCCGGAAAGGCCGAAGAAAATGGCCACATCGCCTTTTTCGCCCACATTGGCGGAGCAATGCATGGAAGCGATACCGCGCAGTGGCAGGTAATAATTCATAACCGAGAAAATTCCCTTTTTCATCTCGCCGCCGTACCATGTGCCGCCAATTACGGCCATTTTTTCAGTAAGGTTGAAAAGCACGAACACTTCCGAATGCAGGCCATGTTCCTTCCATTTAGGGTCCGTGACCTTGGAACCATTCATCAGGATAAAATCAGGTTCACCAAAACGCTCCAGCTCATAACCGGAAGGACGGATGAACATGTTGGTGATGAAATGGGCCTGCCATGCAACTTCCATAATGCACCTCACCTTAAGGCGGGTATCGGGATTGGTACCGCAAAAGCAGTCGACAACATACAGCTTGTTCTCCGAGGCAAGGCGGTTGGTGACCAAAGACTTGCAATCATTCCATGTCTCCTGTGTAACAGGCCGGTTGATAACGCCATCCCACCACAATGTGTTTTCGGTGGTGGCATCCCTTACAAAGAATTTGTCTTTGGGCGAGCGTCCGGTAAATATCCCTGTTTTTACCGCCACAGCACCGGTTTTGGTGAGCACGCCCTTTTCAAATCCCTCATTTTTAGGATCCATTTCTGCCTGATAGAGTTCTTCGTAGGTTGGATTGTAAATGACTTCCTTCACATCCGTGATTCCGTACTTTGCCAGATCTGCTTTTGTTATAGACATAAAGTATTGATTGATTTATTGATTTATTGATTTGCCGATTTTCGCAAATATATCATAAAAATGGATTTGAGGTATATTTTTGAAATCCGGGTCGATATTTTTTCAATTTATTTTTCAATAACATAAGAATAACATAAAAAAGGAAAAAAGTTTTACGCACAACCCTAGCCGTTGCTGTCATACCCGACAAAGATGCACAATTAATTTAATTCACCTCCGGAGATCTTATCCTGGCTGGAATCTTAAGGATTAACAGTGTTTTAGTTCCCCTCTTGAGAGGGGCAGGGGTGTGTTAACACATAGTAAGATAAAGCCCCACAAATGATAGCGTTCCCCTCTTCAGAGGGGTTAGGGGTGTGTCATGATGATCCAATCCAACCTAGGCACAATAGTCTGAATTCGGTATAATAATTAAAATACAACG
>CAYWCR010000103.1:0-12865 GCA_964456825.1 uncultured Bacteroidales bacterium
TTCACGGTCGTAACAAACACTTCTGCGGCCTTTAGGACTTTCCGCTGAACAATCAAAGAAAATGTATTCGCCCGTCTTGCTATCAAGACCCACAACATCCGGTTCACCGCCAGTTCTTTCCATTTCCATGAGTGACCACAGTTTTTCAGTATTGGCCTGCCTACCGGACAGACAGGCCTCCAGCTTTGCTTGTACCTTAGCCCATTCAAGACCTTTATGACGGTTCATGTTATTCTCAAAACGGGCTTTCAATACGCTGAGTATTTCTTCACATTGTTCCGGTGACAACTGCTTTTTATTTCCCATGGTCATGGTGTTTTATTTTGATTTGCATATGATTGCCTGCAATTGATTATGTGCCATGTTGAACTGAGTGGGTGTTTTGCCTGCTGTCAACGTTTTTGCATATAGCCAATGACATACAGGGTAAGTTGCGAATCACTGCTTTTCAAGGGTAGCAGAGTTCTACCTGGATACCAATGCGAAAAAGGTATTTATTCAACATGTTTTTCATTTCCTTCAAGCCTGGTTTATGTATTAACATTTTTTTGAGGGAAAGGTTCAATGTACGGTTTACCTGTACCGCAAGATATCCCGGGGATTTAATTCCGGGCAAATTCCAAAAAAACAACTTAAATGTTCATACACCTTTGAAACCACATATGGAATAGTATCCATTTTATTACCTTAGTCTATTAAAATGAGGGTGAGGGTGATCATACTACTCCGGCGAAGAGTGGTCAATTTTATAGCGGCATATGCTGGTCAAATTAAGCGGTTTTTCCATGCTTATCGGGATATTACGCTTCCCCATTTGTAAGCCCTTGTAAAAATTGAACGGTTTGTGTACATTAGGGGTGGTGGTTTTACTGCCTGAAAATATAAGTTTTTACCGGAACAATACGATCAGAAAATGTCACACCAGAGTGCCTCCGTAAAATCAATCATTTATGCCTTATCGGCCAACCTTGGCATTGCCATCACCAAAACCATTGCTGCTGTCATAACCGGCTCAGGTGCTATGATGGCTGAGTCAATCCACTCCTTTGCCGACTGCGGCAACCAGGGACTTCTGTTTTTGGGATTGCGGGCAACGAAGAAAAAGCCTAATCCCGGACACCCCCTGGGATACGGAAAAGAGATCTACTTCTGGTCATTTATCGTTGCCCTGATCCTTTTCAGTATGGGCGGACTGTTCTCGATATATGAGGGCATTCATAAGATCAGCCTTCATGAAGGACTGAAAAATCCCGGAGTAGCCATTGTAGTTTTGCTGATCAGCATGGTGCTTGAAGCTTCTTCGCTTTACGGATGCGTGAAACAAATCAATAAAGTGAGACACCATACTTCCATCTGGTCCTGGCTTAAAAACAGCCGCCAGAGTGAACTGGTCGTTGTCTTTGGCGAAGATGTCGCCGCTTTATTGGGCCTTTCTTTTGCATTGATTGCGGTCGTCGTTGCCATCGCAACCGGAAATCCGGTTTTTGACGCCATCGGAAGCATCGGGATCGGTGCCCTGCTGATCGTCATTTCAATCTTTCTGGCCATAAAAGTAAAAAGCCTGCTGATAGGCCAGAGCGCTGATGACGAAAACTGCATTGCAATACGGTCGATAGTCGAAAACCGGCCGGAAATAGACCAGATACTGAATCTGATAACCATACAACTGGGACCACAGATAATGGTGGCCGTAAAGGCAAAAATGAAAAAAGTAAATTCTGCCGACCAGCTGATTAAAAATATTAATAACTGCGAAGCACAACTCCGAAAAGAGATTCCAGCTGTTACCTGGATATTCTTTGAACCCGATATCATGGAATAAACCAAGGAAACCACCATAACTATGCTAGAAATTCCCGAATCAAAAACGATCAGCCTGCAGGCAAGTGAGACCTTGATCAGCAAGAGGATCACAGAAGTTATCACCGCCACAAGCCCTCATAAATTTGCATTTTATTGCGGCGACCCCGCCAATTATGCAAAAATTCTTACAGGAAAGCAGATTAAATCAACCCGGGGGCATGGAATGTTTGTCGATCTTTATGGTGATGACAATATCCTTATCTCCATCAGTGAAGGAACCAATGTGAGATATTATCAGCCTGTTGAAAAACGCCCGGAAAAACACCAGTTGCTTATCGGATTCGATGACAGCAGTTGCCTGGCATTCACCGTTGCCATGTACGGTCTGATCTGGGCATGCAAAGGTGCATTCGATAATCCCTATTACAAAGGCAGCCTGGAAAGCATTTCTCCGCTTGATGACGCCTTTGATGAATCGTATTTTGACGGCATCTTTAAAAGCACCCTAAAAGACATCTCCCTCAAAGCTTTGCTGGCAACCGAACAACGTATTCCCGGACTTGGCAATGGGGTTTTGCAGGATATCTTATTCAACGCAGGCATTCATCCCAAACGAAAAAAATCTACCTTATCTGATTTTCAAAAAGCAGAGCTGTTCTATAGCCTGAAAGTAACACTCCATAAAATGACGGATCAGGGAGGAAGGGATACAGAAAAAGATTTGTTTGGCAATAACGGCGGATACAGAACGATACTTTCAAAAAATACGGTGAATAAACCCTGTCCGCATTGCGGCCATGCAATCGTTAAGGAAGCCTATCTGGGAGGAGCTGTATATTACTGCCCTGCCTGTCAGAAACTTTAAGTGAGGACTGGAATCTAATACCGGCTGAATTCCTTTGGATGGGTATTTAATAAAGTTCAATAATATGCAGAAACTGCCCCTGAACAAAGCATTTATGCTGCTGGAGCCGGGCCCGGTGGTGCTGATTACCACGGTCAACGGAGGAAAAAATAACATCATGACGATCTCCTGGCATATGGTCATGGATTTCACTCCCCAGTTTGCCATGCTTACCGGACCCTGGAATTATTCCTGCGAAGCCCTTATCAAAAACAAAGAGTGTGTGATCGCCATCCCCACCGTTGATATCTCCCGCAAGGTGGTTGAGATCGGAGGCTGCACCGGTGCCGATACCGACAAATTCAGGAAGTTCAGGCTCACTCCGCTAAAAGCAAAGTCAGTCAAAGCTCCCCTGATCAAGGAGTGCCTGGCCAATATCGAATGCCGTGTAACGGATCACATCAGGAAACACAATATTTTTATTCTTGATGCCGTGCAGGCATGGATCGATGCAGGCCGGAAGGAACGTCGCACGATACACGCCAACGGAGACGGGACATTTGTAGTTGATGGCCGGACAATCAATTATCGCGGGCTGATGACTGCAAAACTTCCTCCGGGAGTGTAAGTCATGAATGATAAGTCATATAAACAGCATTTATCGGTTCAACAGCATTTTTTCCATCATAATTTCAGTGTAGTTTCACAGCAACCCATCACGTACCCATAAATAAATCAATGTATGAGAAAAATATTACTTTTTTTGCTGCTTGTTCCCCGGATCACCTATTCACAGATTGAAGTCAGCCATAAAATCCAGCCAGGGGAAAGCTGTTTTGCAATAGCAGGCATAAAAAAGGCAACGGATATATATTTCGATACTGCAGATTTCGAACTGGTAAAAAAGGTGGGATCTTTTTTTATGCAGGATGTGGAACGTGTTACCGGCAAAAGGGGAAATCTTACCCATGAACGCTCACAATTCAGAGAAAATGTAATTATTATCGGGACCATTGGCCATTGCAGTCCAATAGATGCATTAATCAGTTCCAAACGTCTGGATGTTGCCCCCATTGTCAACCAATGGGAACGTTTTATGATAAAAACCATCGACAAGCCTTTCCCCGGTGTGAAGAAAGCATTGATTGTCGCCGGCAGTGACCGCAGGGGAACCGCCTATGGTGTTTTCTCCATCTCTGAAGCCATAGGCGTTTCACCCTGGTATTGGTGGGCTGATGTACCGGTGCAAAAAAGCCATGAGCTGTATATTAAAAGCGGTTCATTAATATCAAAAGCTCCATCGGTCAGGTACAGGGGTATCTTTTTAAACGACGAGGACTGGGGATTAAAGCCCTGGGCATCAAAATTAATGGACCCGGCTTTGAATGATATCGGGCCTAATACCTATGCCAGGGTGTTCGAGCTGATGTTAAGGTTAAAGGCCAATTATTTGTGGCCCGCCATGCACGCATGTTCGGGAGCATTCAACAAATACGAAGAGAACAGGCTGGTTGCCGATTCGTTTGGAATAATTATGGGTTCGTCACACTGTGAACCATTGTTATTCAATAATGCCAGCGAATGGGATAGAAAAACAATGGGGGAATGGAATTATATAACCAACAAAACCGGAATTCTGGAGCAGTTGGAAAAAAGAGTCAGATCCAATGCTTCATATGAGAACGTATACACATTAGGCCTGCGTGGTTTGCATGATGCCGGAATGATCGGTAACCTGACACAGCAGGAACAGGTCATCAATTTACAAAATGCTATAAATGACCAGCGCGATCTGCTGAAAAAATACATTGATGCACCCATTGAGTCGATCCCTCAGGTTTTGATCCCTTACAAAGAAGTCATGAAGTTATATGAAAAGGGATTGCAGGTACCGGATGAGGTAACCCTGGTCTGGCCCGACGACAACTATGGTTATATTAAGCGGTTGAGTACCCCTGAGGAGCAAAAGCGTACGGGTGGTTCGGGTGTTTATTATCACCTCTCCTATCTGGGTGAACCCCATAATTATTTATGGATGAATACGACCTCGCCGGCCCTCCTGTATGAAGAAATGGCCAAGGCATATCATGCGGGGGCTGACCGGGTATGGATAATGAATGCCGGCGATATCAAGGGTTGCGAGTATGCCATTGACCTGGTTATGAATATGGCCTGGGACATTGACGCTTTTAATTACCAAACCATAATTAAGCATCCGGCAGCATGGAGTTCCGCGATGTTCGGAGCTCAATACTATAACGACTTTCAAGAGATCTGGGATCATTTCTATCACCTGGCTTTTATCCGCAAGCCTGAATACATGGGATGGGGCTACGAATGGAACAGCCGCCAGGCAAACACTGAAAAGATTACGGATACCGACTTTTCATTTACGCACTACCGGGAGGTTGAAAAACGATTGGAGGCCTACCGCAACATTGCCCTGAAAGCAAACACAATAATGGCATGGTTAAAAGAAGAACAGCAGGCAGCATACTTTCAGCTCGTGTATTATCCGGTAAAAGCAGCGCAACTGATGAATGAAAAAATGCTGACGGCCCAGCAAAACAGGTTTTACGCAAAACAAGGCCGTGCGAAAACAAATACCCTTGCCTGCACTTCAAAAATGTATATGGACAGCCTGCAAATGCTCACAGATGAATACAACTCCATGCGCAACGGAAAATGGAGCGGCATGATGTCACTCAAACAGGGATACCTGGCGTCTTCACACCTGATGCCACCGGTGGATTCCATATCGCTTCCCGACGAGCCGGTACTCGGAATTTTCGCCGAAGGTGACAAGGTGGACAATTACAGCCCCAAACCTTTTGCCTCCCTACCCTGCTTTAATTCTTTCGCGCCAAAAACCTACTATGTTGATGTGGTGAACAAGGGCGGGAAAATCCTGGATTGGGAGGCAGTACCTTCTGAAGAATGGATTGTAATCAGCCGGAAATCGGGCAAAACTGAAGACGAACAACGCATAGAAGTATCCATCGATTGGCAAAAACTGAAACTACCCGCTGACGAGTATACCTTTGGTGAAATAACATTCATTTCAGGCATCATGAAAGAGAAAGTGCTTGTTTCAGCTTTTCAGCCACAGTACGTTAAAAAGGAAGAGCTAAAAGGATTGTTCGTCGAACAAAACGGATATATTTCTATTCCTGCTGCTGATTTTCACAGAAAGAATGAAGACACAACAGCAACCCTTATTGTAATTGATGGTTTGGGCATTGAAAACAAAGCCATTCAATTTGGAGAGCCCATGAACAGGATCCGTGACCCGCAAGCATCAATCCATGTAAATGCCGAATATGATTTCTATACCTTCAGTTCGGGTAATATTAAAATATTTATTTATGCCTTGCCTGTGTTTCCTTTAAATCCGCTGGAAGACGCCAGATACGCCTTAACCATCGATAACGGCCTTATTTTTAAACACGATATAACCACCACTGAATATGCTGATGGTTGGAAGCAAAATGTGTTGCGGAATTGCGCCATCAACCAATCGGTTGTTTCTCTGCCATCGCCCGGCAGGCATACGTTGAAAATTTCAGGAATAACCCAGGGCATGGTCATTCAGAAAATTGTAATGGATCTGGGAGGATTAAAGGATTCCTATACCGGACCTGAATCCACGAAAGTTGAATAAATACAAGGATTATCAATTCCCCCGGAAACCATAACCGTATTCATTCTTTTTGCTGTAACCTAAAACCTTATCGCAAAAATTACGTTTACAAGAATAATGAACTCAACTGACGCAAGATGAAAAAGGTAATGTTGTCCATAATGGTTGCAGCCATGCTGTTTACGGGCTGTGAATTGATTGAAGAAACTACGGGGCTGACCGAAGAAGAAGTCATTGAAGGCCTGAAAACAGCCCTCAATGTGGGCAGCGATTCAGCCTCAACCGGACTTTCAGTAATTAACGGTTATTATGGCAATGCGTTGGTGAAGATTCCCCTGCCGCCTGAGGTTGTGTCTATCAGGGATAAGATAAACGGAAATTCAACACTGGCTGTGATCAGTTCAACGATTGGGCTGGAAGATAAATTTGAGAATGTCGTCCTGGCGGTGAACCGCTCAGCGGAAAATGCAGCCAGGGAGGCCGCTCCCATATTCAAAAATGCCATAACCGGGCTGACCATATCACAGGGCTGGGACATCCTGAACGGGATCGTACCCTCAGGTACCAAATCCACTTCGGCTGCAGACTTTGATTCAACTGCCGCCACAGCCTACTTATCGCATCAAACTTACGAACCGCTTACCAACCTGTATGCTCCCAAAATCAATGCTTCACTGGATAAAGATCTGGTAGGGACTCTTTCTGCAACGGAGATATGGGGAGACGTAACATCCACCTATAATAATTTTCTTTCAAGGACGGATGTACAAACCGCCCTCATGTTGGCAGAAATGCTGGGCAAGGATCTTAACCTGCCCTCCTCCATCAACACGGACCTGGGAGTATTTTCGACACAAAAAGCACTGGACGGCTTGTTTTTAATGGTCGGCAAGGAGGAGAAAAAAATACGCAGGGACCCTCTTGCCTGGGCGCAGACTGCTGTAGGCAACATCCTTGAAAAAGTATTCGGATCCAAGGAATAATAAGATCCCTGTTATTTTGTTCTGCCGGATTTCTTTGTGCTTTTCTTAACGGCCAACGGTTTTTTATGCTTTAAGACAACCGTGGTCTTTTTCACGATCCTTTGTTTCTCAATCGATGCAATTCCCTCAACATACAGGGCATCAAGACTTACCCGGATCTCCACCCTTCCTGTGATCACACCTGTAATTTCCAGTACTTTAATGGTTTCGCATCCTTTCAACCGAAGCTGATCGGCAATGTCTTCAATCCGATCCATGTGATCATCATCGACAGAGGCGATAAAATTTTGTTTGGCAGTCTTTTTCATATTTTTATTCTTCTAGAGGTGCCTGCACCAATCCGGAACCCGCATCAACCGAGCTCTGGTTCAGCCTTCTTGCATTCTGGGTAAGCAGTGACCACACATCCATGGGCGTGGCGTCCGGATTCTGTTCAAAGTATAATCCGGCAATTCCTGAAACAAACGGTGTGGCCATGCTGGTACCGTCCCATTTGTCATGTTCGTTCTGTTTATTGATCATGCTGTAAACAGACACGCCGGGTGCTACCAGGTCAATCTGTCCACCATTATTATTGATGCCTCCGCAGGAGAACCAGGCTGCTTTCAAACCACTGTCGACAGCTCCTACTGCCATAATTGACGGGCAGTTGGCCGGATGGCCGACCGGGGCTATCAGCGAAGGTCGGTTGCTTTCGTTGCCGGCCGCCGCAATGATGAGGCATCCCATTTTCATGGATCTCTTGGCAACATTCTCATAAATCTTTGACCAGGGTTCATCCACTTCACAGGGAGCACCCAGCGACATGCTTATCACCCTGCACTTCTTTTTCAGGGCCCATTCTATTCCGGCCAGGATGCCTCCGTCAGTTCCTTCACCCTGGTCATTCAGTACTTTTCCGGAAAATATATTGGACTTGCCGGCAACGCCGTAACGCAATCCGGCTTCATCCTCATATCCGCATGCAACGCCCACACAATGCGATCCGTGGCCGTCAGCGTCGGCGGCAGAGCCTGAATCGACAAACTTCTTTGCGGTGATCATCCTGCCTTTCAGATCAATATGCTTCTTATACAGGCCAGTGTCGAGCACGGCAATGTTTATATTTTCACCGGTATAGGGTGAGTCAAGGACCCGGGTAGCCTTTATGCCCCAGGATGCCCGCTTGTCATCCGTGAATTTCCTTCTTAGTTTGGCCAATACCTTATCTTCCTGCGTGCAATCACCTTCCATCCGGTTGTAATCTTCCAGCAATGAATTGATACCATCGCGGTATCCCCTTAAATAGTCATACCGGTCGATGGCATATACAAAACGCTCCGGTTCGGAGGTCAGGATCTCCTGTTGCCCGAGTCCCTTTTTCATATAGGTTAACGCTGATTCTTTGTCGCCATTTATTATGGCCACATTCAAGAGTTCAAAAAAGATCCCGTCTCCTTCGGCAAAAGCCTGGGTGTATTTTTCCGGCGTTGTGATGTAATCGCTGAAATGAACCAACTTTACCGATGCAATTCTGGCTGTTTTAAAAAACTTTTCACGCTTTACCAGGGTGTTTAAAAGCAGCAGCTTTCTCCCGGTGAACTTTTTCTTTTCGATGATCTGGGTTTTCATGACAATAACATTTAACTTGTTTAACGTTGGGTATATTATGGTTTGCAAAAAAAATTCCGTTAACTTTCAGGTGGCTTATTGACCCATACATTTGCCAATAAAACGGAAAGTTATTAAAAATATAGGTTATGATCAAGTATTGGCGGGTCCCCATCTTGCAGGTAAGAAAAAAAAATTGAATGACGTATTTGAATACCGAACAAAGCCTGCCCCGATCCCTCGGGGGAACGCCGAATATCGAACGCTTAAGATAATATAAAGAGCATTTTATCTTCGATATTCGAAGTTCGGTGTTCCTTGTTCGAAATTTGAAATAAAATCCCTCAGGAGCCTGCTTTTGCAGTTTCCTATCAGTCCGTCCACACAACCTGTCTTGCCCCTACCGAGGTTATAATCTTTTTGACGTTTTTTCCATCTGCATCCATCACATAGATCTCATTGTCACCATCGAAAATAATTTTCTTGCCATCCGGGGACCATGAAGGATTTCCACCATAGCTTACCAGGGTTTGGTTATCGCCAACGAGCGTTACCACGCATATTCCCTCATCCGACTGATACACGATCTTACTTCCGTCGGGCGACCATTTGGGCCGTATATTGTTACCACCGGCAGTGGTAAGTTTATTCCAGCTGCTGCCATTGACATTCATCACCCAGATCTGATATCCGCTGGAATACATGTTATCACCGATGGTATCCACCTGGGCATGGACAAAGGCTATTTTACTGCCATCGGGAGACCACGACGGATTGCCCTCGTAAAAAAGATGGCCGTTGATCCTCAGGTCTCCACCGCTTCCGTTGGAGGCAGATACATAAAGATTCGCATTCTGAATGGTTGTACCGTTACTTTCTGTACTTGCATCCCTGAATGATTCGTATATTATGGTATTACCATCAGGGGACCAGGATGGCCATTCTTCGCCATATTCATATTCAGCCGGATCATATGTTATCTGTATAATACCAGATCCATCAGCTTTCATGGTATATATCTCCGAAGGCAAATTATATCCATAGGAATTATACGCAATTTTGCTTCCATCCGGCGACCATGATGGCTGTACATCATTGGCATCGTTATCCGTCAGCCGTTTCAGATTACTACCATCAGCATTCAGCGTATAAATCTCACCATCCCCGTCATCATACGAAACAAACGCCAGTTTGCCCGTCAGGGTTTTTACCGTTTCGTCCCCATCTCCATTCTCATCATCGTCACCTTTTGAACAGGCGGCTATCATGGCAGCGCTCACCACCAAAATCATCAATACGCTTATGAAATCAAACTTCTCCTTTTTCATTGCTCATCCTCCAATTTTATAATTTTACGGATGGGAGCCGGTTAAAGTTATGGTCAAAATGAAAGTTGCAATAATTTTTAAAGATCAAACAGTTTTTTAATTTTACCGCCACGCTTCATTACATTTTTTAAAATGGCCCGTATTAATGTTGTTCCGAAAGATCTGAATGGCTTAAGGAATATCTTTTCATCCCTCAGTTCACGAAATTACAGACTGTATTTTATCGGCCAGGGTGTTTCCCTCATCGGAACCTGGATCGGAAATGTTGCTTTAAGCTGGCTGGTCTACCGGCTGACAGGTTCTGTATTTCTGTTGGGACTGGTAGGATTCACCAATCAGATACCCATGCTTATCCTTTCACCCATAACGGGTGTCCTTACCGACCGGTACAACCGTCATAAACTGATGTTGCTTTCCCAGATTTTCTTTTTGATCCATTCGCTGACCGTAGCATTGCTGGTGCTGTTTAACGTGATCGAGGTATGGCACATCATCGCATTGAGCGTTGTTTTCGGCATCATCAGCGCTTTTGATGCACCGGCACGGCACTCGCTGGTGATCGACCTCATTGAAAAACCCGGGCAGCTGGGCAATGCCATTGCCCTGAATTCGTCTATCTTTAATGCAGCCAGGCTGGTAGGGCCCGCCATAGCCGGAATTACCATTGCCCTCGTTGGAGAAGGGATCTGTTTTTTGGTGAATGCAGCCAGTTTTCTGGCGGTGATCTTTGCCCTGCTGAAAATGCATATTCCTGCAAGACCCCGGGAGATAAAGACCATCAACATGCAAGAGAGCTTTGCGGAGGGTTTCAGGTACACCTTTCATTCTGTACCCATCCGTACCCTGTTGATGTTATTGGCCGTCATGAGCCTGGTGGGATTTCCATTCATCGTGCTGTTACCTGCCTATGCCAAAGAAATTCTTCACGGCGGGGCGGATACGCTGGGTTTCCTTATGTCAGCCCTGGGGGCAGGAGCTTTGCTGGGAGCGCTCTATATGGCCGGGCGTAAATCGGTACTGGGACTGGGCAGGATAATCTCCATGGATGCTGTCATAATGGGGCTGGCCATTATTGCGGCCTCTTTTTCATCCCATATGGCGCTGTCACTCGTATTGTTTTTTTTCGGCGGCCTTTCCATGATACTGTCCGTTGCATCCATCAACACCATGATCCAGACCATTGTTGACGAAGATAAACGGGGACGCGTGATGAGCTTTTATTCCGTTGCTCTTATGGGGACTATGCCCATAGGAAATCTGCTGGCCGGAAGCGTGGCCAGCGGAATAGGAGTACCCTATACCATGCTGATAGGCGGCTCTATAACGGTGATATCCGGAGTATTGTTTCAACTCAACCGGAAATCCCTCCGTAAATTTGTGCATCCCATATATGTGAATAAAGGAATTCTGCCTTCCCTGCCGGATGAAATGTGAAGGGGGATGAAATCTCTCCATCACACCCTCTTTCTGCTTTTCTCTCCGTCTCTCTCTCTTTCTCTCCCTCTGCCTTCCTGCTACTTCTCCAGCATCGCAGCCGTGAATGCACTCTCGGGCAGGCTTGAACCGGTCTGGAATTTATCAACGATCATAACCGACTTTCGCCCGTTCTGTTCATTCTTCATTTCCATCTGATAAGAGAAGTATTTCCCGTTTGGCTGCTTTTTATACTGTCGTATATATTGTGTTTTAAGCAATGTACCCTGCAGATCATAATATGCTGTCTTATGGCAGAGGTTGGTGGCCTTTTCAATATAGGAAACCTTTTTGCTGAAACCATTTTCAACGGCCACTGTTTCGTTGATACAGGCTGATTCAATCTTCCAGCAGAGCCTTCCCTCATAGCTTTCTGTTCCCAGTATTTTGTATTGAAAATCATTCATATTGGGCTTGCTCATGTCGGCGTTGGTAAATTCAGAGCCCATGAAATTCCTGCCCTTTTCGGTGCTGACGATCCGCCTGGTTTTGCGAAGGGCGGGCATATAGATCCACATATCATCGCCGGTGTTTTCATGGTCATATATCAGCATTGCCGTACCTTTTATATCAGCAGGAGCAATGAATTTAATCATGGTCTTGTTGGTTTCGCCGAATTTTCGTGTCGCCGTGGTGATCTGGCGAATCCTTTCACTGCCCTTAGCATCATATATCTTAAGGGTCGTAACCATTTCCATCGATGTATAGTCAATAACCTCAGTTGCCTTTTGACTGATTTCCTTCGCAGTTTGCGCAGATATTACTGCCGGCAACAGTAGGGCAGCAAGGAAAGTAAGATTTTTCATGCTCATCGTATTTAATTTATTCGGTTATTAATCTCGTTTTCCGTAATGCCGATCTTTTCGTGTTCTTCATGATATCCGTGTCCGGCTGCAGCAGTTGCGGCAGCGTCACGGGATGATTCAACTGAAATCTCAGCATCAGGTGGACAGGTCCCTAAGAATTTTGGCCGGATCAGCATACAAAGTGCCGGCATGAGTATCAGCGCACAGGTCAGGCAAAGGAAAAGGGAAAGGATAATCAGGTATCCGAATGAACGGATAATTGGAAAAGCTGAAAGCGATCAAACCAAAAAACAAGCGTTTCATAAGTAGCCTTCTTGATGGCTTCATTCTAAGAAAACTTCCTTACGAAAGGATTACGGAAGTCTGAGAGATTGGTTAAGGAAGATGAAACGTGAATT
>CAYWCR010000104.1:0-2858 GCA_964456825.1 uncultured Bacteroidales bacterium
CACTGATGAAAAGAATGGGGTATGATGTGGTGTCTCTGGGCAACCATGAGTTTGACTATGGCCCGCAGGTATTGGCAAAAATTCTGAGTCAGTCAGATAAAAACGGACCTATACCATTTCTGGTCGCTTCCAACCTGACTTTCTCAAAAAATGATACAGCCGATGATGCCCTTAATGAATTAATGAATAAAAAGATCATTAAACCCTATCTGATTATTGAGAAAGGCGGATTAAAACTTGGCATTTTTGGTATTCTCGGTTACAGTGCTATCATTGATGCACCCCTTGCACGGCCTGCAGGCTTTATTGACCCTGTTAAAACAGCCAAAAAATATGCCCGTATGCTGAAAGAAAATGAAAAGGTCGACCTGGTTATTTGCATTTCCCATGGTGGGCTCAGGAAGGACAAAAGCGGTAACTGGTCGGGGGAAGATGTCAACCTTGCACAAAAGGTTCCGGAAATTGACATAATCATCAGCGGTCATAGTCATACCCTGTTGGAAGAATCTCTCGTTGTCAACGGAATTCCTATTGTACAAACCGGTTCATACGGGCATGGACTGGGCAGGCTCGAGATTGAGTTTGGACAGGAAAAGGTTAAAATAGTAGATGGAAAGGTAATACCGGTTAATGATGCCATTAAGGGAGATCCTGACATTCAAAGGATGATCAAAGCGCAGGAACAATCTGTGACCGATCAATTACTCAAATCCCTGCATCTTACCTATGCCGAAGTTGTCGCAGAAACCTCTTTTCCATTGATATACAATGAAGATACTTTGCTTGAAGAAAGTAATCTGGGACCTGTTATTGCTGATGCCATTTATTCGTATGTTAACAGGGATAACGCACCCGGTACGGATATTGTCCTGTTCCCTGCCGGCTTGATTTTTGACAATATTATGCCCGGGACAACCGGAGAACAATCGGTTGCTGATATTTTCAGGGTGGTACCGATGGGCAGTGGGAAAGACAGTATTCCAGGCTATCCTCTTGCTAAAGTCCATGTTACCGGAAAAGAATTGAAGGGAATTATGGAGGTCCTGTACCTTGCCCCTTCAAGCAGCCGGGACAACTACATATATTTTGCAGGTCTGAGAGCCACTTATAACCCGGAAAAAGGATTATTGAAGAAGATCACTTCCATTGAAACCGGAGATGCTGAAAAGGGATTTAAACCGGTTGACTGGAACAAACAAAACAAAAAGCTGTACAGCATAACCGCCGATACCTACGTGCTGGAATTCGTGGGGATCATAAAAAAACTAAGCAAAGGACTTGTAAAAGTTACCTTAAAGAACGAAAAAGGTGAGCCATTAAAATCCATTGATGAAGCAATAATTGATGTAAGTCACGATACACCAGGCGTTCAGGAAGTGAAAGAGTGGATGGCCCTGGTCTGGTATCTTCAGCAACAGCCCGATATCAATGGCAATGGAATTCCTGATATTCCAATCTATTATCAGGCAGGAAGCCCGAGATTGCATGGGGAGTAGTTCAGACCACCACCGAAAAAACCGTTTCGTGTCCCGGTGTTGAAGTGAAGCTTATTTTTCCCTTATGCAGGTTCATGATCTGCCGCGACCAATTCAGTCCGATGCCAGATCCCTTTTCCTTTGTAGTAAAGAAAGGCACAAATATTTTATCGGCATTTTCTTCATGGATACCTTCGCCGTTGTCGATTACCTGAATCCATGCTTTGCCAAGGTAATCAGTAAAGGCGTTCAGTTTTATCCTTTTCTCCGGAGTGTTTTCAAGTGCTTGTATTGAATTGGTCACCAGGTTAATGATCACCTGTTCTATCAATTGCCTGTCTGCCGTTATCCGCATAGCATCGGGTACCACCTCGACGGACAACTGAATATTCCGGTTCTCAATCTCGGAGGCAAAAAGCCTTTGAATGTTTTCCAGCAGTTCTTTAACCGCAAAGACAGCAAGGTGCAGTGATGGTGTCAGGGTGAGGCTGCGGAATTTGTCCACGAAATCAAGCAGACCCTGAGCTCTTTCATCAATAATATCCAATCCCTTCAGGGTATCGCTTAGCGTATCAGGGGCAAGGTTTGGTATCTCATTTTTTTTAACGGTAGACTCGGATTCGAAAAGATATTTTATCGTTTTAATGGAAGATGAAATGGGACCGATTGAATTCATGATCTCATGCGTCAGGGTTCGTATGAGTTTCTGCCAGGACAATAATTCATTTTCTTCCAGTTCATTTTTTATATTCTGCAATGACAGTAACCTGATGGTTTCACCCCGGATGACAAATTCATTGGCTTTAACAGAAAGGGGTATCAGTTCATCATTCACCCTGATCCGGGTCAGTTGCTGCTCTCCGGGTCTTAATTCTTTAATCAGCGAGGGCAATGAACTGTCTGCCTTCTCAAGGCCGGAAATACTTTTCAGTGATGGCAGACTGAGCAACTTCTTTGCCGCTGAATTGAAAATATCAATTTTGCCATCGCTGCCATAGGAAATTAATCCGACACCTGCATGTTCCACGAGATTCTGAAAATAGAACGCACGCTCTGTATTTTCGATCTTTAGCCGTTCTATGGTAGCGTTGATCTCATCAAAAAGTGCATAAAGCTTTTCAAATGACCGGGCAGGAGCGATCCTTTTATACATGATGGTTGAGTCATCATTGGTGATGGCGCCGAAAAAGCTTGTCAGGTCACGGTTGACGCGGTTAAGATAATGCAGCAGGGAAGCCACCTGAAGCACCAGCAATACGGCAATATTGACTGTAATGAAAAAATTTCCGGGTTTCAGGGCTGAAAAAGCAAATACCAGGCAGGTGAGCGTCAGCAGTATCACCCGGATGATCAGATTGATGGTAAACCGGTGATGGAACATAC
>CAYWCR010000104.1:2958-12802 GCA_964456825.1 uncultured Bacteroidales bacterium
CCGTATTTCTCAATCTTCCTGTACAGTGTTTGTCTGCCAATGCCCAGTTCACGCGCTGCTTCGCTGATATTTCCCTTATGGTTTTTAACGGCAGTGGCGATCAATACTTTTTCAGCTTCCTCGAGGCTGAGGTTTTTAAACAGGAGTGAATCAGATGATGCGCTGAAATTAAAATCTTCCGGCATCAGCTCGTCCGACTCGGCAAGGATCACTGCCTTTTCAACCGCATGACGAAGTTCTCTGACATTGCCGGGCCATGAATGACTGTTGAGTTTTTCCAAAGTCCTGCCATTGAATTTCAAAGAACACCTTTCATATTTCCGCGCATAATATTGAAGATAATATTCAGCAAGTTTTGTCACATCGTTCCCCCTTTCACGAAGTGGCGGAATTTCAATCTGGACGGTATTGATCCGGTAAAAAAGATCTTCCCTGAAAAGGTTGTTATTGACCATTTCATTAAGATCCTTGTTCGTTGCTGTGATAAGCCTGATATTGATTTCTACCGGTTGATTGCTGCCCAATTGCGTGATCCTGCGCTGTTCAATGGCACTTAGCAATTTTGACTGAAGCGATAATGCAAGGTTACCGATCTCATCCATAAACAGGGTCCCTTCATCGGCTGCCTCAAATCGCCCTATCCTGTCCTCCTTGGCATCGGTATATGCGCCTTTTTTATGTCCGAACAGCTCGCTTTCAAACAAGGTTTCGGTAAGAGCACCGACATCAACATTCACAAAGCTTTTATCATGCCGGTGAGATAACCGGTGAATTTCACGGGCTACCAGTTCTTTGCCCGTACCATTTTCACCCATGAGCAGGACATTGGCATCAGTTTTAGCCACTTTGCTGATCTTGTTCATCAATTCTTTCATGACCGGGGATTCTCCTATGATGGTGGAGTAACCGCGGCCCAGGTCCTCACTCATCTGCTTTTCCTTAAGCTGAAGCCTTTTCACTTCCTTTTTTGATAAACGCAGCAGAAGGGCAGCTTTCAGGGTTGCCAGCAGCTTATTGTTATCCCATGGTTTTGTTATGAAATCAAAAGCCCCTTCACGAATGGCCTTAACGGCAAGGTCAATATCGCCATAGGCAGTGATCATAATCACAACCGCCTGAGGATCCATTTCAAGTATCCGGTTGAGCCAGTAGATGCCTTCATTTCCTGTATTCACTCCGGCCGTAAAATTCATATCTAGTAATATCACATCCACCGGTTCTTTCTCAAGAAAGGATGGAATAAGGTTGGGATTTTTCAACGTCAGCGTCATTTCGAAATGATGCTTCATAAAAAGCTCAAGCGAACTCAATACACTTGCATTGTCATCAATGATCAGAAGCCGTCCGTTCCGTTTGCCCATAATTTGAAGTGTACGTTATGCAATTTCTTATTGGTGACGAAAGTTATGAATTCTGTTCCAAACTCATACATGGTCTGTCTCATTTTGGAACAGTTTTAACCATTTACTTTTTACATATCACATTATATATCTGATATTCTGAATTTTAATAAATATGGCATAACGCTTGCAAAAGATCCTTCCAAAAACCTGAACCATGATTAAAACAAATCAGCTTACAAAAGTATTCCGCACGGATGAAATTGAGACTACAGCCTTGAACAAAGTCAACTTTGAAGTTGAAAAGGGCGAGTTTGTGGCTGTTATGGGGCCATCGGGCTGCGGCAAATCGACCCTTTTAAATATTGTCGGACTGTTGGATAATCCTACCGACGGACAGTATCTTTTTAACGGAGTGGAGGTCTCAAAATTCAGGGAGAAACAGCGGACAGGCTTGCGAAAAGGCAATATTGGCTTTGTATTCCAGAGTTTTAACCTCATTGACGAACTGACGGTTTATGAGAATGTTGAATTGCCCCTGCTGTATTTAAAGATAAGGGGATCGGAACGGCGCAAAACAGTGAATTCCATCCTCGAGCGAATGAAGATATCCCACCGCAGTAAACACTTTCCGCAACAGCTTTCCGGGGGACAGCAGCAGCGCGTTGCCGTAGCCCGGGCCGTTGTAATGAATCCCATGCTGATCCTGGCCGATGAGCCCACCGGTAACCTCGATTCACAGCACGGAGAAGAAGTGATGAAGCTACTGGAAGAACTCAACAACGAAGGGACATCCATCATCATGGTGACTCACTCAGCGGCCCATGCCGAAAGGGCACAACGAATCATTCACCTGTTTGACGGGCATATCGTGACGGAGAATATAAGAAGCCCCCTCTAGCTCCCCCTAAGGGGGAGAAGGAGAAGTCCCCCAAAAAGGAGGTGTAAATATGTGTAAAGGATCAGAAATATGTTTAAAAAATATATTATTAAATAACCCAATATTAATTGAACCCCCGAAAAAAGCGGAACCTCAAGTATTGCTCATTGGGAGCTTTGTGCACTGGCAAGTCCCCCCTGGGGGATATAGGGGGCTAGTTTACAGCATCAACAAAAAACAACCATGTTCCTCAACTACCTCATCACCGCCTGGCGGAACCTGCTGAAATTTCGTGCCGTTTCGGCCATCAATATTTTAGGTCTGACACTTGGCCTGGCTTCTGCCGTGCTGGCCATTATGTATGCCCGGCATGAGCTCACCTATGAGAACAGCCACGATAAAGCCGACCGGATCTGCAGGATCTATACGAAAGGAAATTTTGGTGAAGTGCAGCAAATTCCCACAACTTTAGGCCCGGAAGGGGAAGCCTTAAAGAACATGTTCCCTGAAATTGAAGCCTATACGATTTCAAGAAGTATGAGCACCACCGTCAGGGCAGGCGAAAACCTATTCATTGAAGATGATATTATTTTTTCCGATTCCATGGCATTTGGCATTTTTACCATTCCTTTCATGGAGGGGAACATATCTCATGACCCCCAGACCGTAGTCCTTTCAGAAAAGGCAGCGGTGCGATATTTCGGGGAAGGAAGTCCTGTCGGAAAAAGCATTTCCATCAACTGTTACGGCACAAAGTGGGATTTCCTGGTTACCGGTGTGTTTGAAGATTTTCCTTCCAATACGCATCTGCAGGGTGAATTCATTATACCCTTTTCCTTTTCGAAGCGTTTTGGATTTTGGAAATCCGATGAATACCAGTCAACATCATACAATTCTTATGTTTTATTGCGACCGGGTACCGATGTAAAAGAGCTGAATAAAAAAATCGCGGTATCATACAAGATACCCGTGGAAGCTGTTGAGAATATATCATCTTTTTTAATGCCGCTGAAAGAGATACATTTTAAGGGCACCTGGCAGAACAACAAAGGAAAACTGATCGTGCTCCTTATCGGTGGTTTATTTGTTCTGATCACCTCCTGCCTGAATTACATCAACCTTACCAATATTCTTTTTTCTGCAAGAGCAAAGGAAACAGGCATACGCAAGATAAACGGAGGAAACCGGAAACATATTTTCAGTCAGTTTCTGGTTGACACGCTGTTGTCAACACTCATCAGCTTTAATCTTGCCATCATATTATTGAAAATTGTACTCCCTTTGTTTAATGCACAGATGGATACCCATATCAGCCTGAATGCCGACGGACAGGCAATTTTGCTTATGATCGCTATTTTTATGGTTACCGTATTGTTCTCAGGAATGTATCCGGCACTTAGGTATTCTGCCCGGAGACCGGTCATGCTTTTAAGAATGGAAACTGTTTCCGGCAGTGACAGGGCTTATTCAAGATGGATCTTAACGACCTTCCAGTTTATCCTCGCCGTTGTGTTTATTCAGGTTATGCTGGTGATGGACAGACAAAACAGGTATCTGTACCGGGAAGATGTTACCGGGTTTAACGCTGAAAACGTGCTTTGCATATCAGGATATCCCTGGGGCGATCTGAAAAAGGTCAAGACAGAACTGTTGAAAAATCCGTCTGTTGAAATGGTATCATGGGGGAACGTTCTTCCCTCAGCGGGCTATAGGGACATCACAAAAGACTGGGGAAAACAGGATAATGATGCAATGGCAACACTGTATGACTTCGAACCCGATTACATGAATCTTTACCAGATTAAAATCCTGAGCGGACGCTTCTTTTCCGATGATTTTCCTTCGGACAGGGAAACCGGCATGGTTATTAACAAAAAGGCCGCTGATATACTGGGATACGACGATGCGGTAAACAAATCACTGCGATGCAGAGGCAAGGAATACACCATCATTGGCGTTATTGACAATTACATGGCCGAACCTCCGATATTTGACAACATGCCCACACTTATAACCCAGAGCAGGGAATTAAATGAATTCCTGATGATACGAATTAATCCCGAAAACCGTGAAGCTACAAAGGAATTTATCACAAAAACGCTAAAACAATTTAATGCCGATTATCCCATTGAATTAAAATATCACTATGAGATTATTTTTGGGGCTAAGGAGACCAGGTCGTATATTTCCGCCACCAACCTGATGCATGTGTTCTTTATTATAACCATTATTACCTCGCTGATCGGAATTTTCGGTTTATCACTCTTCATTTTACAGAAAAATCAAAAGAAAGTCGGTATACTCAAAGTGTGTGGAGCATCTGTTACGACCATCGTAGCGAAGCTCACACGAGGGATGATCATCCAGGTGATCCTTGCATTTATCATTGCCACACCCCTCGCCTGGCTGTTTACCCTGAGGTATTTATCAGTGTTTCCGAAACATTTTAAACCCGGCTTTTTGCTGTTCCTCACCGGTGGATTAATGGCCCTTACTATGGTGCTGATCACGGTCAGTTGGCAGACCTGGAAAACGGCCTTAGGGAATCCGGTGGAGTCGCTGAAGTATGAGTAAGTAGAGGACAAGAAATGGATGAGGGTGATGGTGCAAAGAAGAATGGAAACCCTGGCAGTGGTTGGGTTTGGAAGAGGTAATCGGTAATCGGTATTCGGTGTTCGGTGTTCGGCTCTTGTTATTTATAGATTGGTTGATTGGTTGATAGTCCTGGTTATTGGTTCTTAACTTTATTAATTGATTGATAAATTTTAAAAATGTTCCGGAATTTCTTCATTCAAACGCTTCGTAACCTGCTAAAGAACAGGTCATACGCCTGGATAAACACCATCGGATTATCCGTTGCCATGACCTGTTCCATCATCATACTTCTTTGGATAAAGAATGAACGCAGCTACGACAATTTCCATCCAAACAAGGAAAGAATATTCCGAATATTTTCCCAATGTCCCGATGGGACTATGAGCGTCGGGACGCCATCACCTCTGGCTCCTGCCATGCTGGAAGAGATACCGGAACTCGAACAAGCCGTAAGGATAAGAAACACTCCTGCTTTCCTGCTGCGTTACGGCCAGAATTCTTTTTTTGCTGAAAACGGGGCAACAGCAGATCCCGAGTTATTCAGCGTTTTCAATTTTCCGTTTAAACTGGGCGATCCGTTAACTGCTTTTTCTGATCCTTTCAACATCGTGATTTCTGAAACAATGGCCATGCGTTATTTTGGGAAGGAAAACCCGATCGGGAAGCAACTCGAAATTGAAGGGCAGGGATTTTTAACCGTAACCGCCGTAATGTGTGATTTTCCTGCAAATTCACATATAAAACTGGATTATGTGTTACCCCATAAATTTCTGGAAACAGTGCGGTTATGCGGCATGGAATGGGGCGATCCCAATTTCAGAACTTACCTGCTCTGTAAGCAAATACCTGATCTGCCAAAGGTTGAAGATGCCATTAACCGCACAGCCATTAAAAACAACTTTCCCCAGGTGGTGGACAAAAAATACGATCTTCATATCGAAGCACTGGAAAACATCTATCTGAACTATGAAATAGAAAACAGGCTTGGACCGCAAGGAGACTCAAGGCTGGTGCGGATATACGGCGCCGTAGGGCTTTTTATTTTAATCATTGCCTGCATCAACTTCATGAACCTTTCACTGGCCGGCATCAGAAACCGGACAAAGGAAATTGCTGTGAAAAAAGTCACCGGCGCCTCAAGAATGACCCTCATCTTTCAGTTTCTGGGGGAATCATTCATTATATCCCTGATATCACTTAACATAGCTATTGTACTGATCAAGATTATTTCACCGTCAATGCATTCCTTTCTCAATGTTTCGGGATCTATACTCCGTCATATTGACTTCGGAATGACTGCGATTTTCATCGGCGTTGTTATGGTTTCCACGTTGACCGTAGGCTTGTACCCTGCCCTGATCATTTCGGGGCATAAACCAAATGCCATTTTTTCGGGCAGGATGGTGGCTCCGGGTAAACATAAGACGGGGAAATACCTTGTCATGGCACAATTTGCCATATCTATTGTCCTTATCGTTTGCACACTGACTATTGGTAAACAAATGAACTACATAAAGAATAAACCACTTGGATTTGACCGGGAGAATGTAATTTTCATACCCATCAGGGAAAACATTGGAAAGAAATTCGATGTGGTCAGACATGAATTATTGAGTTTGCCTGATATTACTGCGGTAAGCGCAAAAGACTGTCTGCCTTTTGCACAACGAAACGGAACCTGCGGTGTGATCTGGAAACAGAACGGGGTGATAGAAAACACAGATTGTGCCTTTGGTATGGAGACAACACGCGTTGATGATCAGTATTTCGGCCTAATCGGTGCGGAGATCGCTGAAGGACGCGATTTTTCTTATGAAATGGGAGACAGTTCCAAAAAGGTATATATTATAAATGAAGAAGCCGTGAGGGAAATGGGACTTCATGATCCCGTTGGTACAGAATTCGCATTGTATGGTGAATGGGGCACTATTGTCGGAGTTATAAAGAACACCTATTTTAAAACGCTTGACGGTACCATTAAACCCCAACTGTTTCACCTGTTCTCCGATATGAACAGGGAAGGTTATCTGGGCTATGTATTCATAAAGTCAAGAGGGAACAATATCACCGGTACTATCAATTATATCAAAAAGGTATGGCACAAAGTAAATTCCATAACTCCGTTTGAATATGGTTTTCTTGATCAGGAATATGACAACCTGTATAAAAAGCATCAACGCACCAGCCAGGTTATAACCTTGTTTTCCCTGCTGGCCATTTTCATCTCCTGCCTGGGGATTCTGGGTTTAAGTTCGATGCTGGCGAAGTACAGGACGAAGGAGATCGGCATACGGAAATCGAACGGCGCAGACACTTCTGCCATTATGATATTACTGGGTGGCAGTTTTACACGGTGGCTGACCGTTTCGATTATTATTGCCTGTCCGGTTGCCTGGTATGCCATGGATAAATGGCTGCAAACCTTTGCGTATCATACCAACCTTACCTGGTGGATATTTGCACTGGCAGGTCTGATGGCCTATGTCATTGCCTTGCTTACGGTGAGCTGGCAAAGCTGGAGTGCGGCAAGCCGGAATCCGGTCAAAGCACTGAGGTATGAATAAGGAGGCCCCCTCCGACTGCCCCCAAGGGGGAGAGAAAGAAACGGATGCGGGTGATGGTGCAAAGAAGAATGGAAACCCTGTCAGTGGTTGGCGTTGAGAACAGGATTTTGTTGTCAGCCTGCCTGCCGGCAGGCAGGTTGTCAGTTGTCGGTTGTCTTGGTTCCTGGTTCTTGGTTCTTGACTCTGTTTATTTATTAACTTATTTATTATTCTAAAATAATTATGCTCCGAAATTTATTCATCCTGGCCATCCGCAACCTTTTAAAGAATAAGGTTCAGTCGATCATCAGCATTACCGGACTTGCTGTTGGATTCTCTGTCTTCATTATGATAGGGCTCTATCTGAAATATGAATATTCATATGACAAGCACAATGCGCTGTACGATCGGATCTACCGCGTGCAAAAGAAAGTCCATCTTACTACAGGAACGGAATACTGGACACAATCGCAGGCGGCACTGGCCAAATACCTAAGGGAGAATTATCCCGAAGTGGAGAATTCGGTATTGCTCCGGGAAGCCTGGGGGGAATTCCTGTCCTCATCGGAGGTGCAAACGTTTTTTGACCGGGACGGATATTATGCCGAGCAATCCATATTTGATGTTTTCACCTATGAATTTGTTAAAGGCGACATAACCACTTCGCTCCTTGACCCGAATTCAATCGTTTTGTCCGAAAAACTTGCAGGTAAACTGTTTCCCGGGGAAGCTGCACTGGGCAAAAACGTCATGCTCGAAAAAAAGTACAATCTGAAGGTAACCGGTATTTATAAAGACCTTCCCGATAATTCTTCCGACCAACCCTCCTACATTATCCCGATTCAATTATTTGAAAAGACCAATAGCTGGGAAAATGCACTGAATAACTGGACGGGGTCAGCATTCAGGACCTATGTCCTGTTGAAGCAGGGATCCTCAGAAGAAAAGCTGGAAAACAAAATTGCCCATCTGCTGGATGAAAGATCCCATTGGTAAAAAGCTGTATGATAACTGATATCAGGTGGTGGGTGTTGTCAGGGACTTCCATCAGAATAATATGCATGACAGAATTGAACCCTATGTTTTTATTTTGCATTCCGGCAAAGTATACGGTGAAAGCATATACAGTATCCGCGTTAAATCAGATGATCTGGTTTCTGCAAAACAAAAAATCACCGGCATATTTGAAGCTTATTTCCCGAATGATGCTTTTGAATTTTGGGTCCTTGAAGAAAGGTTATACCGTGGCAATGCTTATGAAACATGGGATGGCGTTAATAAAACGTTCCGGTTCTTCACCCTTCTGGCTGTTCTTATATCGGCAATGGGTTTGTTCGGTTTGATTTCCTATACTGCAAAAAGGCGGACCAAGGAGATGGGGATCCGTAAGGCTTTTGGATCCAGGCCGTCTCAGATTTATGCGATGCTGGCAAAGGAGTTCATGCCCCTGCTGCTGGCAGCAGTTATTCTTGGGTCTACCGGAGCCTTTTTATTTTACAGGTACCTTCCGGGTGCGTATAAGTGTCCGCTTCAACCCGGGGAGTTCGTTATTGCCTGGGCGCTGCTGATCTTTATCACACTGGCAACCATCAGTTATCAGGCTATGCTGGTGGCATTCAGCAATCCCGTGAAGTCGTTGAGGTATGAATAAGAAGTCACCTCCGGCTCCCTGCCTGTCGGCAGGCAAGCCCCAAGGGGGAGAGTGGAAGAACGAAACGGAAAATCACGAAGAAATAACAGGGAATCTATCAATTTTTTGATGGTATCGTGTCCTTATGTGGTTCGCATTAGTAAACCACACACTATTGAGCATTTTCCTCTGAAGGCGGAACGGTTACCACCGGTTGAACAACTTTTTCCCTTTTGATGACCCCGCGGGCCCGGGATTTTACCTTGCTATTCCCGGTTGCTTTTTTTACAGTCCTCTTCACGACCGGCGTTGCCCGTTTTACTTTTGATTTTTCAGCCTTGGCCGGCTTGACAGGCTTGCTCGCCTTAACAGGCTTGACAATCTTGACGGCCTTTACTGGTTTAACGGTTTTACTCTTTTTTTGAGCTTTTTTTGCTTTCTTTAAGTCCTTGGCCAGTTTTTTGACCAGGGTCCCTAATTCCTTTTTCCTTGCTTTCAGTTCATTCTTCAGCTTTTGCATTTCCTTTTGAATGCCGATGACTTTTTCAAGTTCGGCGTTCAGTTCTTTTAACTGCGTTTTTGTTCCCCCGGCTTTTAAAGCCTTGCCCTTCTTTTGCACTGACCTGAGTAGATTGACGGAAGCATTAATCTTATTACGAATAGCTTTGTATTTCATAAAAAAATAGTTAAGAATTCTGAATGAAGTTAGTTAATTTTCCGTTAACTAATTATTAAATTTTTATTTCAAATTTGTTACAATGTGTTACAAACATTGCTGAATCATGGCCGGTAAAGGCATAAAAAAAATCAGGGGTGGCGCAACCAGGCAGGACAAATTAACATCTCTATAAACAAA
>CAYWCR010000105.1:0-12744 GCA_964456825.1 uncultured Bacteroidales bacterium
TTGGATAACCTTCAAAGGATGTTTGGAAAAAAAGGGGCCAACATTTCAGCAGCCAGGGCAGATCCCGCCCGGTTCAACCTGATTCTTAAAATAGGTGATTATATACAGGCGCTTGCGAAAAATTTTTTTAAGAGTGCTTACGAGATTAATAAGCTGGCAATATACAGCGGGGTTTTACAATTCAATGACTATTCCCTGACCGAAAAATTTTCAACCGTGGCAAATCCTTTCAATGTTGTTGCTGATTCTGTTAACCGGGCCCGCAAACGTGTGAATGTATCGTTTAAATCCGATATTCAGCCTTACGGTAACATATCGATAGCCTTGAGCATAAATCCCAAAGACAGCGGAGAATATGATATGCAATATCATCTTCAACGGTTGCCTGCTACTATGTTTAATCCCTATCTGATTACCTACACTTCTTTCCCTTTGGACGGCGGAACCATAGAACTCAATGGCCTTTGGAAGGTGAGAAACGGAGTAATAAAGAGCGAAAATCACCTGCTGATCATTGACCCGCGTGTAACCGGAAGATTAAAAAATAAAGATACAAAATGGATTCCCTCACCTTTGATAATGTCTTTGATTCGCCAGCGTGGTAACGTAATTGATTACGAAATTCCGATAACCGGCAATTTAAAGGATCCCAGATTTCACCTGCGCGATGTAATTTTCGACATTCTTGGAAATATTTTTGTTAAGCCTGCCTCAATTCCCTATATGGCACATGTGAAAAATGTTGAAAATGAAATTGAGAAATCACTTGCATTGCAGTGGGAAATGAGACAGAATTCCCTACTACCCGATCAGGAAAAGTTTGTAAATAAAATGGTTGATTATCTGGTAAATAATCCGGAAACATCTATCGATGTTTATCCTATGCAATATGCTGAGAAAGAAAAAGAATACATCCGTTTTTTTGAAGCCAAGAAAAAATATTTTTTATTATCGGAAGATAAAAATATTCAATTTTTCAGTGAAGATGATTCGCTGAAAGTTGATAAAATGTCGGCAAAGGATTCTTTGTTTGTTCAATATTTAAACAAACAGGCTACCGATACTATGCTGTTTACCATACAGGAGAAATGCAATATTTTTATTGGTTCGGATATTATCAATACCCAATTCAAACAATTGAATAAGGAAAGAGAAGACAATTTTATGTTGCTCTTTACGAAAAAAGGGGTTGCAAACCGTGTAAAAATTTATGCCGGTGAAAATAAGATCCCTTACAACCACTTTTCATTCTTCAAAATAGTATACCACGGTGAACTTCCGGAGTCCTTAATCAGGGCTTATAAGCAAATGAATGAATTAAACATTGCAGCCCCGAGAAAAAAGTTTAAAAAAGAACGTGAAAACAACAAAAGCATGCTTTAAAAAGTCCGATATAATTATATCTACATGGTTTTGAACTTCTGACTCCGGTCTTCGGACTTCAATCCTGTTCTTCAAATGTGTGAATCATGTAACTTATATATTCAATTGTGTAACACTGTTACCGAAATATCACCATAACTTGTTTAAAATATTAAATCTATATATATGAGAAAAGTTGGTGTTTTCATAATGCTGATTGGATTGGCATTAACCATTTTTACAACGATTACTTTTTTCACCAGGGAGAAAGTAGTTGATCTGGGAAAAGTTGAAATCACGCAAAACAAGCCGCACCGCTTCAAATGGTCTCCACTGATCGGCATCGCTGTAATGGGTATTGGCGGAGTTGTTTTTTGGTCATCTGGTAAAAAATAACAGACTGTTTGAAGCTGTACATTAAATACATGGTGAGCAATCGCTGCAAAATTGTAGTGAAGGAAGAGTTAAACAGACTTGGACTGCGCTTCATTGTTGTCGATATGGGCGTAGTGGATAGCATGGAAGATATAACAGCCGGACAACGTGATCAAATCAGGATTGCTTTGCTCAAATCAGGACTGGAACTGATGGATGATAAGAAGGCTGTACTCATTGAAAAAATTAAAAATGTAATTATTGATATGATCCATTACACGGATGAATTACCCAAAACAAATTTTTCTGAATACTTAAGTATAAAATTAAATCACGATTATGGTTACCTGGCAAACTTATTCTCTGAAATACAAGGGACTACGATTGAGAAATTCATCATTTCTCATAAAATAGAACGGGTAAAAGAGCTGATCATATATGATGAACTCAACTTAACAGAAATTGCATGGAAGATGCACTACAGCAGCGTTGCACATTTATCCAATCAATTTAAAAAAATTACTGGACTCACGCCTTCTCATTTCAAAAGATTAAGGGACAAAAGACGTAGACCGATTGAAGACATTTGATATTGATGACGGGTAATCAGTAATGAAACCAATGCACGTTTGCAAAGCGTACCAACAGAATCAATTTATACTGGATCATATAATAAATGGTATGGAAACAATAACCAAACGGGAATCCCGGTATGCCAGAAGCCTGATAGAAGCCAGTCTCGATCCGCTATTTACCATCAGTCCCGAAGGAAAAATTACGGACATAAATAATGCATCGATAACCATAACAGAAGTAACCCGAGAAAATCTGATCGGCACCGATTTTTTCGAATATTTTACAGAACCTGATAAAGCACGTGAAATTTATAAACAGGTTTTTGCGCAGGGTTTCGTGGCTGATTTTCCGCTGACCATTCGCGATGGCAAGCTTACGGATGTATTGTTTAATGGCTCGGTATATAAAGATGAGTTTGGAAAAGTGCTTGGCGTCGTTGTAGTGGCCAGGGATATTACTGATCATAACAGAATTGAAACAGAATTGAAGGAAGCAAAAGTATCAGCTGAACTGGCCACGAAAATAGCCGAAGAAGCTAAAATTAAAGCTGAAATGGCTGCGAAAATTGCTGAAGATGCCGTGAAATCGAAACAACAGTTTTTGTCCAATATGAGTCATGAAATACGCACCCCGATGAATGCTATTATTGGGTTTACAAAAGTGTTGTTGAAAACAGATTTAAAAGCAAAACAAAAGGAATATTTAAACGCCATAAAAATGAGCGGGGAAGCCTTAACGGTTCTAATTAACGACATACTGGACCTGGCAAAAGTGGATGCGGGAAAAATGACCTTTGAACAAACGCCTTTTAGAATGGATACCTCAATATCAGCAATGATTCATTTATTTGAAACTAAAATTCAGGAAAAAAATTTACAGCTGAGTAAAGAATATGATAATAAAATTCCAACGGTATTGATTGGTGACCCGATTCGCCTGCACCAGATTATAATAAACCTTGTCAGCAATGCCGTGAAGTTTACCAATAATGGAAAAATTACAGTGAGTGCTCATTTACTGAATGAAGATGAAGAGAAAGCAACCATTGAATTTTCAGTTACTGATACCGGAATCGGGATAGAAAAGAGTAAAATAGAGCATATTTTTGAGAACTTTCAGCAGGCTTCCAGCGAAACAGCAAGGTTATATGGAGGAACAGGCCTGGGACTTGCCATCGCTAAACAATTAGTGGAATCACAGGGTGGCACTATAACCGTAAAGAGTCAGTTTAACAAAGGTTCTACTTTTAGCTTTATTTTACCTTTTCTGAAATCAAAAGCTGAAACGGAATTAATCCAGGAAATAGTAGAATTGGATTTGGAAGTCAAAAATAAAAAAGTACTGGTGGTTGAAGATATCGCACTCAATCAATTGCTGATGAAAACACTATTGGATGATTTCGGATTTGAACTTGATATTGCTGATAACGGAAAAATAGCCATCGAAAAACTAACCAATGAATCGTATGATATTATCTTAATGGACTTGCATATGCCTGAAATGAACGGGTTTGAAGCTACAGAATATATCCGGAAAAAATTGAATTCTCAGATTCCTATCATTGCCCTGACAGCTGATGTAACCACGGCTGATTTGCAGAAATGTAAAGCTTTAGGTATGAACGATTACATCTCAAAACCTCTTGACGAGAAACTTCTGTATAGTAAAATAATTTCTTTATTAAAGAAACCAGAACCAAAAAAAGATACGGGAAATATAAAGAAAGATGACATTCAAACTTATCAGGCCGAAGGCAAGTCAAAATGTATTGATCTGACGTATTTAAAAAAGCGCACAAAATCCAATCCGGAATTGATGATCGAAATGATTGAACTATATCTGAAGCAAACCATTCCCCTGATCAGCAATATGAGACCAAGTTTGTCCGAAAAAGACTGGGATGCTTTATACTCCTCCGTTCATAAAATGATTCCCTCATTTTCCCTGATGGGTATAAACAAAAATTTTGAGATCACCGCAAAAAAAATTCAGGAATATGTAAGTACTCAAAAACATCTCGATGAATTGGAGGAATTGGTTTTACAGCTTGAAACCGTTTGCAACAAGGCATGTAAAGAATTGGACGAAGAACTTATATTACTTAAAAAAGCCAAAAATGACGAATGAGAAGAAAATATTACTATTTCTGATTGATGATGATGCATTGTTTTTAAGGTCATTGGAACTTGAATTCTCGGAAAATACTGAATCGGATATCAAAGTATTCGCAACAGGAGAACTTTGTCTTGAAAATATATCTCAAAATCCGGACATTGTTATTTTAGACTACCATCTCAATAGCATAGATAAAGATGCCATCAATGGATTGGAAACGCTCGATAAAATAAAAGCAAAAAATCCACAAATACCTGTTATTATGCTCTCATCCCAGGATAAAATCGAAGTAGCCGTAAATTGCATGAGACACCAGGCTTTTGATTATATTGTTAAAAGTGAGACTGCCTTTATAAGATTGCAAAAAGCCATTACCACAATTTTTCATTATCAGAAAATTGAAAAGGCATTGAGTTGGTATATGGATAAGATGTAAAATTAAAACAGGTGAATGATGAAATTTTAATCAATAGGCCCCGAAAAATTACCCATAACATTTATAAACTGCCCCATGGTAAAGATTTATTCACTTTAAGAATTGATAAAAATGGAAAAAGAAATTGATGTTTATTATTGGAATAACCTTAAAGGCAAACTCAAGGACAATTATCCAATACTGACAAATTCTGATTTGGTATGGAGATACGTTACGGAAGAAGATTTTCTAAGGACGATAGCATTCAAGCTGGGAAAAACAAAGAGACAACTGCAGGATATTATTGAAAATTTTTAACCTGTTATTCTCATTATCTCATTAGTAATCAGTAAAAGAAAGATAATATCATTATATTTTTCAACTTATAACAACCTGATATGAAAGCGACCCGGTTATTTTTGCTCAGCCGTACAACGATTTTCATAGCTGTGTTTTTGATATATTCCCTTCAGGCATACCCGGAAACACCATGGAAAACAATACCGCCGGGAAATTCGATAATGGGAGACAGCTGGTTTGCCAAAATGCAAACGGTGAATGATGCACCTACCGATATCATACTTTCCGATACATCAGTGGCCGAAAATCGACCCGATAATACAGTTGTCGGCTACCTGACAACCACAGATCCCGATGCAGGCACCCATAGTTATTCGCTTGTTTCGGGAACCGGGAGTGACGACAATCGCAGTTTTAATATTTCAAAAGGACGGTTACTGACAGATGAATCCTTCAACTTCGAAACAAAATCATCCTATTCCATCAGGCTAAGGACCACCGATCACGACGGACACAGGTTTGAAAAAGTGTTTACGATCACCGTTACCAACATAAACGAGACGCCCACTGGCATAACCCTTTCCGGTACGTCCGTATCTGAAAGCCAGCCTGTCAATACCGTTGTGGGCACCCTTTTTACCGCCGATCCGGATGAAGGTAACACGCACACCTATACACTGGTTTCCGGCACTGGCAGTTCGGGTAACGGCAGTTTCAATATTTCCGATTCCAGCCTGCGTACCAGTGTGATCTTCGATTATGAAAGCCGGTCAACTTATTCCATCCGGGTCAGAACTACAGATGGCGGAGGCCTCTATTATGAAAGGGTGTTTACCATCACCGTAACCCGGTATACCCAGGCACCTACCGATATCATACTTTCCGATACATCAGTGGCCGAAAATCAACCTGATAATACAGTTGTCGGCTACCTGGCAACCACAGATCCCGATGCAGGCACCCATATTTATTCGCTTGTTTCGGGAACCGGGAGTGACGACAATCGCAGTTTTAATATTTCACAAGGACGTTTACAGACAGATGAATCCTTCAACTTCGAAACAAAATCATCCTATTCCATCCGGCTAAGGACAACCGATCACGACGGACTCAGGTTTGAAAAAGTGTTTACGATCACCGTTAGCAACGTAAACGAAACGCCCACTGGCATAACCCTTTCCGGTACGTCCGTACCCGAAAGCCAGCCTGTCAATACCATGGTGGGCACCCTTTCTACCACCGATCCGGATGAAGGAAACACGCACACCTATACACTGGTTTCCGGCACTGGCAGTTCGGGTAACGGCAGTTTCAATATTTCCGATTCCAGCCTGCGTACCAGTGTGATCTTCGATTATGAAAGCCGGTCAACTTATTCCATCCGGGTCAGAACTACAGATGGCGGAGGCCTCTATTATGAAAGGGTGTTAACCATCACCGTAACCCGGTATACCCAGACACCTACTGATATTATCCTTTCCAATGCATCGGTTGCCGAAAACCAGCCCTTCAATACCTTAGTCGGTATCCTTACGGCGGTTGATCCCAATGCAGCCGACAGCCATACCTATATGTTTGCAGCGGGAACCGGCAGCACCGATAATGCCAGTTTCACGCTATCCGAAAATGAGTTAAGAACCAATGCCACCTTTGATCACGAGACCAAATCAACATATTCCATACGGTTAAGGGTTACCGATGGCGGCGGACTATATTATGAAGAAAGATTTACGGTCACCATAACCAATGTAAATGAAGCACCTGTTGTAACAAATGTCAGCATAACCCGGTTAAACAACAGAATCGGGACAATCAATACCGGGACCTTTACGTACATGGATCCCGAAACGGGCAATTTTATGGAGGGGATTCAACTTTATAAATGGTACAGGAAGCTTCCTGAAGATGACACCTTATGGATTGACAGTGTTTCAACCATTGCCTATATTCCGGTAATAGCAGACGGTGGTAACTCAATTTGTTTCGAGGTTACCCCGGGTGATAATCTGAATTTGCAGGGTAGTCCTGTCAAAAGTCCGTTCCAATACATAAATGCGGCCCCGGTTGCAGGCAATGTGCATATTTATGCCCCTGATCTGAGGGTCAGCCATAATGTTTACGGTAGATTTAATTATAGTGACCTTGAAAATAATGCTGCCGGAAGGCACACGTTTCAGTGGTACCGATCTTCAATCCCATCGGGCACAGGGACACTTATTTCAACAGCCACTGATTCAGTTTACAGGCTCAGGGTCACAGAGGATGACAGGTATATCAGATTTGTCATAATACCCGCGGCTTCTGCCGGATCCACGCCGGGTTCCCCTGTTTCCTCGGAATGGGTAGGCCTTGTAGGAAACGCTGCTCCGACAGCAGTCATTTCGGGAAGCGATACAATATGCAGTAACGGTGTAAATGCAAGGATCAACGTTAATCTCACCGGTGAGCCGACCTGGAGTATTCGTTACCGACGTGTCTTTTCAGGAAGGTCAGAGGAAACTACTGTAAGCGATATCAGGTACTCTCCCTATATTTTTAATACTACGGGAGAAGGAACTTATACACTGTTGTCAGTATCCGATAACAACTATACATCCGGTTCCGTATCCGGTTCTGCGATAGTTTCATATTTCCCCGCAACCATGGCAAGTCTCACAGGAACTGCACAGATCTGTCAGGATGGTGCCTCGCCGGTTCCTATGAGCATTGATTTTACAGGTACCTCTCCCTGGAAGATCGTGTTATCCGGGAACACCGAAGATATTACGTATACCGGCATCACACAGGATCCCCTTATTATTCATACAAAAAATCCGGGGATTTATAAAATAACCGGCCTTTCTGATAAGTATTGCCCGGGTGATACAGTCGCAGGTCTTGGGACAGCCATCATCAGTTATATAACTTCTCCCAAAGCCACCCTTTCCGGTGTTGATACCACCTGTCCCGGCGATACGGCCATCCTTCGTGTACGGCTTGAAGGCGTCGTGCCCTTTAGTCTTACCTATTTGCGCAATGGCGCGAATGCTAAAACGATCAGCAATATCAGACAGTTGAATTACACCCTAAAAGTTGTTGGTAATGGTACGTATACACTATCTGCCGTGTCGGACCAGATAAGAAGCGGTTGCGTTTCCGGCACAGGCACGGTTGTGTATTATACCGTTCCCACGGCAAATTTGTCGGGAACCGGCGCCATCTGTGAAAATAGCCCGGCAAACCTGATCGTAACCTTCACCGGGACAGCTCCATGGAACTTTAGTTACCACCGGAACACCGGGTTGCCGGTCAGTGTAGCCAATGTTACCGCTTCTCCCCGTTATATATCGCTGACGAAAGCAGGTACCTACACGCTGGTAAACTTGTCAGACAAATACTGTAACGGAAACGTTTCCGGAGAAGCTGTAGTGACGGTCACTCCCGCCCCTGTTGTTACCATCAGCGGACTTAGCCCGGCATACAGCGTGGAGAAGCTGGCGGTCCCCATATTCGGCAATCCTGATAACGGAATATTTACGCCGACTTTAATTGAGATCAGTGATACGAATTATTTCCTGCCTTCATATGTTGGAGCAGGTGTGCATACCATTGTATATTCTTACCGCGAGCCCGTAACAGGTTGTTTTGGTTATGATACTGCTATCGTGGCTGTGCTGGCTGCTGATGCTGAAATTACATTCCCCGATAATGACAGGAAGAAGTTTTTCTGTAATAACGATCTTCCCTTTACCATACTGGGACATAACACGGCAAACAGCCTCGGAATATTCACCATCAGCGGAGGAGCGGGTCTTGTTGACAACCATAACAATACAGCCACCATTTACCCCTCACAACTCACCGGGGGCAACTACCAGGTAACCTACCGGTATTATAACGAAATATACCTTGAAGTAAAAGAAAGCTTTGAGATTGAATCCGCAGTTGAACTCCGGTTCATTGAGTTCGATGCAACATCGTATTGTGATAATATCAATCCCGTCAATCTGTATGGTAATGTTGTCCGGGGAATTTTCTCCGGCAGGGCTGTTACCGGCAATTTCAGCGATGGTTATTACTATGAACCCGAACGTTCAGTTCCCGGTTTGGATACAGTTTTCTATACCAACATTACAGCCCGGGGTTGCACCTATCAGATATTTAAGTCGCTGACCATTAAGGATGCCGCTGATATCAACTTTACCATCGAGAATACTTGTTTTTCATCATACAACGCGGACTCCACCGTATTCATTAACCATACAACCACAACCGATACAGTGGAAACATGGAATTGGAATTTTGGTGATAATGTAAGCGACGGCGACAACAATTCATCCCTTGAAAATCCCAAACACCTTTATACAACGGATGGCTTTAAGAATATAACACTCACCGCCACCACTAAAAGTAATTGTGTCAGTACATATCACAATTATTTCAATATCGGTGATAGGCCTAAGGCTGACTTTGAATGGGCAACCGAGTGTTTCCATAATAACAGGAAAGTCAAGTTCCTCAACAAATCATCCTCAGTCAACCCCGAAGTAATCATCGACGGCTATACATGGAAATTCATTACGGGTGAAACATACGACAGCATTGTTACGAAAAATGCCGAATACCTGTACAACGTCCCCGGCAACTATGAGGTTGAACTTATTGTTCATTCCAACTTTGGATGTATGGATACGGTCCGTAAAACTATTCCGTTGAGACCAACCTATCTGTTAGAGGAAGGAGCATCCTATTTTGAAAATTTTGAAGAGGCCATTACAGGATGGATGAGCGTATCAGAAGACACCGTAAACTCATGGACCCTGGGTCAACCGGCGGAAGGATTTAATGCCGCCGATTCAGGTACGCATGCATGGTTCACTGATATTACTGCTGAGCGGGCACCCAAAGAGCAATCCTCGGTAACATCCCCTTGTTTTAGTTTCACAGGAATAAGGAAGCCGATGATTAAACTTAACCTGTGGAGACTTTTCAATATCAATCAGAACGACGGGGCAGTTTTGCAATACAAGGCAGATAGCAGTATAAATTGGTTGAATGTAGGGGTTCTGAATGATGGTATTAATTGGTACCGTGACTATAGCATAACCGGAAAACCGGGCCAACAGCCAGTCGGATGGTCCTCCGGCACACTGGACAACAAGTGGATTGAAGCAAGGCATAGTCTTGATGAACTGAAAGGCAAGACTGACGTTCAGTTACGAATAGCTTATGGTTCGGATGGAACAGCCAAGGGCACTAACGGAATGGCTTTTGACAATATCTGGATCGGTGAACGTAATAAAATGGTGCTGGTTGAGCATTTTACCAATGCCAGCGTAACCGCTTCCAGAACAGCTGATTCTGCACTGGATGCGCTTGCCAATAGCAATCCATTTGATATTATAGATATTCAATATCATACCTCATTTCCGGGTGCTGATCCCTTCAACGAGCAAAACAAGGTGGATCCCGGCACGCGCGTGTTGTTTTACCAGTTGTCAGCCGTCCCGGTTTCCATTCTCAACGGCGGTATCAGCAGCAGTTTCAGGTTTGACTATGACGAAATGCCACTGGATCCTGTCCTGGTCAAAGTTCAATCGTTGAACGATCCGGAATTCAGCATAGATCTGCAGACAACCATGATGGATAATTCGCTTTCGGTTAATGCAGAACTCAGACCCCTGCAGCGTATAATGAACCGGCAGGTTACATTGCATATTGCCATTGTTGAACGCAAAATAACGAGCGTTACCGGATCCAACGGTGTTACATCATTCGAGAGTGTATTAAAAACCATACTCTCCAGCACTTCATACACTAATAACTGGGATCCTGACGTTGATTTTAAAACCGTTACCGAAAACTGGAATCTTAAACACACTTATAATACTGATGAAATAAGAGTAATTGCATTTGTCCAGGATGAAGCCACCCGGGAAATATACCAGGCTATGATCGATAAATTTGATATTCAGTTGGCAATTGATGATGACAATGCCATCCATCTCAGTAACGGGAGCGGCGGATTCATTGCATTTCCCAATCCCGTATGCAATGAGGTTTTCATCAGGTTTGACGAAACGGTTGTCAAAAAAACAATTATTGATCTTTTCGATATCAACGGAAAGCTGATCATGACAAAAGAATTGTTTCCCGGTAATAAACTGTATAATATAAAGATAGAAGACTTTCCCGAAGGATTCTATTTCATAAGGATCACTTCGGACAATCAGTTTATTGGTTCACAAAAGCTGGTTATTTCCAGGTAATTTAATATGTCGATACCCCGTCCGGGTATTTTTCATTTGATCCCTGACTCATTTGAAAATTCCGATGGTAACCAGGTGTCCGGAAATGTGTGAATAATGCAAATTTTTCTAAAAATTGTATAATAGTTAAATAAACATTTGATTATAGCTTTATAATTTAATTGCCTTCCTATTCTACAAAAAAGTGTGTTCCTATGAAAAAATTATTTTTAATATTGACGGTGACCGGGATGATTTATATATTTACTGCCTCGATTTTAATATCATCAAATACAGTCGTTAAGAAAAATGCTACACCCGAAACGACTTCTTCCATTCCGGATGATCTTCAACTGATTTTTAAAAAATCATGCATGGATTGTCATGCAACAGGCGGAAGTCATAGGGCAATGTCAATGCTAAATTTTACCGGTTGGGATAAGTATAAACCCGGCAAACAGGCTAGAAAGGCCGGAGCTATTTGCAATATAATTTCAAAAGGTTCCATGCCTCCCAGGTCATTCAGGGAAGCAAATCCGGAGGCTGTTCCTACAGCGGCCCAAAATGATGCCATCTGCGAGTGGAGCAAGGCGATGAAAAAGAAAAAGTAAAAACAGGCTTCGTTTTCGTAAGCAGATAAGTTGCGCGTACTGTAACTTTTAAAAAGTCAGGAATAACTCAACCGGTTAAATATGCCTGATTAAGTTTTTATCAATTTTCGTTAGCGAGTATGAAAGCAAAGACCAATAGAACTAAGCCGCCTGACCGGCAGTCAGGCAATAAAGAGAAAATTAATCTTTCAGGATACCCTGCATATCCTGACAGCGACGATATTTATAGCAAATTTCAGGAAGAGAATGATGTAAATCCTGAGGATATTTCCAAAACCAAAGAGTCAAATGATATCCCCGGAACCACCAACGAAAAGGGTTTTGATGACGATGTATCCGGAAGCGACCTGGATATTCCCGGCACTGAATTGGATGATAATCAGGAAGACATTGGCAGTGAGGATGAAGAGAATAACTATTATAGTCTGGGCGACGATAATCTTATTGACCTGGAAGAAGACAACGAAGAATGAAAAATCCGCAATAATTTTGGCTTAAAAACATATAGGATGTTTTCAAGTGGCTGCCTTCTTATGCTTCAGCTTTTGCTTTAATGCTGCTGCTACCAGCTTATGTTGGGTGATTTCTTTGACCAGTTTATTATTTATGATCTTTAATTTACTTTTTGCTCCATCAGCTTCAATCTTCGCATTAATAAGGTCGATGCGCAAATCCTGTAATTGATCTAATTGTTGTTTTAATAAAAGATGTAATTCAAGAAGTTCATTTTCCTTCTTCTTCATTTCTGATATGTCAGTTGCTA
>CAYWCR010000106.1:0-12744 GCA_964456825.1 uncultured Bacteroidales bacterium
TATGGGATTGGATTGATTGTTATTCATTGAATAACGTCAACACACCCCCTGCCCCTCTGAAGAGGGGAGTTAATACATCCCTGAGATTGCGTCCGGAATGACAGCTATGCGAATAATACTGGCTGCTATTCCGAATCAGAAGAATATTTATCCTCCCTGTTTTGATCATGTGCATGAATGGATAGAAATCATAAAGAAAATAATTAAAAAGTAAAAGCCAGTTCATACCTTTGAAATATTATAGCATTCAATAGTATGAAAGCCTGGTCAAACATTCAGATTGCTCCTGAAGATCCGGAAATCATTACCATAAACAATTTCGAGAAGAGCCTGGGCAAACTGCCTGAAAAGGTAACCGTGATCCGTGAGCTTATAACAAGATTTGAGGTTTGTCACTTCAAATATCAGCAGCATCTGAAAAAGATCAATGATTCCATCATTAACCTTGAACCAACCCTGGACTCAGCCAACATTGGAATGAGTCACGTACAGCATGGCGAAAACGCATGGAAAACTGATGCAACAGGAAGAAGCCTTACGGGCCAGCAATATATCTGGGCAATGAAAAAATGGTTGACTGATAATGATGCAAAACCAGTCCCTGAGAAATACAATAAAAAGCTTGAACAACAAATACGGAAATGGCTGGGTGATAAGAATCCGGATAAAACAAGATTAATTCGTTTGTTAATTGCCAGGCTGACCTGGGATTGGAAATCCTATGAAGAATTACAACTGGGAGGAGAGTTTAAAGATATCGAACTGCAGGCCTGCAGAATGGATATCTGCCATTATGCATTTCCCAAAAGCCTTGATTTGCTGTTGCAGGGAATTGGAAAAATGAAGCCCGTCAGGGATAAAGATTTTGAGGGATGCGGATCCTGTAATGATAATATAAAAGCCTGTCTTGAAAAGGAATTCCTGGCTTTGAATGACAGGCTTAAGATCCTGATCATATCCGGAAGATCAGATAAGAATGAATTGATCAGGGCCTGGCTGATGGCATGTTTGGCTAAAACGATAAAAGAAAATGTGAAAATATCAATACCCGTCATTGACCTGGCAGGTTATGTATGATAAATAGCTGCTTTGTACTGCACCTCCTGTATATATTTTCAGGAAAACTGTTAAATGAAAAGTGGAAAAATTACTACCTTTTATCCTTATTTTTAAGCAAGAGTCCACTTCAAAAAATAGTAAATTTGTTTTTACCACTAAAACACAAAAGCACAAAAAAAAGCAAAATATTGATCAACAATCGCACATGCAGCATATTCTTTCGTGTTTTTGTGGTTTGGTGGTTAATATCTTAGCCGGCGCATGCGCCGGATTGGCTTATTTCAAACTTTTCGGAGTGGATTCAAGTAATAAACCTTAAAACAACGCTTATGAAAAGGCGCAGATTCATTAAAGCAACAGCCATGGCTGCCCCTATGATCAGCCTGTTTCCGGCTGATCTTTCGGATATAATAATTGAACCCATATCCCTCGGAATTGAAAAAAGATCGCTGGGCAAAACAGGTGTTTTTCTTTCCGTGATCGGTTTCGGAGGCATTGTCGTTAAGGATGCCACACCGGAAAATGCATCAGCCGTGGTCAGGCTGGCCATTGACAAAGGAATAAACTATTTTGATGTGGCCCCTTCATACGGTGATGCGGAAATAAAGCTGGGCCCTGCACTTGAACCATACAGGAAAGATGTCTTTCTTGCCTGCAAGACAACAAAGCGTTCCAAGGCTGAAGCCCGCGCAGAACTGGAACAATCCCTCCGGCATCTTCGCACAGATCATTTTGACATCTACCAGTTTCATGCGATTACAACCCTCGAAGAAGTGGATGCTATCTTCAGCCCCGGCGGAGCCATGGAAGCATTCCAGGAAGCCCGCAAAGAGGGGAAGATCCGCTTAATCGGCTTCTCGGCACATTCGGTCGAGGCTGCCATGGCCATGATGGACCGGTATGATTTTGACACCATCCTCTTCCCGGTGAACTTTGCCACCTGGAACGCCGGAAACTTCGGCCCCCAGGTGCTGGCCCGTGCACAGGAGAAAAAGATGGGCATACTGGCCCTGAAAGCCATGGCAAAAGGACCGTGGCCTGAGGGTGCTGACAGGGCAAAATATCCGAAGTGCTGGTATGAACCCCTGGCTGACCAGGAGGATGCGCGGATGGGACTGAGGTTCACCCTCTCCCACCCCGTTACCGCCGCCATACCACCCGGAGAAGAAGAGCTGTTCAGGCTCGCGTTATCCTTATCTGACCGGTTACAGCCCCTCAAAAAGAGTGAAATTGAATCGATCAGGCAAAAAGGATTGGAGACAGATCCGCTTTTCAGGCACAACGGGTGATAACTGAAACGATGGCGAAGGCAGACAGGTAAAATCTGCCGGTAGTTGTTTTCTTCACTACTCCGGGCAGTCGCCTGATTTCAGCAACACCTTTTCCTCCTGCCACAAGGTTAATTTGCCGCTATAGCCAAATCCCAGCAGGGAGAGGTCAAATCCGCAGGCCCCTATAAACTGGCATTTCGCCTGCTGGCAGGGAGGGGTAAAGGTATAATCACCGCCGATCAGAAAGGCTGTCTGGATCCAGGGGACGACGGATTCACCGAATATCTGCAGCTCCAGTCTTGGAAAGGCGAGGCCGAAATTAACCCCGATGGCTGAAGAAGCACCTGTCTGGGCAATGTTCTTGTTCATGCTCTGATCGCCCATGGATGCATTGGCATCTACGGTCGTTCCGTTGTATTTTAGTCCGGTGGTTGATGTATAGTCGAATTTTACCTCAACCTGGGCCGAGCCGTCAAGGGGCACAACGCAGTTTATAACAAACAAAACCTTGACGTTGATAACAACCGGAATTCCGTAAACTATCATGGGAAATTTCAACAGGACCACCGGAAAATCAAAGGTGATGCCATCGTTGCCTGAACCCGCAACCGTCAGATTAAGGGTAAGATCTCCTTTTATGTCAACATTTTTTTGTTCAAATTTCTTGAGTTCACTGTCCTCATATTCCATTTCCGTGCTGGAATAGAAATTACTGATGGAGCCTTTGGCCAGGAACTTTGCCTTGACAGGCTGCACAAGGTCTTTGGTTACTTCGAATTCCACATTCGCCAGGGAATCCGTAAAATCGAATTTTATTCTGTATGAATATTCACCGTATGTGAATTCGAACTCAAAATCATTGGCTTCAGTCGATTTGTATGCTATGTTCTTTCCCTGCATCTGAACAACGGGGATGACGCCTTTATTGAAGTTAATCTCTTTGTTCCATGAGATCTCACCGTCCCTGATGGCTTCATTGAGGGTTGCATAGGCAGTTTCAACCCGGGTCTCATTGCCCTCTTGTGTGACTGCAGTTACGCGGCGCAGTGCCACACCGTATATAAACAGAATGTCATCCTCCTTCAGGTTGGTGATCCTCGGATCATCGCTATCAAAATAGTATATATAATCTGCAGTATCAATGCGGCCCAGGGATTCAGCCAGAAGGCTGTCGATCACCACCGTTTCGTCCGTATAGGTGACATCAAACACCATGCTTTCCTGCTGGGAGGGCTTGGGATTATTATCATCCTTCTCGCAGGTGTTGAACAGAAGAACAACAAATGCTGAAAACAGGAAGACTTTAATGTAACTCATAATGAAAGTTTTATAAGTGTAATAATGACTACCAAGTTAATAATATTCCTTCGATTACAGCACCGCACCAAAAACATCATTCACGATGATCTGAATGATGCTTGTCCAGTGCTCCCCTGCCTGTTGCCATGTCAGGTCAGCGGTCCGGCAGGAGGCAGTAACTACAAGACGCCAGTCCGGCACAATAAAAATAAACTGGCCTCCCCACCCCATGGCGAAATAATATTGGTGTTCACCTGAAGTGTTTACCCAGATTTGATAACCATATTCGGGACCATAGGGAATATCATTGTTGGTTGATATTTGCGGTGTCGTCATTTCAGTAATCCAGCTTTCAGGAACCACCTGCATGCCATTGTGACGGCCAAGGTCAAGGATCAGATTCCCTATTTTCACCATATCGTGCGGTGATATCCTGAGGCCTGCTGCTCCGTTTGGATATCCCCTGTCATCTTCGCTCCAGCTTACATTTGTGATGCCCATCGGGAGGAAAAGACATTCCATGGCAAAATCAAGCGTATTGTTGCCGGTAGCCTCTTTGATGATCACCGAAAGAAGATGGGAAGCACCATCGCTGTAATTGAAAACAGTGCCCGGAGTGTATACAAGCGGCAGGTCGATGATATACTGAAGATGATCGGCCATGGCGGCATAGGTATTATAAAGGCTCTCTGGTTTTGTCCCGTTCCAGGCATGCCCGAAAGTCATCATCAGCATTTGCCTGATGGTTATGTTAGCTTTAACCGTATCAGGAAAAGTGACAATTCCGGTGAGATATTTGCTGATTGGATCGTTGATATCCTCAATATAACCCATCTCAAGAGCCAAACCCACCAGCATAGATGTCACCGTTTTGGTAACCGACATAACGGTTTTTATGCTGTCGCTCCGGTACCCGTTATAATAATCTTCTGCCACGATAATCCCGTCGCGGCACACGACAAGGCTGGCAATGCCTCCCACCTGCTGTATATTGTCGAACGCCCGGACGAGTATTTCCTCATCCATATTATGTTCTGCAGCCAGGGGAAACCTGATTGTATTTTCTTCTTTCCTGCAGGAGTCTGTTAATAATGATAGAAAAAAGACAAAAGCCGAAAAATAAACTGCTTTCATTTTTAATCCAATAAGAAGGCTCACCGGTGTGCTTTGCAAAGTGCACCGGTGAGACAGATTGAGCTAATCCGGTCTATTTATTTTTAACCGGAAAGGGAGGAATCGGCTTCACATAATCCGGGTAATTTTTCATTTCCTCAAGAATAACCTCAATGGCTTTATTGAGCTGGGCATCTTCCCCGGCGTATTCCTTGGCCGGATCGTTATCGACCACAATATCAGGCTCGACCCCGTACCCTTCAATGGGCCATGATTTGCCATCCTTGCTGTAGCTGGCAAATTCAGGTTTGAACAATTGCCCTCCGTCGATCAGCGGCTGGGGGCCCCTGATACCTACAACGCCACCCCAGGTGCGGACGCCAATCAGTTTTCCCAGTTTCATTTCCCGGAAACGGAAGGGGAAAAGATCGCCGTCAGAGGCCGAATAGTTATCTATCAAACATACTTTCGGGCCGGCAAAGGTACCGTCAGGATTCGCTGTTCCCATCTCCTGGTTGCGGGCCATGCCGGTGAGCACCATTTCCCTCCTCAGCCGTTCGATGATCATGGGAGAAACATTTCCGCCGCCATTCCCCCGGTCGTCAATGATCAACCCTTTTTTCATCAGCTGCGGATAGAAATGTTTTATAAACTCATTCAGGCCTTCGGAGCCCATATCGGGAATATGAATGTAACCAACCTGATTGTTGGTGGCTTCAGACACCTTGCGCATATTGCCCTGCACCCAGTTGTAGTAATATAGCCCCGATTCATCGGCCAGTGGGATCACAATGGTTTTCCTGCTCCCTGCCGCATCGGGTTTTGAATTTACCGTGAGCTCAACCTGTTTGTCGGCCAATCCTACCAGCGAAGCATAGATATCATTCATGTCACGGGTTGAATTCCCGTTCACGGCAATAATATAATCACCCTCCGCAACATTAACCCCTACCTCCGCTAACGGAGACCTAAGTTCCTTGCTCCAGTTGGCTCCTTCAAGGATCTCTTCAATCCGGTAATAACCCGAAGCCTGCCGGCTCAGTTTTGCTCCCAGCAAACCGGTGCTGATCCGCTCGGCTTTTGGCTTGTCACCACTCAGAACATAGCTATGCCCGATGCTCAGTTCCGAGATCAGCTCACCGATGATATAGGTAAGGTCATCACGGTGCCTCACATAGGGGAGCAGTGCAGCGTACTTTTCTCTCAGTCCGGGCCAGTCGGTTCCATGCATATTGGGATCATAGAAGAAGTCCCGCATATGACGCCAGCTTTCATAATAGATCTGTTTCCACTCCTCGTTATAATCCACCCACACCTTCATGTTGGAAAGATCGGCCATGGTTTTAAGCTCGATGGGGGCGACAGGCAAGTCAATAACCGCAAAGCTGTTATCCTTGCTGACCAGCATTTTTTTCCCGTTGGCCGAAATGACAAAAACCATGCCCGTGCCCAGTTCCTTTTCTTCCTTATTCTCCAGGTCATACATTTTAATGGACGGCTTCTCGGCGTCTTCCTTTCTTTCATGATAATAGACCTTCCCGCCAACGCAGGCTATCCCGCGGTAATTCGATGCACTGACCGGAATTTCCACTACCCGGTTCTGTATTCCGTCAAGGTCAACGGTCACCGTGACAGGCCTGGCGGCTTCCTCTTTTTTATCAGCAGCCGCTATATCCGGTGCCGCTTCTGTTTCGATAATCTTCACTTCGTTATCCTTGGGAGCAATGGGTGATTTGGTCGCTTTTGCCAGCATTACCATATAGATCTTGTTCATGTTGATATAGGCATGATTCCACTCCGTATTGCTGTAAGTAGGATCAAAGCTTCTGGCGGAAGTGAAAAGCAGGTAATTACCGTCAGTGCTGAAAACCGGATTGTTGCTTTCATACCATCCGTCAGTAACTTCAGTCTTTGATTTGGTCAGGGTGTTATAAAGCATGATCTTCGACATGCTTTCCCTTTCCGGGCGCGAATAGGTGATCCATTTGCTGTCGGGCGACCAGTTGAAATCATCAATTTCCCAATTGTTGGACTGATCAACGAGTGTCACTTCCCTGCTGGTGATGTCCACCATCAGCAACCTGAACTTTTTGTCGTTCCACATAATCTTTTTGCTGTCCGGTGACCAGCCTATGTCAAATTTATAGGTATCGGCGTCTTTGGTCAGCTGAACCGGCGGTTCCGAGCCGTCCTGCAGCTGTATGTATAGTTCCACCTCACCGCTCTGGTCAGACAGGTACGCAATATATTTTCCGTTGGGCGACCATACGCCGTTTCTTTCATGCACACCTGAGCTGCGGGTGATATTCCGGGTGATGCCTTCCTTTGCAGGCAGGGTAAATATTTCACCCCGGGCTCCCATCACAATCCTCTCGCCATCGGGTGCAATATCGAATGAATAAACCTTTTTGGATGCGTCCACCCATGCGTTTCTGGCAGCGGATACATCGTTGGAAATCTGAACCGGCACCCTGGTTATGGCCTTGGTGTTGAATTCATACAGGTAGATGAATCCCCCTTTCTCAAAGGCAATGGCATCATCACCCAGGGAGGGGAATTTGATGTCAAAATCGGTAAAGTCAGTCACTTTACGTGTTTCTTTCGTATCGGTGTTGTAAACAAAGAGGTTCATGGTCCTGTCTCTGTCCGAAAGAAAATAGATCTCCTTTCCGTGCCACATGGGGAATATGTCCTGAGAATTGGTGCCGGTGACATGGGTGACCTCTTTGGAATTGAAATCATAGATCCAGATATCGTCCGCCATACCGCCCTTGTAATATTTCCAGGTCCTGAATTCCCTGAACACCCTGTTAAAAGCCAGTTTTTTGCCGTCCGGCGAATAGGTGCAGAATCCCCCGTTCATCAGCGGGATCTCTGCGGAAAGGCCCCCGCCTGCAGCAACGCTGAACAACTGGCCGCGAAATGCATTGAACGAATAACGCCTCGACCGGTAGATGATGTTTTTACCATCCGGCGTCCAGGTCATGACAACGTTGTTAGGACCCATACGGTCGGCAACATCATCACGCCCCAGCGTTGCAGTATAGGTTAGTCTTTTAGGTTCACCGCCCGTGGAAGGTATGGTAAATACCTCCGTGTTGCCATCGTACTGGCCGGTAAAGGCTATGGTTTTCCCGTCAGGGGAAAACCGGGCAAACATTTCATAACCCTGGCTGCCGGTCAGCTTTCTGGCGATGCCGCCGGTGCGGTCCACCGTATACAGGTCCCCAGCATAACTGAAAACAACCTGGTTTCCATGGACAGCGGGGAACCGCAGTAACCGGGCCTCCTGCTGTCCAAAGGAAAGTTGAAATAATAAACAGCATGATAAAAGAAAATAGATACGTTTCATATGATAGATTTATTAGTAATTATATCAACATAAAATCTTCAAATTTTCAAATCTTCAAACTATAATTAATGCAAGTCTCTCGAAAAACCGTTTAATTAGTTTCGCTGCAAATATCCTTTTGCGTATGGCTATATATTGCTTGCAGCGTTTTCCGCCCATATTCTTTTCCCCGGGTTGACACCTGGGGCTACCAACATGTCGCCCCTACAGGGCTTTTTAATTTCCCTTCTACCGCTTTCTCTCCCTCTCTCCCTCTCTTCTTCTGCCTTATCCCTTATCCCTTTTGCCTTTCTTCCTTCTCTTCCAAAAATTTCTTCCTCATCTCAATCACCTGCAGCTTGAAATCAGGGAATTGACTCCATAATTCTTTTTTACATTCATTGAGTTCAGCGCACTCGATGCAGCATTCAAATCCTTTTGAAATGGCGCATTTTCGCACGGTGCAATTCGACAGGATGACGCCTTCGGGTTTTTCGGTGTTTTTGCAGCTAAAACAGAAGATTGCTTCAGGGTCAAAATCGACATTGTATTTTTCCTTTATTTTCCATTGCTCATAGACTTCCTTTTTCAGAACCGGATCATTCTTAAGGGAAGCCTGGAGGAACCGGCAGTCGGATGGGCATTTATAACCGCAATAATTCAGGGTTTTGGGGTCAACGATGTCATCCGCTGACGGCAGCATACTGCCCGAAGACTGTCTTTTGTATCCCATCATGAATGCACAGCAGGCAATACCGGCATATGATCCCTTTATCAGGAATTCACGGCGTTTAATCGGTTTTGTCATAGGATCAGATTAGTTAAGGTTAGGGTTAAACCAAAACGCAATTTAATACTTCCCGGTTAATTATCAAGTGACAAACAGCAGGTAGTATTTGAATATCAATGGATATTTTATTATATTTGATAGGAAGCCCGGGGATTTAAAGAAAATTTAATATAATGCAGAGGGGTATGGGATTGCTTTTTCATTTCATATTGGTTTTGCGCAGGCGGATCATCAAGGCAGGGATAAAAAAAATCATATTTACAGGCTTAATCGTCGGAGTTACCCAACTCCTGAATGCCCAGGAAAGGCAGTTCCTTTTTACCAATATCGATAAATCACAGGGATTGTCACATAACAATGTGCAGTGTTTTTTGAAAGACAGAAAAGGATTTATCTGGGTGGGCACATTTGAAGGCCTTTGCCGGTTTGACGGTTATGCCTTTAAGGTATTCAGGAATATTCCGGCAGACAGTACTTCGCTGGGAGATAATCTGATTACCGGATTGTTTGAAGATCACCGGGGACACATATGGGTAGGCTCCGGAGACAACCTTGAGATTTACGATCCTGAAACCGAAACATTTTCACACAACAAATCGCTGTTTAACAATCAACTTCCTGTTCCTTTTGGGAGTAACTGGTATGCTTCCTTTGATCCCGACAGCAATATCATCTATGCCAATGATGTGAGCGGAATTTATAAATACATGGTCAGGGCTGATTCTTTGGTAAAGATCGGTTTTGCCCTGCATGAAAGTACGTTTCGCCTGTCAGGGATGAAGCTGGACAGCAGCGGGAATATATGGCTGGCCTATACCAATGCCCGCTTGTATAAGATCGATAGGAATACCCTTTCAGTCGCTGACAGCATCATTTTGCCCGCCAATCCGGATAATAAATACTATTTTTATATAGATAATGAAAATGATTTCTGGATCTGTGACCTTAATAATCCTTCAGGGGTTTTTTATTATAATTCCCGTTTAAAGAAAATGCAATCCTTTTCAACGGAAACCAGCCAGTGCAGGCTGAATAACAACACCGTGACCGCGATTGCCCAGGATTCGGAAAACCGCATCTGGATCGGCAACGATCACGGGGGCATCAATATAATCAACAAAGATGATTTTTCCGTGCATTATGTCATTAATGAACCCCTGAACGAACGCAGCATTCGCGATAACACCCTGTCGGCCATTTACAAAGATAACCAGGATTTCATGTGGCTGGGGACTTACAAAAAAGGATTCAGCTATTATCATAAGGATCTGTATATTTTTGATTTCTACAAGGTGAAGCCCGATATTGTCAAGGCATTAGGGTATAATGATATCGACAACTTCGCCGAAGACAACAACGGGAATATCTGGATAGGGACCAATGGCGGAGGCCTGATTTTTTATAACCGGGAGAAAAATATATTCAGGCAATACGTTCACGATCCTGCTGATCCGGGCAGTTTGAGCGCCAATATCATCATCGGGCTGCATATTGACAGCAAGGGAAGGTTATGGGTGGGCACTTATTTAGGCGGGCTGAATTTGTTTAGGGATGGTAAATTCCTGCATTTCAGGAGTAACCCTGATGATCCGTATTCCATCACAGATGACCGGATATGGGATATCTGCGAGGATGATGACGGATACCTGTGGATAGCAACCCTGCTGGGAGGGATCAATGTTTTTGACCCGGAAAAGGGGAAAGTAATAGAATGCTTTCGGGGTTTGGAGGGCACCACCATCAAATCGAATGTGGTCTTTTCTGTTCACAGGGGGAGTAATAACACCTTGTGGTTTGCAACCGTGGACGGAGTCAGGTCTTTTAACCGTTCAACAGGAAAATTTGAATATTATTCGCATGATGATAATGATCCCCAGAGCCTGAGTAAAAATTTCGTATACGACGTGTTCGAAGATTCCAGGGGATTTATCTGGGCAGGAACTAAAGATGGGCTGAACTGGCTGGACAAAGTCACCGGGAAATTCCGGGTGTTCAAACAGGATGACGGCCTGCCCAGTAATCTGATACTTACCATTACCGAAGACAACAACAACAACCTCTGGATGAGCACTGCCAATGGCCTTTCCAATATGATTATAACCGGGGATTCTCCGGATCAAGGCTTCCGTTATTCGTTCCGGAATTATGATGTATTTGACGGCCTGCAGGCAAATGAGTTCAATGAAAAAGCCATATTAAAAACACGAAAGGGTGAATTGTTATTTGGCGGCCCCAATGGTTTTAATGTAATAAATCCTGATAGAATTTCGGCACAAAATATTAAATCATCTTTGGTATTCACTGATTTTCTGCTTTTCAATAAAAGCGTTGACAATAAAAATCCATATAATGACCGCTACCTCCTGAAAAAATCTATTGCTTACATCGATGAAATCCACCTGAAACATGATGAAAATGTGTTTACGATTGAATTTTCCAACCTGAATTACATTCATCCTGAACGAAGGAAATACATGTACCGGATGGACAATTTTAAGGACGAATGGTTTATTGCAGCAAGCAATGAACGAAAGGTCACCTATACCAACCTTAATCCGGGGAAGTATCGGTTCAGGGTCAGATCAACTAACAATGACAATACCTGGAGCGACCAGGAAGCATCACTGGCGATTATTGTCAGTCCTCCATGGTGGGGGACCCTCCTGGTAAAAATCAGCTTCATTCTTTTTACCGTTTCCTTAATCTTAGGTTTTTATTATTTCAGGCTTTACCGTTTAAGGCGGCAAAAAAGATTGCTGGAGACCAGGGTGCAGGAGCGCACCAATGAGCTTTATGAAGCTAATGCCAAGCTTCAGGAGCATCAAAAAGAGGTGATGGTGCAGAACCTGGAACTTGAGAAACACAGGAATAACCTGGAACAGCTGGTACATGAAAGAACACGGGAACTTGAAGGAGCGCTGGGGAGGGCCAAAGAAAGCGACCAGCTTAAGTCAGCTTTTCTGGCTAATATGTCGCATGAGATCAGGACTCCCATGAATGCCATTGTAGGATTTTCAAGTTTAATTGATGATCAGGATCTCAGCCCGAAGGACCGAAAAGACTTTGTCGATCTGATCCGGTCCAACTCGGAATCTTTGCTTATGCTCATCAATGATATTCTTGACTTAAGCCTTATCGAAGCCAATCAATTAGTCATCCGGAAAGAATCTTTCCGCCTCAATGAAATGACGGATCAGGTATTTTCCTATTTCAGGCACAGCAATAAAAAGACCGTACTCGATATCAGGCTTAATCATGCATTGGCAGCTGATGATCTTATATTGTATACCGATAAATCGAGGTTGAAGCAAATTCTATCTAATTTCATGAGCAATGCCTGTAAATTTACGGATTCCGGTTTTGTTGAATTCGGCATTGCAAAAGAAAACGACAGGTTGAAGCTGTATGTGCAGGATACCGGAATAGGCATTGCCAAAGAAGATATGCAACATCTGTTTGAGCGGTTTCGGAAGCTGGGTAAAGGGACCACCAGTTCAGCCCGGGGGGCCGGGCTTGGATTAGCCATCTCAAAGCGTGTGGCCGATCACCTGGGAGGGACTATAGCGGTTCAATCCGAACCGGGCGCAGGATCGGTTTTTATGGTTACTTTTCCCTATACTACAATAGTTACAACCAAAACGGTTCAGCCTGAAATTTCAAAAACAATGAGGATTAAGGATTGGAGGAACAAGAACATATTAATAGTGGAGGACGAAGAAGCCAATTATTTGTATCTGCGGAGGATCTGTGAGAAAACCCATGCTTCCGTTGATTGGGCTGAGAGCGGTCTGGAAGCTGTTAATAAGGTGGAATCAGGGGCACAATATGACCTGATCCTGATGGATATAAAAATGCCTGAAATGGACGGAATAGAGACCATG
>CAYWCR010000107.1:0-7440 GCA_964456825.1 uncultured Bacteroidales bacterium
GCCAGAAATGGCCTGAATCGCAATTTAATGGGCATATCCGATTCTTGTATGGTGTAACGCAACAAGGCCAGGTCCTTGTATCCGACCAATATACTCTCTTTCTTAATGACCACACCTCCAACGCGATAGACATGCGTTGGTATAGGATTTGCATGAAAATCCCTGAGGTATTTATGCCCCTTTGGAGAATATACATCTCCCTGATATTTGTGAATGCCAAGGTTGAATTCACTGTTGTTTTCAACGATGGTTTCATCAAAGGATGAAAGCAAAATGTGCCGGTCACTATCAAGATGCTCAACGGGTGTGACAAGCAATCCATGATATTTTCGGGTATTGCAGAAAACCAGGGTTGTAGACCAATAGGAACCTGCACGGTTGCTTCGGACAATTTCTTTGCTTAAGGAATATTCGAGATTAATCAGTTGTGTCTTATCAAATTTCAAGTATGTCATATAGGATCCGATTTTAGTACCCAAGTTATTAAATAATTAGTTAAAAACCTGTTGTTTGGACTTTTTTTTTCAGGTTGGTGTTGCCAAATATTACGAACTGCGGTAAGCAATACCGATCCTGTTCTGAATTGCAGTACCGGATAGCCTGATAATGAATAACACACGGAGCCGCTCAAATGTTCTCTGCCCGATGGAAATTTTATGAAAAATAATCATGATGTGCTGATTTAGTGCCGGCAAGCTTTTTAATCTCTTTACCTGTTAAAATGTAACGAGAAAAATCTATATTTGAGTCATCAATAAACCAGCGGTTGTTATGAGGGTATATCAAATCCTGATCTTTTTGCTGATATTGTCTTCCTGTTCCGGCAGAAAATACAATTTCAGTGTGGAAGGAACAGCAAGCGGTTTAGAAAACAGTATGATTTACCTGTATCATCGGTCACTTTCAGGAACAATGCCGGTTGATTCAGCTACGATCAGCGATAAAGGTACTTTTACCCTGAAGGGATTTACCGTACAGCCTGACTTTTATATCCTTTTCGTACGAAAAGACCAGTATATTAATCTGATTATTCATCCCAGGGATAAAATTCACGTTGCAACAACTGCAGAAAACTTTAATCGTGACTATTTTATCGAAGGTTCAAAAGATTCCCGGTCAATCCTTAAACTGGTCACCCGACAGAACCAGACACTTGACAGGATAGCGGAACTCAGCATCGAATACGAGAACAGCATTAACCGGCCCGATCTGCCAAAAATTAAAGCACGCCTTGACAGCATATATGATATCGTTGTCGGTGAGCATAAAAAATTCTCCATCGGTTTTATTCATGAGCATAATGAATCCCTTGTATCCCTGATGGCACTTTATCAGCAGCTTGGCCTTAAGTCCCCCGTTTTTGACTACAAAAAGGACTTCCGGTATTTTGAACAGGTTGATTCAGCATTATGCATCCATTATCCGGCATCTGAAGCGGTTAAAGATCTCAATATAAAGGTCACGCAAATAAGGGAGATGCTGAAAGTTGAAATCGGGACCTATGCTCCCCGGCTGACCTTGCCTGACATAAACGGCAAACCGGTAGCACTTTCAGGACTGAAAGGGAAGCCTGTGCTGGTCAACTTTTGGGCTTCCTGGTCAGAGGCCAGTATAGAGGAAAACAAGGCCCTTTCAAAAATTTATGAAAAATTTCACGCAAAAGGATTTGAAGTGCTTCAGATATCCCTTGACCGCAGCCGCGAATCATGGCTTCAGGCAGTTCAGCAGGAACAATCCGGCTGGATACATGTCAGCGACCTGGCTTATTGGGATTCTCCGGTTGTCAGGCTTTACAGAATAGAAAGCCTTCCATCAAACTATCTGGTTGATTCAAAGGGCATTATAATAGCCAGGGATATCAGCGGCGGGGAACTGGAACAAAAGCTAACAGAATTGCTGTATTGAATATGAAAAAACTATGTCTCCTGCTGGCCCTTTTCATGGCCATTGCTTGTACTAACCAGTCATCCAGGATTAAAGGGAAGATTACCGGCAGTAAAGGAAAAATCCTTTATTTTGAACATGTTGATGCATCGCTCACAAAATCGATTGATTCGGTTAAGCTCAGGAATTCCGGAAAATTCAGTTTTTCAGCCCGCCTGAAAATGCCTGATTTCTATCAGTTGAGGTTAGGAAAAAGCCAGCTTATAAGTCTTTTGGTAAAACCGGAGGAATCAATCCGCATAAAAGCTGATGGCAACGATATTAACCATACGCTGGAGCTGTCAGGTTCCTTCGATTCAGAAAACCTGAACAAATTGATCCGATACCTCAATGAAACCCGAACGAAACTTGATTCGATCAGCCGTTTATATGACAGTGCAGCAACCGATACTGTCCGTGAAAGGTTATCACAGGAATATGTTGATGTGCTGGAAAGCCACCGGAAGTATTCCATGGCTTATATTCTGACCCACACCAATTCATTGACCTGCATTTATGCCCTTTATCAGGAGCTTTCACCCGGACAACCTGTATTTTATAAAAATACAGACCTGCAGTTCTTTAAAATCGTAAACGATACCCTGAGCAAGTATTACCCAAGGTCAAAGCATGCAGCCGCTTTTTCTAAAAATACCAAACGACTTTTAAATGACTACCAGACGCAGATTCTCCTGAGCATGGCGGATACGATAAAAACCACATTGCCGGCCGTTGAGCTCGAAGATGTTAACGGCAAAATCCGCAAACTTGCTTCGCTTAGGGGGAAATACGTCCTGTTGAGCTTCTGGGCTTCCTGGAATGAAGACTGTATTGAGCAAAACCTTCGTTTAAAAGAAGTGTATAATACATATAAAAGAATGAATTTTGAGATTATGCAGGTATCCTTCGATAATTCACCGGAAGCCTGGAAAAGGGCGATTCGTTTTGATGAACTGCCCTGGCTCAATGTTATTGATACCTCCTTCCCTAATTCAGTCATTGCAGCGAATTATAATGTTCAGGGACTTCCGGCGAATTATTTAATCGACAAGGATAATGTTACCATACTGGCGAAAGATTTGAGTCCGGATCAATTGAAGATCCGGCTGTCATCATTGTTAAATTAACTGAATCCGCTTGGCCGATAAAAACAAGATATATTTCATCTCGGATAGTCATCTTGGATTATATCCTGCTTCGCAAAGCATTATTCGTGAAAAAATGCTGGTGCGGTGGCTGGACGGCATAAAGAATGACGCCGCTGAATTGTACCTGCTTGGAGACATCTTTGATTTCTGGCATGAATACCATAAGGTTGTACCCAGAGGATTCACACGTTTTCTCGGCAAGTTGGCCGAATTGTCTGACAACGGCATTAAAATCCATTTTTTTACTGGCAATCACGATGTCTGGGTTTATGATTATCTGCCAGCTGAAATCGGACTTACGCTATACCGTGGCAATATCACCCGTGATATTGACGGCTTCCGTTTTTTTATCGGACATGGTGACGGACTTAACCGGGATGACATGGGTTACAAGTTGCTGAAGACCATTTTTAACAATAGGCTGCTGCAATGGCTTTTCGCCCGCATCCATCCCAATGCATCGCTGGCCTTTGGTCACCGGTGGTCGCGTTCAAGCCGCTATGCCAAGGGGATCGTTGCCGAGCCATACCGGGGTGATGACAGCGAATGGCAGGTTGTTTTTGCCCGGGAGACCATAAAGAAAGAACCTTATGATTATTTCATCTTCGGTCACCGCCATCTGCCCTTTGACATAAAAATAGGGGACAAAACGCGGGTCATCAACCTGGGAGACTGGATAACCAAGTTTACCTATGCCGTGTGGCAAAATAATACCCTCGGGCTCCATTCTATTATTCCGGAAAAGGAAAAGGATATCATCAGAAATTACTGAATAAATTACCTTATGAAAAGGTGATCACAAGAAAAGGGCGATCACAAGGATTGCCCCTACTGTTTCACTGTTCCAAAAAAAAAGCTGCCTCTGTACAAGTGGCAGCTTTTTTTGTATGACGGGTAATATATTCTCTAGATCAGCGATGTAGCAAGTGTTACACCAACTACAACGATCGAAACCATACTCATAAGCTTGATCAGAATGTTTAGTGAAGGGCCGGAAGTGTCTTTAAAAGGATCACCGACGGTGTCACCAACAACGGCTGCTTTATGAGGTTCACTGCCCTTCCCGCCAAAGTTTCCTTCTTCAATGTATTTCTTGGCATTGTCCCAGGCACCCCCTGAGTTAGCCATGAAAATGGCAAGGATAAATCCGGTGGATGTACTGCCGATCAACAATCCCATTACCCCTGCCGGGCCAAAAATAATACCCACTATTATCGGTATGGTGATGGCCAGCAACGACGGGAAAAGCATTTCACGCTGTGCGCCTTTGGTGGAAATTGCCACGCAGCTGGCATAATCAGGCTCAGCTTTCCCTTCCAGGATGCCTTTTATCTCGCGGAACTGACGGCGGACTTCATCAACCATTGCTTGTGCGGCACGGCCTACAGCAGTCATGGTTAATCCACAGAAAAGGAAGGCTGCCATAGCGCCTATAAAACAACCAACAAGAACGCGCGGATTCATCAGGTCGATGTGAAAATAACTCATGACATCCTGAATTCCGGCATTGTGAATTTCTATGCCTGTTGCGGACTGGAAGGCTGCGGCCTTTTCGGGTAACCTGGCAAGACCTACCTTGATTTCCTCAACATAGGATGCTAATAAGGCAAGAGCGGTCAGGGCTGCGGAACCGATGGCAAAACCTTTACCGGTTGCGGCTGTCGTATTACCCAGTGAATCGAGTGCATCGGTACGTTTGCGCACTTCGGGGCCCAAATGGCTCATTTCGGCATTTCCACCAGCGTTGTCAGCGATAGGTCCATAAGCGTCAGTAGCCAATGTGATACCGAGCGTGGAAAGCATACCAACGGCAGCAATACCAATACCGTAAAGTCCCATACTTATGTTCGTAAAAGAGAAATTGGAGGCAAACAGGTAAGCCAGGATAATAGCCGTACCAACAATTAAAACGGGAAAGGCGGTGGATATCATACCGGTACCGATACCGTTGATAATAACGGTGGCCGGACCTGTTTTTGAAGCTGAAGCAATGTGTTTTGTGGGTTTGTAACCTGCTGATGTATAATATTCGGTTGACCTGCCAATACCGATGCCGGCTACAAGACCTGCAAGCATGGCACCCCAGACACCCATGAAATTAGGGATATCCAACACCCAGAGAATTAAAAATGAGAATATGGCAATAAAGACCGAACTGAAATTAACACCGCGATTAAGCGAGCTGAGAAGCTGCTTCTGTGAAGCGTTTTCTTTCGTACGTACGATGAATATACCGAGGATTGATAAAACAATACCTACAGCTGCAATAAGCATAGGAGCTATAACGGCATTGAATTGAGTGGTTGCGGCATCATAGCTTGCATAACCGGCAGCTGCAAGTCCCGCGGCTGTAAAACCTGTCGCACCCAAAGCAGCGGTTGAAAGAATGGAACCGCAATACGATTCATACAGGTCAGCACCCATACCAGCTACGTCGCCTACATTGTCTCCAACATTATCAGCAATGGTGGCAGGATTCCGGGGGTCATCCTCGGGAATACCGGCTTCAACCTTACCTACCAGGTCAGCGCCTACGTCGGCTGCCTTTGTATAAATACCGCCGCCAACACGGGCAAATAATGCCTGTGTAGAGGCACCCATACCGAAAGTAAGGGTAGTGGTGGTAATAATGATGAGTTTCATCGAAGGATCTGCGGCTATAGCCATACTGGTGGTACTATCCAATGCACCTATAATATAATTCAACGCATAAAACCATATGGAAATATCAAGCAATCCCAAACCTACAACAGTAAGACCCATAACAGCGCCAGAGCGGAAGGCAATCCTGAGGCCGTGATTCAGCGATTTCTGAGCAGCGTTGGCCGTGCGGGCCGAAGCGTATGTGGCTGTTTTCATGCCAATGAAACCGGCAAGACCACTGAAGAAGCCCCCTGTTAAAAAGGCAAAGGGTACCCACGGATTCTGAATGCGCAGCACATACGCAAGAATGACAAAAATAAGGGTTAAGATAATGAACACAATAATAACGACTTTGTATTGCTGCCTGAGATAAGCCATAGCCCCCTGACGGACATACAGGGCTATTTTTTTCATTGTATCGGTTCCTTCATCTGCCTTCAGCATTTCATTATAGAAATAAAATGCAAATCCAAGGGCCAGTATGGATCCGATAGGAACTAACCAGAATAAATTATTCAACATAGGGTATATTGCTTTTTGTTAATAATTGGATAATTCGTTATAAATATTTGATTTACAGATAATTATAAGAGATGTTTATAAAAATACGGCGGTAAAGATAATAATTTTCTCATACGCGGGAAGGAGAATACACCTATTTTTTGAGGTTCCCAAGCGGGACTTGTTGTCCGGATAATAAATACAGCTTTGATTAACTTACAGTGAAGCCGCTTGCTGCCTGCATAAGGCAAACACGGCCCCTATCAGTTCAATAATACCAGAAAAAAAGTCTTAGTCTTTGTTCTTATTCTCTTTGTTCTTTTGTCTATAATATAAATGGTATAACCGCCTTTCTTTCCTTCGGATACGCTGGAAACTGGCGGTTATACCATTTGTGGTTGACTATTGCCCTGGGAACCAGGTTGGCAAAAGTCCATACGGCAAAAGAAACACCGGCAAGCGACCAGGTTGCCAGGGCCCAGCCTGTCCATTCCATAACCTCTCCCATATAGTTCGGGCAGGAGATCCATCGGTACATTCCTCCATAGGGTATTTTATATCCGGTTTCGCCGGGTTTGCGGAGGGTGAACAATATGTGATCGGAATGCTGGTTAATGACAAAGCCGGAAATGAACATGACTGATCCGGCGATAAAACGCCAGTCATATAACCAGCTGACCGGGTAATCAGGAGAAAAACGGAACAGATACAAACCGTTAAAGTAAGTATTGGCCATATTGAAAAAAAAGCCCATCAGCACGACCATAATGGGCATGTCCTTTTTACTGCTATGGAAGCGCAAGGGAAAAATAAAAGTACGGTGCAGATAATGGATCTCCCAAAGGATAATAAACAGCAATGATACCATGTTATTTTGCCGTGTGCCGGTGAAATAATATACCAGCATCAGGATGGCTGAAGGTGCTTCCATGATCATCCATCCCAGGCAGTTCGAAAGGTTTAGCCCCCAGCCCTTACGCAAATGTCTGCCATAGGGGGCAGAAATAAACAACAGCACCGTAAAAATGATGACAGCCAGAACAATCCATGAAATCAACATGATTTGAAAGAGGTGGGCTGAGGGGGTAAACATGTTACGGGTTTTTTATTTCACCGCTAAAAATAAAGACAATAAAAACAACCCACAAGTTTTTTTCGGCTTTCGGTCATTCAGTCATGTAACCCTTTAGTCCTTGATTGCACTTTTCACTATTCACTTTTCACT
>CAYWCR010000107.1:7540-12574 GCA_964456825.1 uncultured Bacteroidales bacterium
AAAATTTTTCTTGACTCGCATAGTAGTTTTTCATAATTTGCTGCAGGTTTTCTAACACGTTACGATATGTTAAGGGCAATAATGGTTATAGTAATCCTTTATGGCATTGCCTGTAAAGGCTTGTCGCAAAATCCGCTGCCGGATCCTTCCGCTGCCATGCAATCCATTGTTGAATCCATGCAAGAGGATGGGCGGCTACCGGAGGACTTTGCTGACCTGCTGGATAATCTTGTCTATTTCAGGGAAAATCCGCTCAACCTCAACCAGGCCGGCCGTGAAGAGCTTGAAAAATTCATTTTTCTCACCGATTTCCAGATAAAAAGTCTTCTCGATTACCGGAAGGAACACGGTCCCTTGCTGAGCCTCTATGAACTGCAGCTGGTAATCGGTTTTGACAGCACCACGGTAGCCAGTCTCCTGCCCTTTGTCAGAGCCGGTGAATTAATGACTGATAACCATCTTTATCTCAACAATGTCATGAGTAAAGGAGTCTATGAACTTATTGTAAAGGAGCAAAGGATCCTTCAAACACCTGAAGGATACCGTGAAATCCCTGATTCGGTGGCACCGGAAGAAGCCGGCAGCCGTTATCCGGGAAGCAGAGACCGTGTGCTGGTAAAATACCGTTATCATTTTCAAAAAAGGCTGTTATGGGGACTGACCATGGAAAAGGATGCCGGAGAGGAGTTCTTTACAGGGTCAAACCGGCATGGCTTTGATTTTTATTCAGGATATGTGCAGTTGAATGATCTTGGACCGGTAAAATCATTTCTGGTCGGTGATTACCAGATCACCGCAGGTCAGGGCCTTACCCTGTGGTCAGGCCCGGCTTTTGGCAAGTCCTATTTTCCTGCATCGCTTTATAAAAGACAGGAGACCCTTAATAAATACGGATCCACGGATGAAAATATCTTTTTCAGAGGTGTCGCCGCAACGGTGGCAGTCAGGAATCTTACCTGGCTGGCCTTTTTTTCATCAAAACCGGTTGATGCCAATATTACAGATACGCTTCCTTCCGGCGTCAGGGAGTTTTCATCTTTTCAGCAAACGGGATATCACCGTACCCCTGCAGAGGTCCTTGATGAAAAAGCCATAGGTGAAACCACTGCCGGGACCAGCCTGACGTACCGGAACAGGTGGCTGAAAATAGGATCAACGATTGTGGCTTACCATTACAGCGGCATGAAACAGCAACCGGAGGATTTGTTCCGGCAATTTGAGTTCCGCGGCAATCAGCTTGTTAACGCCGGCTTTGATTACAGCCTGTCTTTCCAAAAGATCCAGTTCTTTGGTGAAACTTCCTGGGGTAACCATGCCCTTGCAACCCTCAACGGAATCCTGTTGAAACCGCATCAGCGGATTGTATTTTCATTGCTTCAGCGCTATTATGATCCGCAATATTATGCCCGGTATGCCGGTGCTGTATCGGAAAACTCAAATCCCTGCAATGAAAATGCCCTGTATCTCGGCACCGCTTTTCAACCCTTCCGGTTTTGGAAAATAACAGCCTATGCTGATTTCTATCGTTTCCCCTGGATGACATACACTGTCCGTCAACCTTCCTCGGGTTCAGACATCCTTGTGCAGGCTGATTTCAATCCTGTCAAAGACCTTATTTTTTATTTTCGTTTCAGGACCAAATCAACAGAAGTAAACTACACTGATGATGATTCGCCGGTGGAGCGCATCGAAAACCAGGACAACAGCAGCATAAGGATGCACTGCCGTTACGAGGTCAACCGAAACCTGAAACTGCAGTGCCGGGTGGAATATAAAACCGTCAGTCGTGACAGTACCGGCCACGCTGATGGATTTCTGATCTATCAGGATCTTGATTACCGGTTTTCCAGGTTACCGGTACAGTTGTCGGTGCGCTATTCGTTATACAGGACTGATGGCTATGCTTCAAGGATATACGCGTATGAAGATGATGTATTGTATTCATATTCCATACCGGCGCTTTTCGATGAAGGAAGTCGCAGTTATGTCCTGTTGCGGTATGATATCAATAAAAACCTTGTGCTGTGGCTTAAATGGGGCCAAACCCATGTTGATGATGTTTCCGCGCTGGGCAGCGGACTGGATGAGATTCAGGGCAATAACCGGTCAGAGATCAAACTTCAGGTGAGGTGGGTGTTCTGACAGAAACAGGCGTCAGGAGTGAGGAACCAGGATAGGCTGTATTCAGGTGATGTTATGGGCTTCTTTCTACGGACTTGTCTGATTAATCAGGGGATTGGTCGATTTTAGTTTTAATAATGCAACGTTATTGTCAATTTTACAGTTGAATTGATCCTTTTCAATTCCTATTTGTTTATTGGGTAATATATTATCATGATTTATGAAAAGAATTTTCTTTGTTTTGTTTGCGCTTTTATCGGGTTTGCTCTATTTGAATGTTCAGGCCCAGCAGGGAAACTTTAATCCTTCCGATATGCCGAAAGTTGGCGTTATTTTCGGGAAGGTGTTGGATGAAAAAACCGGCCAGACCATTGAATATGCCACGCTCGGCTTATACCGGCAGAAAGATTCATCTTTGGTGACAGGCACCATTTCTGATAATCATGGCGCCTTTTCCATCAAAGAACTTCCGATGGGTATGTATTATCTTGAAGCCGGTTTTCTGGGTTATGAAAAATTACGCCTTAACCGGATCCAGATTAACCCGCAAAAACCGGTGGTGGATGTGGGGACACTCAAAATCCATCCCAATACTTTGGATATTGATGCCGTTGAAGTGGTAGCAGAAAGCAACCAGGTGGAATATAAAATAGACAAGAAAGTTGTCACCCTGTCGCAGGATATGACCTCTTCAGGCGGTCCCGTATCCCAGGCCCTGGAAAACACGCCTTCCATAGAAGTGGATATTGAAGGGAATGTTACCCTCAGGGGAAGTTCCAACTACAAAGTTCTTATTGACGGGAAGCCCAGTGTTATTGACGGCAGCGAAGCGCTGCAGCAGATTCCGGCCAGTGCGGTGCACAGCGTTGAGATCATCACCAATCCTTCCGCGAAGTATGATCCCGATGGAGCAGCCGGTATCATTAACCTGGTGATGAAAAAACAAAAACAGCTTGGGGTGAATGGCATTATAAACGCCTCTGTCGGAACACGGAATAAATATTCCACCGATTTTCTGCTGAATGCCCGTCAGGATAAAACGAATTTCTTCCTGGGAGGAGAATATTCAAAACGCAGTTTTTACAATGAAGGGACATCTGAAAGGCGGGTTTACAAGGGTGACACGACGTTTTATACCCTGACCGACCGGGAAGGAGAATTCAGCCGTGATGGTTTTTCGCTGAGGGCGGGTGCGGATTATTATATTACTGACAAAAGTACGGTAACCCTGCAGGGACGCTATGGAAAACGAAATGCTGCCCGGAACTTTGATAATAAATTCAGGGAATATAATGATGTGGAAAATAATGTCCTGTATTACCTAGAAGACAATAATTCCGCTGACGGCGAAAACGAATATGATCTTTCTCTTGATTTCAGGAAAGAATATGAGAATCCTCTTCACGAACTGAAAGCCTCTGTGTTCTTTTCCCAGGAGGTTGAAAATGAAACCGAAGCCATCAATGAACAGTTTACTGACATAAATTGGCAACCGCTCGCTCTGCAGACATCACTGAACCGGTCCAATGAAGAGAGGACTGAAAATCTATTGCGAGCCCAGATCGATTATGTTCATCCGTTCAATGAGAATACCAAATTCGAAGCCGGATTCCAGTCGCGCTGGGACATGGACAAGGCGGACTACAATTTTGAAGATTTTGATCCTGACCGCAATTTGTGGATGATAAACAATGAATTAAGCAACAAACTTGATTACCTCGATGCCATCCAGTCGGTTTATGGTATTTACACGGGTAAACTGGGAAAATTTGGTTACCAGGGAGGAATAAGGGTGGAATACGATAACCGTTATTTGTATCAGATCACCCTGGATGAGGGGTACCGTTATGAAAAACTGCATGCTTTCCCCTCTTTCTACATAACCCGTGAACTTCCGAAACAGATGCAGTTGCAGCTGAGTTATAGCAGGCGCATTGAAAGGCCTGATGAACGTGATCTGAATCCTTTCAAGGATTATATGGATAATCAGAATATCATGGTGGGCAATCCCGGCCTGAACCCGGAATTCACCAATGCCTTTGAGCTGAATTACCAGATCCCTTTCAAAAAGAATTATGTATCACTGGAAACCTTTTACCGGCATACCACCAATGTGATCACCCGGTATACGGTACTGGATACCACCAATAATATTTTTATCCATACCAGTAAAAACGCCGATAAGGAATATTCTGCCGGGGCTGAGCTGATGGCGAATGTAAATTTCACGCGCTGGTGGCTGTTCACCCTTTCCGGGAATATATTCCGCTATAGTCTCTCAGGGGAAGATGAAGGTGAAAATGTAACGCGTACAACCAATTCCTGGGGCGGGAATGCCAATATGATCTTCAAATTAAAATGGGATATGCGCATTCAGGTGATGGGGATGTATCGCGGGCCCAGTGTGACACTGCAGGGTGAACGAAAAGGATTTGCTTTTACCAATTTTGCCATCCGCAAGGATTTTCTGGATAACCATCTGAGCGTGACGCTGAATGTGCGCGACATGTTCAGGACTGCCAAAAATTCGTTTACATCTGAAGGTAGCAATTTTTATACTTTCCAGGAAATGCGTAGGGAATCCCCCGTGGTAATGCTTTCCCTGTCATACCGCATCAACAATTACAAGCAAAAAAGAAACGGGAACGGAAACGGGAATGGTGAAGAAATTAATGAAATGGATTTTGACGGAGGGATGTAATACTTTTTATGGGTAAAACGGTCTTACCTGATAGTATTTGGTGATATGTTGATTTTGGATTGTCTTTGATCTTTGTTCTTTGTTCTTATGTCTTATATATTGGTTCTCGTATCTTGGTTCTATATAGTTAATACAAATCGTTAGGTTTTCAAACGCCCCTTAAGTGTTAAAAGCTTAAGGGGTTTTTTTATCAATTTTCAGTAAATTGCAGG
>CAYWCR010000108.1:0-12313 GCA_964456825.1 uncultured Bacteroidales bacterium
TGCGATAGAAAGAAAATCTCTGTATGAAAATGACAAATCTACATCCAAGTATAGCAGCGCGAAAATACGCAATATTAACTTACCAACCTAATAAATCATACAACGAATCATAAATAAACCGGGTGCGACACACCTTTATTAACCTTACAATCCTTCATGAAAAGCCCGGTCTGAAAGAAAATAAACGGTATTAAACCCCAGCGTAGAACGCTGGACTCATATTTCCGATGCAGAGCATCGGGGAATTAAACCAAATCTTCTCGTCCTCCGAAGCGGTACGGGAAGGAGGATTAAATGAACAAGTGTTGAATACCTGCCCCTGATAGCAAGGAATGCAATAACAGAAACAGTTTCTTCCATTTTTACACTTGTTTCTTTCAAACAATTATCTTTATATTATTCTATAAGGAATATTCCGTATATTTAATATAGGTAACACAGTGGTGATCACATTGCATAATTTACAAGGGTATACAATCCGCAAGATAAAAATCAATTATTATGAAAAAGATAATGTTGTTCCTGTATCTCAGTACCGGGTCATTTATAGGTTATGCCCAGTCAATACTGCCGGTGCAGTTCGATGAGCTCAGCGGACCTCAGGTTATTGAAGCCGTTAGTGCCTCCCACGGAATATGCCTTCTGCCTTTTGGCATCATGGAAAAACATGGCCCTCACCTACCCCTCTCCACCGACCTGATCATTGCCCGGGAAATTGCGCTAAAAGCTGCACAATATGAATATTGTGTGGTTTTCCCGGCCTACTATTTTGGCCAGATTAACGAAGCCAGGCACCAGCCGGGAGCCATTGCCTACAGCCATACCACGATCTGGAACCTCCTGCAGGAAACTTTAAATGAATTATCCCGCAACGGTTTTAAAAAGATCATCATCGTAAATGGTCATGGAGGCAACAATGATTTTATTCATTTTTTTCTCATGTCGCAGCTGGAGAGCCCGAAAGACTATGTCGTCGTTAATTATGAGCCATTGCAGGATACATCCTACTTCCTATCGCTTGAGAAATTATTGGATCCGGCCGGATATGGACATGCAGGTTCTGACGAGACTTCCATGGTTCTGGCCATAAGACCGGATCTTGTTCATCCTGAACTGGCTTCCCGGCAATCAGGGGAAGACCTAAAAAGACTGGCATTAATACCCGGCCAGTATACGGGGATCTGGTGGTATGCCCGGTTCCCAAATCATTATGGCGGAGAGAGCTCCAATCCCAGTGCTGAATATGGCAGAAAGCTGAATGAATACATGATTGATCAGCTTGAAGTGCTGATCAGAGAACTTAAGTCTTCCAATATTATTGAAGACTTGCAGCAGCAATTTTATGAACAGTCAAAAAATCCCCTGAATACAAAACAATAAAAATGAACAAGTGGTGAAGCGGCGATTCAACGCTGAAGGCCACCCCTAAAATACATCATTTCATTGCTTCAGAACCCCTGAAATGAATCGTTGTTTAATGTTATTACGGCTTCAACATCATTCACTTTTATCACCTTATTAATAGGCTTCTTTGTGAATATTTTTAACCGCTCTGCCCGAGGGATCAATCATCTTCTTAAATTCCTCATCCCAGGCCAGCGCTTCGGGTGTGGAGCAGGCAACTGACGGCACAGAAGGCACGCAGGCTGCAGCGGCATCCGAAGGAAAATGTGATGAGAAGATGGAGCGGTAATAATATTCCTCCTTGGACATGGGCGTGTTGATCGGGAAACGATAAATGGCATTGGCGAGCTGCTCATCGGAAACAGTTTTGGCTGCCAGGTCCCTCAGGCTGTCAATCCAGCTATACCCTACGCCATCCGAGAATTGCTCTTTTTGGCGCCAGGTTATGCTTTCCGGAAGAATATCTTCAAAAGCTTTTCGTACCACCCATTTTTCAATCTTCCCATCTTTAGGCCTCTTGTCCTCGGGATTAAGACGCATGGCTACATCCATAAATTCCTTGTCGAGAAAAGGCACCCGCCCTTCCACACCCCATGCTGCCAATGATTTATTAGCCCTGAGGCAATCATATAAATGAAGCTTGCTGAGCTTGCGGACCGTTTCTTCATGAAAAGCTTTTGCATTGGGTGCTTTATGAAAGTACAGGTAACCTCCAAAGATTTCATCAGCGCCTTCTCCTGACAGCACCATTTTTATGCCCATCGATTTGATCACACGGGCCAGCAGGTACATGGGAGTAGAAGCACGAACCGTAGTTACATCATAGGTTTCAATATGATAAATAACATCACGGATGGCATCAAGTCCCTCCTGTACGGTGTAATATACTTCATGGTGGATGGTACCTATGTGCTCAGCGGCTTTTCGGGCAGCTTCAAGGTCAGGCGATCCCTTGAGTCCGATGGCAAAGGAATGCAGGCTGGGCCACCATGCATCCTTCAGGTCATTTGATTCCACACGCCTTGCGGCATATTTCTTGGCTATTGCGGAAACTACCGAAGAATCGAGCCCTCCTGAAAGCAATACGCCGTAAGGAACGTCTGACATTAGTTGCCGGTGAACAGCATCCTCCATGGCACGACGCAAATGATCAATATGGGTTTCATTGTCCTTTACGGTATCGTAATCCGTCCAGTCACGCTTATACCAGCGTTTTATCTCACCTTCCTCACTGGATAAATAATGGCCGGGCAGGAATTCCTGTATTTTGTAACATATACCTTCCAATGCTTTTAATTCCGAAGACACGTAGAAATTCCCATGCTTATCCCAACCTGTATACAAGGGGATAATTCCTATGTGGTCACGGGCAATCAGGTAACTGTTTTTCTCTTTATCGTAAAGAGCAAATGCAAAAATGCCATTGAGCTCATCCAGGAATGCCGGTCCTTTTTCACGATACAGCGGTATAATCACTTCACAATCGGAGTGTGTGATAAACTCATAACTATCCATATAGCGGTTCCGCATCGGCTGATGATTGTATATTTCTCCATTAACGGCCAGGATAATATTTCCGTCTTTACTGCAAAATGGCTGTTTCCCCGACTGGGGATCGACGATGGCCAGGCGTTCATGAGCAAGGATGGCATGCTCACTAACATAGATACCTGACCAATCGGGACCCCTGTGGCGCAATTTCCCGGACATTTCCAGCACCTGAGGCCGTAAATCTTCCGCCCTGACCTTTAAATCAAATACACATACAATTCCACACATACAGTAATAAATAATGGTTTTCCAACTGATAACATATTATACAAATCCTCAATAACCCCTTCAATTAAAATTCATGTCACGAATTTGCACTCAATATACATTATGTAATACTAACAAAGCAAAAATATATATAAAAAACTATTTTTAATAATATACTACTATTTTTTTAGGGGTCATGACTACTATTTATTTAATATTTTTATGTTACCCCCCATTTTTTATGGCTATTAGCTATTGGCCAATAGCTATAAGCTATCCGCTAACAGGTATAAGCTAACAGCCAGAAGTTAAGCAGGATTGACCGGAGTAGAAAAACGCAATGCCAGGTCGGGATTGTAAATAACATGGATGCTTTTCGGAATGATATTGAATTCGATGGGAGAATGGCCCAGTGATTCCCCGTCAGCTTCCAAGTGAATGAGGGGATCAGAATCAATCAGGATGTGTTTGCCTGTATAGCCTTCTATTTTGGGATGCTCTAATATAGTACCATCGTATAGCATTTTCAGGCTCATGATGATATCACCCTTTCTGATTTTATTAATAATGGTGACATCAAAAAGCCCGTCATCTGTAATAGCATGGGGTGTTTGCATCATTCCGCCACCGGAGTATTTACCAATGCCAAGGCTGATCGTAAAGACCTTGTTCCTGATCGGGGTGCCGTCAATAATCACTTCAACCTGGGTATGCCTGTAAGTAAGTAGGCTTCGAAAAAGACTCCATAAATAAAGGGATTTGCCGCTCCTGCCTTTTTCTTTCTGAAGATTGGTCCTGCTTACCACCACCGCATCAAAACCAAGTCCCGCTATATTGATAAAATACCTGTGTTCCTTTTGTGCTCCATGGAAGTATTCAACAATGCCCGTATCCTGGAGGTGTTTGCTCCCGTTTTTAATGATCTTAATAGCCCCTTCGTATTCAAACGGGATTCCGAATAACCTGCCCCAGTCATTTCCGGTTCCGACCGTAATAATCGAAAGCGTAATATCGGTGGTAGGACAAGCCGTCTGTAAAAAGCAACCATTCACAACCTCATTCATGGTGCCGTCACCGCCAACCACGATTATTTTCCGGCAACCCTGTTCAATACCTTTAATGGCAAGTTGTATAGCATGATGCCTCGCTTCCGTGAAATGCACCTGGTAATTTAGTCCATACCGGGTAAGCAGTGATTCAATTTCTTTCCAGTCTTTGGAGCCTTTCCCATGGCCCGCATTCGGATTGACGATGACAAGCCATGTTGGCTGGTTTTCCTGAACGCTCATTCAGTTACTTTAAGGATTTATATACAAATATCAAAATAAATCGCGATAACTGAAAGGAGCGTACAAAATAAATCTGCTTTACATGTTTTAGATACCAAAGTATTTTTCCCTTTGTCAGGACAGAATTGATCCGATTTTTTTATTTTTGGCCTAATTTATTTGAAATGACAAGAACATACCGGCAAGTATTATGGCTCTTATACCAGCCATATAAATGGCTGTTTTTTGCTCCCTTTCTCTTTTTTATTACCTTGTTTTTCGGATTTGCTGCCATGGTCACTTCAATTCTCGTCAACCAGCGCACAGGCAGTTTTATCGGAGGTGTTGTATGGTCCAGGCTCATTGGTCTTTTTACACCCATGATCGTTAAGGTTGAAGGCAGAGAATATATCCGAAAAAATACTTCCTATGTGGTCATATCAAACCATCAGAGTGTATATGACATTTTTCTGATATATGGCTGGATCGGGATTGATATAAAATGGGTCATGAAAAAGGAACTGGGAAAATTACCGGGTATTGGTTATGGAAGCAGGAAGGTCGGGCATATCTTCCTGGATCGTTCAAACAGCCGTGTTGCCGTGGAAAGCCTGAATGAAGCCAAACGAAAACTGGTGAACGGGACTTCGGTGGTGATGTTTCCGGAAGGGACAAGAAGTGATTCGGGAACACCGGGCGTTTTTAAACGCGGTGCATTCAAACTGGCCATTGACCTGGGATTGCCCATACTTCCGCTGACCCTTGTCGGAACAAAGGATATCCTGCCCAACCGGTCTTTTAACCTGATGCCCGGGATAGTTAAAATGATCATTCATGAACCCATGGATATAAAAATGTACGGGGAAGATAATATTCAGGATCTGATGCATAAAGCCAAAGAAATTATCGGAAATGCATTACCCGATTGATGGTTTTTATAGTTCCGGGCCTTCATCAGGTATTTATTGCTTTCTCTAACCGAAGGGAAAATTATTTTCTTTTGTATTTAATCCACCCTGATATTTTGTACCTTTATAAACATTGATTTCAGCAATACAGTTATACCTTTAAGACTACAAGCCATGAGAACAAAGGTATTATTAGCCATACTCTTCCTTGTTAATATTTCTTGTAAACCTCAGCAAAACAAAATTATTACCATGCAGGAATCAAACCAGGAATTGATTACCCGGGAACCTATTGTGGCCGGGCAATTTTATCCGGGGAATGCGGAAATGCTCCGGGAAGAACTCACTAGACTTTTTGAAAAAGCTTCAGAAAGAAAAACAGACCGGAATGTGATGGCTGTCATATCCCCTCACGCCGGATATGTATTTTCAGGTGAGGTGGCGGCATCCAGTTATAATCAATTGGATTACAATAAGAAATATAATACTATCTTTATTATTGGTTCAAGTCACAGGACGGCATTTGACGGAGCTTCCATTTATAACAAAGGCAATTTTAGGACACCGCTTGGCATGGTTCCGGTTGACATTGACCTTGCCAATCATTTGATTGATGAATATAATTGCTTTAATAACCGTATCGATGCTCAGTTGTATGAACACAGCCTGGAAGTCCAGATCCCCTTTCTTCAGTACAGACTGAAAAATGATTTCAGGATCGTTCCTATTGTAATCGCCACCCAGAACCGCGAAACATGCAGGAGAATAGCCGGCGCCCTGAAACCCTATTTCACACCCGAAAATCTTTTTGTCATAAGCACGGATTTTTCTCATTACCCTACGTATGAAAATGCCAATAAAGTTGACAAAATCACCGCTGATGCCATTCTTTCCAATAATCCCCGGGAGCTCATAAAAGCCCTGGATGCGAACGATATCAGCGGTATTGATAACCTGGCTACAAGCCTTTGCGGATGGAGTTCTGTGCTGACCCTCATGTATATAACAGAAAAAATGGAGGGAACCACTTACCTGCCCATCGAATATAAAAATTCAGGCGATGCAAAGGGCTATGGAGATAAATTAAGGGTGGTGGGTTACCATGCCATCGTTGTTACCCGGGAACCTGCCGCAAATACAGCGAACCAGTCAGCCGAAACAAGTTTCTCACTGAAGGACAAAAACGATTTGCTGTCCCTGGCCCGCCAAACAATTGAAGGCTATGTCATGAACAGTAAATATGGTAAACCCGTAACCGGAGATTATTCAGCCGCTTTGACGGCGCCTTCAGGCGCCTTTGTGACCTTGCACAGCAAGGGGAATCTCAGGGGTTGTATTGGCCGGTTTGATGCAGACAATCCCCTTTACCTGGTAGTGCAGGAAATGGCGATATCCGCTGCCACAAGAGATTCAAGGTTTACACCTGTAACCGCTGAAGAATTGAAAGATATCGATATTGAAATTTCAGTGCTTACACCGTTGAAGAAAATACAGTCGATTAATGAAATCACGATGGGTAAACACGGCATATATATTAAGAAAGGTTACAGGACAGGGACTTTTCTCCCCCAGGTAGCCAATGAAACCCATTGGACTCTGGAAGAATTTCTTGGTCATTGTGCGCGGGATAAAGCCGGAATTGGTTGGGACGGATGGAAGGAAGCAGAACTCTATACCTATGAGGCTATCATTTTTGGGGAGAAAAACCTGGGAGAATAGGGAATATGCTGGCTCAATACAATGGTTTTTATAATTCTTTTTACCATTGACATTCCTGACATAGTATTAACTTTAACCTATAACTGAATGACAGATCTCAGATTTGACCTATTTACCCTTAAATCCTGTAATGTGAAAAGAATAATTCCAATTATCATGGCCATTATAACAACAGTAGGTTGTACGCGGCAATATCCAATCATCCCTGTACCCGTCGAAACGAAAGTGGAAGAAAAAGGGAAGATGCTGCTCTCAAATAAAACAACGGTTTTTTATAATGAAACACTGGTGAATGCTGCGCTGTTTTTTCAGGACTATTGCAGCAAAAAATACCATATTTCTTTCGAAATTGTTATGGCGGAAAATACGGAAAAAAAATCCGGCCAGATCAGGTTATTGCATGATAGTACCTTTAAGAAGGACCAGTATCAACTGGAAATTTCAGCCGGAGGTATCGACATCCGGGGCTCGGAGTCCGGTGTATTCTATGGAATTCAAAGCCTTATTCAGCTCCTGCCTGCCGACACAAAACCCCGACAAAAGAAATTGTCTGTTCCCCTTATTAAAATTTCAGATGAACCCCGTTTCGCATACAGGGGATTGATGCTGGATGTAAGCCGCCATATGTTTCCCGTCGATTTTTTAAAAAAATGTATCGACCTGGCTGCCTATCACAAGATCAATTTCTTTCACCTGCATCTTACCGATGATCAGGGCTGGAGGGTGGAAATTAAAAAATATCCGAACCTGAACCGGATAGGCTCATGGCGCAACGGAACCATGATGGGTCAGTACCCGGGGACAGGAAATGACAGTATCCGTCATGGCGGTTTCTATACTGCAGATGAAATCAAAGATCTGGTAGCATATGCCCGGCATCGCTATATTACCATTGTACCTGAGATTGAGATGCCCGGACATTCGGTCGCAGCGCTTGCGTCCTATCCTCATCTTGGATGCACAGGCGGCCCTTACCAGGTAAAAGAAACCTGGGGTATTTCTGATGATGTTTATTGTGCAGGAAATGATAGTGTCTTTGTTTTTCTTGAGGATGTGCTGGATGAAGTGTTTGAAATGTTTCCATCCGGCTATATCCACATCGGAGGAGATGAATGTCCTAAAGAGCGCTGGAAGAATTGTCCCAAATGCCAGGCAAGGATCAGATCGGAAAACATGAAAGATGAAAATGAACTGCAAGGTTATTTTGTCTCCCGGATTGAGAGCTATATTAACCTAAAAGGAAAGATCATGATTGGCTGGAATGAAATACTCGATGGAGAACTGGCCCCTGGCTCGGTTATTATGAGTTGGACGGGCGACGGTGAAAAGGGTTGCCTGGGTGCTGCAAAGGCAAAACATAATGTCATCATGACCCCCAGCTACGGATTTTACCTTGATTTTCCCCAGACATCAAAAGAAGATTCCCTGGCCGCTAACTGGGGCGGTGTCACCACGGTCAAAGCCGCTTATTTATTCGAACCAGTCAATTCAAAGCTTGCATCAGACGAGGTACAATATGTGATCGGGGCTCAGGCTAATGTCTGGACCGAATACATGAACAATACAGCCAAAGTGGAATACATGATGTTCCCCAGGTTAAGCGCCATAAGCGAAGTGCTCTGGTCTCCCAAGGATGCGCGCAATTGGGATGATTTTAAATCCCGCATGGTGATACAATACCAGCGGTATAAAATATGGGGCAACTTTTATAACCCTGCCGGGCTCGATATGGAATAACTCAGCCAGGACCTTTTTTTTATGTCCCATTTAGAATATCGGATCACCCTACAATGATACGCACGAATATCCGGGAAAGAATAAGATATACCACAACCATCACTACCAGACTCACGATGAAGTAAGTGGTTACTTTGTCATCGGGAGTTTTCATCATGGGTTTAAAGCCTGTATAAAGAACATAGAGAGAATAAATTCCGGCCAGCATCATAATCCAGCTTAGGGAAGGGACTATCATAACTATTGCAGCGACCATCATGGGAGTATAGGAATAGGTTACCAGCTGCATGGCTTTCCTGAAATCCCTGGTTGATCCAAAAGAAGTAGCCAGGGAGTCGATGATCCATGCTGAAATCAGCGCACCTCCGACATAGATCAGGAAATAAGCAATACCATATTCAATGCCTATTCCAAAGCCATGGCCTTTGGCTATAAAGGCATAACCAATAAAACTTGCAATTGTCGCTATTAAAGCAAGCGGAACGAGATACTTCGTGACAAGTTCCTGTACGCCGGTTGTCTCCTGGTCTATCACCACCCATTCATCTTTAGGACTTAGTATGATTCTTTTGGCTCTTTCAATAATATCCATTTTTTAAGACTTTAAATTATTTAATGGTAGAAATTGTCAATGATTATCGGCTTTATAAAATATGGAACTAAAGGTACAAAAGTTTAAACTACTGCCAAAAAAAAGCAAGATGGAACAGGAACAGTGAAAACTTTTCCTTTCGCTTTAGCCTTTTGGTATGAATACAAAATTAATGGTTAGAAGAATTACCGATCTTGTCTTTAAAAACCTTTTCGAATTTTTCAATTTTTGGCGTAATAACGAACCGGCAGTATGGCTGGGAAGCATTTTGATTATAATAATCCTGGTGATAATCCTCTGCTTTGTAGAATATATCAAAGGGAACAATCTCCGTCATGATGGGATCCTCCCAGATTTTCGCCTGATCCAGCTTTTCTTTCATTTCCAGGGCCAGTTCCTGCTGCTGCTGGTTGTGATAAAAGACAGCCGACCGGTATTGGGTTCCCACATCATTTCCTTGCCGGTTGAGCGTCGTTGGATCGTGGGTCTTCCAAAAAACTTCCAGCAATTCAACATAACTGATTACTGATGGATCATAGGTAATATTGCATACTTCAGCATGCCCTGTGGTACCCGTACAAACTTCCCTGTAAGAGGGATTCTTTACATGGCCCCCTGAAAAACCTGATTCCACTGAAACCACGCCGTTTAATCGCTGAAAGATAGCTTCAACGCACCAATAGCAGCCGGCGCCGAAAGTAGCTGTTTCCATCTGAGTACTCATAGAAGAAAGGTTATACTGTTGTACATTATTGTTGTTGTTTTGAGAACAGGAGCTGTGAAAATAAGAAACTGCCAGTAAAACAAAAATGATTTTCGGATTCATCCTTTTTTTATTACAGAAACAATCCGTCAGGGCTAAAGTTCAATATCCTGCATTCTGCAGGCTTAAGAAATTTATTGATTGGCTGATCGGATGATTGGCTGATTATATTCATACGGGTAAAAATCGGCAGGAGACATAAATACACCGCTTATAATATGCAACAGGCAATAAAAATGGCTCAAATAATATATTGTTTTACCGGATCATTGTACTTCATAATAAAATTTCCTATATTTTGTTTATATTTGATTGAGTAGATCAACTTCGCAGAAGGTATTACATAATTACCCTAAATCAGCCATAGATGACCCTGATAGGATTATTTATCTTCCTTAGTTTCATTTCCGGCCTGATTGCATTGTTACTGGGCATATATGTATTAAAACACCGGCAGTCAGGATACCAGGTCTCCCTTTCATTATTATTCTTTTCAATTGCCTGGTGGAATCTGGCTACCATGTTTGAGAGCATGAGCGACACCCTGCAGGAGCATGTTTTATGGGTAGCCATAACCTATCCCGTCATGGTGCTGACACCCGTTTTTTTCTTCCTGTTTATTTACCAGTACACGCATATCAGCAATTCGATTCGAAGCTGGCCTTCCTATTTGCTGTTTATAATCCCTGCTATAACCTGTCTTGTGGTTTGGATTCCGGAATGGCGGGATTCTATATGGAAGGATGTATCGCTGAATGAAACACCCTATGGAACCGTAGCTCATTTTGAACATGGCTGGTGGTTTTATGTGGCAACCAATTATTCCTATGCCCTGTCTGCCATTGGCATATTTTATCTGATGCGAGGACTGTACCTGTTCCCAAAACGTTATACCTTGCGGGTCCGGATACTGTTGATATCAGCATTGGTCCCTTTGCTGGCCAATATTATATATATGTTGAAAAGTGACTATTTGTCGGGGCTGGACCTCACACCGATTGCCCTCACGATAATGACCACGCTATTTTATTTTGCTATTTCCAAGCATAAATTATTGCAGCTAAGACCTGTTGCCAGGAACATTGTAATTGAAAACATCAATGAAGGCGTAATTGTGCTGGACAATACAAATTTAATTGTCGATTGCAACCGCGCGGCAACTATGATGCTGAACCAACTGGGTATATACTCCATCGATGGTATTGCCGTTGATGAATGTTTTAAAGAAAATCCCCTGTTCACCTCTTTTCTGGAGGACGATGCGAGGGAAAGGTTTGAAATGATCCTGCCCGACCATTACTATGAGATCACGAAAAAAAATATTCTTCAAAGTTCAGGAAACCTGTCCGGAAAGATATTGGTATTTCATGATTTTACCGATAACAAAAGAAAGGAGGAAGAAATCACCGCTATCAACAAGCAACTTAAGAGTGCGAACGAAGTAAAAGATTTTCTTTTTAAAGTGGTTTCGCACGACCTGAAAGGTCCCATCGGCAATATTTCTTCGCTCACAAACATCATGGTCGAAAGATCTGAATATGCACAACAGGAAACCAAGGAACTGAAGATGCTGCATAAAGCGCTGGCCAATGTGTATTATATGCTTGAGAACATACTGCACTGGGCTAACAGCCAGCAGGATGAACTCTCGATAAAGCGTGAAAAAAATGGTTTGCTGAATACCATTAACCAGGCATGGGAGGTTATCCGCTACCAGGCAGATGAAAAGAATATTCAACCTGACATCCATTGTGAAGAAAATATTACTGCTTTCTATGATGCCGTTACCATGGAAATAGTTTTCCGGAATATCCTGTCCAATGCGATTAAATTCAGCTATAAAGACGGCATTATTCAGGTTGTAGTCAGGGCAGATGAAAATAATGTAACCATTTTGATTACAGACTGGGGCATAGGAATGTCGGAAGAAACCATTCAAAGTACGCAACATAATATCGTTACTCAGTCTCAGTTGGGAACGATGAAGGAAAAGGGCACCGGTATCGGCCTGCATATGTGCCAGAACCTTATTCGGGCTAACAAAGGCCAGATGGATATAGACAGCAGACTGAACAGAGGAACAACCATTACCATCGTCCTTTCTGTAAGGATGACATGAATGCTTCTTTTTCGGATAACTGGTGAAGTATAATTTTATTTCCGG
>CAYWCR010000109.1:0-12277 GCA_964456825.1 uncultured Bacteroidales bacterium
GCCCTTAACCGAAATACTGTCAACACCATTTGCTCCCGTTACTATAATTGATTCAACAGGATAAGGTACAGTAACAGCTGCCCCAATTTTGAAATCATCCATCCAGTAATAAGCCTTATTGGCTGCTGGCCAGGATACCGATTCCAGCAGCATTTTTTCTACGCCTCCCAAATCCACAGCAGGATCAAAGAAGTTATAGTAAATCGTATGATATTCACCGTCAATGGGAACATCAATAGAATATGCACCAAGTCTCACATCTCCGGTCCAGGGTCCGAGCTGGAACGGAACCGTGGCAGAAGGAGTGCTATTCACAATCCACTGAGCGCTATCAATTTTAATCTTTATACTGGCCAGGGGGTTTTCAGTGAGGTCCAATATTTTTCCGATTCCTGTTTTGAAGTCATACATCTGACCATCAGCGAAGCTCTTTTGACGCTCCAGGATGTGCAGGGCATTGTTTTCTGCTGTAACCGTAAATATCAAGGTATCATAGGGTTCCACTGCATCGGTATAGCCTTTATTGGGCGCCCAAAAAAACATATCCACTGCTGCTGCATCAGCAAAACCCTGGGAATAAGTGGTTATGGTATCATACTGATTGGTCAGCGTAACGGTAACTGTGTCACTTACTCCACTAACATCTTTTGCGACAGCTACTACCTTTACCTCACCATCTGCAACCGGTGTGAGTTTTCCATCGGCATCAATTTTAGCATAACCTGTTACAGGAATTGCAGACCAGTTAACCTCTTTGAAGGAAGCTTCCGCAGGCAGATAGTCAACTCCCATCTGCAATTGCTGATTGTTAACCGTTACAGGGGCAACACCGGTTATGTCAACCGATGTCAGCGGGACAAATGCAGTTACCGAATCTCCCAACATGAAGTCATCAAACCAGTAATATGCCTTGTTTGCATTAGGCCAGTCGACTGATTCGATCAGAATCTTCTCGATAGCCGTTAAATCGGCATCGGCATTCAGGTTAAAGATATATTCGTGCCATCCGCCATCAATAGGAACCCTGTAGGAATAAGAGGACAGCCTGTTGTCACCAACAAAAAAACTGATCTGGAAGGGAACATCGGTGGCCGGAACCAGTATTCCACCCTGACCCCAGTCAGGAATCAGCCAGGTTGCAGAATCTATCCGAACCCGAAAGCTTGCGACAGGATTGAGTGTTGCATCCAGTACCTGGCTTTTGACATCTTTTAAAAGAAACATCTGACCGTCGAAAAAATTCTTCTGCAACAATGCTATATGCAGGGCCAGATTACCTGTTCCGTCATCCATACGGTTAACAGTGAAAACCAATGTATCCTCGGGGGCCTGGCTATCCACATAGCCTCCATTTGGAGCCCAGAAGACTGAATCCTCTGTAGTCCAGGGATCTTCAAAATCCTCCGATAAGCCAGTAATCACAGCTTGTGATTGAACAATTCCAGCTATTGCCAAGATGAAAAGAGCAACGAGTAAAAATCTTTTTTTCATGGTTTTTGATTTAAGGTTATTCAGGAATAGTATATCGTCAGTTAAATAATTCATATTCTATTCATACATTCATAAATACTAAACTTCATTCCTTTGATATGATATTTATAGATACGGGAAGGAAATTCAACTGTCACGTGTTTTACGGATCGTGCAGGATATATTTGACAACATAAATCCTGAAGTCGCCATTGGGCGCCACAATCTTATATTCAACCGGTCTTCCTTCCGCATCCCCGGGAGAAAGGGGAGAAAAGTCAACCACCGATTTCCCGGATTCCTGCAGTGCTGATCCGATATATACCAGGGCATCGGGAGAATCGGTCGCATAGGTCGGCTTTTTGGCTGTGAGATCGGCAGTCTTCACCTCATAAAAATAGATTTCTGTTCCATCCTCACTCAGCTTACCATCCACTTTGTCGATCTGGAATTTACTAAAATCCGTTCGCCGGTCGAAAATTGTTATCTGCACGGTCCTGACATCGGTGAGATAATCCTCGGCCCAGTTGCCGGATGTAGCGGCCAGTAAGGTAAGCTCGAATACTCCGGCATTGTTGTATGAAACTTCTACTGAATCTAACTGTTTGTCTATCGGAACACCCTTAACGAGGGTGCTGTCTTTGTGGTAAATTCTATTTGGCGCATCACCCCGATAAAGGGTAATGAAATCACCTACCACATTGGTAAGATACAGGGTAAAGGGCTCCTTTACATAACCGGTATTATCGGTTAAACCAAGGGTAAAGTCAGCACTGGGTTCCAACGCTTCCTCCTTATTGCATCCCCAGGTTAGCAAGCCGAAGATAAAGAGAAACGTGAGAATAATATAATTGTTTTTCATAATTGACATTTTTAAATTGGTTAAACTATTACCAGCCGGGATTTTGTTTCAACTGGCCACCGTTTCTATTTATTTCATCAATGGGTATGGGCAGATATTCGTTCTTTCCAACCTTAAATGCACTGTTGCCATATATATCATACCAATTGATACCCCATTGCGGATCGAAACTCCAGCGAACCAGGTCCAGAAAACGATGTCCTTCCGTGGCAAGCTCGACATCCCTTTCATGCATGATAGTTATGCATGTAAGTTCAGCGACTGGGGGCATATCGACCCTTGACCTGACATCATTTAACTGTTCTAATCCGAGGTTTACATCTTCATTCAGCAGGAATGTCACTTCGGCATACATAAGTTTGACATCAGCATAACGAATGATACGGATATTAGTCGGATCAACCAGGGGGGCACGATTATCATTATAAACCGGGAAATAATATTTTTTCAGACCAAATCCTACACTGGGCTGCCCGGGTATTGTCAGTTTCCGGCCCTGTGCAATACGCTTATTATTCGCACCAGTGGCATAGGGTGTATAGTATTCAGCATCGGACCTGAAATCCATGGTATCCCCGTCGAGGTACATTGTTCCATAAGCCCTGGGATCACGGTCGAATCCTGCCGGCGCACCGTTGGTTTCATATTCGTAAAACAGTGCAGGATGAATTTCCTGGTTTTTAAAACTCACCGCATGTGCTGAAAAATATGCGCCATTAAGAGAGCCAGTCCATTGCCAGCCTGGCAACCATCCGGGTTGCCATCGCTCATCGTTATATTGTATTTCCCACACAGACTCATCATTGTTTTCAGCAGGATAGAGGTTGTTGCCGGCCGGCAGTGGTAAATACGAGAAATTGCAGAGGAATGAATAAATATAATCTTTACGTGACTTGGGTTCCATAGGCCGGATGAGTGAATAGGTGCCTGAGTTAATGATATCCATAAAGGAAGATTTTGCCAGTCTCAGATCAGCCAGGTCCTCGGCAGATCCACCTATACCGTTCTTTATGTAATAATGGTAATGTTTGAAAAGCAATGCCTTACCCAGCATGGCACGGGCTGCTCCCTTTGTCATACGGCCCAGGTCGGCTGCTTCCCATGTATCGGGAAGATCCGGAATGACTTCCGTGAGGTCTTTTTCAATCTGTTCCCAGAATAGCAAAGGATCGGAGTTGGGATAATCTGTCACATAATCTTCGGGCAGATTATCCTCATTATAAAAATATGAGCTGTTGAACAGGGTGACGAGGTAAAAATAATAAGCAGCCCGCAGGGTTTTAGCCTGTGCTATGTAATTGTTCTTAAGATCCTCTGTTAAATCAGGAATACTGTGGGTCTTAAGGTCGCGTATCACACTTGAACATCGCCACAGTCCGACATACAAGGCCATGTATATTGATGATACATTTTCACTGGTTGCACTGATTCCTAAGTCATCCAACCCGGTACTTTCAAATAATACCCGGTCATCAAACGAGCCAAATACCAAAAACCATTGAAGCCCAAACATCCCTCCAAAAGCCAGTGGATTATAACACGTATTCAGAGCTTTCCAGGCATCATTGGCGTTGGTATAGAAAGAACTCAGCGCAAGCTGGTTCTTGTTTTGCAATTCCAGGTATTCATCCTCGTTGCATGAATTACCAATAACCAGCGCCAGAAGAATAAATAATATATAAAATTTATTTTTTTTCATTGCTTCAGTATTTTGGAAATTACATTAAAAATCAACCTGAATTCCAAGGGTAAAAGACCTGGGAGTTGGATAAGCACCAAAATCAGTACCCATATTTATCGGTTCGGCATCACTATTGCCTGGGTTCGCTGAAACTGCAGTTTCGGGATCACGACCGCTGTAATTTGTCAGTGTAAATAAATTCATAGTACTGATATAAATCCTGCCCCTGTCAATGCCAACTGCGGATGTTATTTTAACCGGCAAGGCATATCCAAGCTGGATATCCCGCAACCGGAGATAAGATGCGTCTTCAATCCACCAGGTGGATATACGGTCATTGAGATTCACATTGTTCAGGTCAGCCCGGACATATTCTGTTGAAGGCCTGTCAGGACGATAATAATTCTGTGCATATTCCAGTAACTTATTATGATCCCTGTCCTGATACATGAAACTGGAAAGCCCGGCCCGCTGCTGGTTATATACATCACTACCTAACGAGCTATAGAGAAACACAGACAAATCGAAACCATGGTAAGAACAGTCAAAGTTCAGTCCAATAATAGCATCCGGCAGAGGCTTGCCGATAATGGTACGGTCAAGGTCCGATAGGTTTCCATCCTGGTTGAGATCTTTGAACTTCAAATCCCCGGGTTGCGGGGAACCTGCATATTTATAGATACCATCAGCCTTAAAATCATCTTCGGTAACGATCCGTTCCGCCACATATCCATAAAGGCTTCCGATGGTATGCCCTACAATAGTTGTAGTATTATTTCCCGGTATATCAGCCACCGGAAGATACTTAACCTCGTTTTTGATGGTGGTTAAAGTACCGGTTAAGGAATAATTGAAAGCACCTTCCATTTTTTTCCAGCTGGCAGTAAACTCAAATCCCCTGTTTTGAACTTTACCGGTATTAACCCAGGGCTGAGAGTTATCTCCCGATCGACCGAATATCATAGAAACAGGATACCGAACCAGCAAGTCATACTGGTTTTTAATATAATATTCACCACTCATCTGCAAACGGTTATTGAAAGCGTTGAGGTCAAACCCGATATTGGTCATGCTGGCTGACTCCCATTTGATATTCGTATTGGCAAATGAATAGAAAATATAGGTTCCGGGTACCATTTTTTGAGGATAACCAAATACCGGTGCAAAATTATCGGTACCGGTAAGGAAATCGTCATACTGGAAGTCACCGATTTGAGAATTTCCGGTTTGACCCCAGCCAAAACGAACTTTCAGCATATTAATCTGTTCAATGTTTTTCAACAGGTCTTCATTCAGCTTCCATGCCACTGAAAAGGATGGGAAAATACCAAACCGGTTGCTTTTACCGAAGCGGGAAACCCCGTCACGACGGACACTACCGGTTATCAGGTATTTCCCTTTATAATCGTAAATTAATCGTCCAAGCAACGATAGCATTCTGAATTGCTCTATTCCTCCATACACATCGCGGAGTGAATCAACCGACTGACTGATCATATTCAGGTTTTCATAGTCAAATCCGGAGCATCTTGCTTCAACATTATTGTTATCAAAACCTCTGATATTATGAACAGCCGTTGCCGTGAGTGTGTGATTATTAAATGTTTTATTAAAAGTCAGCTGATTTTCCAGGGAATAGCCAACAGATTCATTGTAGTTTTCAGTCAGGGTAGCCACTGAAATACCTCGCACACCCAAATCATAACTGGGTACCCAGTTTTTTGTTCTTCCATTCCCCAGCTCAACGGAGGGAGTCAGTTTATAGGTCAACCATTTAAGGGGAATAACCTCCAAATACAAGGCAGTCAAAACGTTATTGTCATATCGGCGTAAATCCGGTATTTCCAGCTCAGCCCTCGGATTGGTTTTATCATTCCCACCTGTATTCTTGTATATTTCTCCGTTGAATTCAACGTTTTCCTGTGGGCCTTCGTAGCCTTCCTTATTATCAGGATTAAATACCTTCATCAGCGGTGAGGCAGGGGAAGGCCCGTTCCATGGGCCGCCCCAAATGGATGCACCTTCATATTCCATACGGGAAATATTTACAGATTCTCCCAGCTTAATATATTTGCCGATACTGAAATCAGAATTTGCCCGTAAATTATAACGTTTCGCACCCGTTGACCGGAGTATTCCGGTCTCATCATAATAACTGCCTGATATACTATAATTGCTGGTTTCACTACCACCCGACACATTTAAATAATAGTTTTGTGTATATGCTTTTTGTGTGATCTCATCCTGCCAGTCTGTGCCTTCTTCCCAACCAGCTCCATAATAAGCCTGGCGAAATTCATCGGAGTATGCCTCCTGTGTAATTCCAGCTTCTTCATATACTGCATTATAAAAATCAGCATATTCATCCGCATTCATAAGATCCAGTTTTTTGGGTGTCCTGTTCATACTCCAGTAGCTGGAAAAGGACACCTGTGTTTTTCCGGCTTTACCGCGTTTGGTGGTAATGATCACAACGCCGTTTGCACCGTCGGCTCCATAGATGGCTGATGCGGAGGCATCCTTCAGTATCTGCATGCTTTCAATGTCGTATGGATTAATGGAATTCAGATTTCCTGTAACAACACCATCCACCACATAAATCGGATTGGGATTATTGCTGATGGAACCAATTCCCCGTATGCGTATCGCAACATTTTGACCGGGTTCTCCGGTAGTTTGGGTAACCATAACCCCGGCAGCTTTGCCCTGAAGGGCCCTGTCGAAGGTCGACACAGGTGATTTGGTAAGGTTTTCCGCTGTTACTACTGCCACTGAACCGGTCAGATCATTTTTTTTAACCGTACCGTATCCGATCACAACCAGTTCTTCCAGTATTTGTGACGACTCAACCAGCGCAATCTTAATGTTGGTTTGATCTCCAACCCGAATCTCCTGGGTCTCATAACCAACATAGGAAATTACCAGCACATTATCAGGTCCACTTACCGGAATGGAATAATCTCCCTCTGAATTCGTGGAAACTCCGGTATTGGTACCTTTAATTATCACGGTAGTACCAACCAGGGGTTGACCCGCCTGATCGGTAACTTTACCGGTTACTGTCCGCTGCGAAAAAGCTGAAACAGAAAAAAGGAGGCAACACAGTAATAAAATCCATCCTCTATACGTAAAAGGTATTTTGTGTCTCATTGTAAAATTAGGTTAGGTTTTAATTATTCATAATTCACTCATTATAGGTTTAATTTGTATCATAAATAAGGTATCATTATGCTCAATTCTTTTAAATTAGCAATAAGGGTAATGTAATAATAAAGGTCATGTTTTGTTTTAAACAAAAGGTACAATAGCTGCATAAAAGGGTTTACTATTTTCGCAACTTATGATTCATAACACAGTTCATTAGTTTTCATTTAATTGTCTGATTGAGATTTCACGACCTGATACCTTGCACTTTTCTACTTCAATATGGCCGGAATAAACCATAAGAAATGGGGTCCCGTATTTCAACCCGGCGATTCCAAAACCGGTCTCACATGAAATAAAACACTTGAAATTATTACCTATTCTGGAATCTATAAATAAGGTCTTTTCCACTGCATCGTAAAACAGTCCTGTAAGGCCTTTCATCAGTCCGTAACTTGACAGGGCACGTGCGTAGAAATGTCCGCATTCATATTCGTCAAACGGATTACGTATGCGTCCGTCATACCGTTTACGTGCTTCTCTTATGATTTCAAGTCCTTTTTCAACTTCACCCTGCATCATCAGTTGCGATGCAACCGCATACTCAATACCTGTCCAGACCTCATTGCTGTATACAAAAGGCAGGGTAGGCTGCTTTCCCCTAGGCCATGTACAAAGCAACAAACCACCTTCATGGCCACAGGCAAAACCCGGTCGCTGTGGATTGATATGATCGGACAGATCATGTTTCAGGTTGTAGTGATATACGGCCTCAAGATGGCTTTTAACCTTGGCAGGATCGACAAAATCACCAAGACCGCACATCTGACCCAGCCATTCACCAAGCACGCCATCGGAAATACAGCCGGTACCGTATTGGTATTTTGGCCCCTCTGTCTGTAAAACACTCATGGCCTCATCGGAATAGGATACATTCCAGGTGCCTTTCGATGCTTCAACCGGATTGGGTGCCTGTAAGCCCTCCCATACAACCTTTTGAAAGAAGTACTCTCCGTTGAACAGTTCTGTCTCCAGAAAGGTCCTGCCCTTTTCATATAATGCTCTGTACAGACTGACATCCTCTCCCATGGTTTCCCCCATCCGGATCATGGCAGTCAGTGCACCCAGGTAAAAACCAGTGCACATGCCATCAGGACCCCAGAATTCAATGTCGTATGTGTTGTGATGAGGCTCTTCAAGCACGCCTTTTTTTTTCGGATCCCATGTGGTACTGCAATATTCAAAACTTTGTTTTACCGCAGGCCAGATTTTCTTTAACCATTCGGTATCACCGGATATCCTCCAGTCACGGTATACTTTCATAATTCCTCCCAGCTGTCCGTCGGCAGCTGCATGGAAATTGTGATCGGGTTCCCTTACAGGCAGGCTTGAACGAAAATTCTGATGACCTGTCCTGTTCTGGTTGACAAGAAATTCGGTTTCCCTCAACGAACGTTCCAGCCCTGGGAAGAGACACGGAATTGCCTGGGCATAATTCCAAACGTGTGTACATGAACCCGGGCAGCATCCTCCCTTGTCCAGGCATCCTTCCCATGCCCATAGCTTACCATCTGTCTGTCTTAGCAGGGTCGGTGATTTGAGAATGGATAAATTGGCGGATACTGCTTCCATAACTTCATCTGGCAGTGTTGAAGAATAAAATGCCCCGGTAAATTTTTCTGTCGTTTCCTTCAGCACGTTATAGTTCTTCCGCCAATACGTCAGGACATCATGAATATCATTGAACCGGCCTGCGTACCATGGCTGGAAATAGCGGGAACACATATCCTTCTGTTTACATTTGTTTCCCGCACAGCATGGCTTTTGATTTTTTTCAGGCTGCACGGCATCGTCTCCAACCCGCAGGTTTGAATTCGGTACATACCAGGCCAACAAGAGAGTAATAGTCTTTACCTCTCCCAGGTTTAATGTAAACGGCACAAAAAGCGAAGCCCCTGGAGCACCGGGCTCCGGCACACTGGAACTCATTTTTTGCGCTTTCAGGTCTTTCCAGAGAACCGATTGAGGATCAAACCAGCCACCCCTGAACCAGCTGTAATCAGCAACAGGTTTATCACCGAGTACCGATACGGCAAAACTACCTTCGGAGCTTAGATCGACATCATCAGGCTGAAGCTTCCTGTATCCAAAACGCACAACCGCTCCTCCTGAACCCTGAAAAAACTCCAGCTTAACAGGATATAGCAACCCTTTTTCAAGCTCAACAATTTCCACCCTTGTTTCTTCGGCATGATCGCTCCAGTTGTCTATAATTTTTCTGTCTTTGAAAAATAGTCTGTACCCATCGTCGCCACCTACCACCAGCATGTATTTTCCGGACTCTTCCGCTGCTATGAATCCTGTCCAGCGAACCGAATAATAAGTGGAGTTCAAACCTTTCACAGGAGCTTCAGACCAGCTGAAATTAACTAAACTGTCAATCCGCGTAACTTCAGGTGAGCCCTCACAGCCCGTATTTTTAAAATATTCCCCCTGTAGACCTTTTGAAAGACGATTAGGAGATCCACAATAAAACGCGGTGTTCAGGTAAATTTCATTTCCCGGAATTTTATAACCCGGACCCTGCCACAACAAGAACCCATTTTCAGCCGGTAAAACGGAATTTGCACCATTCCGGTATTCATTTGACGGATCCGACAATACCATAAAATTTGATGCATTATAGGAAAATATCGCGTCGATTTTTTTCCGGGAGGTATTGCTGAATTTATATTCCAGGGCTGCCACGGGAAGCCCTGAATTATCCGCATCGCCGGGAATGAACGGGCTCCATCCCGTAATAGTGACATCTATAGGAATATCTTTATCTTCCAATTCAACAGAGCCAAATGGGAACCGGGACTGAAATGAAGCATTGTCGAATCTTGGCAATCCGTACCACTTATCTGACATTCCATTACCGGCACTCTTGCCGCCAAATATTTTCCACTGTTGAACAGGTCCTTCAATTACTTTGGTGCCGTTCTCCAAGCCTTTTATCGAAATAGCGGCAAATACGTTCGGCTCTTTGAAGATGTCGGCAGTATTTCTCACCGAAAGGTGCGAAAGGCAACCGTTGCCTTCCAGGCAAACCATACCTGCTCCCAGTCCGCCCAGGGGGTAAGCAATGCGGTTCAGGGATTCACCTTCATAAGGTCCGTTGAATTTATGTCCGGATTCCCGGGTTTTTATCCCACAGGAAACTAACAGCATTAGCGGAAAATAACAAATCATCGCATGCGTTCTCATGGTTGTCGGTTAAAAGGATTTAGAATTTACAATTTTTTATGTTAACGTTAACATTCTTTATTATTTATTTTTTTTAGTTCTATATTTATATTACTATGTCATTTATGTAGAGAATAAAAACATCAGGTATGAAAAACAACCGAAGGGAATTTATTAAAAAGGGAGCATATGCCGGAGTTGGTCTGGCGGGGCTTTCAATCTATGAAAACAGCCTGTTTGCTCAGCCACAAAAAGATCCGGTCAACCTCAGGAATGATACCAGCGGAGATATCCGTACCGGATTTATCGGCGTAGGAAGCCGTGGCCTGAGCCACATTCACGATACGCTGGCCATGGATGGCATTCAAATCGCTGCCATTTGTGATATCCGTCAAAGTTCGATTGACCAGGCCATGAAACTAATATCAGATGCGGGAAGAAAAGCCCCGGAGATATTTACAGGTGATGAGCATGCATTTGAAAAGATGTTGATTAATGCGAAGCCCGATGCAGTGATTATTGCCACACCATGGGAATGGCATGTACCTATGGCTGTAGCTTCGATGAAGTCAGGTACACCCTATACTGCTGTTGAAGTATCGGCGGCCAACACGCTCGAAGAATGCTGGGACCTGGTTAATGTGCATGAAGAAACCGGTAAGCAATTGATGATACTTGAAAATGTCTGCTACCGGCGTGATGTTATGGCTATATTGAATATGGTAAGAACAGGACTTTTCGGGGAATTGATACACTGTCGCTGTGGATATGAACACGATTTGCGTAACGTTAAATTCAATGACGGTATAACCTACTACTACAGCAAAGGAGAAGCACTTAAAATGGGCAAGGAGGCCTATTCAGAGGCACAATGGAGAGGACTTCACTCCATCAGGCGAAACGGTGATCTGTATCCAACGCATGGTATCGGGCCGGTTGCCAATTATCTTGATATAAACAAGGGTAACCGTTTTCTTGCCCTCTCTGCTATGGCCACAAAATCAAGGGGATTACATAAATTTATTTTAGACAATGGCGGTCCGGATCATCCCTATGCGAATATTGACTTTAATCTTGGCGATATCGTAACCACCATGATCAAATGTGCCAATGGAGAAACTATTATTGTCACCCATGATACAAATTTACCACGGCCTTATTCACTTGGTTTTCGGGTGGAAGGGACCAGCGGTTTGTGGTACAATGACGGTAAAATGATCTATATTGAAGACAAGTCTAAAGTGCCTGATGAATGGGATGAGGATGAAGTGTGGATCAAACGATACGATCATAAATATTGGAAAGAAAACGGACAACAAGCTGAGGGAGGCGGACATGGTGGCATGGACTATATTATGCTGATGGACTTCTTTGATGCGGTAAAGAATAATAAGTCTGTACCGTTAACTGCCTATGATGCCGCTGCATGGAGTGCCATCTCGGCACTATCAGAAATGTCAATTGCCAGGGGAGGCTCGCTTGTGGATTTTCCTGATTTTACCCGCGGAAATTGGATTAAAAATAAATCATTTTTTGCCCTTGATGAGAGTTTTCCATATGATTCAAAAAGAATGCTGATCAATACTATATTTTGATATTTTAGATTTTCAAATTAATGAATCTAATCTATTTCAGGTATTTTGCGGAATGCAACTCCAATTTAAATGCTGTATCATTGGAATATTTATGAATCTTGAAAAATACAGAATAATCCCTGAACCTTCACCAGTTGGTGTTAGAGTAGCTTCAATTGATGCCCTCAGAGGTTTTGATATGTTCTGGATCATGGGCGGCGAAATCATCTTTAAAAACCTGGATCATATCTTTCACTCACCGACAACGCAATTTATTTCCACCCAGCTTGAACATGTTGAGTGGCTTGGTTTCAGATT
>CAYWCR010000110.1:0-9462 GCA_964456825.1 uncultured Bacteroidales bacterium
CTCGTATTAATTGTAGTCACGATAATCCCAAGATTTGGAAAAGCATGATAAATGCAATACATAAGGCTGAACAACAGACTGGAAAAGACTGTAAAATTTACATGGACTTGTCAGGGCCTAAAATTCGCTCAGAAGAAATTCATATACTCAAAAAAAAGAATAAAAAGAAAGGTGAGCTTATATTGCATATTGGCGATCGAATAAAGTTATTTTCTACTGAAGCCGAGTTAAAAAAAGCCGTTGATAATATTACCTCAAAGAAAACATTTGCGGGGTTTGTATCAATGAGCATTCCAAATATTGTAGGAAGTATTGCAGTTGGGCACCATATTTGGTTTGACGATGGAAAAATAGGAGGTATAATTGAGGAAACTTTTGAGAAATATGCTACTGTTCTTATAACCAAATCAAGGGTTAAAGGAACAAAACTCAAGAAAGAAAAAGGAATAAACCTGCCCGACACACAATTGCAATTACCTTCGCTTACAGAAGAAGATATTAGCCATTTACGCTTTATTGTAAAATATGCCGATATTGTTGGTTATTCATTTGTAAGAACAGCTTATGATGTGAAACAACTCATGGAAGCACTTTCAGGGCTAAATCGCCTGGATATAGGAATGGTTCTTAAAATTGAAAACAAAGATGCGTTTAATAGCTTACCAGATTTATTGCTTACGGCCATGCAATGGTCAAACATTGGTGTAATGATAGCCAGAGGTGACTTAGCGGTTGAACTTGGAGTTGAGCGCATTTCAGAAGTGCAGGAACAAATATTATGGGTATGCGAAGCAGCACATGTTCCGGTTATTTGGGCAACCCAAATTCTCGAAAATCTTGCACAGACAGGTTTGGCTACTCGCGCTGAAATAACAGATGCCTCCATGTCGGTGAGAGCCGAATGTGTCATGCTCAATAAAGGCCCTTACATAATGGAAACCATAAACACGCTTTATAATATTCTTCAACGAATGGAGGCACATCAAAACAAAAAAACAGGCACACTCCGGCAGCTTTCTTTTGCAAATAATTTTTTTAAACAAGATGCAGAAAGGTTCAGATAATCAGGGTGTTCTTTATTTTTATATATTTTTATAACCCAATTTTATTCTATGAATCTTTTAGATATGTGGAAAGTATAATTGGGCTAATTCTCCGAAACCGTAGGTGCGTATTTGAAACTCCTTATGATCCATAGCTTTAACATACGTTAATATTAATCAAATATAGAAAAAAATACTTGAAAAAAATATAAATTACAGAATATCAATACGATAAAGAAGATTGATACTTAGTAAAGCAAAAAAAAGAATGGGCTTTATGAATTTTGCATTCATGAAGCCCATTTGCGCCTAAATGGATTCCCAAAACTGAAGGGTGGATTAACTTGTTTTGATCGAATAAGAGTATTTTCCTTCCAGTTTTTGCATATCCTCACTGATTAGTCGGTCGGCTATTCTGGCATATTTACGGGTCATGTTTATCGATGTGTGCCCTAAATCAGTGAGCGGTTTTAGTCCACCGAATTGGCCTCAAAGTTTTGCTTTTTTTCGGTGTATTTTGCTTTGGCTGAAAATTAAAAACCCCGTAAAATCAAGGTTTTGCGGGGTTTTGCTTTTGCCTGCTCAAGCGTTTGGCGGAGAGAGAGGGATTCGAACCCTCGGTACCCCGAAGGGTACAACAGTTTTCGAGACTGCCCCGATCGACCGCTCCGGCATCTCTCCAATGGTGTGGCCTGTAAAAACAAGCCATAAATCAAACCATATCTCGATTAAGGCGCGACAAAAATACAATTTTTTATACAACCTCAGCCTCACACTCCTTAAAAACAATTCTGTTTTAGGTCTTTGATCCGTAAGAAAAAAGCCCCTGTCATCAGGCAGGGGCCAAAGGAGGTTATTTAAGGCGGAAGCCTTCTTTACTTCAGGTGCAATAGCTTATTCTTTTACCGGGAAATAGATGAGGGTCTGGTAATCCTTCGGATCGGTGACCTGGCTTGGATCTGTCAGGTACACTTCCCAGGAAGTGCCGGTAGCTTCAAGTCCGTTACTGGCAATATAATTGCTCAGTTCGCCATATGCAGGCTGCATGTCTTCATAAGCTCCTTTGTAAAGCGTTGAAACGGCCTTCACAGCCGGAAATTCCTTGTATACAAGCTCCTCATTCCCTTCAACAGCACCGCTTACCGGGACTCCGACTTCAAAAACCGTATTCCCGTTGGGATCAAAGGAATAATAAACCGAAAAAGGAGGTCCGGCAGGAGCAATACTATTGCTCATAATATAGGTATACAATTTCTCAAAGGCTTTCCCCATGGAAGGGCCAACTTCCTTGCTGAGAACATCGTACTTAATAACAATGGCTTTCTGTGCATCCACATTTTTTACTTCTATTGCTGACTTGCATTCCTGTTCCTGGGCAGACACACCGAAAGGATTGGAAAACAGCATAAACATACCGGCAAGGACCGTAACCGTAATAATACTTTTTTTCATAATGTTGAATTTAATAGGTGAATAAAATTAGCTTTTCAGTTACCGTAAAATTACAATCATGAAGTGACAATCCTATGGCAACAGGGTCGAAAATGTTGCTAAAAATAAAGCATAAATTGCTTTTTATTGAAGAAAGGAAAAATTATAAATCTCTATATTAATGAATTTTTCACTTTTCATTATTCATTATTCATTATTCATTGTTCACTGATAACAATCTTTCTTATCACTGTTTCCTCCTTCGTTGTCACTACCAGCATATAAATACCGGCGTCTAAGGCAGCAACGTTCAATTCCCGTTGAACTTTTTCCCGGCCGGGTGTGGTATAAATGTGATCCGTTATCAGCAACCGGCCCTGCATATCATATAGTATAATCAGGCTGTTTTTTCCGGCGCCCATGTTAAAACTCAACATTGCCTTGTCTTTTAAGGGATTGGGATAAACCAGCAGGTTGATTCCTGTGGTGGATTCACTATCCCTGTCTGCAACATCATCCGGCAGATCAGGATCGGCAAGTGTCTTTACACTGATGGTATCGCTGAATAGGGATATTAAGGTATCCTGTATTACCCTGATGCGAAAAAAATAATAAGTATCCGCATCCAATCCTGTTATCATATAGGAGTTGACATCGGGCCCTATATTTTGTATGGCAATAAAAGATCCTTCAGCCGTTTTCGCATATTGTACCTCAAAATAATAACCATCGGACGGCAGGCTGTCCCATACCAGTATCACCGACTGATGCGTTGTCTGAATATCTCTCAGGTTTGTCGGTGGTTCCAGCATCAGGCGGGGTACCGTGATCTCCGCGGTATCAGAATAGGCTGAAGCTCCTGTTGCGTTGTATGCACGAACACGGTATGCATAGGTCATGTTTTCAGTTAGGCCTGTATCGGCGTAGCCTGTAACATCCATTGCCGTGGTATGGATCAGCTTGAATTTATTTTCGGCTTCATCGTATCGTTCAATTTCAAATCCGTCCTCATTTCCCGAGTTGTCCGTCCAGCCAAGTTGTACCGTTCCGCCTGAATCCGTTTCAGTCATGAGGCCTGCTGGTGCGACAGGTATCCCAAGCAGGGTGGTTACGGAGATCTCATTGCTGTATGATGAATTGCCCCCCGCGTTGAATGCACTGACCCGGTAATAATATTGGGTGTTCTCAGTGCAGCTGTTATCCTGATAGCTGATTGTATTGGGAGAAGCGGTGTATAGCATAACAAAACCGCTGCCGGAAGTTTCAGAGCGGTAAATCTCAAAGCCTTCTTCATTGTTGGCGTTATCGCGCCAGCTAAGCTCAATACTGCTGGTGGAAGTTGCTGTGCCGGACAAATTATCAGGAGCAGCCGGGGCATCGGGCATATTGACCGTGAAAATCACCGGGGTGCTGTTCGATTTTTGCAATTGTGCTAATACCCGTCCGCCATCAGTTGCAATGAATTCGATTGTCTCGGCGCCATACCAGAGGGGATCTTTTACCGTAATATGAGCTACCCTGTTGTTATCAATACTGACATTCAGATGGGCAGGAGTTGCCGGCGATATGCTCCAGGTGATTTTATCAGGCGTATCCTCAATATCGGTCACATACAAATCCAGGGATACCGAATTAAAGGATTCATGACGCTCAACGGCCTGATCAGGTATCTGGGCAACAACGGGAGCGCTGTTGTATTGATGGACGGCTTCAAACCATTTATCGGCCATCTTATTATAACCCGTCTGGCCTGGATGAACCTGATCTATTAAATCGGTATAATAATCCATCCCTGCCCCGCATTCCATATCAACCAGAACAATATGGTCGTCATTATTGATCCGGTTTTGCGCCAGGGTAACAAGGTTATTGTTAAAGGTTACCGTCCCGGTATGGGTGTTACAGGGATATCCATTGCAGCTGATTATCCGGGCCAGGAAAACCAGCACCGGTTTTCCGCTGGCTGTTTCGTAATTCTTCACGGCATCCAGTATCCTGCCAATGCCATTCGAACTGTAGTTGCCGTCCAAAACATCATTGGTACCAATGTGCAATAAAATTATGTCAGCCGGATAATAATTCAAGTAGGCACCCGGGGCGACCTGACCCGTATGGGTACTGGTACCTGTCTGCATGATATCCGCAAGATTTTCCGATCGTATCCCTGAGAAACCGGCATTATCAGGGTCACTCATAAGGGCGGAACCATATTGCTGGCTTCCTACTAAATCAATTGTATAGCCTGCAATACTTAATAAATTGGAAAGTCTTTGCCTGTAACCAATTGCCTGGGAGTCCTCCAGTCGCAAACAGGTGCTTATGTCACCATTTAAACACATACTGCCCCGGGTAACGGAATTCCCCAACGGCAGAATCCTTATTGTATTTTGTCCGGAGGTATTGATGCACCCCAGAAAAAAGAATAATGCAATCAAAGTCAGGCAATAATGCTGGGAATTTTGTTTCATGCTAAACCGTATATAGTATTATTAACAGGTTAAATCAAACAAACAGTTTTCTGGCCATAAATATACAAATTACATTTTAACAGGCTTTTTTTTATCTTTATCGAGCTTAATTATTTTGTATGGAGAAATACTGGAAGCTTGAAAAGGAAGAACTGGCAAAGCAGGTACAGACCAGTGCAGAAACAGGATTGACCATTGAGGAAGCGGAGGACAGGCTGAAACAATACGGTCCAAACCAGCTGGCTGCAAAGAAAAGACGTTCACCATGGAGTATATTGCTGGCACAGTTCAACAGCATCATCATCTGGATCCTTTTTGCAGCGGCAATTATATCGGGCTTTTTAAAAGAGTGGGTTGATTCGCTTGCCATTTGCGGCATTATCGTGCTCAATTCAGTGTTGGGATTTATCCAGGAATTCCGTGCTGAGAAGTCGCTTGCCGCCCTGAAGAAATTATCTTCCCCATCTTCCCGGATAATACGCGGGGGCAGGTCCATTTCCATACCCTCCGAAAATATAGTTCGGGGCGACCTTATCGAACTCGAAGCAGGGGACAAGATTCCGGCCGACAGCCGGTTAATTTACACCACCGGTAATTTTGCGACTCAGGAAGCCAGCCTTACAGGGGAATCGGTCCCGGTTAACAAGACCTCACATCCCATAAGGGAGGACGAGATATCGCTGGCGGACAGGATCAACATGGTATATATGGGAACTTCCGTGGTAAGCGGGAAAGCCAGGGCCCTTGTGGTAGCCACGGGCATGCAAACCGAGCTCGGAAAGATCGCCGGTATGATACAGGAGATAAAGGAAGACAGCACGCCTCTCCAAAAAAGGCTGGAACAGTTCGGCAAGTGGATTGTGGTAATATGCCTGGTGCTGGTAGCCATGGTATTTCTTCTTGGATACCTGCGCGGAGGTAAGCTGCTGGATCTTTTCCTTACTTCGGTAAGCCTTGCCGTAGCTGCTATCCCCGAGGGCTTGCCGGCGGTGGTGACCATTGCCCTTGCTCTGGGTGTACAGCGCATGGTAAAACGCCATTGCCTGATCCGGAAACTGCCGTCGGTTGAAACGCTGGGATGCACCAATGTTATATGTTCTGACAAGACCGGGACGCTTACGCGGAATGAGATGACGGCCAGGGCTGTTTATGCAGACGGCAGGTATTACAGTATCACCGGCATCGGATATGAGCCCAGAGGTGAATTCCTTTTTGGTGAAAATAAGATCAATCCGCTGGAATCGGAAAGTCTGGTCCGCACTATGGACATTGGTGTTTTGTGCAACGGTGCCAAACTGATCCATGAGGCAGGAGCCTACAGGATACTGGGTGACCCCACTGAGGCTGCCTTGTTGACACTGGCAGCAAAAGCCGGCATTGATGTTGACCATAAGGAGAATGAGTATCCTTTCGTGGCTGAAATACCTTTTGATTCGGATCGAAAACAGATGACCATTATCAGAAGAAGTGGCCAGAACCTGATTGTTTTTGTAAAAGGAGCGCCTGATGTCCTCCTTTCAAACTGCACGTATGCGGAGGAGAATAACCAGGTAAAAGAACTTATGCACGCTGACCGTGAAAGGATCCTGGCGGTCAACAATGCCATGGCTGATCAGGCGATGCGGGTGCTGGGATTTGCATACCGCAAGCTTGAAACATTGCCTGAAACTATTGAAGCCGGGACCGTTGAAAGGGGCCTTGTATTCGCAGGCCTGATTGCGTTGATCGATCCGCCACGGGAGGAAGTAAAGGTGGCCATTGAGAATTGTCAGACTGCAGGCATCAAATCGGTTATGATTACGGGAGATCATAAAAATACGGCTGTTGCCATAGCCCGTGAACTGGGATTTTTCAAAACTGATTCTATAGCCATGACAGGGAATGAACTGGACGAAATGAACCAGGAGGAATTTGAATCCATTGTGGATAAAACAGCCGTCTATGCCCGTGTATCACCCGAACATAAGTTGCGTATCGTGAAAGCCTGGCGTAAAAAGGGACAGGTGGTTGCCATGACGGGTGACGGGGTAAATGATGCTCCCGCCATTAAGGAGGCTGATATAGGTGTGGCCATGGGAATAACCGGGACCGATGTTACCAAAGAGGTATCGGATATGGTCATTACCGACGACAATTTCGCATCTATTGTTGCGGCTGTTGAAGAAGGCAGGGGCATTTACGACAACATCAAAAAATTCATTCATTATCTGCTGTCGTGCAATGCAGGTGAGATATTGGTTATGTTCACCGCCTCACTGATCGGGCTCCCTATTCCGTTGTTGCCGATCCATATACTTTGGGTAAACCTGATTACCGATGGATTTCCCGCGCTTGCACTGGGGATGGACCCCATCGATAAGGATGTCATGAAAAAACCACCGAGGCTGCTGAATGAATCCGTACTTACCCGCTCAGGAGGTAGTCTGATGCTTATTCAAGGTGCTTTTATTGCCTGTTGCAGTTTGCTGGCTTTCTGGTTTGTGTTGTTCTTTGAAAACGAGGGACTGGTGCGTGCCCGCACTGCATGTTTCATTGTGCTTTCCTGCAGTCAGTTGTTCCACTCATTTAATTGCCGCAGTACAGACAAATCACTGTTTACTATTGGGATTTTAAGCAACAAAAAGCTGGTTGCTGCCGCATTGTTTTCTTTTGCATTACAGATGCTGGTGGTATACGTACCCTTTTTTCAGACGATCTTTAAAACTGAAGCACTGGGTTTGTTCGACTGGGTCCTGGTGCTGGTGATCTCTTCTTTCCCGTTCTGGGCCATGGAGCTGGTTAAGCTTATTCAGAATCTGGTTATGAGAAGGGGAAAATAGCGGCAGCAGGCAATTAACAATTAACAATTAACAATTTTAAGACAGCCTGCCTGCCGGCAGGTCGTACGGTCATAAGTATTTATTGATTTGTTGACCAATGGTTACATTGCTCTCTTTCTTGTCCCTTTCTGGTCACTCGTCACTTCTTAAAGAACGCCATCATATATTCCTCCCCTGGCAGCCTGAAACGCCGCATGGTGCCTTCATCAATCTGATCAAGGTAATTGTCCTCCGGAATGATGAATCCGCATTCTTTAAGGCGTTCAAGGTAATCATGTCCATACAGCCGGTAATGATCCTTCTGCCTGAAATGCTTTCCCCGGTCCTGTGGCAATACAATTCCGGGATCTTCATACGTCTTTTCAAGTGACATGTCCATGGGTACCTGCATAATGCCAAACCCGCCTGGTTTTAATACCCGCAGTATTTCCCGCATAGCCTTCCGGTCGTCCGGCACATGCTCGAGCACGTGATTGCAAATGACGGTATCGAAAGTGTTATTTTCAAATGGCATTTGCTGGACATCGAGCTTTATATCTGCCAGGGGTGATTCCAGATCGGCAGTGGTATAATCCAGGTTGCCCATCTTGCGGAAACGTTTGTAAAAACACTGCTCCGGAGCGATATGAAGCACCTTCAGTGGATCCGTGAAAAACCTGGTTTTGTTTTTCAGAAAGAGCCACAGTAACCGGTGCCGTTCAAGCGAGAAACAGCGGGGGCATAATACTCCCTCCCGGATGACATTATAACCGTATGGCAAAAACCTCGAAAACCTACCATTGCATACCGGACATTCCACCTTATTGCCGTAATAAAGTACCGATGTGACCTTCATAAGAGGCCGGCTGATCCTTATCAGCCAGGGGCGGGGAATGACATTGAGCAATAAAGCAATGACTTTTTTCATGGTGAAGTAAAGCAATATGATTGGCTAATGTATAAATTGTGAATGGTTTCTAAAAATGATTACTTTCGTAGTCTTAACCATAATATGTTTATGAGACCATTTAAGATACTGGGCATTCAACACATTGCCATCGGAAATGAAGATAAAAAAAGACTGGAAAAATTCTGGATTGATATAATGGGACTTGAAAGAATTGATTCCTTTAAAAGTGAACGCGAAAATGTTGATGAGGATATCCTGCGGATCGGCAGGGGAGCCTTTTCGGTGGAGGTGGATATCATGCAGCCATTAGATCCGGAAAAGTCACCCAAAGTGCATGATCCGAAGCTGAACCATATGGGGCTATGGGTGGACGATCTTCCCGCGGCTGTGGAATGGCTTGCAAAGCAAGGCGTAAGGTTTACTCCCGGAGGAATTCGCAAAGGCTCCGCCGGATATGATATATGCTTCATACATCCCAAAGGCAACGAAGAGTTCCCGCTAAGCAGCGAAGGTGTTCTTGTGGAACTGTTGCAGGCACCGGGGGAGGTAATTGAGGCGTTGGGGGAAAGATAGTGACGAGTGACAAGTGACTTCCAGACTAACGGACTCCCAGACTGCATGACTGAATGACTGTATAACCAATCATCAAATCATCAAATCAACCAACCTGACTGCCGGCAGGCAGGTCATCAAATACAAAGGGGTAGCGTAAAAGTAAATGTCGATCCTTTGCCCGGTTCGCTTTTGGCAAAGATCCTGCCTCCGTTTTTTTCGACAAATTCCTTGCAAAGCACGAGTCCCAGTCCGCTTCC
>CAYWCR010000110.1:9562-11852 GCA_964456825.1 uncultured Bacteroidales bacterium
TGCCTCCGTTTTTTTCGACAAATTCCTTGCAAAGCACGAGTCCCAGTCCGCTTCCTTTTTCATCGTGCGTACCGCGGGTTGTGAGCCTTTCGTCAAGGTTGAAAAGTTTTTTCATTGCGTCTTCATGAATACCAATCCCGGTATCAACGACAGATACTTCAGCAAATCCGGAAAGCTGTTTTGCTTCAATGTTAATGCTCCCTCCCGGCTGAGAGTATTTAATGGCGTTGGTGACCAGGTTGCGTAAAATGGTTTTCAGCATATTCCTGTCAGCATGGACATGAATATCCCTGCTTCCTTCGATATGCATTGATAATTGCTTGCTCGTGGCAAAAGGGATAAAATAATCTGTTTCGTCAGTAAAGAAATTATGAAGGTCAATCTTACCGGGATCATAGCGCAGTCTGCCGGTTTGTGAAAGGGCCCATTCCAACAGGTTCTCGAGGAGATCATTGGTTTGGCTTACCGATTGTTTGATCGCTTTTGATATGTATGCTGTTTCCTCCGGATTATTCTCACCCAGTTTAAGTGCCAGCAAATCACTGAATCCCATAATATTATTCATAGGGTTTTTCAGGTCATGGGCGATGATGGAAAAGAATTTATCCTTCACGGCATTCTGCCGGATCAGGTTCTGGGCCAGCCTGATATTTACCATGATGATGAATCCAAAAGTGAGGACTATTTCTGAAAGGCTTATGGCTGAAAAGAGAATAATGCTTTCTACCGTAGGTGCCATCAGATTAATTTCTTTATGGGGAAACGATACAAATGTCCGTGTCAGCATGGCCAGTATATAGATCAGAATAGCCAGCGCGTTGATCTGAAAAATAAGCCTGAGCGATTTATCAGGGGGTTTGAGCATCTCATAAAAACAATAGAATGCAGGGAAGGTATATAAAATTGAATTGACGGATACCCTCAAACCCATGTGAGGATAAATCAGCGTAAAAACGGTGGTGGTAATAAAAGCCAGCACAGGAATGCTGATCACAAAATAATAGTTGACCTTTTTTTCTTTGTATTTCCAGATAGCGACCAGGAATAAACATTGCCCGGCGAAGGCATTTACATTGGTCATAAGAAGATTAACATATTCATTGGGTTTGGGGTAGAAACCATAGGCCAGCAGTCCGGTTCCCACCAGAAATGTTCCGATGGCCCAATGCAGTGATCCCTGGATATGCGGAGCGGTATATTTCAGATAAACCATCAGGAAACCGGTAAGGATAGTAATACCCATTACGACTAAAATTAATTCCCTCAGGTTTAACGGTTGCATATTACCTGTATCAAATTATTACAAGCCATAAAAATATAAAAATTTTTCTCCGGAGGGCCATTGTTGAGGTAAAATGAAAAAAAATGCAGGATCAGTTGATTAAATAAAATTTAATTGTATATATTTGCACAAATCAAAAAACATGAGAAATATCATCATTTTAGTAAATGTCCTCCTCCTTGTAGTTGTCATTAATACTCCGGGGTGAGAATGGTTTGCTAAATGATAAAGATAATGAAAGCCATTCTTGCCTTAGAGAATGGCTTTCTGGTTTTAAAACAGACAACACATACCTGAAATTATGAAAATAAAACTCAAGAGCTCAACCACCACAGAAGGCCGTCGGATGGCCGGTGCCAGAAGTCTCTGGCGTGCCACCGGTATGAAAGAGGAACAATTCGGCAAGCCCATCATTGCCATAGTGAATTCGTTTACCCAGTTTGTTCCCGGGCATACACATCTGCACCTGGTAGGTCAGGAGATCAAATCGATCATTGAAAAAGAAGGTTTTTATGCTGCAGAATTCAATACGATCGCCATTGATGATGGTATTGCCATGGGGCATGACGGCATGCTCTATTCCCTTCCCTCAAGGGATCTGATCGCTGACAGTGTTGAATATATGTGCAATGCACACAAGGTAGATGCCATGATATGCATCAGCAACTGCGATAAAATAACGCCTGGCATGCTTATGGCAGCGATGCGGCTCAATATTCCCGCTGTTTTTGTTTCAGGGGGTCCGATGGAAGCCGGAAGAGTGGGATCGAAAAAGTACGATCTGGTCGACACTATGATTCTGGCCGCCGATGATTCCATACCGGATGATGAGCTGGATGAAATTGAGAAGAAAGCTTGCCCTACCTGTGGCTCATGTTCAGGTATGTTCACGGCGAATTCGATGAACTGTCTGAATGAAGCCATTGGAATGGCATTGCCGGGAAACGGAACCCTGCTGGCCACCCATAAAAACCGGAAAAAACTGTTTGAAAAGGCTGCAAGGCAAAT
>CAYWCR010000111.1:0-5711 GCA_964456825.1 uncultured Bacteroidales bacterium
ATGACAATGATGTTTTTTACATTGGGAAGTTCAATTTTTTCAAATGCTTTCTGGTTCATAAATTTTGGTTGTTATACTACTCCATATTTTATTCAGTTCATTTGCCAATAATCCGTGTGGTTCATACTCATTAATGGTTTTACCTTCCAGCAGGGCGTAAATCATTGATTCGTCATAAGGGATTCTGCCAAGCATTTCAATCCCTTTTTCCTTTAATTTTTTTTCAATAGTGCCGGCCATTTCTTCATTCAGGTCAGATTTATTGATAATGACCTTAACAGGGGTCTGAAAACGCCCGATCATATCAATCAGTCTTTCCAGGTCATGCCAGCCTGACAGTGTAGGTTCTGTCACGGCTACTACCAGGTCAGTTCCTGTTACCGATGAAATCACAGGGCAGCCAATACCCGGGGGACCATCAACGATAATATAATCGCTCCTGTACTCCCTTGCCGTTTCTTTTGCATATTGCCTTATTTTTGAAACCAGCTTGCCGGAGTTCTCCTCCGCAATGCCCAGTTTACCGTAAACCATGGGGCCATAATGGCAATCCGCAATATAGATATGGTTGTTTTTGTATTCTTCGATCGATATGGCCCCGTTAGGACAAGCCTCAGCACATAGACCGCATCCTTCGCAGGCATATTCATCAATATGGTATATATTATTTTGGATTTCAACAGCATTAAACCGGCATAATGTTGCGCACAACCCACAGGCTGTGCATTTTTCCTTTTCGATTTTCGCTTTCGCCCCACTGGTAAAATTTTCCTGTTGTATTATTTTCGGTGACAAGATAAGATGCAGGTCGGCTGCATCCACGTCACAATCAGCAAAAACCGCCTTGCATGCCAGGGATGCAAAAGAAGCAGTCAGGCTTGTTTTTCCTGTACCTCCTTTACCGCTTAACACGACTATCTCAAACGGTTTCTTCATGGATCACCTGCTTAATAATTGTTTGAAACAATGCTCTGATTCCATCATCGTGTTCGGCCAATATTATTCCTGTTGAATAGGCTTTTGCATATTCTTTACGAAAAGGTATTTCACCCAGCAAAGGGATTTCCTCCTTTTTAATGTAATCATACAAGGGCATATAATTCAAACCGGCTTTATTAACCACAATTCCATGTTTTTTACCAAGTGTTTTTACGGTTTCAACCATCAGTTGTAAATCATGCAGGCCGAAAGGCGTGGGCTCGGTTACCAGCAATACGTAGTCGGCTTTGGAAACCGTTGCGATAACCGGACATGAAGTTCCCGGCGGTGAATCATAAAGTACAATTCCCTTTTGCTGTCCATGCCTGATGGTTTCCCTTATTACACGGGTTTGCAGTGCACAACCCACATTCATCCTTCCTTCAATAAATTCATCTTTTGCATAATAATCATGATGGGAAATTGACCCGATTACCCGATCGTGCTCGTGAATGGCATTTTCTTTGCAAACATATAAGCATGCGCCGCAACCATGACACATGTCCTCCACAACCTCAATGAAATTTGCTGTCGGCAGCATAATAATAGCATTAAAGGCACATATCGCTTTGCATTTCCCGCAAAAAGTGCATTTGCTGACATCTATCTGAGGAATGGAAATGGTTACCGGATAGCTGTCTGTTTTTAATGCCTTAATAAATATATGGCAATCCGGTTCTTCCACATCGCAATCCAATAATTGTACATTGTATCTCAAATGCTTTGTCAATACATGAAAAAGACCAGTGCTTACCGTTGTCTTTCCTGTTCCTCCTTTTCCGCTGGTGATGGCGATTTTCATCGGATGATTTGTTGATTTATTGATTTGTTGATTGAAAGTTCACGTTTCACAGGAAGAGTCCACGGAAAAATGCTTGTGATAAGTAATCGTTAAACGGCAATTGGTATTTACAATCATAACAATCATAACAACCACAACTTTCACAACCTTCACAACAAATAATACTTTTTAACCTTTTTTTTCTCTTTTCGGAAGCGACATCTTTTGATTATATAAAATTATGGCATCTCCCTCTTTCGCTCCTGTTAATTCTGCCATCACTTTGCATTTGATCATAAGGAGGAAAAAAATGCTCTTATTGGTTTCATCTATCAGGCCTTCCAGGTTGCCCTGTCCTTTTGAGATGATGAGATCGGCTTCATGGTATATTTTTCGGAATGCTTCGGAACACCGGTCAACCATTGTGGAAGGAGCACAATATCCATTTGATATCACCTTTGCAATATTTGTCATGCCAACAGTATTAGCATCCTTTGTTGTGACATCGTTGATGATGTTTCCCCCGCGCACAGCAAAATACAGGTTCGGATGACGGATGGTCTCGATAAACAATTTGTCCAGAACAATTTCCCCGGCATTGTCCCCCAGGTATAATACGGTCGAGGCATTTTCTAAAGCTTCCAGTAGCAATCGCGAATGGTCAATGGTTGGCTCCTTTGTAACTGCTGATGACAAAGCCTTATAAATATCAAATTGCCGGGGCGGACCAAAATCAATAATATTGCCTGCCAGGGCATACCGCAATGCAGTTTGAAAAGGATTTTCCGATATATTTATAATCTCACGGATCTCTTCTTCCAGGCTCAGTAATAATGTATTATATTCTTTTTTTTCTTTTTTATACAAGTCATCAATGCCTGATGCCTTTTTCATCAAACGATGCAATAAACTGGAAGCCTCCGGTGCCAAAAGGTTATTGTTTTTATGGTCGTCAACAAATAACCGGAACCGTAACATAATATCGTTTGCCAATTTATCACGGATACGGTATTTAGTAAGCAACTTATCTGACTGTGCCAGGAAACAATTAACACATTCGTTATGCATCTTATCACATTAATGGTCGCAGGCATTTGCGCCTGTAATAAGTTTTTCATTCAGGAATTCTTCTGCTAAAACCCGGGCTGGCTTTTCTTCAACCCCTGTAATTACCTGAATGTTTTGTTCATTAAATAATGAAATGGCCCTATGTCCCATTCCACCTGCAATGACATGGGTAATACCCTTAGATGCAAGCCATCCGGGCAGGACTCCCGGTTCATGGGGAGGTGGCACCAGGTAAGATTCATCTATTATGTTATTATTCTCCGTATGAAAAACAACAAATTTTTCACAATGCCCGAAATGCTGGCATAAGGAATTATTGCTTGTTGGAATTGCTATTACTTTCTTCATTGTATTATGTTTTTGGTTGTGTAATGGATTGAAAAGGCCATAGGTATATTATCAAATTCCGATTATCAAATTCTGTTCCAAAACCAACCACTGACAGGGTTACAGCCCGCACAGTCAACACACACCGCTGTCAGGGTTTTTCTTACCGATTACCGTTTACTGTTTACCACTTACCCTCTCTCTATTTCCCCTATTTCTCCTCTTTTTCCAACTCACTCAGTCTTTTCTCAATATCCTTCTGAGAACGTTGGAGAACTTCAGCCTGCGATTTCAGCATGTTAATTTCATCCTCTTTACTTATGGCGGACATTCCGTGAAATCCCTGAAAGAATCCGGTAAAGACATTTCCGGCATTCCAACCCCTGCCAAAGCCTCTGCCTCTTCCCATACCTCTGCCAAATCCGAATCCTCTTCCCATTCCGCCTCCAAATCCTTTTGCATAGCCCGGTGTGTCATATCCCGAGCAGAAACCCAATCCTCTTCCGGTTATGGAACCTTGTCCCATTGGTCCGGTACGATCTCCTTGTGGCATAATAAAAAATGTATTAAAAGTTTAACATTGAAATTAATTCTTTCACCGTTTGTTTTCCATCGACAAGTCTCATCCTGATATTTAATTTTTCCAGCATATTTTTAGCTTTGGGGCCGAATTCACATGAATATACTTCACTGATACCGTTGTTGGCTAAAAACTCCACCACCTGCGGACCAACTCCTTCCGATGCATTTCTTAATTTGTTTTCTTTAAATTCAATACTTTCTGTTTTTGTATTATAAAAACAAAAGAAAGGGCAACGTCCGAAACGTTCGTCCAACATTGCATTTTCATTATTTTCCGACGCCGGTATTGCAATCATCATAGTCTATCGTTTTAAATTTAAGTTGATACAAAAATAACAATTAAAATGAACATAAGTTCACTTTAATATATTTTTTTTACAATACTTGATTGACCCGGTTATATTAAATTCTAAATAAAAGCAGAATAAAACCGATGAAAAAACCAACCAACATATTGATAACCTTAACTTTAATAAAATTTTTTCTTGATTCTGCCAGCAAGGGTAACATTCCATGCCCGTCCTGCACAATGGAATTGGCCAGTAATATACTGAAGGGCAAGAGGTTTTGCGAAAACATAGTCACAAATATCAAATGAGGTCCTGATTCCGGAATGAGACCAACGAGAACGGCCACCAGTAAAATGATTAAGGTATTATTTTGCACCAGGTTGTTCAAAGCAAGATTCGACTGTATGAAATGCAATACGACAAATGCTCCCCAGGTCCATAAAAATATCCGGAGCAAATGTTTTTTCACGATATGCCTGTACAAATGCTCTTTCAAAAAATGCTCGGGGACGGTTATAAAAACAAACAGGAGAAAAAGGCTGCCGGCGAGAAATGTTATTTTTTTCCAATCCCAGCTTGCTGTACCGAAAATACCTGTAAGTAACATTGAAACAAACAACATTGTAAATAACAGGAGCACTGATCTTTCAAAGGATAAGCTTCTCAGTTGAGGGATTATCGCATCCTTATTAAAACATTTGCAATATTCATTTTCATGAACCACAAAGCCATGTGATTCAACAGGACTGGCCCTGTTAACCAGGTGAACCATCCAACCGGCAAAAATAGCAACTGCAAGCAAAATGCCATTTAATACAAGTGCCTTTTGCGGGAACAGGGCAAACATCACGAAGGCTTCATCGCCCGATGTGGCAATCATTACGGTCACCAGACCGGCAAGGCCCATCATCCGGTGCGTGTATAACGAAACTACCGTGAATGCTCCCAGGCAACCGGGTGTTATACCCAAAAGGGCTGCCATTATGATTTGCAGGAAAGGTGATTTTTGAAATTTGTCTGCCCAGACATTTTTGGTCTGGATATTTATATATTCAATGACAACCATCATAAACAGTACAAAGACAGTAATCATTAATGATTGCCTGAGCGTGGAAAGAATAACTTCTATCATGGATTTGTTAGAAATTAAAAATATCTCCCGTCTTCACCTGTTTTGCATTAAACGCTTTGAGAAATAATTCCAGGGCTGGGTTTTCGGTGCAATGCGACGGATACACATGCACCATTCCGCTCTTTTTCAGATAACGAATTGTTTCTTTTGTTTGACGGTTGTTTTCCTTTAAGTGAAAGCCTCCCATAATGCCGTATAGCTTTTTTTCTCCGGTCACTATTTTGGCGTGCTCCAATGTATTAACAATACCTGCATGTCCGCACCCGGTTATGATAAATAATCCGTTTTCATGCAAAAGGGCTATTGCACTATCATCCGTTACATAATCGGGCACACCTCCTTCAAGGACAAAGGGAGTGCTTTTTGACTCAAAATCAGTTACACGGGGAATTTCACCCAGGAATATGATCTTTTCCGTAATGTAATAAGGTTCAGATGAAACGATCAACTCAAATTTTCTCGCCAGTTCATTTTGTGTGTTTACCAGTCCTATGTAAGAATAATCAGATTTTCTGTAACGTTTTATAAAACAACCCGGGTGGCAAATCAACTT
>CAYWCR010000111.1:5811-7443 GCA_964456825.1 uncultured Bacteroidales bacterium
ATTTTTTATTCAAAATTAATCTAAATAATTTCGAAATGAACAAAAGTTCATTTAATTTTACATGATTTTAAAATGAAAGTTGCGATGTTACAACATGTGGCTTTTACAATAAATGATTAAGAGGAAATAAAATATGGTGAAGAACAAGAATTCAAATAAAAATATAATGAATTTTCCGGCAGTTAACCATGATGTATGCACCGGTTGCGGTAACTGCATAAATATTTGCCCGTTGGAGGCCATGTCGTTTGTTGATTGCAGGGTAATGATTGATGCGGATCAATGCAATAATTGCCTGTTGTGTGCCATGGTTTGTCCGGTAGAAGCTATAAGTTAAATATAAATTAAATATGAAAATATGAAGAAATATGATGTAATGATTATTGGTGGCGGTCCTGCAGCCATTGTAACAGGTATGACCATAAAAAAGTTTTACACGAATAAACAAGTGTTAATGATAAAGGAAGAAGCGGAAGGACTTGTACCTTGCGGGATACCCTATATCTTTCATCTACTGGGAAACGATGCGGATAAAAACAAAATGGGGCCCAAACCTTTTATGGACCTTGGGGGTGAAGTTATAATCAATACGGCGGTTAAAGTTGACATAAAAAACAAACTGATAACGCTAAAAACAGGTGAACAATTTGAGTATGATAAACTGGTTTTTGCAACAGGATCGCTTCCACAGATTCCTGACTTTATCCCCGGAAACAATCTTCAAAATGTTTTTTATATTAAGAAAAGCTACCCCTATATTAAAGAATTGACTTCCAGGGTCAGTGCTTTTAAGAATATTGTGATTGTGGGCGGCGGATTTATCGGAGCTGAAGTGGCCGAGCAATTCGCTGCTGCCGGTGTGAATGTTACTTTAGTTGAGAGCGAGCCTTGGTGCTTCTCAAAAGCATTTTCTCCTGAACTTAGCCAACTGGCAACCGAGGGGCTGAAGAAATCAGGGGTTAATGTAATGACTTCCACGCTTGTAAAAGAAATTGCGGGTGCAGACAACAAAGTCAGCCATATAATATTCTCAGACGGAAGTAAACTTGAAACGGATTCCGTTATTTTATCCATTGGTTACAAGGCTAATTCGCAACTGGCAAAGGAAGCCGGTCTTGAATTGAATAAATATGGAGATATCCATGTGGATAATTACGGACGAACATCCATTAAAGATATCAGCGCTGTGGGGGACTGCGCCCAAACATTTGGTTTTCTTACGGGCCGGAGCGATCTTATCAAACTGGCTTCAACGGCAACAGCTGAGGCACGTGTTCTGGGACACAATATCTTTGGTATCAGGATAAAAAAATGCATTGCAGGTACCCTGGGGGTTTTTTCAACTGAAATTAACGGACTCGCTATGGCTGCAGCAGGAGCAAATGAGAAAAATGCGGAGGAAGCAAATGTTAACCTCATTTCTGCAAAATTCACCTCGCCCGACAGGCATCCCGGCAGCCTGTCAGGAAGTTCTGATTTAACCGTAAAACTCTATGCCTCATCCGTTGATGGAAGCATTTTAGGAGGTGAAGCATGGGGCGGAAAATCGGCAGGGGAGATAATCAATATTATCAGTCTGGCTATTCAGAAATCTGTTACAGTCTTTGAACTTGTTTCGTTTCAAATCGGCAC
>CAYWCR010000111.1:7543-9966 GCA_964456825.1 uncultured Bacteroidales bacterium
TTTTATATCGCTTCTTTTGTGATTATTATATGTTGTTTGCACAATTGCCAGAAAGAAGAGGAAGAAATAATCCCTGACCCCATCCTGCTGAACGCTGTGATTAAAAATGTCAGCGTGAACGGAGGAGGTGACGGAAGTATTGACCTTACGGTTTCGGGAGGCACACCTCCTTATGCTTTTCATTGGTCAAACGATCAGACATCCGAAGATATAGACAGTCTTTCAGCAGGAACTTATATTGTGATGGTTTATGACAATAACCTGAAAACACAATCAGATACTTTTATAATCACTCAGCCTGCTCCTGACACTCTTTTGTTAACATTATCAGGACATGATGTATCTGTTTATGGTGGAAACGATGGTGCTGCATACGCCGATGTTTCAGGAGGTGTTATACCCTATCGGTACAAATGGTCAAATGGCTCAACCGACAAGGATATCTTGGGACTAACAGCCGGATTGTACAGTTTGACTGTTAAGGATGCGGAGGGAACAACTGTCACTGACAGTATACTAATTTCACAACTTGAGCTCGATGCAATAATTATAAACTATGAAGTCACTCAACCTTCCTTTACCGGGGCAAGTGACGGTTCTATTAATGTGACAGCAACCGGAGGAAGTCCTCCTTACAGCTTTTTATGGTCAACCGGTCATGTTTCAGAAGATCTGTACAATCTTGCAGCCGATACGTATACCCTGACAGTCAAGGATCAGACAGCAAGAACAGTGGAAATTTCAGTGGTTTTATCAGATCTTCTGATGGACATTGACGGGACTGCATATACTATTGTAAAGATCGGAGAGCAACGCTGGATGGGAGAGAACCTGAAGGTAACCAGAACACCGGATAGTATCCCTGTTGTAAGTTATGCTTATAATGATGATACGAGTTATGTTAAGACTTATGGCAGGCTTTATACATGGTATGTGGCGATGAATAACGCAACACTTGAGAATTCCCAGGGAATATGTCCATGCGGATGGCATGTTCCTTCCGATGAAGAATTCAAGATACTGGAGATGTTCCTGGGCATGACAAGGGCGGAAGCCGACATGGAGAATACCTGGCGGGGTGACAGTGTGGGTACCCGGTTGATAATCGGCGGCAGTTCGGGCTATGATGCTAAGCTTTGCGGCAGGCGCAGTTCGGGTAGTGCATACAGCCTCCTGGGCGTTTTTGAATATATGTGGACATCCACTGAATATGGCGACTGTGCCTGGAGAAGATGCCTGGATATTAATTCCGATCTGTGCGGGAGATGGAATACTTTTCCGAAAAGCTATGGATTTTCAGTGCGATGTATTAAAAATAAGTAATAGGAATAATTTAATCCTGGAAGATGAAAAATATTGTTCTCTCCATAACAATGGCTGCCCTGGTTTTTGCTTCCTGTGAAAAGGAGAATGGAAACGGAGGTGATCCCGGTCAGCAACTGATTTTTGAATCCCTGGTGGCCGACAGGTATACCCTGAACGCCGGTGAAAGCACACGGATCATAGCTACTGCTTCAGGGTATATGATTAGCTATCACTGGTCCGCAACCGCAGGTGATATCCTGGGTTCGGGAGCAGAAGTCATCTATGCTCCGTCCCCCTGCCATGCGGGCGAAAACCAGATCACATGCGAGGTAAAAGACGGAAATGATAAGTCACTGACAAAAACAATCAACATCGTTGTGGAATAAAATAAACATATTGATCATTATTTTATCCGTTGTTTACTTTACAAAAGTGGATTCTCAGTGCCTTTCCTCCGTCAACCCGGTAGGGGGGACTGAAAACTTGCTGGTGTTGGAAAAAAGTTCCTTGCGGGTCATTACTTTTTATAAATACGGTGAAGGGAAACAGTATTTTGAAAAAGACAGGCATTCGGATTTTAACCTGATACGCAAAGCATATTACAATTACGTATCGGGTATTGTAGGATATGGTATCAGTTCCAAACTCACGCTTGAAACCGAGTTCGGGTATTACATCAACAAGTCACAAATTTACGCCACCGAGCCTGAATATACCCTCACAGGCAGGGGATTTAACAACCTGATTGCATCAGCGAAATACAACCTGTATACAAATCATAAGGAAAGGATTTACTTTTCTGCAGCAGCCGGCATTAAAATCCCTTTTTCCAGGACACCGCAACAGGTAAATAATGTAGAGTTGCCTGTTGAGGTACAACCTACCATAGGCGCCTATGGATTTGTTTTTAATTCGTATTTTGTTAAGGAAAACTCTGAAAAAGCGCTTCGGTTCTTTATTACCAACAGGGTTGAAACGAATCTGCCCAACCTGGATGATTACCAGTTGGGCACTGCCATATTCACTTCTTTTTATATCTCAAAACACCTGATGTTTCAGTGGCTGAAAGGCGACTGGACCACCATCCTGCAATTGAGGAATGAAATACGCACGCGCGA
>CAYWCR010000111.1:10066-11805 GCA_964456825.1 uncultured Bacteroidales bacterium
CACTTCGTTTTTCAACGATTCAAATATTTCCATTTTTTATGTTGAGCTATCGGATATCAAGGATTACAATAATGTTCAAATATCACAACAATTGGTGATTGTATTTACTTAAAAAATCATTTACTTATGCCGCCGCATAAAAACTATTGTCAGAAATGTTGCAATAAAAGCTGTGCCTTTTTTATGACAGGTTTAATGGAATGCTGATTGCCAATAAAACAGTTTTCATCCATGCGCATCAGCTGAGAGACGGTACCATCATCAACCATGCTCACCCTTATAACAGATCAGACGATATACAACGCTGTAAATCGCATTACCATACACAAAATGATCTTGTTTTCTTCGACAACGTTCAGATCTTTTTACCGGTTGCATTTTTAACTGCCAGATTATCCTGTATTGACAGAAGAACAATATAACCGGATAACCTGGTGACATTTTATTTGCGGGAATTATTTAATCTGTTTGAAGGAAGAGCTCCTCCTTCTTATCAATAGCATTTTTTAGTTATGTTGAATTAAGCGGTTTTATCCGATGCCAATATTGTCGACCATGTGGGTTGCTGTGGTCAGCATATTCCATTTGCCAATATGGCAATAAAAGGAACAACCATAGGGTCAGTCACCAATGAAACCGGGCAATACCAGTTGATCAATGTACAGGTTGGCACACTGACAGTCACCGTCAGCTGCCCGGGCCTGCGTTTGGTAAATAATTATACATTTATAGGTTTAAATAATTCTTTAATTATGCAAACAGGATTACCAAAAAACATCGGTACATTCTTCCTGTATTCCCGGTATTCATTCCCGAATTTTTCAAGGCATTCCTTTTCCTCAATAAACAACACAAAAAGAAAAACCCAAAGCCATTGTGTAGTGGCAATGATGATGAAAGTAATCGGGTATCCTATCAACAAACCGATGAATGTCATGAAAATGCCTACACCAAGATGATGCGGATGCCGGACATATTTATAAACATTTTTTACAATCAGTCTTGTCGACCATCCCCAACGTTCGCATTCGCCGAATAACCTGAGTAGTTTTCCTGTCCTTTTTAAAAGAAAATGGGTTAAAAATATTCCTGCAAAACCTATCAACCGGATATATAACGGGAAGCCGTTTGTTTTAATAATGAATAAATCAAATAATAACCCGATACCAATGCTTGCAATGGTAAGAGATACCCAGAATATCAACCGTTTGCGACATTTGCTGCAAATAGCCATTCATTAAGAATTATCTTTTAACTGTTTTCCCCTGCCTGCGCCTCCTCCTGATTTCCGGCGTTTACCCGTCCCTTTGCCAGGTTTTTCATTTAATTCTTCAGTTCTTTGGTTTTTACACCGGCCAAGTCTCCGGCCTGTTTTTGACCCTTTTCCTTCAGGGCCTGTACCATTCATTCGTGGCATAATGATTAAAATTAATGGTTAAACATTTCTATAAATTCTATTTGTTTTGGTTCCTTATAAACTAAGCAAAAAAGGAAGTGATGGCTAAAACGATCGTCAATCAATGCTTCTGTTTTATCAGTTGATGCAGATATGGCAATCTTCATGGTTAATTTGAATAAATATTATGTAAAGTTATACATTTTAAATGAACCTATGTTCATTACGCTCAGTTTCTTTTTAACATCATGTATAAAAATCATCAGCTATGACAATCTTTGGTTAATAGGTTGCATAGCCATTGCGGTCAATCCATAGGTAAACCAGGATTATGACCAGACTG
>CAYWCR010000112.1:0-5551 GCA_964456825.1 uncultured Bacteroidales bacterium
GAATTTTTCATTGGCGGAGGGGCTTTGCTGGATATCGACCTGCAGCGTTTCTTTTATGCCATTGGAATTCCCATGTACCAGGGATATGGACTGACAGAGGCATCACCGGTTATTTCCTCCAACAACCCCGGAAAGCATAAGATGGGTTCTTCAGGTCCCGTGGCCCGCTATATGGAAATAAAAATATGTGATTCCGAAGGCCATGAGCTTCCGTTGGAAGTAAAGGGGGAAATAGTGATCAAGGGAGATAATGTAATGGCCGGCTACTGGAATAATCCTGAAGCTACCGCCGAAACCATAAAAAACGGCTGGTTGTACACCGGCGATATGGGCTATATGACCAAAGAAGGGTTCCTATACGTGCTGGGCCGTTTCAAAAGCCTGCTGATCGGCGATGACGGAGAAAAATTCAGCCCCGAGGGGATCGAGGAAACCATCGTACAGCAATCGAAATTCATTGAGCAATGCATGCTTTACAACAACCAGAATGCCTACACAACAGCTCTTGTTTATCCCAACCTTCAGGCTCTTAAAACGTGGATGGCCGATCACCATATGCAGGCAGATGACGAGGAAGCATGCAAGGAAATTATTCAGCTGATTGAACATCAGATTGATCAATTCACAGCCGGTGGTAAATTTGAGAATATGTTTCCCCATCGCTGGCTACCCTCAACCTTTGCCCTGATAACCGAGGCTTTCTCAGAAGAAAACAGGCTGATAAACAGCTTGATGAAAATGGTCAGACCAAAAATAAATGATTTTTACAATGAAAGGATTCAATATATGTATACCCCGCAAGGTAAGAACATCTATAATGATCAAAACATAAAAGCCTTGCAGGTGTTACTGAAATAATGCGAAAGTTAATGCAACACCGGCAGTTTTCTTTTGCATAAACAACTAAGGTTATACAGAAATCCTGTCAGGCTTGTGAATTTGGAATCCTTTTAAATAACATTTATTTTTGGGTGCCTTTATAAAAATGCATTATGCGTATTGGTAATGGTTATTCTCATAATCTTAAGGATTGTTCCTGATGGAAAATAAAAACATATATACCGAACTTCAACAACGGATCCTTGTCCTGGATGGTGCCATGGGCAGTCTGATTCAGCAGTTTAAGCTGGAAGAAAAGGATTATCGCGGGCAACGGTTCATCGGGCATAACCATGATCTGAAAGGGAATATCGATCTGCTGTCTGTTACAAGACCGGATATCATTCAGCAAGTCCACCGCGATTATCTTGAAGCCGGTGCCGACATCCTGGAAACCAATACCTTTAATGCAAACCGCATTTCACAGGCAGATTATAAGATGGAGGAGGTTGTGCCGGAGATGAACAGAACCTCAGCCAGGCTTGCCCGTGAAGTGGCAGATGAATTTGCCCGGAAGAATCCTTCCCGTCCCGTATTTGTTACAGGATCCATGGGTCCCACCAACAAGACGGCTTCACTTTCACCCGATGTCAATGATCCCGGATACCGCTCGGTCACTTTTGATGACCTGGTTATGGCTTATTCAGAGCAGGCAAGAGGCTTGATTGAAGGCGGCGTCGATATGCTGATGGTGGAGACTGTTTTTGACACCCTCAATGCCAAGGCTGCTCTTTTCGCCATTGAAGAGGTTTTCCGCGAAAAAAACGTCAGGCTTCCGGTCATGGTTTCAGGTACGATTACGGATGCCAGCGGCCGAACATTGTCAGGGCAAACCATTGAAGCCTTTCTCAATTCGGTTGCCTGGGCTGACCTGTTAAGCATCGGCGTGAACTGTGCCCTGGGTGCCAGGGAGATGAAACCTTATGTTGAAGAGCTCAGCCGAAAAGCTCCCTTTTTTATTAGTGCCCATCCCAACGCCGGATTGCCGAACCAGTTCGGAGGCTATGACGATTCGCCTGCCGATATGGCTGGCCAGCTGAAAGAATTTCTTGAAGCCGGTGCCGTTAATATTATCGGGGGATGCTGCGGGACGACACCTGCCCATATCCGTGCATTTTCAAACCTGGCGGCCGGCTATCCGCCCCGCAGGATTCCTGCCATACCCGTCAATACCCGTTTAAGCGGACTGGAGCCCCTTACCATCAGCCGGGAAAGCAATTTTATCAATATCGGGGAGCGTACCAATGTCTCCGGTTCAGCAAAATTTGCCGAACTAATCCGCAATGAAAAATTCGAGGAAGCACTTTCTGTAGCCCGTGAACAGGTTGAAGGGGGAGCACAGGTGCTGGATATATGCATGGATGATGCCATGTTGGATGCCGAAAAATGCATGGTAAGGTTCCTTCATATGCTGGCTTCCGAACCCGATATTGCCAAAGTGCCGGTCATGATAGATTCTTCCAGGTGGCCCGTGATTGAAGCCGGATTGAAATGCGTTCAGGGAAAATCCGTAGTGAATTCTATAAGCCTGAAGGAAGGGGAAGAGTCTTTTCTGGAACAGGCCCGGAAAATAAAACAGTATGGCGCTGCTATGGTAGTCATGGCCTTTGATGAAAAAGGACAGGCCGATACCTTCGAACGAAGGATTGAAATCTGCCGGCGTGCCTATCGCCTGCTGACGGAAAAAGTGAAAGTAAAACCCGAAGATATCATTTTTGATCCGAATGTGCTGGCCATCGGTACCGGCATTGAGGAACACAACCATTATGCTGTTGATTTTATACGCACGGTGGCATGGATCAAGGAAAACCTTCCCCATACCAAGGTAAGCGGGGGTATCAGCAACCTTTCGTTTTCTTTCCGCGGAAATAACAAGATCAGGGAGGCCATTCACTCGGTCTTTCTGTATCACGCCATAACAAAAGGCCTTGATATGGGGATTGTCAATCCTTCCATGCTCGAGGTCTACGATGAAATACCGGCCGATCTGCTCGAACGTGTTGAGGACGTGGTATTAAACCGTCGCCCTGATGCCACTGAACGGTTGATAACCTTTGCTGAAACCGTAAAGCAGTCGGGGAAAAAAGAAGAAAAACCGGATGAATGGAGAAACACACCGGTTGAAGAACGCCTTAAACATGCCCTCGTAAAAGGGATTGTCGACTATATCAGCGATGATGTGCTGGAAGCCCGGCAACATTACCCCAGGGCGCTGAACGTGATTGAGGGGCCCCTGATGAATGGCATGTCGGTTGTCGGTGACCTGTTTGGTGCGGGCAAGATGTTCCTTCCGCAGGTGGTGAAAAGCGCACGTGTGATGAAAAAGGCCGTGGCTGCCCTCCTCCCGTTCATTGAAGAGGAAAAAGGAGCGGGCGAGGCCGGGGGATCAGGTTCAGCCGGAAAGATCCTGCTGGCAACCGTAAAAGGCGATGTTCACGACATAGGTAAAAATATTGTCGGCGTGGTACTGGGATGTAATAATTATGAAGTGATCGACCTTGGGGTGATGGTGCCTACGGAAAAGATCCTGCAGGCAGCCCTTGAAAACAAAGTGGATATTATCGGGCTAAGCGGACTTATTACACCATCCCTCGAGATCATGGTGGATATTGCCAGGCAGCTTCAGAAGACCGGATCTACATTGCCGCTTCTTATCGGAGGCGCAACAACCTCCAAAGTGCATACAGCGGTTAAGATTGAACCCCATTATCAGGCACCGGTCATTCACGTAAAAGATGCTTCCAAATGCGTGGGTGTAGTAAGCAATCTGCTTTCCGGTGAACTAAACAAAGATTTTATTCAGGAGACCAGGAAAGAATATGAATCGTTGCGGAAATCCTATTCGGGTGTCAAAGCACAAACCCAGTATGTTACACTCGATGAAGCGCGGAAAAACCATCTGGTGATCGACTGGAAGGAAGCCGGTATCCAAAAACCGGCTTTCACCGGTATTAAAGTTTATGATGATTTTCCGCTTGCCCAAATCCGTTCCTATATCAATTGGGTATTCTTCTTTATCGTGTGGCAGCTGCGGGGCAAATTCCCTGAACTGCTCGATGACCCGAAAGTCGGAAAGGAAGCCCGTAAACTCTTCGATGATGCCAAAAAACTGCTTGACCGGATCATCAACGAGAAATTGTTGACCGCACGGGGTGTGGTGGGAATCTTCCCTGCCAATTCGGTTGGCGACGATATTGAAATATACGCTGATGAATCGGGCAAAGAAGTGATTGCCAGGTTCTTCAATCTCCGCAATCAGGAAAAGAAAACAGCAGGATTACCCAATCTTTGCCTGGCTGACTTTGTGGCACCCAGATCCAGTGGTATCCGTGATTACCTGGGAGCCTTCGCAGTAACAGCAGGAATGGGAATGGAAAAGTTACTGGCCGGATTTGAGAAGGAATACGACGACTATCACGGAATCATGGCAAAAGCACTGGCTGACAGGCTTGCTGAAGCCTTCACTGAACTCATCCATGAGAAAGTGAGAAAAGAGATATGGGGTTATGCACCCGGTGAATCCCTTTCACTGGATGACATGCTGCTGGAACGGTATAAGGGTATAAGGCCGGCCTTCGGTTACCCGGCATGCCCTGACCATGCTGAAAAAGAAACTTTGTTCCGGTTGCTGGATGCTGAAAAACAAACGGGTATTGAGCTGACTGAAAGTTACTCCATGGTTCCGGCTGCCTCGGTAAGCGGATTATTGTTTGCCAATCCCGCTTCACGATATTTCTTTGTCGGTAACATTTCCAAAGACCAGGCTGAAGATTATGCCGGGCGAAAAAATGTTTCACTGGAAAATGTCGAATCATGGCTGCCGGTAAACCTCAACTATAAATAAGATTTAATGGTTTAAATGTTTAAGGATTTTAAGATTTGAACTTTTAAACTTTTAAACTTTCAGATAATATTGCATTATGAAAATCACCGAACTTTTTGACCGGAATGAAAAAACTTTTTCATTCGAGTTCTTCCCGCCCAGGGACGAAATATCGGCTGTTGACTTCGGTATCAATGTTGGCCAGCTGCTTAGACTCGACCCTTCTTTTGTTTCGGTAACCTATGGTGCCGGAGGATCTACCAGGGAAAAGACTTTTGACCTGGTTGATTACCTTCAAAACAAGATCGGGCTGACAACCATGGCACATTATACCTGTGTGCATGCAACACGGGACAAGATTGTTACAGATATGAACCATCTGCAGTCCATTGGTATTGAGAACCTGATGCTGCTCCGCGGGGATCCGCCCAAAGATGCAGATGGCCCGTTTCTTCAAAACAGTGAGTTTCAGCATGCCAGTGATCTGATATCCCTGGTTAAGAAATTGCACCCTTTCAGTATCGGGGCTGCGGCATACCCCGAAAAACATCCGGAGACGTCAACACTAAAGGAAGATCTTGAGAATATGCGGATTAAATATGAGGCCGGGGCAGACTTCCTGATCACCCAGTTATTCTTTGATAATGAGACTTATTTTAAATACGTAACCCTGGCATTGAACAAGGGTATTAATTGCCGCATAATCCCCGGCATCATTCCGATTACCAGTTACCGGCAGATACGGAAATTCATCGATATGACGGGAGCAGCCATACCAGCCATTCTGGCCGAAAAAATTGAAGCAGAAAAAGACCATCCTGAGAAAGTATACCAGATAGGTCTTGATTT
>CAYWCR010000112.1:5651-8249 GCA_964456825.1 uncultured Bacteroidales bacterium
CCAGAATTTCTCAACACTGGGAATATTCACTTTTTCATCCGGTGAATGCGGATGCCGTATGGTGGGTCCAAAAGAGATCATATCAAGCTTTGGATAGACGCCACCAATGAGGCCACATTCCAGGCCTGCATGAATAGCCTTTACCACAGGTACAATCCCGTATTTTTTCTCATATACTTTCATCATCACCTTCATGATTCCCGAATCCATATTCGGTTTCCAGCCCGGGTATGAACCTTTGAATTCCACTTTTGCACCTGCCATTTCAAATAAAGCCCGCATCCGGTCAGCCAGTGCAAGCTTGGCCGAATCAACCGAACTTCTCAACAGGCAATGCACGTTTACATGTTTTCCGTCGGTTTTAACAATAGCCAGATTGGTAGAGGTCTCAACCAGGCCCGGTACATCGTCACTCATGCGGATAACTCCGTTGGGACAGGCGTAAATGGCACCGATAAGGCGTTTCTGAAAGGATTTCTTCATCATCCTTTTTGCCCTGGAAGTTTTTTGTATTTCAATTTTAAGATCAGGCTCACGGCCGCGCAATTCATTTTTAATGGTTTTCGCAGTATTTTCCAGCGTTTTTAACCATTCAGCTTCCTGTAATTTTGATACGACCACCAATGCCGACGCCTCGCGGGGAATTGCATTCCGCATGTTACCGCCTTCTACCTCAGCGATTCTGAAATCTTTGATCCGGGAAGCAGCGTACAAAATCCTGAAAAGGATAAAATTTGAGTTCCCCCGCCCCAGGTGTATATCCAAACCTGAGTGGCCACCTCTCAAGCCTTTAATAGTGACAGCATGGGTAATATAACCGGCCGGAACCGGATCGGAGGCATAGTTGAATGAAATATTCCCGTCGATACCTCCGGCACAGCCAACATATAACTCCCCTTCGTCCTCTGAATCAAGGTTTAGCAGGATATCGCCCTTCAGCATTCCCGGCTTAAGCGCAAAAGCTCCGGTCATCCCGGTCTCTTCATCCACCGTGAACAAGGCTTCCAGCGGACCGTGAACGAGGGACTTCGACTCCAGAACAGCCAGCATGGAAGCTACCCCTATGCCGTTGTCAGCCCCCAGGGTGGTCCCATTGGCCTTAACCCATTCTCCGTCTATAAGGGTCTCGATGGGATCTTTCTCAAAGTCGTGTTTTTTATCACTGTTTTTTTGCGGCACCATATCTACATGGGCCTGCAATATAATGCCTTTCTGTTTTTCCATACCGGGGGTTGCAGGTTTGCGGATGATCACATTCCCGACAGTATCCACCCGGGTTTCCAACCCGGCCTTGCGGCCGAAGTCCTTAAGAAATTCGATTACCCTCTTTTCTTTCTTGGATGGTCTTGGTATCTGGGTTAACGCATCAAAATGCTTCCAGATCTCCGGCGGTTGCAATGCAGTAATTTTTTTCATATTTTAATAGGATTGTATTCTTTAAAGATATTGAATTTTAATTATTCTGTGGTACGATATTTGTCACCTTTTTAGTACAGTTTTGGCTTAATAAAAAATCACCTGAGAAATTCAGTTTATCCTGAAAGCATTAAGTTTGACATCAGTGTAAACAAATAACGGTTTAAATGGTTAGTTTTGTACCTAATATTTATTTACGATTCATTAACTCATGAAAAAACTTGTTGCAGCTTGCGTAATAATAGCCATGGCATCCCTTACCTATGCCCAGTCCGTAAAATGGTATTCGATTGAAGAAGCCATGGAACTTACAAAAAAGGAACCACGCAAGATCCTGATCGATGTATATACAACCTGGTGCAAATGGTGCAAAGTAATGGATACTTCCACCTTCAACAATCCTTTTATTGCCGGATACCTGAATGAAAAATACTATCCGGTTAAATTCAATGCGGAACAGAAGGGTGATGTGACCCTGGACGGTAAAACCTATAAATTTGTTCCGGGCGGTGGCAGGGGCTATCACGAACTGGCCGCAACCCTGCTGAATGGCAATCTCGGATATCCTTCTGTTGTTTTTCTCGATGAAAAGGCCAATATGATACAGCCTTTGCAGGGCTACATTCAGGCCAAACAATTCGATCAGATCATCAAGTTCATCGGAGGCGATCATTATAAGTCCGAGAAATGGGAGGATTTTCTGGCCTCCTATGTTTCGCCGGTGAAGGAATAAAACAACGCAAGTCAGCTTAAAGTCATGCAGTCATGCAGTCCGGGAGTCCTGAAGTCACTTGTCACCTGCCTGCCGGCAGGCAGGCTCGTCACTCGTCACTATATTCAACGTGGATAAACCCAGGGCTTCAATGCTCCGTTTTTCAGGAATACAAATCCAACTTTCAGGTTCACAAACGAACTCTTCATCACGTCGCGCTGCATCAAAATCCCGGCTCCCAGGTTCAGTCCGAACTTGTCGCTGAAGCTTTTAAAGAATCCAATTCCGGGATTGAAGAAAAGTATCGGATCTTCTGAGATTTCATCCCATTTGAAAATCCAACCGCAATTGGTAAAAATATAAGGATTGAAACCTGGTTTGCCAAAATGATACCGGAAGTCCAGATATAAAGGAGTGGTCAGTCCGGTGTGATAATTAAGCAATCCCAAACCCAAACCGGCAAAGAGGTG
>CAYWCR010000112.1:8349-11791 GCA_964456825.1 uncultured Bacteroidales bacterium
TGTGTCTGCAATGCATTCGACTGTGTACGCAGGTTCTCCCTGTCGCTTTTCAGGATTTCGTTCTCGGCACGAAGCTGTTCTGCGTTCAACGACTGTATCATGCGCTCCTTTTCACACACTTTATTACGAAAGGCATAAACGGCATTTTCTTTTTCCAGACGACGGTTCCTGCTCTTTTGTTCTGCAAATCCGCTGTTTAGCTGGTTATAGCCTGTCATCAGAGAATCATACCGGGTAACGGTTCGTGCAAGCTCATGGCTGAGCATCTCCTTTTCCCGGATAAACACGGCAGCGGTGTCAGAGAGTTGCCTGGAGAGGTTCCTAACCTCCCCTTGTTTTTTCGCATAGAGTACTCCCAGCACAATAAGTGCTCCGGCGAGCCCCGCCCCCCCCAGCCAGATGAGCGGCACCAAACGGTTTTTCTTTTTTTGGTTTTCGTTATTTTCCTCTTGAGCCATTGTCAGTATGTTTAGTTTAATATGATAAAAGGTCTGCAGGAAAAGAAAAGCTGCTGCTGTTTATTTCTTCTCCGGTAACGCTGCCGTTACCAGCGAACCAAACTGGTTAACCGGGAAGACAGCCTCCAACATTATCTCCTCTCCAAATGAAATGGTGATAACCGCCTGGTCAGGGACACGGTATAACAGGTAGCTTCGTGTTTTGTCAGGATCCATGATCAGGTCATCAAGACCTTTAGTCTTGTTCATATCCCGGATATCCGCCAGTAAAGGTTTTCCATCTGCTTCATCAGAAGAAACAAAACCTTCTGTTTCCGAGAACCTTAACAATATGATCCGTGAACTTTCATGGTTGCTTTCCGGTATAAAATGAATGGTTTTTGTATGGTTTGATATTGACTTCATACCGGTGAATAACGAAATATATTCCTCTTCTAAATGGTTCAGCTCATCCACAGCCCTGCCAAGCGCTTCACCATCGGGTATGAAATCATACTGCCCCGAAATCAGCTTAAACCTGCGCTTGCGGATTTTTATGATGAAATTCGCGGCTTCTTCAGCTTTTTGCTCGGTTGTTTTGATTACCGGTTCATGAGTAACCTTTGAAACAGGTAATCTTGCACGGACTGAATCCGGTAATGTTTCACTGATCACTATGCCTTTCCCGGCCTCAAAGTTCCGCTTAACCGAAAGGTCAGTATAACTCAGACTACCGGAAAAGATTTCCCGGCTGTTATCAAATATCCGGCGGGCTGCAAAACTGCCCGGAAGCAATATCAGGCTGTCATAGCTAAGCTCCTGTAACCAATCAGACAAACGGGCACTCCTGCTGCTGCTCACCGCAAAAATAAAGTCGGGATCTGCCTCTTCATATGGTGATATTTGTACATCTGAAAGGTTCCATTTTTCATAAGGTTTTGTCATTACATCGGTAATGCCCAGATATTTTGCAGCATACATGCAATAAGGACCGGGAATAAAAGATTCATGGCAGGCAGAAACCGTGACAGCAAAACCCGACAGGGGTAAAGCGTAAAGGCAGGAGCTGTTGCCCAGGCTGCTGACATCATTAACGTTGGTGACCGTCATTCTGGACTGGGGCAAGCAGGCAGAAAATAGCAGGGCCAGCAGGTACAGGTATGATTTTTTCATGGTTTCACAGGATTTCAGTAAATAAAAACGCTTTCCCGATATGATCAATGATATCCGAGGCAATAAGTGCCTGCCGGCCCATTTTCTGGGCGGCCAGGTCACCGGCAAAGCCATGGAGGTAAACGCCTGCCATGGCAGCTTCTGAAGGGTTATATCCCTGCGCAAGCAAGGATAATATCATTCCGGTGAGAACATCTCCGCTTCCGCCCGATGCCATACCCGCATTACCGGTGCTGTTGAAATAACACCTTCCGTCGGGTAAGGCTATGGTGGTATTGGCTCCCTTATATACTACAATGATTTTATAATGCCGGGCGAAGTCAATTTGTTTCATCAACCGGTCATATCCATTCTGATAGGCGCCTGCAATCCTTTCAAACTCTTTGGGATGAGGCGTCAGAATGCTGTTTTCAGGGATCTGTTTAAGCAATTCCTTACGGGCGGCCACAAGGTTCAGTGCATCAGCATCTATTACCAATGGGACATGACATTTCAGCAAAAGGTCTTTTAAGGCTTTTTGCACAACCGCACGCGTTCCAATCCCGGGACCAATACCTACAGCATTATAAGGGACGATGTCGGGCACCCGGGAAAAAAATTCCTCTCCAGGGTCCATATTAACAATAGCTTCCGGAACCGAGGTTTGCATAATCTCATATCCTTTCAGCGGTACATGCGCCGTAACCAGTCCGGCTCCTGTCCTCAGACAGGCTTTTGACGCCAGTATGGCAGCACCCATCATACCATAGGAACCAGCTATCAGCAGGGCATGACCATAAGTACCTTTGTGTGAAAACCTGCTGCGGGGCTTCATTAAGCAAGCGATATCGTCCCTTACAACATAATGGAAAGGGGAACCCGTATCTTCAATACCTTTTCTGTGGAGCCCTATATCCAGGACTGTCCATTCTCCCACAAATACCTCATTTTCAGGAAAGAAAAAAGACAATTTCGGAAACTGGAAGGTCAGGGTATGATCAGCGCTGATAATATTTTCGGGTTGATTGCCGGTATTGTCCTCCCCCATCAGGCCGCTGGGAATATCAATAGAAATTACCCTGCATCCGGCAGTATTGATATGTTTTACCAGCTTAGTGGCAAGTCCGCTTAAGGGACGGGATAATCCGGAACCAAAAAGTGAATCAATAACAATATCGGTTGGCCGGATAACCGGAAATTGGTCTGCTGAATCCATAACTGAAACCGGTACAAGATGCTGATCCATAAGCCGCTGGCGGTTTACTGCAGCATCGGGAGAAAGCTCAGCAGAAAATGCAGCCAGGTACAAACGAATCTCCCTGTAGCCTTTTTCGGCCAGGAGCCTGGCAATAGCCCAGCCATCACCGCCATTATTGCCCGGGCCTGCCAGTATGACCAAACTGGCATGGCGATCGAAATGAGCACACAACCATTTTGCACAGGCCATGGCAGCCCGTTCCATAAGGTCAATGGAAGCCACCGGTTCGTGTTCTATGGTGTAGCCATCAAGCTCCCTGATCTGACGGGTGGTAAAGATTTTCATAAATGGCTTTTATACAAATTTAATCGGAAAAGTGCTACCATAAATCAAACAGTGAGAAAAAAGATTAACCAGAGAGGTTATGGTTGTTGTGAATGTTGTGATGGTTGTGATGGTTGTGATGGTTGTGATGGTTGTAATTGTTGTAATTGTTGTAGTAGTTGAAATAACTACTGGCTACTGGCTGCGATCTTCAAATTACTTTCTTCCGTCAATTTTTTAGTTCAAAAAGATTTTTAAATTTGTCAACGCTGTAACTAAAACTTAAAATTATGTTTAAAGGACATCCCAAGGGATTATTTGTAGCCTCCCT
>CAYWCR010000113.1:0-11359 GCA_964456825.1 uncultured Bacteroidales bacterium
TCATCCGGCTTGCATTCTCGGCAGTGCCTCAGGCCAGGATCCCGGAATTGATTGATAATCTTTACCAGGCGTGCGTTGATCTGGAGAAGAAGTGACACCTGCCTGCCGGCAGGCAGGAGTGACGGGTGACAAGTGACGGGTAAAAAAAGTAATCGGTAAGCAGTAATCAGTAATCGGTATTACCCTGTTTTACAGTTTACCGACATACCGATTACCGATTACCGATTACCGTTTACCTTCCTACACTATCCCCTGTGCCAGCATGGCATTGGCTACCTTTATGAATCCGCCGATGTTGGCTCCGTTAACATAATTAATGAATCCCGATGAGGTCTTGCCGTATTTTACACAGGTATCATGGATATTAATCATGATCTGATGCAATTTGCTGTCTACCTCCTCCCGGCTCCAGGGCAACCGCATCGAGTTTTGGGTCATTTCGAGGCCTGAAACCGCCACACCGCCTGCATTTGCAGCTTTGCCCGGACCGTAAAGGATCTGGTTCTTTAAGAAAACTTCCACGGCTTCGGGTGTTGATGGCATATTGGCGCCTTCTGAGACTGCCATGCAGCCGTTCTTGCAAAGCGTTTTAGCATCTTCGTCGTTGATCTCATTCTGGGTGGCGCAGGGGAAAGCCACATCGCACTTAACACCCCAGGGCCGCTGACCTTCAACATATTTTACACCGTATTTATCGGCATATTCCTTGATCCTTCCGCGACGTATATTTTTCAGATCAAGCACGTAAGCCAGCTTTTCGGTGGTTATGCCGGCTTCATCATAAATGTATCCTGAAGAATCAGATAATGTTACTACTTTGGCGCCAAGGTTAATAAGTTTTTCAACGGCATACTGGGCCACATTGCCGGAACCTGAAACCAGGGCAATTTTACCCTTCATTTTTTCCTTCCGTGTCTTAAGCATCTCCTCTGCGAAATAAACGCATCCATAACCGGTTGCCTCGGGACGGATCAGGCTGCCTCCCCAATCAATTCCCTTGCCGGTGAGCACGCCGGTAAATTCATTGCGGAGTCTTTTATACTGGCCAAACATATACCCGATTTCCCTGCCGCCAACACCGATATCGCCGGCGGGCACGTCTGTATCAGCACCTATATGCCGCTGGAGCTCGGTCATAAAACTCTGGCAGAAACGCATCACTTCCTGATCGGATTTGCCCTTCGGATCAAAATCAGATCCGCCTTTCCCGCCGCCCATGGGCAGGGTGGTAAGACTGTTCTTGAAGACCTGTTCAAAAGCCAGGAATTTCAGAATGCCAAGGTTCACGGTAGGGTGGAAACGGATGCCTCCTTTGTAGGGGCCGATGGCACTGTTCATCTCAATGCGGTATCCTTTGTTGATATGGATCTCTCCGTTGTCATCCACCCAGGGTACGCGGAACAGGATGGTCCTTTCGGGTTCTGTCATCCTTTCCAGGATCTTGGCATATTTATACTTCGGATTTTCTTCGACAATGGGCATCAGGGATTCAACAACCTCTTTAACAGCCTGGTGAAACTCCGATTCGCCCGGATTTCTGGCAATAACCTTTGCCATAAATTCATTTACTTTTACGTCCAATAAATCGCTCATATGATTGTGTTTTTTAATTTCCGCGCTAAAAATAAAAACTTTTAAAGCAATTGATATGGACGGAAATAGCAATTCAGTGGGGTACTTATTAAATTACGTGTTTCACGTAAGTATTTGTTGATTGGTTGATTTATTGATTTGTTGATTTGCCTTAACCCTGACTAAAGTCAGGGGCAATAAATATTGTGCACTTATAAACCTTGTACCTCGTCCCTTGTACCTCGTCCCTTGTAACTCGTCCCTTGTCCCTATATTTCTATAATATTATTCTTAATCCCAAACTTCACCATATCCACCGAAGTCTTTAAATTCAGCTTCTGCATGATATGATTCTTGTGGGTTTCAACCGTTCGGACACTGAGAAAAAGTTTATCCGCGATCTCTTTATTGGTCAGGCTGTTTCCCCAAAGCTTCATGATCTCAATTTCCCGCGTGCTGAGATTTTTTATGCTGGCATTATCCTCTTCTGATTTCAGCTGATGGATATATTTGTTCAGCAGCAAATGGGTTATGGATTTATTGTAGTAGTCATAACCACTGCGCAGGGTATAGATGGCTTCTATCAATTCATCCCGTTCAGAATCCTTTGAGAGAAAGCCCTTTGCCCCGGCCTTAATGGTCCTGAGAATTATTTCCTCCTCTTTCCTTACCGATATGATGAGGATTTTGACCTGCGGATAGCCTGAACTGATCTGAGAGATCAGGTTGAGCAATGGCGGATTCAATTCATGCAGGTTAATGATTAGAATATGAGGAACCATTGACTTCAGGCTTTCCAGCAATTGTGATTTTGAATTTACCGTAAGCCCGATTTCAATGTCTTCAACTCCTTTCAGCAACGAAGTGATACCTTCCTGAGTCAGCTTGTGCTCATCGTATATGCCCAACACAATTTTGCTCATAACTTTTCAGGTGTTAAAAAGGATGGCAGCGGTTTTCTTTTTCCCGCTCATAATAACGGTAAGCGGATTGGCAAACCTGATATGTTTAATAAATTTCGTTTCCTGAATGATTTCCTGCTCATCCAGTATATTCCAGTTTATAAAATCGGTTTTTGAGGAATCCAGCACGGAGAAATAACCGATATTCATGGAAGTGACATTGTGGAAGAAATGAGAACCCAATGATGAATCAAGCGGATAATTGGCCAGGCTGATTTCTACGATTACCTTGGCATTGGAGATCTGTGACCAGATCACCGGTATTCCCAGGAAGGGATCCCTTGTCCCCCAGCGGCCGGGGCCTATCAGGATGTAGGGTTTGTTTTGCTTCACCATCCTGTTGTTGATAAACTCCATTTCAGATGCCATTTCATGGGTTTTCAACTTATTGAAACGTTGAATGTCAATGAAAATAACATCACGAATATGGCTGTTCTCTCCGTTGCCCAGGCTTGATGAGGTGTAGAGCATGAATTTTGATTTATCAAGTTTTTCAAAATCAACATTGATGCCGAGTTGGTTCCCTACCAGGGGTTTGATTTGAAGAAGATAAAAGGAAGGAAGATCTTTCAGTGTCCTGTTCAGGTCCACTGCATATTCAATCTCCACCGGTGAGCCAAGCGCCTCTTCAATGGTGCCCAGCATGATATCCAGGGTTTGGGAAAGGGGTATATGCTTGTACTTCAGTATATCGGCAAAATTAACAATCCTGGGACCAGCGGATGAAAGTCCCGGCTCGATCTGATCATTGATGGAATTGTATACGGAAACACAATGATTAATCGTACCATGTTTTTCAGCTTCACTGATATCCAGCATAACGAGGGATGCCAGTTCACCCTCATTGATATAATCAACATCCTTTTTGGAGCAATCGAGGGCGTAAAACTGCACCTGTGAACTATTGATCAGATCTTTGGTTGTATACATCTCAATGTTGGGATACCTGGGGGAAAACCGGTAAGATTTCCATCCTTCCACCACATAGGATCCCAGTCCCACTGCTGCAACGGCAAATCCTTCCTCCGGTTTCATATGGGCAACCGGGTAATAGTTGTAGGACTGTGCAACTCCGCTGATATGCGGATAGTAAAAGCGACCATACTGATTTCCAACCAACTCCTGCAGCACAATGGCCATTTTTTCTTCTTCCACCTTATGATGGATGGCCTTAAAATAACTTTTTGAACTATCCGAATAAATGGAAGCAAAGACAAGCTTAATAGCCTTGGACAGATATTTTAATACTGATTTTTTATCCTTCCGTGTGTTGGGGATGATATAGGTATCAAAAATTCCCGCAAAAGGCTGTGTTAATGAGTCTTCAGAAAGGCTGGAGGAACGCACGGCAATAGGCTTTTCGACCTGGTCGATGAAAAATTCAAGTTTTCTTAGAATCCCTTGTGAAAGTTCAGCCCGGTCGAAATGATGCCGGATTTCTTTATAGGGGATGCGGGGATTTAATAATACTTCGAGCAGGTTGTTCCTTTCAATGAAATAATCGAATTCATCGGTTCCGATAATAACGGTCTTGGGTGTACGGATATTGATGGCTTTATCAACATCCGAAAAGTCGAGATTATATACCAGTGAATTGATAAAGGCAAGGCCTCTGCCTTTTCCGCCAAATGACCCGCCTGAAAATGTTACGATATTTTTTTCATCGAGAGTGGCTGTCTCATCAAAACCCAATACCTTGCCTCTTTTCTTTTCCTCCTTGTATTTTTTAATGGTATCAATCAGCTGCTTCCGTGATTCCTTGACATCCTTAAAATCGCCGATCCGCAAAGGATTCAGGGTCCTTGCCAGCTCTATCTCACCCCTGGCCATGAGCCAGAGAGAATACTGGTTCTCGGAAGCATGGAGATAAAAAGATTCATCAGAGACCTGTTCCAGCAAGGCTTCGAATTCACGCAATGAACGAGCTACGGCTATCTGCTCTCCTTCGTTGTTGCGGAAAATGAAATCTCCAAAACCCAGATAATAGGTCAAAAAATTCTTAAGGTCGTTTAGCAGGGTTTCGGAGTTTTTATTCAGAAAACTAACTCCCAGTTTTTTGGCAACATGTTCATTTCGCTTGTCTGATGACTGCAATATGATAGGAAGATTGATAACCTGGGACTGGATGTACTCGATGAATTTGATACCGGCCTTTTTATCCATTTTGCCATCTCTTTCAAATTCCACATCGGAAATTACGCATAGCATGAAGTCCTTATACTTTTCGAAAATGTACATGGCATCGTCATAATTTCTTGCCAGCAGTATCTTAGGTCTTGATCTCATCCTGCATATCTTGTCCAGCTCATTTTTCTCCACTTCGGGCAATACCTGCTGCACCTGCCCGAAGACGATTGAATACAGCATCTGGAGATATTTTGAGTAATACATGGCAGAATCCTCGATCAGCAATATAACTCTGACCAGGCCGATTCGGGTATCATTTTCAACATTGGCCTGATCTTCAATGGATTTCACAATAGCAAAGAAAATCTGTGAAGCTCCGCTCCAGACAAACAGTTTATCAACAGATTTTAGTGTCGGTACCAATTCCTCGTAATACTGAATATTGCTTTTATAATTTAGCAACATGTATATTAATAAATTAGGCCTCTTTTGCTTGATCTGTTCACTGATCAGAACCGGGGTTTCCTTGTCAAGCCCGACCATGATAATGACCAGGTCAAAATGTGATGTTTCCAGCATTTCCAGTGCTTCTTCGGAAGAAGTAACACCAGTGATCCGTGGCAGTGAAAATAAACTGTACTGATAAATAATACCCATAAACTGTTCAAAAAAGCCGTCTTCTTTTTCAAGGGTAAAGGCGTCATACAAAGTGGCCACGAAGAGAATCTCTTTCACCTTGTATTTCATCATGTCGAGATATATGTATTTATCGAGGGTTTGCTGATTGAAAAACAGCTGCAATGGTTGCTTGTTTTTCACCAGCGATTGCCTGTACTCTTCAGGCTTAAAGGGCAGTATTTCCTTGTATTTTATTTTGCTGTAAATTTCCCTGCCTTTATAATTGTTGAGGTACCCACTCAGCAATCTCCCGATATTGATGATCAGCTGTCTTTCCTCTCTCAGGAAAGGACCTTCATATTCCATGGGAAATTCTTTCAGGTAAAATACTTCAATGCTTCCCTTTTTATTATCGATGGTAATGAAATTTTCACGCTGGACCCATTGCGTTTCTGTAAATTCCCGATTGACATACCGCTTTTCTTCGTAAGTGATCCTGACAGCAGTATGCTTGGGATATTGCCAGGATTTATGAAGAATATTGGCAATTTTCTGCAATGTCTCCTCAATGGGCATTCCCTGGGTAATGATTTCCGATGTCTGGTTGATCACATGCAGTTCCTTCACTCTTTCCTTGTTTTCGTGTAACAGGTTATCGAATACCCTTTTAATGGCGGAGCCTGTGATGAGCCCTGCCATATTGATCAGCATGTTTCTTTCTTCCCTCAGGAAAGGTCCTTCATCAGCCAAAGAAAATTCTTTCAGGTAAAACACCTCAATCAAACCTTTCATATGGTTGGGTGTTTCAATTTCCTGCCGCTGAACCCAGGGTGTTTCCCTGAAATTCAGACTGGTGAAAACATGGGGACCATAAGTGATGCGGGCAACGGTGAAATCGGGATACTGATAGGCATCAGGCAGGATGGAACAGATAACCTGCAGGGATTCCTCCATTGACCTGCCCTGCCGTAAGATGGATGAAGTCTCGTTTAATCCATGGAGTTCTTTCAGGCGTTCTGTGTTGAAGTACAACAGTTCCTGCAATGCTCTTTGTGAAGCGGTACCCGAGATCAGCAAGGCAAGGTTGTTAAGCAAATCTCTCTCTTCTTTTAAAAATGGACCCTCAAATGACGGGGGAAATTCATCCAGGTAGAATATTTCGATGCTTCCATTTTTCCCATCGGGAGTTTCGAAATCTTGTCGTTGTGACCAGGGCGTTTCTTTAAATCCGTTGCTGGTATACACATGATCGCCAAAGGTAATTCTGGCAACCGTGCTTTCAGGAAATTGCCAGGCGTCGGGGAGAAAAGAACATACTTCCTGCAATGATTCCTGCAACGATGCAGTTTTTTTTAACGTTTCAGCGGTACGGCGGATGCCTTTCAGTTCCTTTTTTCTTTCCGTATGGTCATAAATAAGCCTTCCCAGATGATTTTTTGAAATTGCCCCGACAATCAGTGTAGCCAGATGGATGGTAAAGCTATTGTCCCCGAACAGGAATTCCTTTTCTGTTTTGGTGATGAAATCCCGGGAGAAAAATATCTCCAGCTTCCCCTGTAAATGGTCGGGTGTTTCAAAGGGTTGCCTTTCCAGCCACTGTGATTCTTTATAGTTTTTATTTCTGTATGATTTGTCGTTAAAAGTGATATTAACCGATACATATTCTGGAAAAGGATAGGCCTCCGGTATGATTTCACAGGCCTGCTGCAGCATCATGTCAAGCGTGCCCGGTTCATTGAGCATCTTAACCATTTTATTCAGCGCACATAACCGTCGGCTGTCGGTGCTTTCACAGTCAGCATTTTGTCTTATTTCCGGGCCCTGCATAAAAGAAATATTTTTGAATAAATGAAAGAAGGAAACATTAACTGGCTGAATACCAGTTCAGCTGTATTAATACCAAAAACAGGATGAAAATATGATTTTTTTTAATAACACCGATGCTTTTCCGCGCTAATTCTTATTAAGAATTATAGCAGCTTTTCATCCCTGGTCTGTCTTATGATCCAACAGACCAAGTATTCTGCATGATTTCTTATAACTTCTATCTTCTAACTTCTTCCCCTAAAACCTATAGTACAAACCAACCTCACCCGTAGGGAACATATTGAATTTTTCAAAAACGTCATAAAAGCCATAGCCAAGCATCAGGTTGAATCGTACGGTTTTTCCAAAGGCAAATCCCGGCCCGAAGCCGAAACTGTAAGAAGTTTCATCATAGTGGTCCGGTTCAAACATCCCGGTATTCCAGCTATAACGCTCATCATCTTCTTCATGTATAAAAAAATGATTGCCGAAATAACCAAAAACCTGCACATATCTTGATTCATAGAATGAATAAAGGGCGGAAACGCCCGCGCTGACAAAGGTGAAGTTTTCCGTTTTGATAGGCAAGGCTGTTAACTGAAATCCGGCCCTGTTGAACCAATGACGGTATGACAGGCCAAGGCCTGTAACGGCTCCGGCATGAAATCCAAACTCATTGTTACGGATTTCATGGGTCACCAAATTCTGGCCTGAGAGGGTTGCCAGCGTGAGAATTAAGGCTAAAGAGCATAATAGCTTTTTCATGGATCGTAGTATTTATAGTTTTATTATGGTAGTCATCATTAATTTTTATTCCTGAATCTGTAATACACACCAATTTCAGCCGCCGGTAATAAAAGCAGCGAATTGGTTATGTCATAGGCGCCGTATCCGAGCATAAGATTAAAGCATACCGGAGCTTCGTAGAAAAATCCGATACCGATTCCTGTAGAATAGATTGACTCATCGTCAAGCAGCAGCAAATGATTTCCCCAGTATGCAAACATTTTTGACTTGCCAAACTGTTTAACGGTGGATAATGCGGTTAATCCCAGGCTTACAAACTGACCCCTTGGAAATTCAAGTTCAGAAAACGGATTAAATCTATCGTTGTCCCCATTATTGATTTGTTCGGCATTGTTCTTAAACGGCAACAAGGTTACCTGAAAACCCAGTCTTCCCGGCCAAAACCGGTATGATAATCCGATTCCGGTAGTTGAGCCGGCATGCAAACCGAGCTGGTGTATAACCTTCACTTCATTTTCGGTTTGAGCCCTGGTAAAAGAACAAAAGGAAAGAATTATAACAAGGCAGGCTAAATATTTCATTCCTTTTTTATTCATTGGATGGGTAAATATTTTCAAAGTTCATGCCAAAACTAAACCTTTTTAACAGAAAGTTGATAATACTTTTATTAATTGCGTCGGATAAACTTTCAGGGACCCGTTAATCACGACTTCGAATTTACCTTTCCTTCCGCTTCCAGATGTTTAAGCACATACCTCAATTCGCTGTAAGTAACGGAATCTCCCAGGGCTTCTTTGGCAGGTGAAAGTGCATATATTTTGTGCTGCCGGAAATAATCGGCGATCAGGGCAGCCTTTGCAGGTTTTACAAAGTGTTCAAGCCCGATTTCCCCGGTTCCTACAAAATAGGCCAGGTGTCCCTCTATGGTAGAAACAGCCATATTCCGCTCGGCCGCTATTTCTTCAATGCTATTGCCTGACCTCCATAAATTAAGGCTTATTTGCCTGGTGTCTTCTTTAATTTGTTTCAACCCTGTCTCAGGTATGTCAACTGGCAGATTGGAAACCAGATTATTTTCATTGCAGAATGCAAGGATGATGCTGATGATCTCTGAGCCAAACCGGGCAATCTTTTTCCTTCCGAATCCTTTGATCGTTTTGAGGGCAGGCAGGGAATATGGCAATAAATTAACCAGGTTGATCATGGTTTTGTGCGGAAGTATCATATATATAGGAAGGTCAAGTTCGGCAGCTTTCCTGGCACGCCATACGGCCAGTCTGGAATACAATGCGGGATAGGCCATTATTTTATCATCCGTCACAGCTTCAGCTTTTTTCATGGCATGCTTTGGTGTGGGCACATCAATGGCAGCTTTAGCGCGGACTTCAAGGTAGTTTTTAATCGCAAATCCTTGCCGGCATGAAGTAAGACACTTCAGCTTAATAACGGTTTCCTGCTGCAGTTTTAATAACGCCTGGCTGATCACCTTTTTTATTTCCTTATTGTCGGTCTCAAAACCGGCACTGTCTAATGGACCGGATATCAGCATTTGCACTTTTTCCGCAAAATAATGGCACGCTTTTTTGATCCGCTCCTGCAGCGTATCATTCAACTCAATTTGGTTTTGCTGCTGCATAAGTCCTTCAAGCTGGGCTGAAAATTTTACGGCTACGCCAAGAATTTCAGCATTAAGGCTTTCATTCATATGAATAAGAATATCCTGCAGGGTACCGAAAATACTTTGCCGGTGTTCCTTTAGCAGTTTAAGACAATAAAAGATATACTGCTGCAGGTGAGTGAAGTCGAAAAGCTCATTCAGCAGCATTTGCTGATATGCCTTTTTCGATTGGTTAAGCCTCTCAGGCCCCGGTGAATGCTTTTCTGCTTCTCCTACAAATTGTGATATAGCCTTATCATTGATTATTCCATGGCTTGAAATGGGTGTGCTAAGCACCAGTCCATCCAGGGTTCTGCAACGGCTGAGGGCCACATATACCTGGCCATGGGCAAAGGCTGCGCGGGCATCAATGATGGCCCGGTCAAAGGTTAGTCCCTGGCTTTTGTGTATGGTAATCGCCCATGCCAGCTTTAAAGGGTATTGGGTGAAGGATCCAATTAAGGTTTCCGTGATCTCTTTTGTCTTCTCATCGAGGGAGTATTTCATATTCTGCCATTCAACCGTGTCAACCTCAATCTGAAAATTGTCACCGGGGCATTTAACGTAGATAATAGGGTCATCAAATCCGGTTATCCTGCCTATCTTGCCGTTAAAATAGCGCTTATCCCTTGATAGATCATTTTTGACAAACATCACCTGTGCGCCTTCCTTAAGGGTGAGCTCAGGTTCCGTCGGGTAAGCATATTCCGGAAATTCGCCATCCACGGTTGCATTAAAAATGAAAGGTTTCGAACTGATGTTGCTGAGCTTGGTGTTGTTGATCTCCTGTGCTTTGTTATTGTGGGTGGTTAGTATGATATACCCTTCATCATCCGGCGGATTATATCCGGGAATGTAACGTTGGTTCAATGCACGGAGTGTTTCCTGATCCTGCTTGTTGTCGCGGATCTTATTAAGCAAATCAATGAAGATGCGGTCGCTTTGCCGATATATATGCTTCAGTTCAATGCATACAAATTGTGTCTTTCGTAATGCCCTGCTGCTGAAAAAGAATACGGTGTCATAGTAGTTCTTAAGGATATCCCAGTCTTCCTCGCGGATTACCGGGGCCAGCTGCTGAATATCGCCAATCATCAGCAACTGGGCTCCCCCAAAGGGTTTCTGCCTGTCTTTATATCGCCGTAACACCGCATCAACGGCATCCAGCATGTCAGCCCGTACCATGCTGATCTCATCAATTACCAGCAGGTCAAGGCTTTTAATTATATTGATCTTTTCACGACTGAATTTCTGGTATTTTGATGCCTCCATCCTTGGTGCTATTTCCGGTGGTGACCCTTCCCCTTGGAAGTCAACCGGTATCTGCGGACCGAAGGGCAGCTGAAAAAAGGAATGGATGGTAACACCACCCGCATTTATGGCCGCTACACCCGTAGGAGCCACTACGATCATCCGCTTGGGGGAGATCGTTTTAAGGTTATGCAGGAAGGTTGTCTTACCGGTGCCGGCTTTGCCGGTAAGAAAGACATTGGTGCTGGTGTATTGAACGAATTCAAATGCCAGCTGAAGGTCAGGGTTGTCGATGGTATTCATGATTGAGCCTAAGGTTTTTATAGCTCATAAATATAAAAAAATATTGTCAGATCATGCCTGATCCCATAGAAATTTCTTAAGCGTCAGAAAAACTTTTCTTTGATTTGATTGTTGGTTTGACAAGAGAAGAGATACAACCTGCCAGGGTGGGGCAAGAACAGAGCGAAAATGAGAAAGAAAATGATCATATAAATGCCAATCAGGCTCTGTGCTTCCTTCATTCTCATTCTGTTTCTCGTTCCAATGCTATACCCTGCCAGGGTGTCCAGGGTACAAAAAAAGCAGGGCTTTCACCCTGCTTTTTTCTTATGCTCTG
>CAYWCR010000114.1:0-11329 GCA_964456825.1 uncultured Bacteroidales bacterium
CGTTCCAGATGGCTATTTGCTGACCCCGCATGGTCCCGTCTGAACCTCCGGTAATCACCCTTGTTTCTATCTCCCCCGAGATGGCAACGAATTTAAACCATACGTTATTGCCGACACCGCCTGTCCAGCAACTCCCTGCACTTTCGTCGTCAGTGGCATACGTGTTTGCGTAAGCCTCCTGAGCTGAAGTCCAGTTATCGAGGTCGGTTAACAGTATGGCCCCTTGTTTAAAATCATAATTCGGTGTGTCGTCGATGCCCAGTGTGAAGGTGCCGTGGGTGCGCCTGTCATCAATGGAGATATAATAGGTATGTCCAATGGTCAACGTATCGGTACTTAATGACAACGCCCCTGCATAATAATCGGCAGCGTTGGCACATTTAACCTCCGTACCCTCATCGTTCCATAAGGCAATCTGCTGTCCGCGCATCGATCCGTATGTGCCGCCTGTTGTGATATCGACATTAACTGAATTGGTTGTGGCCACGAATTTAAACCAAACATTGTTATCGACTCCGCCGCTCCAGCAGCTGCCGGCACTCTCATCACCGGTAGCATAGGTATTGTCATAGGCCGCATCGGCCGATGACCAGTTGCTGATATCCGTCAATTCAATGGCACCTGCTTTATAATCGTAGTCAACCAGATTGCTGGCACAAATGGCAAATGATCCATGAGTCCGTCTGTCGTCCACTGATACAAAGTAGGTATGGCCTATGGTTAGGGTATCGATACTCAATGGCAATGTTCCTGCATAATAGTCAGCGCCATTGGCACATTTCACCAGATCGCCGGCTTCATTCCATACCGCAATCTGTTGTCCGCGCATAGTACCATAACTACCTCCGGTGGAAACATTAAAAGTCAGGTTGGTTGTGGTGGCTGCAAATTTAAACCATACATTGTTCCCGACACCTCCTGTCCAGCAGCCGGGATCATCGCCATCGGCTGTTGCATAGGTGTTGTCATAGTTGGCCAGCGCCGAACACCATGATCCGATATGCGGAATTGTTTTGGCTCCTTCAAGGTAATCATATCCGGCTTTGTTATTGATACATAAGGTAAATGTACCATGGGTTCTTCTGTCATCCACCGAGATGTAATAGGTGTTTCCGGGAGTTAAGGATCCGGAAGTCAGCGTAAGTGTCCCGGCATAATAATCAGCAGCATTGGCGCAGTTAACCTCTGTACCTGCTTCTGTCCACAGGGCAATCTGCTGACCCCTCATCGATCCGTATGATCCTCCTGTTTTTACTTCAATTTGTACTTCACCCGAGATGGCCACGAACCTGAACCATACATTGTTGTCTGTACCGCCGGTCCAGCAGCTTCCGGCACTTTCATCGGCTGTGGCATAGGTATTATCATAGGCTGCATCAGAAGAACACCAATGGTCAAGGTCGGTCAGCAATATAGCCCCGCTTTTCAGATCAAACGGAACGGTGTTGTCAATTTCAAGTGTGAAGGTTCCATGTGTTCTTCTGTCATCCACCGAAATCCAGAAGTAATGCCCTACGGTTAAGGTATCCGCACTCAGGGTGAGTGTTCCTGCATAATAATCGGCTGCATTAACGCATCCCACCTGATCGTTGTTCTCATTCCAGAGTGCAATCTGCTGACCGCGCATGGTACCTTTGCTGCCCCCTGTAAGCACACTTATGGTTATGGTAGGAGTTTCTGCTTCGAATTTAAACCATACATTGTTCCCGACACCCTCTGTCCAACAGCTTCCGGCGTTTTCGTCGGGAGTAGCATATACATTATCATAAACAGCATCGGCTGATGACCAGTCTTCCAGATCAATTAAGTAATCAGCGCCGATCTTATAATCATATCCGATTTCGTTGTCAACAGCGAGGGTGAATGTTCCGTTCGTTCTCCGGTCATCCACCGATATCCGGTATGTATTGCCAATGGTTAATGTGTCGGTTTGCAGGGTCAGCGTTCCCGAAAAATAATCGGCCGCATTAGCACATTGTACCAGATCACCAGCATTGTTCCACAATGCAATTTGCTGGCCTCTCATGGTGCCATATGTGCCACCGGTCATTACATCGATTTTTATAACTTCATTTTCCGCAACAAATTCGAACCATACATTATTGCCGACACCTCCGGTCCAGCATGACGGGGTGTTTCCGTCAGGGGTCATGTAAATGTTCGAATATTCAGCATCGGCGGACTGGAAATCATTGATATCGGGAAGCAATACGGCACCTGACTGGTAATCGTAGCTTACAGAGTCATTTACACAAATTTTAAAGGTGCCATGTGTCCTCCTGTCATCGATCGATATATAGTAAGTATGCCCGGCCGTTAACGTATCGGTACTTAATATCAATGATCCTGCATAATAATCCGCTGCATTGGCACAACCAACCTGGGAGCCGGCCTCATTCCATAATGTAATTTGCTGTCCCCGCATGGTTCCTGTTGAACCACCCGTAGTAACATCGATAAATATGCCATTTGACAATGCATTGAACTTAAACCAAACATTGTTTCCTGTACCGCCGGTCCAGCAACTTCCAGCACTCTCATCAGCAGTGGCATAAGTATTGTCAAAAGCCGCATCGGCAGAGCAGTAATTATTGATATCGGCTATTTCAACAGCTCCTGATTTATAATCATAACTTGGTGAATCGTCGATACACAGAGAAAATGTGCCATGCGTTCTTCTGTCATCTACAGAAATCCAGTATATATTTCCCGCCGTAAGGGTGTCTATGCTAAGGGGCAGGGTTCCGGCAAAATAATCAGCGGCCTCTATGCATTTAACCAGGGTATTGCCGTCGTTCCATAGGGCTATCTGTTGTCCCCGCATACTCCCGAATGCCCCTCCGGTTTTTACTTCCACGCTGACAGCACTGGCCGGGGCAACGAATCTGAACCAGACATTATTCCCTGTACCGCCTGTCCAGCATGCAGGAGAAGCCCCGTCAGCTGTTGCCGATGCATTCGTAAACTGTGCATTAGATGAACACCAACCGGTCAAATCGGTTAACCAGATGGCTCCGGACTGCTGGTCATGATTTCTGACATCGACATATTGTGTGTCAGCGTTTTCGCATGTATTAATATCGGTATAGGAATAAATTATTTCATGTAATCCAAGACCTGCTATAGATGGACTAAACTGACTGCCCACTATGCCGTCACCGGTGAAAGTACCCCCGGCCGGGTCTCCTGTTAATGTTACAGGGAGATCGGTTATTTGATATACTGAATCGAGGCCTGTGAAACTGACAACAGGTAAGGCATTAAGAGTAACATCCAGGGTAACTGTATCACCTGAAGTACATCCGTTATTTTCGACAACTTTAACACCTGCAGATCCTGATAAGCCACCCCAATCCACGGTAATACTGCTTGTGTTCGTTCCCCCTGACTGTGTTCCTCCGGTAATGAACCATTCGTATGTGGATCCGGGGGTGTCGGCAACCGAATAGCCAATCCCCGTAACATTAATACATTCACTGGTTGAACCCGCTATCGGAGAGGTAACAGGAATCAGGCAGCAACTTATGGATGCTTCCCAACCAGTATTTTCAAGACTTCCATCGGAAGTAAACAGGAATGTCAAGGCAGAATCGGATGATTCCACAGAAAATGACAATCCCTCACCGGTATAGTTCCCGATTAACGCTGATAACGTGTCGGACCCGTCAAATATTTTTAAGGTATCTCCTCCTTCGTTTCTAAGATCAAAAGAAGTAAAATTGAAAACAATTCTTTCTCCGGCAGGCGCATGAAACGTTGTGGTATATTTTTCATTACTGCCATAGGATCCCAAACCGGAACCACTATCGTAAAAGGTACCGCTACATGTTTGAATGGTATCTTCTTGAATGATGTTTATAGGATAGCTTTGTGCGTCTGCACGATAAACAGAGGAATAAAGAGAGATTATTATCAGAAAAGCGAGATATGGTACCTTTTTTATGATCATCATCACTTGATGATTATATCATAAAAATATTTCATTTTCAGTTAATATCCAATACGATTTTATGAACGGTTCTTCAAAGACAAGGTGGAAAGCTTCTGCCTGTTTATTGAACTTGATCTGGAGGATGTTGCCCGGCTTTCTCAAAACCATCTTCTCACAAAAATGTGTAAAACAGCCTGGTACAAATTGGGGTCCACAAATTGGTGATTTATTACGCATAAATCATACTAAAATGTGATTTTTCGTGCAAGAAAAACTGAGTTTAATACTTGATAAAAATCTTTTGCGTTTAACAAGACCAGGTGAACAATGGACATATATATTAAAACCATTCCCATTAACGTAAAGAATGTTGATCAGTTTCCGGTCAACGAACTTTTATTGGGGTTTATTGGGGTCGGACCAGGATAAATTACTTATTATCAGATTTTAAACCACTTATTTTGACTATTTTTTGGTCTTAGAAGGTCATTTTTATAGGTAAAAAGATCACTTTAAGACAAAAATATTATCGTTATGGCAAGAGCAAACCGATATTTTATTTCCGGCAATATAGGGCATATTAAGGATCGGTGTCAACGGATTCGGATAATAAAATAAAACGTAGAAGTGTTTCTGAACCTTAATTGCCTTACAATGCCCTTTTTTAACCCAAAAACAATGTTCTAAGGCCAAAAAAGGGTTTGTTTTTAGTGTCAGTTAATTGTTTATCAATGATATATCTTGGTCCGACCCCTATCGACCCCTATTATAAAAAATAACAATGCAGCTTAAAATTCAATTTTCCATGTAATCATCGGGAAGAAACCGATCTGGAATACATCTTTTAATTCGCCGGTTCCGGGATCGAATTTCTGCAACAGGATATTTTTATGATTGGTAATATTCTGAAAATCGAATGCAACCTCCTGGCTGAACCGTTTAAAATTTGTGCGGTAACCGATGCGGCAATCAAACCGCAGAAAATTGCTGTATTTTTTCTCATATGCATTTTCCCAGTCATATACTTCGTCCCCGGCCTCCATCGACTTTTCAATGTCAATGGGGACATAGCGTTTCCCACCGGCCAGAACAACTTTTGCATTGAAGGTAAATACGTGTTTGCTTCCCAATTGGTATTCATAGCCAGCCAGCATATTCAGAACATAATTCCCGTTGAAGGCCGTATTACGCCAGATCCTGTCGGCACCCCGGTATTTTGAATCGAATACGGAAAGTGTCAAAAGCCAGTAATAATTTTTACTGAAAAATTTCTCCAGGGTCAGTTCGATCCCCGTATTATATCCGTCGCCCTCATTAACAAGGCTGTCAACCAGCGGGAGAAAAAAGTTGTCCCCTGCATTCAGCAGTGAAAACTGGCCGGATCCGTTTTCTCTCACGGGTATGGCGTATAGCCATTGAAAGTAAAGTTCTGTTTTGATCCTGGCATTTTTTGTAAAGAGCCTGTCATAGCCTACTACCGTATGAAAACTACGGGAAAATCCGAGATTGTGATTGGTAAGTTCGGCATCTTTTTGAATGTCCGGGGTACGATAAAAATAGAGTGTTTTAGGCTGCAATTGACTATGAAAGCCATACCCAAAGCTCAATGCCTGATTTTGCTGTAAATGCCACTGCATTCCTCCTCGGGGTTCAAGTGTATGGGAACCATTAAGTGTGAAATACTGAAATCGCAATCCGGAATACAGATCAATTTTTTCGGATGGCCGGTAATGCCATTGAATATAGGCACTCCAGATACTCAGTTGCTCCCGGATATCGGTAGAACTTGCATAGGAATCATCCCGGTAGGTACTGTCATTGTAATCCACGTTGAAAACATCAGCGTTCAATCCTGCATCAAAGAAATGTTTACTATTCACTTTTTTATGGAATACTACTGACAGGGTATATTTTATTTCCCGTGACATTTCACCGTTTTTGGTAAAAAGACCCGGTGCGAGCCTGGAGAAAGTATCCGTTTTCCCCGTGTTTTCAGCCATCTGTAATGAGAGAATGGTTTTAAGGCTTGTATACGGGTTAAAGAAATAATAATGCGACAAAGCCAATATGCCCAGTCCCGATCCGCTGGTAATATTCTCCCCTGCATCCTGATAAGTCCAGTCCGAAGGTTCTTTATCCGAATCAAAAATATCGATGTGACTTTTGCCCCAAAGTCCCATCAATGAAAACCTGCCTGCATTGGCAGTGGGGATGTCAAGTTTAAAGGTCAGGTCCTGGTAGCGTGGTTTGTAATCAAGTATACCGATCTGGCCCAGCAGGTCGAACATTGAATAGCGATAGGCCAGCAGGTATGAAGAACGGGCATTTTTTTTCAAATATCCTTCCGTTCCCAGCTCAAATCCATTCCACCCGGCCTGTCCCCAAAATCCACGCTTAAAAATATTCCCTGTGCGCATCTTAAGGTCAAAAGCACCGGCGAGGGCATTCCCGTATTCTGCAGGAAACGCACCGGTAAAGAAATCAGAATTGGTTAGCAAGTTGTTATTCAGAATGGTCACCGGCCCGGCAGTCGTTCCCAAGGTTCCAAAATGATTCGGATTGGGCACGTCGATGCCGTCAAGCCGCCACAGCAATCCCATGGGTGAATTACCGCGTATGATGATATCATTCCGTTGCAGGCTCGGAGCCATGATACCGGCATAATTTGCAGCCATACGGGCCGGATCGCCGAAGCTCCCTGCATATTTGTATGTTTCCTCGATAGAAAAAGAACGGGCGCTGATCATGGCCATTTTATGCAGGGGTTGGTCTTTCCGGATCTCCGATCTGACAATTACTTCTTCCGTTGCAATTATCTTTTCTTCCATCTCAACCTCGAGAAAAGTCTCAGTTCCCGAAGAAACCGTGATATCATTAATCAGGACATCATAATATCCAATAAATGAAATTTTAATCCGGACTCTTCCCAGGGGGATATCCTTTAACCTGAAGTTTCCGTTGGCATCCGAAGTCGTACCGATCAGCGGATCAGTTCCCGGGATGCAGATTGTGGCTCCGGCCAGCGGATACTGCATAATTTTATCCCTGACGGATCCGCTTATGCTATGGAATAGCTGCGTCTGCGCAGTAACAGGAAGAAAAACAAGTAAAACCAGCAACAATCGGTTTTTTAGCATATTCCGGATTATAAAAGTGACAGCATCCGAACTGAAAATCGTCAAAACCAGAAACAGAAGACTATTTATGCGCTGAAGCGCATTCGGGTTAATCAGGGGAGATAATGGAATAAAATTATTCCAAATCTGTCAAAATAAAAACAGAAGTGATTAATTAATCGTATGTTCTTTTATTATTTTTTCTAGGACATAGCCGTCTAGCCAGGAATCCATTAATTTTCGTCAACTTTTTATTGCTTTAATCAAAAAGTGCTTGACTTATTCAATGATTATATTAATTTTTAACTATGAAAAAAATGTTGAGGATAGTTAACTTTTGCCTTTATTTCTCTGTGATTATGTCTGTTTCGGGTTGCACTTACTGCAAGATGCTTATGTACAAGTCTCCTAATGTCGACGATAGAAGAATATTCCATAATAGAAAGATACCTTCAAGTCGCAAGCCGTTTCATTTTAACTATTCAGAAGAATTTTCATTATACCTAGATACTGTAAGGTTATATAATCCTTCTCTTAGGAAGGACATACCTTTGGATAGTATACTGATTCTGGATAAAACAAAGGCATTCATTTTATTTATAAACGACAGCATAGTTTATGAGCGATATTTTGATAGCCAAAAAGCAAACGAAGTTTCTTGTGTGTTTTCGATTTCAAAATCGATTTTGTCGGCTTTAACCGGAATTATCATTGATAAGGGTTACATTAAGTCAATCGATCAGAAAATATCAGATTATATCCCCGAACTCTTGTATAATAACAATTTCAATCAAATTACAATTAAGCAATTATTACAAATGTCTTCGGGACTTGAATGGAAAAGGAATGTATCCTTTGACGATGATGGCAAGTTCTACTATTCCTCAAATATCCGGAAGCTCTTATTAAGCCATAAATTGATAGATGTGCCTGGAAATAGTTGGGAGTATAAAAATATCGATGCGGAATTATTATGTTGGGTAATTGAAAACGCAACAAAAATCCACATTTCTGATCTAATTTATCAATACATATGGGATCCAATGGGAGCTGAAAATATTGCGTGGTGGAGCCTTGATAAGAAAAACGGTATCGAAAAAGCCAGTAGTTCTTTCAATGCAAGTGCAAGGGACTTATTAAAGTTTGGTTGCATCTATCTAAACAACGGATATTTTAATGGAGAACAGATAGTACCGAAAAGTTGGATTCAAAACATATTTGATGTCCAGCCATCTCCAAATCAGCAAGCCTTTCTAAAACACAATTTTTTTTGGTGGATACCTAATAATGGTGTAGACAGGGAAATAGTGGCCGATGGATATTTAGGTCAAAGACTTACTATTAATCCGAAGTACAATATTGTTGTAGTAAAATTTGGAGAAGCGAATTCAAACACGAATATTGATAAAGTCTTAATGTATATCATAAAAACAAAAGTTAAGAATTAAAAACCGCCCTTTTTTAACCCAAAAACAATGTTCTAAGGCCAAAAAAGGGCTTGTTTTTAGTGCCAGTTAAATGTTTGCCAATGTTATAGCCTGATCCGACCCCTATTGATATCCTGAAACATAGCTGCAGCTGTTTTTTATCAAATGATTTGTTATTCAGGCAAAAAATAACTATAATTATATATTGCCAATGACCCGCTGCGCGGATTTTTCCAATGGATTGGAAGGACAGGTAAAAGTTCGGTAAATTTCTTGTGCAACAATACGTTATGACACAAATATTCCGGCACAGAAAAATTCTGATCATCACTGTTTTCACAGTGATCATCGCCTTTATGATAGCATTTGCAGCAATATGGTTGTTATACCAGAATGCCAGGCAGGATGTGTACAACCGGCTCAATGATATCGCCGTTAACGAGAAAGTATCCATAGAGATATGGACCAATGTTTACCAGAAAAACGAGGAGGAAATCATTGCCCATTTGCGCTTGGAAAAAAAGAATGGTGCCGTTATTGGCCGCAGTGGCGAGATTGTGATTGCTCGTCCGGCAAACGACAGCCTGGAATTTATAATTTCCCGGAAAATGGAAATCTACAGGATTCCGGTAAACTATTCGCTGGCGACTCCCATGCAAAGAGCTATCAATCATGAATCGGGATATCTGATCGGAAGGGATTATGAAGGTTATAAGGTTTATGCCGCCTATACTTTTGTTGAGAAAATTAATTGGGGGATTGTCGCAAAGATTCCCGTCGCTGAAGTGAACAGACCCTATTTTGTCTCCATATCCATTGTTTTTTTCCTTACCTTATTACTGGTTACTTTTCTATCCTATTTGCTGATAAAAACAACCAATCCCATCCTGGACAAGCTGCTGAATAATGAAAGATTATTAATTGCAGCCCGGGAAAATGCTGAGGCAAGCGAGAAGGTTGTCAGGATGCAGAAAGATGAGATAGAATTCAATAATGCCCGTTTGGAAAGTTTATTGAAGATTTCACAGTATTCAACCAGTTCCATCCAGGATTTGCTGGATTATGCGTTAAATGAAGCCATTAAGCTTACCGGCAGTAAAATCGGCTATATATATTTTTACGAGGAAAAAACAAAACAATTTATACTGAATACATGGTCGAAAGAGGTGATGAATGAATGCAGGGTGCAAAATCCCGAAACAGTATATGATCTGGATAAGACCGGTTGCTGGGGTGAGGCTGTGCGGCAAAGAAAACCCATTATTATCAATGATTATGAAGCTGAAAACCATTTAAAGAAGGGCCTGCCGGAGGGTCATGTTAGAATGAAAACCTTCATGACCGTACCCATATTTGTCGGCACTTCCATAGTTGCTGTTGCAGGCCTTGCCAATAAACAAAATGGATATGACAATGCCGATACAGTGCAGCTGACATTGCTGATGGACAGTGTCTGGAAAATTGCGCACCGGATCAATATGGAAAATGATCTGAGAAGCGCCAATGACAAGCTCAAAGAACTGAATGCCACCAAGGATAAGTTTTTCTCTATTATATCACATGATCTGAAAAGTCCCTTTACATCCCTACTGGGGATCACAGAAGTGCTTCTGGAAAATCACAGGGCGCTCAAGCCTGATGAAATTGAGGAATATTTCTCCCATCTGAACGAGGCCAGCAAAGGTACCCTCGAACTTTTAGACAATCTTTTAACATGGGCACGGTCCCAGACCGGTAAACTGGAACTCAGCCAGTCAAAAGTGAATTTAAAAGATCTGACAACTGATATTACCAGGCTGCTTCAGACTTTTGCCCGAGATAAAAAGATTATGCTTATCAATACCATTGATAAGGATATCTGGGTTTGGGCTGATCCGAACATGCTTACCACCGTGCTCCGCAATTTAATTCAGAATGCTGTAAAATATACTCGCAGCAAGGGTTCGGTTACTATAGGTGTTACGGTTATCAAGGAATTTGCTGAAATATGGGTGGCTGATACCGGCATTGGCATGACGGATAAAGGATTAAATTCATTGTTCAGGATCGGAGAGAACGTTTCCATGCCGGGAACCAACAACGAGCGTGGAACTGGCCTGGGCCTGATCCTTTGCAGGGATTTTGTTGAGAAACATGGCGGCACTATCCGGGCGGAAAGCGAAACAGGCATGGGCAGCAGGTTTTACTTTACCATGCCGTTATACACCCGGCAGGCGACATAGGGATTCCTGTAGCTGCTTTTTGGGGTCGGACCAGGATAAATTCTTATTATCAGATTCTAAACCACTAATTTTGATCATTTTAGGTCTTTGAAAGTCATTTATACAGGCAAAAAGGTCACTTTAAGACAAAAATATTATCGTTATGGAAGGAACAAACTCCAATTCTCCCATTCTCGACCTTTGGGTTCTATTTGGCATGAACTGAGATACTAATTGTATCTGTTCATAATAAAAACCCTGTGAGAATGATTAACTTTATGGTAAGCCGACCATGGATTGTCGAGAAATATTAAAATGATGATGAAACGCCAGACACTGTTTACTATCTTACTGATAACAGCTATTGTTCTGATATTTGATCTGATCGTTGATAATTATCTGCTATTCCATATCCTTGCTGAATTCTTTTCGATTTGCATCCTGTTTACACTTTTTACGATCACCTGGAATGTAAAAAAGTATCTTGGCAGCGGTTATTTGCTATTTCTGGGTATAGGAGGTCTGTTTATCGGGATTCTTGACTTGCTGCACACCCCGATTTTGTTTAAAAAGTCGTAATTCTCGTAATAAAGCGTAAAACAGAATTTGATATCGTTGAATTACTTGATGGATGTTATGTGCTTGTTTCAGGTC
>CAYWCR010000115.1:0-7312 GCA_964456825.1 uncultured Bacteroidales bacterium
CAGGAAGTTATACCGCAGGCTATACGAGCATCCATGGCTGCGACAGTATTTACACATTGATTTTAGCAGTAAATTATGTTGATATAGGAGTTACTCTTTCAGGTTTGATAATTACAGCAGATTCAATTGCTGATGGATACCAGTGGCTTGATTGCAATAACTCATTTGCGGTTATGGCGGGTGAAACTTCTCAAAACTTCACCGCCAGTATAAATGGTTACTATGCGGTGAAAGTTGCCAAAGGTCAGTGCTCCGACACTTCTGAATGTATACAAATAGCCAGCGCCGGGATAACTTCTCCGCTGACTGAAGAAATATATATTTATCCTAATCCTGTATCCAGCGAATTAACTATTGAGATTAAGGGGAATTCAAACACTATAAAGTTTGACCTGATGAATTTAACAGGTCAGATTGTTTATAAGGGTACACTGATAGAAAAAACTGTTGTACTAACAACAGACTTCATTCCCGGCGTTTACCTGTTAAAACTTGAGATAGGCAAAGCTGTAGTATTTAAGAAAATTATAAAAGAATAGCCTGGACACAGGCTGATATGCTGACTTGATTTCGGCAATATAATACTATACATAAAGCATGGTACACCATTTAATAATACCCCCGGTTGGAATTCTATTTTCTAATTTATGCATACCCTGTTTTCCAGCATGCGGTTATGATACTGCTGAATGAAGGCCTTTAGCTTTATTTCCATAGTATCCTGGATGGCTCCTGCCTGTTTTACCAGGTTATCCTGCAGAATCCTGTCGGTTTTAAACCTGAACAGGCCCATTGTTTCCTTATCAGTGGCGATGAGCATAAAATCTTTATAAAGCAACTGATAAGAACCATTGATATAGTGGATGACACAATTGTCATCATTACCATGCAATACATCCGTTCCGAAGGCAAAATAGGGTTTGCCGTAATTCAACTGACCCAGTAATACCGGCATTATATCAATCTGCTGAACGAGCCGGTTATCTTGTCCTTTCAGGCTGCCATCGGGGGTATAGAAAACTACCGGTACCTCAAAGGACCCGGTTGATGAGCGGTAAATGTCGAGTTGCGGCTGGGATTGAGCATGGTCAGCCGTGATCACAAAAATTGTGTTGAAAAACCAAGGCTGTTTTGATGCCGTTTCAAAAAACCGCCTTAGCGCCATATCGGTATATCCGATGCACCGGTTGATGGGATGGGGGCCTTCCGGGAACTTACCGTCATACTTTTCGGGTAAAAGAAAAGGGTGATGTGACGAAGCACTGAAAATTGTGGTCTGGAACGGTTGGGGAAATTGATTCAGCCGGCCGGCAAAATACTGGAAAAACTCTTCGTCCCATATGGCCCAATACCCATCGAAATCATCCTTATTTCCATATTCGTTCATACCAAAATAGTGGTCTATATCGATCATATTGGAAAACGCCAGGTAACCCATTGAACCGTTAGGGGCCCCATGGAAAAAAGAGGTGTGATATCCTTCCTCCCGAAGTAAAAAAGGCAGGCTTTGCATTTTATTGCCGAAGCACTCCGTGAGAACAAAAGGTTCAACAACAGAGGGGATGCTGACCAGAACAGAGGGCATGATATCAATTGATTTTCGCCCGTTGGCATAGCTGTATTTAAAGGTGAGGCTTTCATTGCACAGGCTGTCAAAAAAAGGAGTATAGCTTTTATAATGGCTGTCCGCATCCGTGTTAAAAAAACCGGAGAACTCCTTACCAAAACTTTCCAGGATGATGATCACAACATTCTTTTTATCCATAAGCCCATCTGTACGGGGATCATGAATGACCGCATATATACTGTCTGCTTGTTGTGGTGTAACGAAAGAAAATTTAGTAAATGTTTTTATTTCAAGGGTTTTCAGGATACAAAACGGCGTATTCAGGACGATGCTTACTTCAGCCGGATCTTTCACATATTGCCCGGCATTGCTTAAAGTAATCGGCCTTGTGCTATGCTTATACCCTCCCCTGACACCTCCGATAAATAATGTATAGGTAACAGCCAACAGTATAAAAGCATAGCCATAGTATAAGAATCCCCGCAGGACAGGCAGGCTCTTTGGTCTTGTTTTACGCGCAAGGTAAACCAGCGCTATAACCAGTAAAACTAAAAAAATGACGCCATACCAGTAATCGACAAGAAACTTTCCAAAAAGAGAAAAGAGGTTTGACTCATTTGCGAACTGTCTGAACACCGAAGAAGTGGTCCGTGCAAGGGTAAATGGATAGTAAAAAATATCGGCGATGTTGGTTGCCAGGGCTATTGAATTGGTAACCACAAACACAAGGGTGAGCATGGACTGGTACCATTTTTTATACCTTATTTTCAACGGCAGGGTGGCCAGAAAGATCAGCAGGATGTTCACATAAAAAATTGCCACCGTATCAAATACCAGTCCACCCCATATCCAATTTCCGATGCGGCCGGATCCGTCAAATGAAAAGTACGCAGCGTTAAATATTACAAAAATCAAGCGGCAGAGACCAAACAGCAAATAAATCCCCAGCATCCTGACAACAAGAGATATAAAAACCGGCTCGGGAATTAATTTCAATAAGGATGATTTGTTCCTTACCATATCAGCAATAATCCAAGGTAAAACGTGTGCTTTCTATCCAATAATTATCAGTTGTAAACTACTACAGCATCTTCTGATAAATCCGGAATTTCTTATAGACCTTACCGCCCAGCTTTTCGTACTCCCTTCTCATCTTTGTATTGGTTTCCAGTACCAGGTGACTGTCAATAAAGGTCATCCCTTCCTTCTTTGCGGTATCCAGTATCTTCGTGCCCATCAGGGCATCCAGTCCGTTGTTCCTGTATTCTTCCTTTATTGCACCCAGGTAACAGGTAAGCATCTTGGTGGTTTTGCCTTCCCGAAGGACTTTCAGGAATCCGAAAGGAAACAACCGGCCTCCGGCCTTCCTTATTCCGCCTGCCAACTCGGGCATGCTGACGATGAAAGCAGCGATCTTGCCATTCTTATCAAGAACAACCTTAATGAACTTGGGATTCAGAATGAACATATACCGGTCGGCCATATAATCCATTTCATCCGGTTCGAGTTCTGCAAAACCATATATTTCAGCATAGGCCTCATTAACAAGCTCAAAGACCGGCCGTATATATTTCCGGAGCTCCTTTTTTGTGGTGAACTCCTTCATCGTGAAACCACCATTCATTTGTGCCCGCTGGTAAACAGCATTATAAATTCCCGGAATATTATCAGGAATCTCGAGCTTATAGCTAACACAATCAACCTCTTTGGTATAGCCGCAATTTTCAATTAATGCCGGCATATAGGGTAAGCTGCAATTTGTGGCCACTACCATGGGTTGTTCAAATCCTTCAATCATAAATCCCTGGGGATCTTTTTCAGAAAACCCGAGCGGACCGATCATTTTTGTCATTCCTTTTTTCCTGGCCCATTCTTCAACAGCAGTAATCAATTCAGTTGCCGTTTCAGGGTCTTCCCAGCATTCAAGATTAAATAACCGGGCATGATTTTCATTATGGGTCTTGTTATATTTGTGATTGATGATCCCCATTATTCTGCCAACAGGTTTGTTATCACGAAATGCCAGCAACAAAATAATATCGCTGTGGCGAAATGATGAATTCTTAGCCGGATTATAAAAATCCCACTCATCCGTATAAATCGGGGGAACCCAGTTTTTATGATCCCGGTGTATTTTTTCCGGCAGGTAAATAAAAGTTTTCAGGTCGCGCCTGGATTTAACTTCCCTGATTTGTATGGCCATAGAAATAGTAAAAAAGTTAAAAAAATATAATGCTTATGTACCCTTTTTAATAAACCGCATAACAGAAATGAAGATTTTAACCATCATGATAATTCCAAATATCATGACCACAACCATGGTAAACAAAGAATCAAACCTTGACATATAGGGATCAAAACCACGGGTCATCAGTGTGTATATGGGACCTGCGAAGACCAGCAACCCCATGAAAATAAAAAAAATATGAACCGCCAGGTAAAGGCCGCGTCCTACTTTGCTGTTCAAAAAATCATGCATATCACCGCTTTCCTCATGACCATGCCTGACATGTGGACTGTAGTATGGCTGGTGATAATGATGCGGAGTCTGGAAATAAGGATCCTGAGGATGATAAAACCGGCCATGCTGGTATTTCTCATAAATTTCCAGGCGTTTGAATTTCAATAATATATCAAAGGCCTCTTTAATCCTGATAAATTGAAAATGGGCTTCGGGTTCATGGTTTGTATCAGGATGATAAAGTTTCGCCTTTAGCCGGTAGGCTTTCTTAATCTCATCTGCAGAAGCATCAGGAAGTAAATCAAGCAAATTATAATATTCCTGCAGCATTGTCTCTTTTTTTAATAAGGCAATCCTTCATTTAACAGCGGATACAATCATCACTTTCCTCACAGACGGTCATGAAAACACACAAAGATATTATTTAACCTGCCAGAAACAACGTTTAGGTGAAAATATTCTGGCTTCCTTATCCAGGGTTTTAATAGTCTTTTCGACTTCTTTTTTGTCGAGTCCGGCAAGATCTGCAATTTCACCTGTACGAAGTTCCTTACCGGCATTCTTCATAACATTATAGATTTTGTCTTTTGGTTCCATATCGAAATATTTAAAATGCTAAATGTACAAAAAAGTACTTAAAATTATTTTTTAGTAAGCTGTATATATGAATGCAAAAAATGCTGACAAAAAAGCATATTCCTGTAACATTTATTAGTCCCCCTGACAATTTGATTGGTTTTATATCGTGGCATAGTATTAGCAAGATCATTAGGAAAAAATATACCTATGGCAACACTCATGCAGATACAACATAAAAACCGTTCATCTAAAAAATCCGGGAAGGCCATACTACATGATGAACAATTATTTGACTGCTATTCAGATACAATCATCAGAGTTGCAGAAAAGATCAGTCCGGGTGTCGTACACATTCATGTTAAAGGGTCATTCAGATCAAAGCAACGGTTCAGTGATACAGAGCAGGAATCAACCGGATCTGGATTTATAATTTCTCCGGAAGGATTTGTCGTCACTAACAGTCATGTCATTCAAGAGGCTTCAATGATTGAGGTGGATACCCAGGATGGCCTTACATTCAATGCCGAATTGAGGGGAAATGATCCCTCATCTGATATTGCGGTTTTAAAAATTTACGGAAACCATTTCAAGCACTGTGAATTTGGTGATTCAAATCGCCTGCGTGTTGGTCAGCTTGTCGTTGCAATCGGCAGTCCTTTCGGTTACCAATATTCTGTCACATCCGGGGTTGTCAGTGCACTTGGCAGAACGCTGCGTTCAGGGACAGGCCGTTTGATAGATAATGTTATTCAAACCGATGCAGCTTTAAATCCCGGAAACTCAGGTGGTCCGCTGGTTGATTCTTCCGGTAAGGTGATTGGCATAAATACCGCTATCATTATGCCAGCACAAGGTTTGTGTTTTGCTGTTGGCTCATCAACCGTAGAATACGTTGTAGGCAGGTTAATTACCCGCGGAAGTGTGCGGCGTGCCTATCTCGGTATTTCCGGCCAGGTCATTGACCTGCCCATGCGTGTGATCCATTACAACCGTCTGAAAACCAAGTCAGGTGTATTGATCCGGTCAATAGAAAAAGATGCTTCTGATATTAAGTCGTACCTCAGAGAAGGAGACATTATTGTTGGTTTTAACGGCAGTGTAGTTGCTAATACCGATGACCTTCAACGGATGCTGGATGAAACAACCATTAACCGCAAAGTCATTCTCGATATTTTACGAAAAGGAATAAAGACGCTGGCAGAAGTGATTCCGGTTGAAATGAAAACAGCTGTCTGAGGTAAAGGAGAGAAGGTTTATATATTAACATAAGTTGCACCTTATAAAGATTACAAAAAACAGATTTACGATTGAAAATTAACGAAAGAACTACCTCGTTGCAACGGGGTAGTTCATTTTTATTTAGAATTTATAAACGGCAACCTGAATTAATTAATCTGAATATCCCTCTGTCCTTTGGGCAGAGCACTCTCTTTTTTTGGAAGCCCTATGGTAAGGATACCGTTCTCAAGCCGTGAACTGATCTCATCCGTATTGATGCTATCCGGCAGTATGAATGACCGCTTTCCTGTGGTGAAATCATATTCCTTCACGGTCATCCGGCCTTCTGTATTATCCTCCTGATTAATCGTGACAGATAACACTTCCTTATCAATACTGATTTTAACATTAGACTTCCGTATTCCTGGCAGGGCAATTTCAATCCTGAAATCTGCTGCACTCTCATAGATATTTGCCTCCGGTGTTCTTACTGTTGGATTTCCCATTTGGGAACCAAAGAATAAATCCTGCCATGTTTCAATGCCCGTATCAGGCTGTTCGTTTCCGTTGCAGGAATAACGGTTTGGTTTGAAGTATTTTACGATGGTCATAATTATTTATTTTAAAGTTTATACTCGGATTAATCCTTTATAATCAATTAAAATGCCAGGCTGCAAAACATGCACTTATCGCATAATAATATCTATATATTATGTCAATATGGCATAAATGGAACAAAACAAAAGCCAAAATGGCATATTTTATCTGAATGACCCTTATGAATTATGCTTATTTTTGCACCACCGGAGTCTGCCAGCAACCGGCAATTTTATACTTCATTAGCCGATAACCATGAGAATTGACATACTGACCCTTCTTCCTGAACTGCTTGAAAGCCCCCTTAATTATTCCATTCTCAAAAGAGCAAAAGAGAAAGGCATCCTGGAACTATACCTGCATAATATCAGGGATTATGCGCATAATAAGCATAAGCAGGCAGATGATTATGCTTTTGGAGGCGGTGCCGGGATGGTGATGATGGTGGAACCGATTGACAAATGCATTACCAGTCTGACTTCAGAAAGGCACTACGATGAAATTCTTTACCTGACCCCTGATGGGGAAAGTTTTACCCAGCGTATGGCAAATCACCTGGCTACCCTTGGCAATATCATGATGCTTTGCGGGCATTATAAAGGTGTTGATCAGCGGGTAAGGGATCATTATATTACCCGTGAAGTTTCCATAGGCGATTATGTATTGTCGGGAGGTGAAATTGCTGCCGCTGTCATTGTTGATTGCACAGGCCGGCTGATACCAGGGGTATTGTCAGATGAAACCTCAGCCCTGATGGATTCCTTTCAGGATAATCTGCTGGCTCCTCCTGTTTATACACGGCCTGCAGTCTACAAGGGATGGAAGGTGCCTGAAGTACTCCTTTCCGGTCATCAATTGCAGATTGACGAATGGAGGCATCAGCAATCGCT
>CAYWCR010000115.1:7412-11277 GCA_964456825.1 uncultured Bacteroidales bacterium
CCTGCCGGCAAGCAGGCTGCATGACGTATTACCCCATTTACCTGTGACATATTCCCCGATAGGCACACAGGGCGCAAAAATCCTCATCAGAAGTTTGAATAAAGGGTAATGTGGGATCAATAAGTTTTTCGAGGGAGGACTTCAGCCCTTCACCAAAAAGCTTTTCAAAGCGCGTGAACTCAAGTACTTCAGTGTGGTCAGACTGGTCCTTCAGATGCCAGCTGAAATCGGGTTTATTGCTTTTACGCGAAAAAACAAGGCAGGGGATAACAGGGTTGTCCGGAAATTTTCTCCTGTATAAATAGGCATACAGCAATACCTGAAATGCTGCATCATTTCTTTTTGAAGGTATGGCTGAAAACAGCGATTCAAGGCCACCAAAATACAAATTCTCCATGCCTGTCTTGTAATCAATGATCCGGGTAATTCCATGGTACTGATCAACCCGGTCAATAATGCCTCCGATCTGCATCCGCCGCTCCCGTGCCCTGTCCATGACAGGAATTGCCGTCCGGTATTCTTCCTCGAGTGAGATTATATGAAAAGGACAATTATTCAGGTCTGCGTTCAGGATCTGCAGGACATACTTTCTTATTATTTCTTTAATAATCAGGTTCATACCGGTTAATTTCCGTTCCTGTCCGGTGCCTGATTTATAGAATTCCTTATCAAATGCTATTGAAAGAATATCTTCGAGCTTATTTTCCTGTTGGATCAGGTTCGTTATTATTGCCCGGTCTATATCCTTGCCTGTAAAAGGTTTGTAAAGCTCGTGCATGGAACCATGCAATAGATTTCCAAAAATCAGCGGATCAACATCTTCAGCAATTTCTTCAGTTTCATTGACGTTTGCTATACGGTGATAATAAAACTTCAGGGGACAGTTAATAAATTCATTGATGGCACTGGGGGATAACCATGATGCTGAATTTCCGTCAAGATACCTGTCAAGTTTTGCTATAATCCCCGTTGTTTTCTCAATGACAATTGGTTTAGCAGGTATTTCATGAAGTTTCGCTTCCAGCCGGACTTCCTTTACATGAAAGGGAGGTTCGTATACCAATTGATGGATATAACGGCTTGGTTCTCCGGTTACCAGTCCGTCAGCACTCTCATTATAAATCAGGAAAACATTCTTTGCACGCTGGATTAACCGGTAGAAATAATAGGCATAAACAGCATCATAATGCTCGGGCACGGGCATGCCAAATCCGAATCGCAGGTTACGGGGAATGAATGAAGACAATGGCAGGGACCGGGGCATTATTCCCTCATTCATAGACAGGATGACGATATTTTCGAAGTCGAGCAGACGGGTTTCAAGGATACCCAGTATCTGAAGTCCGGCCAATGGTTCGCCGGCAAAGGGGACAGCCATTCCCCTGAAAATCTTCCTGATCAACCGGAAAAGCAACTGGGAGGAGAAAGTAAGGTCGGTGGTACCCAGTATTTCCGACAGGCGCCGGATGCCTTGATAAGCCTGATAAATGCATTCGAGCTGCAAAGGGTCAGTTTTATTATTCCCCGGCTTTAGAAGATTCCTCAGGGACAACTCCAGCAAATCCGAAAGGTAGGATACTGTTTCAGGTGCTGTGTTAACATGCCTGAAAAACAGCTGGAATTCGCTTACCTTTTGCAGGTCTTCAATTCCAATGTAAGCCCTGTTATTTTCCCGAATATCCGATATCAGCTTATCCGCAATATCTTTATTATGGTTATAAATAAAAGGGTGTTTCAGGAAAGCGACAAGGTCTTTATGGTAAAAGGCCATCCGTTTGCCCGTCTCACCGCTGGCATTCCTGTATAGTGTATATATTAATTCAATGAAAGCATAAACCGACGATTCCTTAAGCGGATAACCCATGGTTATATTAATATCCCTTACATGGGAAGGAATAGAGTATAATACCGGCAACATCAGCTTTTCATCGGGCAGAACAAGGGCGGTATGCCGGTAATCGGAATTTTCTGAAAGACCGATCATCCTGAATACAGCCGGTAGTATTTTAGCCTGTGCTGTAGTTGATGAAACAGGCAGTACCGTAATGTTTCCTGAGGCTGAAGTCAGTCCGGAGTAATGTTTTGACGGATCCGGGGCCGGATAACGCCTGCAATTATCGCGGATAAAATAACCGGCCTCATGCCATTCGTTTTTTGTATAGTACTCGTCATAATCCCAGTAAAAGAGAGACTTCCCGGTTTTCTTTAAATGACCGAACAAGATCTCCTCACAGGCATTCAACGCATTAAAACCAACCAATACATAACGGGTAAAAGAAAAATTCAGGGTACCGGAGCCTTGAATCATGGCCGACACTTCACGGTATATCATTCCTTCATAGGCCAGCTTTTTTTCTTTTAGTTGCTGTCGATAGGCTTCATATATATCATACAACAGGTCCCAGAATTTCAGGAATTCCTGCTGATTGTTTGAAATGCGTCCGGGATTAAAGGAATTCCAGAATTTTTTTATAGCATTTAACTGATTCTCTGATAAATAATCAAAACTGCTTTCCATTGATTTCTGGTCAGACAGGTTACTGAAAAGATCATGGGCATTCACCATGCTCTTGTCAATTTCTTCAAAATCAGCCAGCAGCATCTCGCTGTAATAATAGAAATCATCAAAGTTATCGGCTGCTCCGGTAGTTTTTTTAAAAACTGAAAACAATTCAAAGTTCAATTGCGTTTTATCGGCCAGTGTCAGTCCTGAAAATTCCTGCACAAGTTCAGTAATAGTACGATATGCAGGAGCCCAAACTGTTCTGCCACCAGCGCTTTCGGCCAGATAACGGCTGAAAAACAAACGGGCTCTTTTGTTCGGAAAAACAACGCAAAGTGATGACAGATTATTTCCGAACTGCCGCAGCAGGTCTTCCGCTACATCCTGCAAAAAAGGCCTTATGTCAGGCTTAACTTCCATGGATGAACAATCAGGTTTATGGGCAAAATTGCAGATCCTAAAATTAGAATAAAATAATTCATAACAGCTTAACTTTTTATTTCACTTCCACGTATATGTTATTAATAAATTAAAGCTGTAATGGCATAATATTTGGGATTGATCGTAATAGAAATCTCAAAAGAACAAAGCCATGAAAAACTTTATCCTGATATCGGCCACACTGATCCTTGTGGCAGGCAGCTGTGAGATGCAGCCCAGAGCTGATTTTAATATCCCCAGTCCCGTTGTTGATGTGTATGAAAATGTATATTTTACCAACACTTCATCTTATGCTGATTCATACCGGTGGGATTTTGGTGATGGAATCCTTTCTTCAGAACCAAATCCGACACATTATTATGAATTGCCCGGCCGTTACCTGGTAACACTGGAGGCATTCAAAGGATCGCAGGAACTTGACCGGACCAGCATGTACATTGACGTAACCTCCACTTCACTTGAAATTGAAGTGCTGGAATTCTATGACAAGTATCCGATACCGGAAGCCAGCATCGTTTTATATACCACGCAATATGACTGGGACAATCAGACATATCCGGTATATGAATCGGAATGGTTAACCGACGCCAACGGGATAGCCATGATACATGGATTAAGGCCGATCATTTATTATGTCGATATATGGCATCCGACCCATAATAATTACTGGCTGGCCGAAGATGACATGGATTTCGTCAAGACCGAACCCCTGGAAAAGGATGTAATCAATGCCTATACTTTTTATGTTGATTATGTTGCCAGTGTGAGCCGAAAAGACGGGAGAAAGGTAGAGCAATACAGGGTAGTCAGGGTTGAAAGAAAAGCCCCGGCAAGTAATGCCAAATAAAGATATTGCCCCAAAAAGGGCGTTATGTTAGTCGCAACTATGCAGTAGACCGGTGAAAGCCGGTCTTTTTTGTT
>CAYWCR010000116.1:0-10949 GCA_964456825.1 uncultured Bacteroidales bacterium
ACTGTCGCAGCCATGGATGCTCGTATAGCCTGCGGTATAACTTCCTGCCGTTGCATAATCTGTTCCCTGCCAGGTATATGAGTCGCCGTTGCAGATACTGTGATTTTCGGTAAAGGCATATACGGGATTGACGGTCAAATTCAACGTGTAAATACTGTCACAACCATGGATGCTAGTGTAGCCTGCGGTATAACTTCCTGCCGTTGTATAATCTGTTCCCTGCCAGGTATATGACTCGCCGTTGCAGATGCTGTAATTTTCCGTAAAGGAGTATTCAGGATTGACGGTAAAATTCAACGTGTAAATACTGTCGCAGCCATGGATACTCGTGTAGCCTGCGGTATAACTTCCTGCCGTTGCATAATCAGTTCCCTGCCAGGTATATGAATCGCCGTTGCAGATACTGTGATTTTCGGTAAAGGCATATTCAGGATTGACGGTCAAATTCAACGTGTAAATACTGTCGCAGCCATGGATGCTCGTGTAGCCTGCGGTATAACTTCCTGCCGTTGAATAATCTGTTCCCTGCCAGGTATATGACTCGCCGTTGCAGATACTGTAATTTTCCGTAAAGGAGTATTCAGGATTGACGGTAAAATTCAACGTGTAAATACTGTCGCAGCCATGGATGCTCGTGTAGCTTGCGGTATAACTTCCTGCCGTTGTATAATCTGTTCCCTGCCAGTTATATGACTCGCCGTTGCAGATGCTGTAATTTTCCGTAAAGGAGTATTCAGGGTTGACGGTTAAAATCAACGTGTAAATACTGTCGCAGCCATGGATGCTCGTATAGCCTGCGGTATAACTTCCTGCCGTTGCAAAATCTGTTCCCTGCCAGGTATATGAATCGCCGTTGCAGATGCTGTAATTTTCAATGAAGGCGTATTCAGGATTGACGGTTAAATTCAACGTGTAAATACTGTCGCAGCCATGGATGCTCGTATAGCCTGCAGTATAACTTCCTGCCGTTGCATAATCTGTTCCCTGCCAGGTATATGAATCGCCATTGCAGATGCTGTAATTTTCAACGAAGGCATATTCAGGATTGACGGTTAACTGGGTAATAATTACACTGTCACAGCCAAACACCGTTGCAAGTGTATCATAATATGTACCCGTCATGGAATAGTTGTGTCCGTTGATTATATAGCTATTTCCATTGCAAGTTGACTGCGGATTATTGATTGAGTATTCCGGATTAACAATCATGGTAACTTTATTAGAAGTATCCGTTGGACTTGTTACACATGCAACTGTTGTCGTCATTACGCATTGAATGGTATTTCCATTTGCTAAATCAGCTTTGGTGTAAACAGGATTATTTGTTCCAACGTTTGCGCCATTCAGCAGCCATTGATATGTGGGAGTTCCCCCATTGGTGGGCGATGCGGTAAATGTCACAGGGGTTCCTTCACAAATAGTTACCGCGGGCGATGCTGAAATCGTAACAGAGGGCGTCACATTCGGCTGGAAAGTTAATGTAAGCATACCTGCAGTCGATGTAAAACAAGTGTTGGCGGCCGTCACCGAAATATTGCCGGCGGTCGCGGTCCCCATGTCTACGGTTATATTTGCTGTTCCTGCACCTCCCGTAATGCTCGCACCGGAAGGCACTGTCCAGTTATAGCTATTGGTTCCCGTAACCGGGGCTATGGAATATACATATTCAGTTCCGCCAAGGCATACAGATGAAGGGCCGCTGATGGCTCCCGGTGTACCAAGGACTGTAGGATCTGACCAGGTCCAGCCGGTATTATTACCGGAATTTGTGCTGTGAGAACCTGCATACCAGTTTGCTCCACCCAAAGCATTATTATCCTTCAATTGCAGATAATCTGCAATAATACAACCACTGCTTTTGGCAATATTTGCCTGCGTTCCTGTACCTGAAGAACGAATATCAATTAACTGCCCGCTGCTGCCAACAGCCGTAAAGTTACCGGTAATGGTCTGAGTTCTTGAAGCGGGCAGGGTATATGTCTTACCGGCGGTAAAAGTAATGTTATTATAGGTATTGTTACCGGTAATGGTACCATGGCCGTTAAAAGTCACATTATTAAAATTACCGGAATAGGCAGGGTTGCTGTTATATATGTAGCCTATTCCGCTGGGTCCTGTGAATTCAACATTATAAAAATAAAAGTTAGCAGATATGTTATTTAGAGTCATACCGGTTTGATTGTTATTATTACCGGTAAATCTCAGTGTGGAGGTCCCTGCATTCAAAGTAAAAGCAGCGTTTAAGTAAACATAAAAAGCATCTTCGTATGGATAAATAAACGTCACCAGGGATGCTCCGAGAGTAAGCCCCCTGATATTTGTATTGTTGGAATAAAACCGGTATAAAGTGAGGTTTTGATTATTGGTATTAAGATGGCCGTAATTCAGGTATGTCGAATAGTAAGTGTTACAACTGAAAGCATCCTGCAGGGTCCATCCTCCTCCGGCACCATTGAAATGCACTTCGTTCAGGAAGTTTTTGTTAAAGGTTGTTATGGTCTTTCCGGTAGTAGTGGCCTCAAAATAAACCTTTCCGCTGAATGACCAGGTCATGGCATCGATCAGGGTGAGTGAACCGTAAATTTTAAGGTTGTTGCTGGTGCTTGAAGAACTGATGACCGGCGTATTTGCGGCTCCCGTCCAGTTCATGTCATTGCAGGAAGCGGTGCTTACATCCACGGTCACGGTTTTGCTTGCACCGGTGAAACCGGAGTTCCCGTCAAAAAATACATGGTTCGTAGAACCCGGCACGCAGCCGGCTAAATTAGCAGAACCTCCGCTGGACAACGACCAGTGTGCAGCATCGCTCCAGTTGCCGCTTCCACCAATCCAGTAATAATTGGCCCCTGTTCCTGACGGGGGTGTAACAATCCATCCGGTGGTATTGGAAATGACGGTTGAATTGGTGGCATTGAAAGCAGCCCCGCCTGTTGCATTATTGTCCTTAAATGAAACATAGTCAACTGTTACCGCACCGCTGGATTTGCTGATACTGGCCTGGGTCCCGCTGACTGATGATTGTATTACGACATCATTTCCACAACTGCCAACAGCCGTAAAGTTACCGGTAATGGTCTGAGTTCTTGAAGCGGGCAGGGTATATGTCTTACCGGCGGTAAAAGTAATGTTATTATAGGTATTGTTACCGGTAATGGTACCATGGCCGTTAAAAGTCACATTATTAAAATTACCGGAATAGGCAGGGTTGCTGTTATATATGTAGCCTATTCCGCTGGGTCCTGTGAATTCAACATTATAAAAATAAAAGTTAGCAGATATGTTATTTAGAGTCATACCGGTTTGATTGTTATTATTACCGGTAAATCTCAGTGTGGAGGTCCCTGCATTCAAAGTAAAAGCAGCGTTTAAGTAAACATAAAAAGCATCTTCGTATGGATAAATAAACGTCACCAGGGATGCTCCGAGAGTAAGCCCCCTGATATTTGTATTGTTGGAATAAAACCGGTATAAAGTGAGGTTTTGATTATTGGTATTAAGATGGCCGTAATTCAGGTATGTCGAATAGTAAGTGTTACAACTGAAAGCATCCTGCAGGGTCCATCCTCCTCCGGCACCATTGAAATGCACTTCGTTCAGGAAGTTTTTGTTAAAGGTTGTTATGGTCTTTCCGGTAGTAGTGGCCTCAAAATAAACCTTTCCGCTGAATGACCAGGTCATGGCATCGATCAGGGTGAGTGAACCGTAAATTTTAAGGTTGTTGCTGGTGCTTGAAGAACTGATGACCGGCGTATTTGCGGCTCCCGTCCAGTTCATGTCATTGCAGGATGCGGTGCTCACATTCACGGTCACGGTTTTGCTTGCACCGGTGAAACCGGATCCGGCGTCAAAGAATACATTGTCGGCTGAACCGGGCACAAGGGTTTGACCAGAACCTCCGCTGGACAACGACCAGTGTGCAGCATCACTCCAGTTGCCACTGCCGCCTATCCAGTAAAAATCAGTTGCCATGACCGGCATCATTACTGTAATGAATGCCAAAAGAAGAAGAATTCTCAACAGTTTGCCGTTAAAAATTCCATAGAAGATCCCGTAAAATGCTGCAACCATTTTTTATGATTATTTAATGAATAAGTGGAGGTGGGGTTACAAGGGTATACCTTGAATGGAGAAAAATGTTACGTAATTATAAAAATATATTATTTAAGCCAGGCAATTTTAAATATCAACTGCCTGATGCGAATTCGACCTTTTCTTTATCCACCTGGTTAATGGTGAACCTTTATATTGGAAATAAAGTTGGGGGAACTCATTAAGCTCAATTATCCATTTCCTGCCATGTTCTCAAGCGCCAGCATTAGCGCTTGAGTGCCTTTGCGTCCGTATCCCAGTGCTTGAACAGATTGATAGAGCTGTCTCACAAGGGAAAGTCCGGGCAGTGAAATATTCATGCTGCGGGCTTCCTCAAGGGCTATTCCCATGTCCTTGATAAAATGATCCACAAAGAATCCGGGTTCAAAATCGCCTTTCACGATCCTGGGCGCCAGGTTATCGAGTGACCAGCAGGCTGCTGCTCCACCGCTAATGGAGCTCAGCATGGTGCTCAGGTCAAGTCCGGCCTTTTGTCCATAAAGAAGGCTTTCGCACATTCCAATCATGGTTCCTGCAATGACTATCTGATTGCACATTTTGGTATGCTGTCCCGATCCGGCCTTCCCCTGGTATACTATTTTTTTGCCGAGGATCTCAAACAGCGGGATCATCACATTGAATACTTCTTTATCCCCTCCTGCCATAATGGAAAGTGTGGCATTGCGAGCTCCGACATCACCGCCGGAAACCGGTGCATCTAAAACATACAAATTACGCTTCAGGGCACTTTGATATATTTCAACCGCTAGGCTGGGGCTGGTTGTGGTCATATCAACAAAAATGGTACCGGGCCTGGCCTGAGCCAGAATCCCCTGCCCGGCAAGGTAAACTTCCTTTACGTCCTCGGGATATCCCACCATGGTGAAGATAACATCGCTTTTGACAGCAAGGGCAGCTGTGTTTTCCGCCCATAGAGCGCCCCTGGCCAGGATACCGGATGCCTTGTCTTGGGTCCTTGTGAAAACAATACCCCGATATCCTTTATCCAGGATATGAGCAAACATGGATGAACCCATCACGCCGGTTCCTATCCAGCCAATGACCGGATGGGTAGAAAGTTTAACTGCCTGCATTGTTTTTTAATTAAAGATAGTATTTGGGATGAATAATTTCTTTTATTAGAGAAAGGAAGTATTTTTGAAAAGTAAAAAAATTTTAAACATGATAGTCACTTTTGTGCATGTATTTGTTAATGAAGAACATATAAATGATTTTATCGGGGCTACCCTTGAGAACCACAGGGAATCCGTCATGGAACCCGGCAACCTGAGGTTTGACATACTTCAGGATAGTGCCAATGCGGCGAAGTTTGTATTGTACGAAGCTTATGAATCGGAAGAAGCCGCAGCAGCGCATAAAAGTACAACCCATTACCTGGCATGGCGGGATAAGGTGTCAGGCTGGATGGCCCAGCCACGGCAGGGAATTAAACATAACATTATTTATCCAACCGATAAATCACAATGGTAAATGATTTTAACTTATCCCGTATTCCGAAAATAGTATTCGGGTATGGGAAACTTTCACAATTACCCAAGTTGGTCAAGGCATTCGGCAACAACCTTCTGATCCTGACCGGAAAAGGTTCATTTGCGAAAAGCATGCATGCAAAAACGCTATTCGATAAACTTGAGCGGAACGGCATTGCTATAAATATAGAGCCTGTTGATCATGAGCCGTCTCCGGCTATGGTTGATCTGCTGGTGAAAAAGTATTCCGGTACATCTTTGCAGGTTATTGCTTCCATTGGCGGCGGCAGTGTCATCGATGCAGGCAAAGCCACATCGGCGATGTTACTGATGGATAAGCCGGTAAAGGAATACCTCGAAGGTGTAGGATCAAAAAATCATCCGGGGACCAAAATACCCTTCATTGCTGTTCCGACCACGGCAGGGACAGGAAGTGAGACCACTGGCAATGCTGTGCTGTCTCAAACCGGGCCTGACGGTTTTAAGCGCTCTTTAAGGCATGAGCATTTTATTCCGGATGTGGCGCTGGTAGATCCTGAACTCACCATGTCATGCTCTCAACAGCAAACTGCCATCAGTGGCATGGATGCATTTACCCAGTTGCTGGAATCCTTTTTATCTGGCAGCAATAACAGTTTTACGGATGCACTTGCATTAGAAGGCATCATGCATATTAAGAAGTCACTAAAGTCAGCCGTTTCTGACGGCCATGACCCTGAAGCGCGTGCAGGTATGAGTTACGCTGCCATGCTTTCCGGCATTACACTGGCCAATGCGGGACTCGGCCTGGTGCATGGATTTGCTTCTTCCATCGGCGGTTTGAAGGACATCCCTCATGGAGTAATTTGCGGAACTATGATGGGAATCGTGAATCGTTTTACCGTTGAAAAGCTGCTGAAATCAAATGAATCATCAACGGCACTGCAGAAATATATTAAACTGGGTAAAATGCTTTCTGAAGACGATGGACGAAGTGATGTTGATTATGCTTTTTTTGTGGCTAATTATATTGAATCCCTGGTTGAAGATTTGAATATCCCCACACTTGGATATTATGGCCTTTCGGCAGAAGATATTACGAAGATAGCACAGACAACGGACCATAAGAATAATCCGGTGGTCTTTGCAACGGAAGAATTGTCAGAAATGGTTAGAAAAAGATTGTGAAGGAAGCAGTGAATGTGATCGCTAATCAGTAATCAGCCTGTAGTCTGCAGCCTGCCCCTTAACGTTATATACTTTTTATCCTTTCAATTCTCTCTTTTACCTCAAAAGCCATCCTGCTGTTATGATAAGGGCATTTCCAGAAACCGACTTTGTCCTCTTTCCAGATTGGTTTTCCTGATCTGTCAACCCTGAAAAACCATTCCCCGTTGTTGCGGTCGATCAGATAATTTTTAATGATATGGCAGGATTTCAATGCGCTGTCCAGGTATTTTTCATTGCGGGTAAGCTCATATGCATTGAGGCATCCAACCACAGCCTCTGCCTGAGGCCACCATTCCCGGTCACTGATGAATCCTTTTCCGGGTTCATATTCATACTGCAAACCTCCTTCCTCGTCGAATCCTTCATATACAGCTTCAATAATTTCCACTGCCAGCCTGCCGGAATCTTTTATCCTGTCGGGATCACCGGACACCGCTGCGGCTTCTGACAGCAACCAGCTGGCTTCAATATCATGGCCGAATGATACAATATCAGACATTTGCTTCCATTCCCGGTCAAAAAACAGGATTAAATGGTGGGTTGCAGGATTGATTATATGGTGGCTGAAAATATCATACAGGTTGATTAATTTGTCCCGCAATACTTTGTCGCTATGCACCCGGTAAAGATTCGTATAAGCTTCAATAATATGCAGGTGCGTATTCATGCTTTTGGCTACGTTCATGTCCTTTGCACTAAGCCGCATATCCGTCAAAATATTCCATTCCCTTGATAGTGCTTCAATATAACCGTTGTTCAATGGATCAAATGCTTTTCCTTCAATTATTTCATACAAATGCAACGCTTCCTGCAAGGCCTTTTCATGGTGGTTAATTTTATAATATTCTGCAAAAGCATAGATCAAAAAAGCCAGGGCATAGAATTGATTTTTTGTGTCGGAGGGACAACCCCGATAATCAACTGACCAAAAGGCTCCTCCGTACTGAGGATCCAGAAAATGACGGATGATATAATCAAACGCCCTGTCAGCCATTGCTTTATAAAGTTTTTTATGGTAGATCCCATATGCAGCGGAAAAGGTATAGAGGATTCTGGCATTCAGAATAGCGCCCTTATCGGCTTTATCGTCTATCACCTGATCGTTGGAGATCCTCCCGTAAAAACCACCGTTTTTGTCGTCGGGCACATATTTCATCCAGTAGGGAAGGATGTTCTTCAGAAGGTCCTCTTCCGTGAACGCATTGATTTGTCTAATTTTTTCAGCAGCAAACATGCTTATTTGGTGATTTAGTGATTTTGTGATTAATGAAATATAGTCGAATGTCTATAGTAAAAGTCATGCGGTCATGCAGTCATGCAGTCGTTCGGTCGTTCGGCCGTGCAGTCAAAATCAATACTCAAAACCATGACTGCAAGACCTTTAGACTGCAGGACTATTAGACTGCAAGACTGCAAGACTGCAAGACTATATTGGTTACCTTCTTCACCCTTCCTTATGCCTCTCCCTCAGCACCTCCACCACCTCCTCAATCCTGTTGCCTTTGGCACTCAGCAAGACCAGGAAATGATAAACCAGGTCTGCGGCTTCATTTAAAAAAAGCGCGCGATCGGAATCCTTGGCTTCGATGACCAGCTCCACTGCTTCTTCGCCGACCTTTTGGGCTATTTTATTGATCCCTTGCTGAAAAAGCCTGGTGGTGTATGAACCTTCAGGCAGATCTCTTTTACGCAATTCGATAAGGTTTTGCAGGGTTATCAGAAAATCAATGTTGGATGAAGCCATGTTTTTAATTTTTAGTTGAATCAATAATCAAGGTAGTGATAAGGCAAAAGGCATAAGGCAAAAGGCTTAAGTCTTAAAACAAAGAACAATCAACCAATCAATAAACCTGCCTGCTGGCAGGCAGGTCAATAAATCAACCAATACTCACATCCTCACCGGTATTCCAAATCCCTTCAGATATTCCTTAAGCTGGGGTACAGTAATTTCCCTGAAATGGAATATACTTGCGGCGAGTCCGGCATCAGCTTTACCCTTCGTAAAGACTTCCGCGAAATGATCCATATTACCGGCACCTCCGGAAGCGATGAGGGGAATTTGAAGTTCATCAGACAGCCTGGCTGTAGCCTCGCAAGCGAATCCATTTTTAGTGCCATCATGGTTCATGGATGTAAAAAGGATCTCACCTGCTCCCCTGTCTTCAGCTTCTTTTGCCCAAAAAAATAATTCCTTCTCTGTTGGTATTCTGCCTCCGTTAATGTATGCAGTCCACTTACCTTCCTTTTCAAGAGCATCGATAGCGACCACGACAAATTGACTGCCAAAGTGCAGTGCTATCTGGTTGATCAGGCCGGGATCACGAATGGCAGCGGAATTAATGGATACCTTGTCAGCTCCTGCACTCAGCAGGGCTTCAATATCACCCAGATGGCCGATACCTCCTCCCACGGTAAAAGGAATGTTGAGGTTTCGTGCTATACGCTTTACAAGTTGCACGAATGTTTTACGTCCTTCATGCGTGGCGGTAATATCGAGAAATACCAGTTCATCGGCACCCTGTTGGGCATATAAGGCCCCCATCTCAACCGGATCACCGACTTCCTTTATGTTCACAAAATTGACTCCTTTTACGGTCATACCGTCTCTGACATCCAGGCAGGGGATAATGCGTTTGGTCAACATCGGTTATTCAGCTTTGTGTATATTTTCCCAGGTCTTTGAGCGTCAGCCTGCCTTCATAATAGGCTTTACCGATCACGGCACCATATACTCCCATCGCGTCAAGCTTTTCCAGATCCGCAACAGATGTTATTCCGCCGCTTGCCAGCAGACGGATAGAAGGAAACTTTTCCCTTATCATGTTGTATAGTTCAAAGGATGCTCCCAGGAGCATCCCGTCTTTGGAGACATCGGTGCAGAGAACCTCTTTCACCCCATGTGCCAGATATTCGGTCAAAAACGGGATAATTTCGATGTCGGTAACCTCCTGCCAGCCCGAGATGACAATCATCCGGTCTTTTACATCGGCGCCGAGGATGATCTTCTCGGGTCCGTAAGCAAACATCCAGGAATTGAACAATTCTTTGTCCTTTATGGCTATGCTTCCTATGGTGGCCATGGATGCCCCGCTTTCAAATACAATGTGCAGGTCATCATCCGTTTTAATACCGCCTCCGAAATTGATTTTCAGGGAAGTCCTTGCAGAGAGTCTTTCCAGCACGCCCCAATTGATCACATGGCTTGAGCGGGCACCGTCGAGGTCGACCATGTGCAATCGGGTAATGCCATTTTCCTGAAAGGACAGCGCCACCTTAAGCGGGTCGGCATCGTAAACTTTTTTCATACGGTAATCGCCCTGCTCTAGTCTGACGCATTTGCCCTCGAGGATGTCAATGGCGGGAATGATTTCTATCATAATGCTATAAAATTTTCAAGGATATGAGCCCCGATGGTTCCGCTTTTCTCCGGATGGAACTGGGTTGCATAAAAATTATCACGCTGCAGGGCAGCACTGAACGGAACAATATAATTGCAGCTGGCAACTGTATGCTTTCCCAGGGTGGCATAATAACTGTGTACAAAGTAAACATACTTGCCCTCCAGCTGTTTGCTCAACAAAGGCCCCTTTATATTTTCCAGGCTGTTCCATCCCATATGCGGTACCTTATATCCGGGCGAGTCAACCGGTGTGGCGAACTTTTTTATTTCCTCGTCAAAAATACCGATGCAACGTGTATTGCCCTCTTCGGAGCTCCTGCACATCAATTGCAGGCCCAGGCATATTCCCAGCACAGGCTGTTTCAGGTCTGCGATCAGCTGATCAAGCTTGTATTTTCTCAGATACTGCATGGTGGTACTGGCTTCCCCTACACCCGGAAAGATCACCTTATCGGATGAACGGATGATTTCGGCATCCTGTGTGACAATGGCATCTATGCCCAGCCGCTGCAAGGCATAATCAACCGACATGATATTGCCGGCATTGTATTTTATGATAGCTATTTTCATAGTACTCCTTTTGTTGATGGCAGCTGATCACTGTAAAGGTCTTTTCTTACAGCCATTTTAACAGCCCGGGCAAAGGATTTGAAAACCGCTTCTATTTTATGGTGCTCATTGCTGCCTTCTGCTTTAATGTTAAGGTTACATCGTGCCGCATCAGCAAATGATTTAAAAAAGTGATAAAACATTTCAGTCGG
>CAYWCR010000117.1:0-10285 GCA_964456825.1 uncultured Bacteroidales bacterium
TACCATATTGGGAGCCAGTGCAAATCCGCTGGTTTTGATCGATGGCATTCCGGGTAATTTCAACACTGTCGCACCGGAAGACATTGAATCCGTAGATGTATTAAAAGACGGTTCAGCTGCAGCTATTTATGGTGTAAGGGGAACCAACGGTGTAATTATCATAACCACCAAAAGGGCCAAAGGAAGTTCAGCGCTGGTACCTCCTGGCACCACGCTGGACTTTTTTTGCGGCAGGGTATTCAGTAACCGATAAATGGTACCCAGCCCAGGATATTGAAAAATCAAATAACTTTAAATAAAAAAACTGAATCATGAATTCATTTCGGAGTTTCATTTTGAATACAACAGGAATGATGTTGTTGGGGGCAACAGCGTTCAGCCAGCCGGGGACGTTAAAGAGTTTCCCGCTTTCCTCGGTGCATCTGCTTGAAAGCCCTTTCCTTGTGGCGCAACAAAGGGATATGGAATATATACTGTCGCTTGACCCTGACCGTTTGCTGGCGCCCTTCCTGATCGATGCCGGCATCGGGCCCAGGGCGGAGCGGTATGGTAACTGGGAAAGCATTGGCCTTGACGGCCATACCGGAGGACATTACCTTTCGGCACTGGCTTTGATGTATGCTGCCACGGGCAACGAAAAGTTGTCGGAGCGACTGGATTATATGATCGGTTGGATTGGCCGGTGCCAGGAAAAAAACGGCAACGGCTATGTAAGCGGTATCCCGGGAGGAAAATCAATGTTCATGGAGATCGCTGAAGGCAAGATTGACGCGGGTAGCTTTTCACTGGCCAACCGGTGGGTCCCCCTTTACAACATTCATAAGCTTTTTGCAGGCCTGCGCGATGCCTACCTGGTTGCCGGAAATGAAAAAGCAAGGGAGATACTGGTAAAACTTACCGACTGGTTCTATAATCTTTCAGCTGATTTCACAGATGAACAGATTCAGGCCATTCTACGTACCGAACACGGCGGACTCAATGAGGTTTTTGCCGATGTTTATGCCATCACGGGAGATAATAAATATTTAACGCTGGCGGAAAGATATTCGCACCGGTTCATCCTTGATTCGCTGATAGCCGGGAAGAATGAATTGACAGGACTACATGCCAATACACAGATCCCAAAAGTAATTGGCTTTAAAAGGATCGCCGACCTTTCCGGAAATAAGGATTGGGATGCTGCCGCAGCTTTTTTCTGGGACCTGGTAAGGGAAAATTGGACGGTTTCAATCGGAGGGAATAGTGTGAGAGAGCATTTTCAACCGGCCGGCGATTATTCGTCCATGATGGAGTCAAACCAGGGCCCTGAGACCTGCAATACATACAACATGCTGCGGCTGACAAAACTTCTTTTCCTTTCAGATCCCGATGCCGTATATATGGATTACTATGAAAGGGCCCTTTACAATCATATTCTCTCCTCTGAACATCCTGAGAAAGGGGGATTTGTTTACTTCACGCCCATGCGTCCCCGCCATTACAGGGTGTATTCCCGGCCGCAGCAGTGTTTCTGGTGTTGCGTGGGGACCGGACTGGAAAATCATGGCAAATACGGAGAGATGGTCTATGCTCACAATGACATGGATTTATTTGTGAACCTGTTCATACCTTCAACGCTGGAATGGAAGGAGAAAGGGATCTCGTTGTCGCAACAGACGGATTTTCCTTACCAGGAATCAACATCATTCATACTTCGCCTGGACAAACCCGAAAAGTTCTCGCTGAATATCCGTTGTCCCGGATGGATAAAGCTGGGCGAGATGAAAATAAAGATCAACGATAAAGAGATCAAAAATTTGAATATAAAGGGAGCCTTTGTTGCCCTTGAGCGCAAATGGAAATCCGGTGACCTGGTTACCGTTTCCCTTCCCATGCATACAAGGCTTGAATATCTTCCCGATCATTCATCCTGGGCATCCATCATTCACGGGCCGATCGTTCTTGCTGCCGTAACGGATACGACAGACCTCACCGGATTGTTCGCCGATGACAGCCGTATGGGACATGTTGCCAATGGTCCTTTGTATCCGATAGACAAAGCACCTGTGATTATTTCAAAGGACAGGAATTTTGCTGCAGGTATCAGGCCGAAGGGTGACAAACCTCTTGCCTTCACTATGCCAGGCCTTATTTATCCCGGCGAATACGATGATCTGGAACTGGTGCCCTTTTTCGGGATACATGAAGCTCGTTATATGATCTACTGGCCTGTTATCACGCCCGATAGCCTTGAGAGCCGCAACAGGGCAATCCTTGAAAAGGAAAAGGAAATGCTTGCCCTCGAATCCCTTACCCTTGATCAGGTGGCCACCGGAGAGCAGCAACCGGAGGTGGAACATAATTTCAAGGGAGAAGACACTGAGTCGGGCATCCATGAAGGCAGGCACTGGCGTCATGCACGGGGATGGTTCAGTTATGATCTTAAAAACACAAACAGGGAGGGACTCACCCTGAGGGTTACCTATTCAGGACAGGACAGGGGCAGGGAGTTCACTATATGGATCAACGACATGTTGCTGACTACGGTAAAAAGTGGCGGAAGCATGGGAAACAGGTTCATTGATGTTGATTATCCGATACCGCAGTCTATCCGGGACAACCTGGTGGATGAGGTCATGAACGTGAAATTCGTTGCCCGCGAGGGATCCGTTGCCGGCGGTATTTATCATATACGGCTGCTGAAATGATGATGTAAGTCATAAGGGTATGGATAACCCTGTAAAATAGTACCTCGTATAATACCCATGCGTTGGCCAAATAACACTTGAGCAAGGAAGATGGAAGATGGGTTAAAATATATTAAATGAAAATGAAAATGAACAAGATTTTGTTTTTATTGGTTTTTTTAGGAATGGTTATGAATGCCAGTGCACAAATCTGTGATACCACGTTGTTTCCTGGCGGAAGACAATATTATGATACCTATCATGATATAGTATCGGTTTTACCCAGTTGGAAACATTATAACACCCATGACCCAACGGTAAATAAGCAGGGAGATTGGTATTACATGTACAGCACCGATGCCTCATGGGCAAACCTGCATGAAACCGGTGCCCTGAAACGAAGGTCAAAAGACCTGGTCAACTGGGAATTCCTCGGTAATGCATTTGACGGCGTTCCGCAATCTGCAGTTGATTTTTTTAAGAACAACGGGAATCCCGCCTATACTGATCAGGGTATCTGGGCTCCCTTTCTGCTGAAGTACAGGGATAAATACATATTATATTATTCCGCCCCGGGCGGCCTGAGCGGAGTGAACTTCGCTTTTATAGGTTATGCCACCAGTGATTCAGCCGGTGGTCCCTGGGCAGATCAGGGGATGATCACAACCTCTTACCGAGATACGATCAATGCCATTGATCCTTCCGTCATCTATGACAGTGTTGAACAGCGGTTGTGGATGGCCTATGGCTCCTGGGAAAGAGGTATTCATATGCTGGAGCTCGATACGGCTACCGGAGGAATAAAAACACCCGGTGACAAAGGGTTTAAGATTGCGCGCAGGACAACATTTTCTGCAGGTCTTGAGGGCGCTGAAATTTGTTACAGGAATGGCTGGTATTATCTTTTCGTTTCGTACGACCCTTTGGGAGATATATATAATGTCAGGGTCGGCAGGTCAAGAAATGCCGAAGGACCCTATTATGATTTTAACGGGAGAAACATGGCTGCAGCATCAGACAATACACCCATGATACAGGCTCCGTATAAATTCAACAACCATCCAGGGTGGCAGGGAACGGGTCACTGTGGTGTTTTCAGCGACAGCGGAAAATACTATATGTTTAACCAGGGACGCCCGTCCATTGAACCGGCCATGATGGTATTGCATGTAAGGGAGATTTTCTGGCTGAATGACTGGCCGGTGCTTTCACCCGAGCGTTACGCCGGAGTCCCGCAATGCCCTGTAGCTGCTGATTCACTTGCAGGCAGCTGGGAACATATGCCTTTGTTATATCATACTGCTGCCTCTGCGCCGCATTCCACCTCGGAGATCCTTGAGCTGAATGCTGACGGGACCTTTAACAATAAGGCCACAAACACATGGACTTTTAATGATGATACCTTAACCCTGAACTGGTACAGCGGAGCTATGCATAAGCTTATCGTTTTCTGGGGATGGGACTGGGAAAACAGCTGCAGAACCCTGCTGTACACGGGAATGAACAAGATCGGTACCTGTGCATGGGGTAAAAAAATAGTTCAGGCAGAAGTTGACCGGTATTCCAAAATCGTTGACGGTGCCACCTATACCATCCGGAACCTGCACAGCAATATGCTCATGCACCTTCCGGTGAGTGATGCTGTTTTTGGCGCTGTAATCAAACAAGGATATGATAATGGCTCACCTTCGCAATTATGGAAGATCAAAAGTGCCGGCAACGGGTATTATTATCTGTTTCCGCAGCTCTACGATTTAAACCTGGTGATGGAAGTGAGAAACGGTGCTACCAATAATTTTGCCCCCATGGTAGTGAATCCGCTGGACGGAAGCAATAAGCAAAAGATTAAGATCATCTACAACAATAACGGATACTTCCACATGATGACCAAAGTGACCAATGATGCATCCTGTGCTGAAGTCGTCTCATTTAACATAACCGAATCGGGAACCATAAATCAGAATAAATATACCGGTGTACTAAACCAGTTATTCAGGTTTAAGAAAGTTGATTCTATAGCCATAGATACGGTATCTGTGGATACTTTCACGGTTGCAAAGCCCATCGAAGAATCCTCCGCTGTTCAGGTATATCCCAATCCGACTGCAGACGGCAAAATATTCATTGATGTCAGCGCATGGAAAGATCAGGACAAAATCAGCATTTCGGTTCTGGATCTGAAGGGTGCTGTGGTATATCATGCAACAGCTGAAAATTCTTTAATCTATGAACTGGATCTTAGCCTGGATAAGAGTGTTTATATCCTGCGCCTCCATGCTGGTGATCAGCTGTTCCTGAATAAGCTTGTTATCCAATAGCAACAGGGATCATTATCATCAAAATTAATCTCCGGCAAATCATGTACGGGGATTAATTTTAATAATAGTTCAGGCATTAAACAATCTGATGGCAATGTCAAGTTTTTCCTCCATCGTCAGTTCTCCTGCAATCCATTGAATGGTCGTGCCTTCGCGTTCCATCTTGCGAAACCAGGTCATCTGCCGTTTGGCAAACTGATGAATGGCGATGTTCAGTTGGTTAACCATATCGTCATAGGCAAGCTTTCCGGTAAGATACAACGTGATGTACTTGTATTCCAGTCCGTAATATATGAGACTTTCGGCCGGTAAGCCCCGGTCGAGCAGATCTTTGACTTCACCGATCATTCCTGTTCCCAGCCGCCGGTGAAGTCTTTCCGTTATCCGTCTTCTTTCGGTAAACCGGTCGAATTTAATGCCCAGGCAAAGGTTCCGGATTTCGGGGTAGTCGCTGATGGCGACGGGATTATCCCGGTAATATCTTTCAATTTCAATGGCTCTTATTGCCCTTGCCCTGGTGTCAACATCTGTGTGGTTGTGCAGTTTTTTCATCGTGGCCAGCATACCGGTCAGTTCTGCCAGTGTCTTTTCAGACAGCTCCTTTCTCAGTTTATCTTCAGGAGGCACGGGCATCAGCCGGTAGCCCCTGATGGCGGCGTCGATATATAAACCTGTTCCGCCGCAGAGTACCGGAATCCGATTCCGGGATGCAATATCGGCAAATACCTTAATAAAATCGCGCTGGTATTCAAACACATTGTAATTATATCCCGGATCAACGATGTCGATGAGATGGCAGGGAACAGGCCGGCCATCCACGATATAGTCATCGTAATCCTTGCCTGTCCCCAGGTTCATGAGGCGATATACCTGGCGGGAATCGGCGCTGATGATCTCGCCGTTGATATTGTGCGCAAGGCGGGCAGCGAATGCAGTTTTACTGGCTGCTGTGGGGCCCAGCACCGTCACCAGGTTATAAGATGATGCTTGCTTTGTTGCCATCAGGCAAAATTAGGCATTGCTTTTCGATAAAAATAGACTTATTTTGTTACTCCGAATATACCTCTATGGCAGAGATCAACATAAAGAATAAGAAGGCCTGGCATGAATATGAATTCATTGAGCATTTCACGGCAGGCATGCAGCTGACCGGAACCGAGATCAAGTCGATCAGGGCAGGGAAGGCCAGCCTGGTTGATTCCTATTGTTATTTCAGGGAAAATGAATTGTATGTAAAGGGTATGCACATAGCCGAGTATGAATTCGGAAATATCAATAATCATGATCCGAAACGTGACAGAAAGCTGCTGTTGTCGCGGAAAGAATTAAGAAGGCTCGCCAAGAACATTAAGGAAAAGGGGCTCACCATCATGGCCCTGCGCATGTTCATTGCCGAAAATGGCTATGCCAAGCTGGAGATAGCCCTGTCCAAAGGCAAAAAGGAATATGACAAACGCGAGGACCTGAAGCAGAAGGACTCGAAGCGGGAGATGGACAGGATGATGAAGCGGTAGGGGGGAGGTAAACGGTAATCGGTAAGCGGTAATCGGTTTTTGGCTATTTGCTATTGGCTCCTGGCCATAAGCTAAACACTCAAACACCTAAACAGCTAAATCGCTAAAAAGCTAAACTGTTAAACCGCTAAACCGCTATATTGCAATTACTGCGAGAAAAAGAAACTGTTCAGCTCGTAGATATCCCCGGTGGTGAGTACAGATTGAAAATCGAAGAATTTATCTATTTCTTTCAGCATTTCATCGAAGGAAATATAACCATCCTTGTCGGTATCAACGTGTTTGAATTTATCGGGAATGACGGATTTCCCCGTTCTCCGGCCTGCTGCTCCCTGATTTATATAGAGGTCAATTTCATTTCTCCCGACGGCCATGGATTTATCCAGCATGGCGATCAGGTCACTTTCCGTTATCTCCACGCCTTCATTATTGACATAGGCGCCATGACGCGAGTTTATTTCTTTATCGACATAATCGGCAATGCCATCGTTGTCGGAATCAACCGGGCAACCGAAGGAATCGACAACTGCCCCCAAAGGCGTTCCCGGGCATTCATCCCATCCGTCGAACACCCCGTCGATGTCTTCATCATCAAAAAAGGTGGGGTCAAATTCCACCTCACGGAACAGGCGTTCGACCTTTAACATCTTGGGTGATGAGAACAGGTCGAGATGATAGGAGATATAAGTGAAATTATAAAAGTCATTCATTTTGTTGCCGATGATGCCGCTTGTATTTTTGTGACTCACGTGATCAAGCAGGTCGCTGAAGGTATAGCAGAAAGAATTTCCGATACGCAGCATCATCCTTTCAGACAGTTGAAAGTCAATCCCGATGTCGAGCGGAATCACAAAAGTGTATTGCGGGTATTTTCCCATGCCCCAGTCGGCATCACGCAGGTTGGTCTCATACTTGAAATCACGTTGCATCATGACGCTGGCATCCTGATTCGCGGTTATATCCGGGAGGTTGCGAATGGTACCATCGTGCCAGTAATAATAACGGTTGCCTGAAATTTTTTCGTGGGTATCGGGATCTGTATAGTAGCCAAGACTGTCGGTTTTTGAATTAAAAAGCATAGTTGATACACCCAGGGAGATGAAGGGATGGAGTCTCTTGGTCTTGTCTTTGTATAAATGGTCGAAATCATAATTAATATCGAAGCCGAAATTGTATACAGAGGTCTTGAAATTAAAATTACGCATAGTATCTTCAAAAGACCGTTCATTCCCCGTCAGATTGCCGCCCATAAAAGAGAATTCGGCTTTAAAATTATGATTGTTATCGATATACGTTGATACATTCACCTTATATCCCAGTGTTCCGATGGTCGGAGAATAATAGTTATTTTTGATGTCCCCGAAATAGTTCAGCACGCCCACTCCAAAGCCCACAACCGGTTTATAAACCGGATTGATATTTTCGACTTCTGTATTCAGCAGCCTTTCGAGTTCATCCTCCTGACTTTTTACGCGGGTAAAAGAAAACAGGAACGTCAGCAGCAGTATAAGGTGAAAATAATTTACCTTCATTGGTACCATTGTTGTTCGGTAATCATCAGCGCTTCCTGCACGGTAATCCGGCTGCCGCTGTTATAAGCGGAAACAAAGGCATCCTTAACAGGGGTTGTATTCCAGATATGGACCCGGTAATCCCTGGCTTCCTTGTAAACGCCAAAGGATCCAATGGAATATTTATGCCAGCCTTCATGCATTTCCTTTCTTACTTCCTTGCCAAGGTTGAATTTCTTAAAGTATCGGTCGACATTTACCGCTTTATGTCCTGCCGCTACCTGAACGCGGTAATAAACACCCGATTCCGGTTCCAGGGTATAGGACAATGAAGTCTTTGACCTGGGTATTTTTGTTTCCTGCCTGGCTGTAAGAGGTTCTTCTTTAACAGGCTCTTCTTTAACAATTGTTTCTTTTACAGGTACTTCTATAACAATATCTTCCTTTTCGGGTTCTTCTTTAGGTTTTTCTGCTTCAGCGATAAGCGGTGATTCGGGTTCAGTGATTACCAAATCCTCCGGATGATTTTTAACTTCGGTGACCAGACTGGACACCTCGTCACTGGTAAGGGCCAGCAGGTCCATATCCCGCTCTGCAATACCAATGCTGATGGTTTTATCTTCAACCATATAAGAGAAGGTTCCTTTCAACCGCGGAGGTTCCAGCGTAGCCTGGTTTTGGGGGATGAGCCTGTAGGATACCGTAAAATATTTGTCAACCGGCAGGTTCATCCACAGAAATTTAGCCGTCTGGTTTTTAAAGGTAAAAATGGCATCCCGGGTTTCCAAGGCAACTGCAGTATAGCCTTCGGGCACAGTCTCTTCCACCTTGGCAAATTTCTTCTTATCCTCTTTATTAACCAGCACTTTAACGATATATTCATTGCCACCATCCCCGGGGAAAGGCTTTTGACGGATACAGGCGATATTGACGGCTTCTTCAGAGACCGGCGTAACCTTGGCAATATAACGGTTTTCGAATTCACTGATATCCACAATCAGCGACGGGTCAATATCAGCCGATGGCAATATGGTAATATATTGTGGTGTTATGTCGACGGACTTGCGCTCATTATTATCGATATAGGAGAATTTTCCTCCCAGGTCAAAGGTGCCCTTTAGCCGCGGGTCGACCTTGATCTTATAGGAAACCGTGACCTCATCCTGCTGCGGCATTCTCAGCCAGATAAGCCGGAGCCGGTTTTCGGAAAAGGAAAAATCCGCATTGGCCGAGCTGGCCGAAATAGCTTCCAGTCCGGGTGGTATGTTCTGCTGAAAACGGGAGAATCCTTCCAGTTCAGATTTGTTCAGGGTGATCACGACATCAAATTCCGTTCCGGCTGTCACCTGGGATGGCGCCTGCAGGGAGATGGAGACATCTCCCGGAAACAATTGCAATACCAGAATTACAATTAAATTGAAAAGGGGCAGAAGGATCTTAGCCATCAAATTAGCAATTAGTCAAATAAAAATAGTTAATTCAGTGTATATTATCAATAAAATTATAAACAATTGTGTTAATAAAGAAATAATAATATGTTGATGTAAAGCCGCTTGTTTCGGTTAATTAAAATATTTAGAAATTCGGACTGAGTATATATTTTGAATAGAAATCATTAATATGGGATACTGCATCTTCGGCATTATCGACAAGTTTGAAGAGGTCCAGGTCTTTGGCACTGATGTTGTGTTCGAGTTCCAGCATGGATTCTTTGATCCATTGAAGCAATCCGTCCCAATATGACTGGCCGACAAGGACAATGGGAAATCTTCCGATTTTTTCAGTCTGTATCAGGGTGAGTGCTTCAAAGAGCTCATCGAAGGTACCAAATCCGCCGGGCAGCACGACAAATCCCTGCGCATATTTCATGAACATGACCTTCCGTATAAAGAAGTGGTCGAAGGTGATCAGTTTATCCGAGTCGATGAACAGGTTAGGTTCCTGTTCAAAAGGCAGGGCTATATTGACTCCCACCGACCGGCCCTTGCCTCTTTTGGCTCCCAGGTTTGCGGCTTCCATAATGCCGGGACCGCCTCCGGTTATGATGCCGTATCCACATTGCGTCAGCTTAAATGCAATATCTTCTGCCAGCTTATAGTATTTAGTTCCCGGCTCGGTACGGGCCGATCCGAATATGGAAACACAGGGGCCGATGCGAGCCAGTTTTTCATACCCTTCCACAAATTCTGACATGATCTTAAAAATATTCCAGCTATCGGCAGTTTGAATTTCCTGCCAGTCCTTCTTTTTAAATGCATCTATTATTTTTTCCTCGC
>CAYWCR010000118.1:0-10170 GCA_964456825.1 uncultured Bacteroidales bacterium
CTTCCTGGGAACTCCGCTGGTATGTAACGTCCTTGCCGACCATGGACTAATTTACTACAACAAATTTAGCGGCAGCCATGGACTTATTGCTGCTGATCACCGCGATGTACACACCCTGGGAAAGTGACCTGGCCGGGATTTCGATCCGGGCATAACCGGAGGCTACCTTTACATCGGACTGGCTCAATAACAAACACCCTTGTATGTCAAAAAGCCGAATGGTAACTATTTCATTGTCGTCAACATCATAATCTATATGGAGGCAGTTTTTAACAGGATTATAAAATGCAGTTATTTCATCCGGTTGCCGGGGAACCGCATGAGCATCCGGAAGGGAAGAAAACGTACGCCAATCCCCTATTTTCTCCAGGGTCAGCATATCATCATCGTTGTACAATGCCTTTAACTCAGTTGTATCGGCACCCTGAATAAAACTTCCCGTCCATAATGAGAACCATGACCACCAGGTATTGAACAACCTGATCTTTTCAGGTACCGGCAGCGTACCGCTTTCAGACAAGGCCACCAGTTTTTTACCGTTGTATTCCGCCTGGGCGTTTTCCCAGTCAGCGCTCATGGATGACCCATGACTCGAGTAGATATCCAGGGAAGCAATGTCAACAAAGTCATCGCCGGGGTACCACTCAGGATCCCCGCTGGTATATACCCATATAAGGTTATGAAGCTGGTGGTAATTTCCAAGCCGGTTGTATATAAGTTTCCAAAGCTCAATAAACGGGTCTGGTCCCTTCGCACCCCACCAGAACCAGCCTCCTGAGGCTTCATGCAGGGGCCTCCAGAGCACGGGAATATCAGCGTCACGAAATTTCTTTAACTGAACGGCTATGGCATCTATGTCGCGGATCAGCAGATCATATCTGGCAGATGTGGTATCAGCCAGCACTTCAGCAATATTAAAGGTAGTGGCTTCTGTATAGAATCCTCTCCACCATTCTTTCCCTGTTGTGTTTATCAGATCGGCCGGTGCATTCCAGTGCCACAGCAGGTTGATGATGCATCCTTTTTCCTGTTCCCAGGCAATCCACGATTCTGAAGAACCTCCCGGATTAGAACCGTATTCAATACGCGACGGGGAATACTCGATAAGGTCAAAACCGGCAACCACGGGGGTATGATGGGTGATTGTTTTTATATATTGGAGGTCAGACAGGCCATGCTGTCCCGACAATATTTTTTTCCCGTACAATCCTTTCAACAACCGGAATAATTTCTTTGCATCCTCTGTGGCAAGCGAATCCGTAAGATCCTGCTGTGGTTGAGCAGGAGGAACCGTGACCCCGGCCGACATCCGGAGATAATCAACATAATACCAACCCCAGCCGTTACCCATGACAATTGTATTGAGACCATTGACCAGTATTATTTTTCCTGCAGAAACCTCATCAAAAGTTGAGGAAGCGGGAAACATTCCGGTTGATTCGCTGCCATTGACCGTCAGATCGTATCCTTTTTCACCGTTTGGCGTGCAGAATCCTATAAACAGATCATACAGCCCACCGGTGGCCTCAAAAGTAAAGGTAATTTTATCACCGGCGGTATCAAAGCCATCAACATAACCGGTACCGGAATATCCCGTACGGCTGGTTGACTTTCTTACTCCCGTAAGCGCAGCGTCTTCAGCTTCCAATTTCAGGTCGTTTGCTGTTGAATATGCATTACAGGTCAATAAAGGCCATATTACCCAAAGCATGGTTATTATTTTCCTTCCGGTCTTTTTCATGATGGCTTAAATTACAGGGCTGCCTTTAAATGAATTAAACTTGCTGCCAATGCACTAATTTAAAAATATTATTTTATACAGCGTTCATAAAGCGGTGAATAAACACGATTGCGCATTAACACAAATTATTTATCTTTAGTGCCATTGAACTTGTCCGTATGGAATTAAATGTCCTTAAGGATATTATCCTAATCTTCGCGCTGTCAACTGCGGTGAATTTCATCTTTACCAAGATCAAAATTCCCACCATTATCGGATATATGTTAACCGGTATTGTAGCCGGACCTCATCTCCTTGCCATTATAAAACAGCCTCACGAGATAGAACTGATGGCTGAGATTGGGGTGATCCTGCTGATGTTTACCATCGGCATTGAGTTTTCGCTTAATCACCTGCTGAAAATCAGGAAAATTGTTTTCCTGGGTGGTTTTATGCAATTTACCTTAACTTCTGCCATCATAATGCTTGTTGCACGCCGTTTCGGTGCCGGGTGGAATGAATCAATATTTATAGGCTTCCTTACTGCGTTAAGCAGTACAGCGGTTGTTCTGAAGTTATTGCAGGAACGCTCAGAGCTTTCTTCCAATTACGGCCGTACCGTTCTCGGGATCCTAATTTTCCAGGATCTTATCCTGGCGCCGCTTTTGCTTTTAACGCCCATTCTCGGAGGAGAAACCACCGGACAGGGAATGCATTTCCTGATCTTATTCCTGAAGACCACCCTGATCATCGGCATCGCCTATATCGGGAACCGTTGGCTGATGCCTAAGCTCCTGCACATTATTGCCATGACAAAAAATCAGGAGTTGTTTCTTATGTGCATTCTCCTCATTTGTTTGTCGGTTGCCATGCTGACATCTGAAATGGGACTTTCGCTTGCTTTTGGTGCATTTCTTGCCGGGCTAATGATATCGGAATCGGGATACAGCCATAATGCCTTCAGTCACCTGATGCCGTTCAAGGACACTTTCACCAGCTTCTTTTTTGTGTCCATAGGGATGATGCTCGACCTGGTATTTTTATACAATAATCTTCATATCGTTATCGGGACCGTGGCATTGGTAATCCTGATAAAAACCATCATTGCGGGAGCTACGGCTTTCTCCCTTGGCCATACTTTCAGGGGGACGGTAATGGTTGGAATTGCGCTCAGCCAGGTTGGTGAGTTCTCTTTTGTACTGGCCAAAAACGGCTCCCAATATCATATTATGTCAGGTCATTATTTTCAGCTTTTTCTGGCTGTAGCCGTCATCACCGTGTCGGTTTCTCCTTTTCTGATCCATCTTTCCAGGCCTATAGCCAATGTCTTGTTGAAATTGCCATTACCCAGGCGTATCGTCGAAGGAATGTTTCCGCTTCAGAAGCTGGACATACCCGAGATGAAAAACCATATTGTGCTGATCGGCAAAGATTCGCGGTCGCTGAATCTTTCAAAAATGGCCCGATACATGAACCTGCCCAGTGTTGCCATTGCTTTTGACCCGGCTATCGCCCGCCAGCGGCAGAAGAAAGGAGATGCCATCGTATACGGCGACGCAGCGAATGAACCCATTCTGCTGAAAGCTCATGTTGATACGGCAGATGTTATTGTTGTCTCAGTAGGTAATCTGATCACAGCCATGTTAATTACAGAAAAAATAAGGAACCTTAACAAACATGGTTATATCCTCGTACGCACCAAATATGTGGATGATATCGAAGAACTTTACAGGATTGGCGCCAACCAGGTAATTCCCGAGGAATTTGAGACCGCTATTGAGATTTTCGAGCGTATACTGAAAAAGAAGCTGGTTCCACAGCGGGATATCAACATAGCCCTTGCACGGATACGCGAGGAAAACTATGGTATATTCCGGGAAGAAGCGGAAAAAAAGAATGGTTCCATCATCAAGGAGTTGCCCAATATTGAGATCAGCGCTTTAAAGGTAGACGGCAATTCCCCCCTGATCGGAAAGAACCTGGTTGAAATGCAATTCCGGAAGACCTACCGGGTAACCCTGGTTGGCATTCTGCGCAAAGGCATTTTGATAGAACATCCCGAGCCTGATATCGTATTTCAGTCCGGTGACACCATTTATATTATGGGAAAACCCGACCAGATTGCCGATGCCGTGGAACGACTGACAGGAAAAGAAACGGTATCATAAAAACAGGATTATGAAACCTATGCAAAGGATATTTTTCTTACCGGCAATATTTTTATGGCTTAATGTTGTTCCGTTGTTCAGCCAGCCGGTCAGTCATGAACCCGTGACACCTCACGCTTCTCCTGAAGCCAGGGCCTTACTGAAGCTTTTATATGACATTTCAGGTCATTATACCCTTACCGGCCAGCATAATTATCCTGACATAAGAGACAGGAACTCGCGTTTTGCTGCTGCATACATTGGTAAAACGCCGGCGGTTTTCAGTACTGACTGGGGATTTGCCCGGGACGGTGACAAGGACTCCTATCTTGCCAGGCCGGATATTGTGCATGAAATCATTCGTCAGCATAAAAAGGGGTCATTGATCACGATCTGCTGGCATGCGGTTCCCCCAACGGCTGACGAGCCGGTGACCTTTCGGCCGCAGCCCGGTAATGAACCGGATTCCCTGGCCAGTGTCCAGGGTCAGTTGCAGGACCGGCAGTTCAGGGATCTGTTGACACCGGGAACTGTTATACACGGTCGCTGGTGTGCGCAGGTTGACAGCATTGCCCTGTACCTGAAAAAGCTTGAGGAAGCCCATGTTCCCATTCTCTGGCGGCCTTACCATGAAATGAACGGTAACTGGTTCTGGTGGGGAGGGCGCACGGGTGAATACTCTACCGCAATGCTTTACCGTCAGCTGTTTGACAGACTGGTCAACCTGCATAAGCTTTCCAACCTGGTCTGGGTATGGAGTGTTGACAGGCCTAACAACGCTGGGATGCAGTTTTCAAACTTTTATCCCGGGCCACAATATCTTGATGTGCTCGCCCTGGATGTATACGGAAATGATTTCAGCAAGACCTATTACGACAGCCTGCTTGCTTTGTCAGGCGGCAGGCCCATGGTCCTTGCCGAGGTGGGCAATCCACCAGTTCCCGGGATACTGGACAGTCAGCCGAAATGGGGCTTTTATGTTACCTGGGCTGGGATGGTCAGGAATACGCTGAAAAAACAATACGAGGCTTTGGTTAACGATCCCCGTATACTAAGTCTGGAAGACGCTGCATTTCGCAAAATCGTGAACCCTTATCGTACAGCCTGCGGTTTGGATCCCCTGCCCGACCCGGCAAATATGCCCGCTGATTTTTCGGGTAAATGGATTTTCAATGAGGAAAAAAGTATTATCCATAATGTTGGAGCCAGCAGTCTGCCTTATAAAATTGAAATTGTGCAAGACGAAAATGAAATTATCATTAAACGTACTGTCCTGTTAGAATATGCGGATGATAAGACAACAGAGGAAAAACTGACCCTTGATGGCAAAGAAAACAAATCGGCATTTATGAATTTTCAGCAAACAACAACTGCACAATTTAAACAAGGCGTGGATACCCTTTTCATTCAGTCAAAAGTGGTCACGCAGCGCGCGGATCAGCGTATTGATATGATCACAAATGAAAACTGGATCCTGCAGGAAAAAGGTACCATTCTGTCAATTCAGCAGTACTCCTCTTCATCCCGGGGTAGGCGCGATATTACGATGGTTTTCGACAGGGAATAGATGGGTATGATTTATTAATCCTTTTCTGTAACGAAGCAATCATGAACATTTTCTAAGCTTCCCTGCTTTCATATAAAACATAAGTTGTCGTCAAAAAAAATGCTATCTTAGCACTGATTCCAACATTCTCTTTTTTAGAAATTTAATATCTTTACTTCAGAGAATATTTCGAATCCTGAATTTCCTTTAACAACCTTGAAACTTTACATCCAAAATATGGTCTGTATCCGATGCCAGATGGTCGTGAAAACCGAACTGGAGAAGCTTGGGATCCGTTATGTTAATGTTAAGATCGGGGAAGCGGATATCACTGAAAATATCACGCCGGGACAGGTGAAGCAGTTGGATGTTGCATTAAGAAAATCAGGACTACTACTGATGGATGATAAAAGGAGCGTTCTTGTTGAGAAAATAAAAAATGCTATTATTGAACTGGTGCATTATACAGAAGAGCAAATCAAAGTAAATCTTTCGGATTACCTGAGCGAAAAACTCAACTACGATTATACCTATCTTGCCAACCTCTTTTCGGAAGTCAAAGGGATCACGGTTGAAAAATTTTACCTCACCCATAAAATCGAAAAGGTTAAGGAACTGCTGGTTTACGATGAACTTAATCTGACTGAAATTGCTTTCAAATTGCATTACAGCAGCGTGGCACATTTATCCAATCAGTTTAAAAAATTTACAGGATTAACCCCTTCACACTTCAAAAAACTCAAACACAAGCGGCGGAGTACCCTGGAGAATGTGTGATTTATGTAAGTTTTTACATTAATTGTGTAGTATTCCTCCCCTATTCAACTTTTAATTCTGAGTCCTGATGCTCATATTGTTGATAACTTGAAGAAATGAATACGATCAATTAATGCGGTAATGGTGTATTTTTGTCCGGTACACTTAATGCTTTATTTCAATAATCATAAAATTTAAAACAATGGTAAAAGAAAAAGAAGCAAAGGAAAAAAAGAACAAGAAGGCACCCACAAAAAGCCTGAAAGAGAAAAGAGCTGCAAAAGCCGCTAAGAAAGCAGCAAAGAAGTAAGTTCCACAATGGCAGTTAAAGAATACTCTGTTGTAGGTTCAATGAGGCAATGCAGTAATTCAAAAACAATGAATGCACGGATTATAAATTCGTGCATTCGTGTTTTAAAATACAGTCTGGATTTTTTAAGCCGACAAATGAGCTTCAGTGCTTATAGGAATACTCAACGCTTTTGATATTATGCAATCTTTTTCCGCTTCCTTTGTGATCACACTGAACTCTTCTGCATTAACACCTGATACTGACCCTTTAATGGATAAATGTATGGCTGTAATGTTTGTGCCTTCCAGCGTCACTGTTGCTTCCGTTTCCAAAGAGACGGGATTCAATCCTTTTTGGGTTAAGATTGAACTGACCCACATGGTGAAGCATCCTGCGTGGGCTGCTGCAAGCAACTCTTCCGGGTTAGTACCTTTAACGCCTTCCTCAAAACGAGTTTTGTAACTATAGTTTGTGTTGTCCAGAACACCGCTCTGTGTGGTCAATGTACCTTTACCTTCTTTCAGATTACCTGACCAGTGTGCTTTTACTGTACGTTTCATAATGATTACTTTTTAGCATGGAAATTATATAGTTGAGTTACTTGCTGTTGTTGGCAAACCATCACTCTTCCTTATCTTGATTTCTATGGTAATAACAAGAAAAGATAAATAATGTTTTTCCTTATAAAAAAATAGCATTAAGCCCCGGCGTAAAACGCCGGACTTAAATTTCCGATGCAGAGCATCGGGGAATTAATCCATGTCTTCTCGTCTGCCGACCGCGTGCCGCCTTAAGCCCTGACTGCCGTCAGGCAGGTTTAGCGGTGGCACAAGCGGAACGCGAAGGAGGATTAAAAACGTATATCCTTCAGTTGATTAAAAAGTCCAAATGCCTTAAGAAGCCAGATGACAACAGCAATTACAACCACAATGTTTAATATTTTTTTGATTTTACCATCCATGGGGATGTATGCGTTGACAAGCCAGAGCAGAACACCTGCAACAATGAGTACAATTAAGATGGTTACCAGTGACATAATAAAAGTTTTTTAGTATGTATTCAAAGATATTGCTCCTGAAGAATGTGTATGTTACATAACTTTTAAAAAGAGTTACATCATTCACACATTTTCGGTGAACTTGCTTCTTTCATTCCCGGGTTATTTGCAGCAACAATTTTATTATTAAAATCCTCATCACTGGTGTCTGACAAAATAACTTAATTTCTTTATAATGTGTGAATTATGTAATAAATATAAACAATATTGTAACGTTCCGTCAGGAAATAACCCGCACCTTTACTATTGACTATAAAGTTCCTCTCGGAAAAAGGGGACAACGAAAAGTCAATTAAACATAAGAAAAAAGCTATGAAATTTTTAATCGGATTAGTGACAGCAATTTTGATTTCAGGCATTGCAAGTGCACAACACGGCAATACACCTGCAGGGCACGTAAACCTGGGACTTAAAGGTGGGCTAAATTTATATAACGTCCACAATGACGACAATACCAGGTACGACTTAAAAGCAGGGTATCATTTTGGCTTACTTGGCCATATCCATTTTAACAACCATTTTGCAATTCAGCCTGAAATAGTATTTTCCGCCCAGGGTGCAAAATATAATAATGACAATGGGACTACAAATTACAATCTGAATTATGTTAATGTACCTATTCTGTTTCAATACATGTTCGACAATGGATTCAGATTACAGGCCGGCCCACAGGTAGGTTTTCTGGTAAGTGCAAAATCGAAAACTGATAATAACGCTACAGACAATAAAAGTAATTTAAAACCCATTGACTTTGGTGCAAGTGCTGGTATGAGCTATATATTTCCACCAACCGGCTTTGGTGTTGATGCCAGATATAATTTAGGATTTAGCAATATAAATAAATATAGTGCTGTAAAGTCAACCAACAGAGGATTTCAATTTGGCCTGTTTTATATTTTTGGCTATCACAAAAAATAGTGTACTGATAATGGGCTTAAAAAGGGTTGGTGTATTTAATCTTCCCTTGCAGACCGCTGATTGTATATATTCATTGAAGAAAAACGCAGGAATAATGGAACCAACAAAAAAAGTAACAACGCTCCCCGCTTATTCCTGTAACCCCCCGACAGAGAAAAGAATAGTATATTGGACCAAAAAGGCTGGACTTTATAATGTACGGCTCATAATGCTGGCTGGTTTATTTATAATGAGCACCGGTTATCAAAGCCACAGAAAAGAAATGCTGCTGATGGAGAATGACCTGTTTTTATCTGCTTTAAAGGATAATATGACAGTTTTTTTCCGGAAAATGCCTGATGCAGGCAGCGATGCCATGGACAATTCAAGGCTGAGAACAATACCTTTGTTAAAAGATTTTTATTCAAAGCAAAACTACAGACCCGTTTGGACAAGCAATACTGCTTTGTCCGACCAGGCTGTTGTTTTGCTAGGATTGCTTGATAAAGCCGAAATGTACGGACTGAAAACCAGCTTGTTCCCGGTTCATGAAATAAGGAATGAAATAGAATTAATGAAAAACAGGGATATACGAAGTCATTACCTGGCAAGCCGTATGAACCTTGAGCTTTTGCTAACAGATGCCTGCCTGCGGTTTATGGTATTGCTGAAAATGGGCTACGCTGAATTCGATTCCGCGCTTTTTTCATTGCCGGCTGCTGCCAGTTTAACTTCATATTTAGTCAGTGCCCTGACAAGTGATGATTTTGAAAAGCGCATACTCGCGGTTCAACCCACTTTCATAGAATACCGTAAACTTCAGCAGGCACTGGTAAGGTTTTTAAAAATTACAGCAAGAGCCGATGCCCGGGTTTTCGTTCCTGATCCTTCAAAAGATTCAGCTTTTTTCAGGAAAACAGCCGAAGAAGTATTGATCAACCTTGGCTACCTGCAACCCGGATCAACGGATGAATTGTTCATCCTGTCACTTAAGAAATTTCAGTATTACCACGGTCTTGAACCGGATGGCAAACCCGGCAGAAACACCCGCGAGGCACTGGCACAATCAACCGAATACAAATACAGACAAATAGCACTCAATCTGGACAGACTGAGAAAAGAAAACCTTCAGGCTGAGCAGTTCATCTATGTTAATATACCTGCCTATCAGATGCGTATTTATAAAAAGAACAGCATTATCGGGAATTCAAAGGTTATCGTCGGAGCTGTAAAAACCCCCACACCGTTGGTCAGCAGTAAAATTGAAAGAATAATCACCAACTCCGAATGGCAGGTACCCCGCAGCATTACCCTTGATGAAATATTGCCAAAACTTAAATCCGACAGCGGTTACCTGCATCGCAACAGGTTAAGGCTGGTGGATAAGAACAGGAATACTATAGCCTACCATCAGGTAGACTGGAATTCTGTTTCTGCCAAAACTTTTAATCTTAAACTCATGCAGGAATCAGGAAAGGATAATTCACTGGGCCGTGTGAAGTTCGTGTTTCCCAATCCCTATGCAGTTTTTCTTCACGATACACCCGGCAAACGGTCGTTTTCCAAAGATGTTAGGGCATTATCCCATGGATGTGTAAGGGTACAGCATCCTGAATTGCTTGCTGGCTATTTGGTAAGGGAATTCTCCCCGCAAAATCATGATATAGATGTAATAAGCCTGATAAACGATGGCATCCATCGGGAAATAGCCCTGAACAATCCGGTGGATTTATATATTCATTATATAACCTGTGA
>CAYWCR010000119.1:0-10100 GCA_964456825.1 uncultured Bacteroidales bacterium
ACGGAGAGAAGGGGAGACGGAGAGAAAGAGGCAGGAGGCAGCGGCAGGAGGCAGGAAGCAGTAGCAGCAGGCAGTGGCAGGAGGCAGGAGGCAGTAACTTCGAAATCAAAAATCTTTAATCGTAAATCTTACATCAAAAAGATCAAACAGTTTTATCCGCAGCAAACAGGTATTTCAGTGCTTCTTCCACCTTTGAGACCGCTACTATTTTAATTTTCTTTTCGGGAATGGCTATTTTATTTTCATATCCTGAAGCGATCAGTATAGTCTTGAAACCCAGTTTTTCAGCTTCGCGGATCCTTTGTTCAATCCGGCTTACCGTTCTTATCTCTCCCGAAAGCCCTACCTCGGCGCTCAGGCAAATATCTTTCCTCACGGTCCTGTCGAAATTGGATGACAGCACGGCAATTATAACAGCCAGGTCCAGTCCGGGATCGCTGATCTTTATTCCCCCCGCAATATTCAGAAAAACATCACGGGTAGCCAGTTTAAAACCTGCCCTTTTCTCCAGTACGGCCAGCAGCATATTAAGCCTGCGGACATCATAACCTGTGGCAATGCGCTGGGGCATGCCATAGGCAGCCGTGCTGACCAGTGCCTGAACCTCTATCAAAAAAGGCCTAACGCCGTCGATGGTGGCACCGATGGCAACGCCGCTGAGCCCGTCGTTGTTTTTGTTGATCAGGATCTCGGAAGGGTTGGTGACCTCGCGCAAGCCCGATTGCAGCATCTCAAAAATGCCAAGTTCTGCCGTTGTCCCAAACCGGTTCTTGGTGGAACGCAGTATGCGGTAGAGATAATGATGATCGCCCTCAAACAGGAGCACGGTGTCAACAATATGCTCGAGCACCTTAGGACCGGCAATGGTTCCGTCTTTGGTAATATGGCCGATGAGGATGACGGGGGTGGATGTCTCCTTTGCAAACCGCAGCAATTTGACCGCACATTCCCTGACCTGCGAAATACTGCCCGGGGATGAATCGATCGATTCATCCTGGAGGGTTTGTATGGAATCAATGATGACAAGTCCGGGGCCCAGGCTGGCCATCTGTGTAAATACGGCATCCAGCGATGTCTCGCTCAGAAAATAACAATTTTCGCTGGAAAGGCCGAGCCGCTCAGCCCTGATCTTGATCTGGCGGTTGCTCTCCTCGCCTGAAACATACAGCACCTTTTCATGGATCAGTTTCAGGGCCATTTGCAGGGCAAGGGTTGATTTTCCTATGCCGGGCTCGCCACCCAGCAGCACCACGGATCCTTTTACCAGTCCCCCTCCCAGCACACGGTTGAATTCTCCGATACCGGTATCAAGGCGTATTTCTTCGGCCGAAGAGATATCCCGGAGTCTCAGCGGACTTGAGTCCTTTCCCCTGTCACTGTGCCGTTCCGCCGGTGTTTTTGTGCGGATGACTTCTTCGATATAGGTATTCCATTCCCCGCAGGCCGGACATTTACCCAGCCATTTGGGAGCCTCTGCACCGCAGTTACGGCAAAAATAGACTGTTTTTGATTTGGCCATCCTTATTTGTTCCCGGCTATCTTTCTGATGATCGATGAACTGGAATACCCTTCCACAAAATCAATGGTAATCACTTCACCCCCCCTGCCCTTGACAATGTCATATCCGACAATCTCTTCGGGCTTATAATCACTGCCCTTTACCAGGACATCCGGCTGAACCTTCCGGATCAACTGGTAGGGTGTTTCATCATCAAATAAAACGACTGCCGAAACAAAAGGAAGGGCTGCCAGCAGCAAAGCCCTGGAATGCTGGTCAATGATGGGACGGCCGATCCCTTTCAGTTTTCTGACAGAGCTGTCGGAATTCAGGCCGATGATCAGTGCATCACCGGCATCGGCTGCTTTGGAAAGGTAAATAATGTGGCCCTGGTGCAGGATATCAAAGCAACCGTTGGTAAAAACGATTTTCCGTTTCCGGAAATGCATCCGGGCAAGCCAGGTATCCAGTGTAGTTTCATTCAGGATCTTTTCCTGAATATGGGCAAGTATGTCCATGAATAGAATTTCTTAAACTGTAAAAGTAGAAAAACTATCGTGGAAAACAGGATGCCGGAGAAAAAATAAAAGAAAATGGAATTATCAGTGAACCTTATTGGTGACAGGATCAGGAAATATGATGGCAGGCTTGAATTTTTTAGCTTCCTCAAAATCCATCATGGCATAGGACAGAACAATGACAATATCACCGACCTGGACCTTGCGGGCAGCGGGCCCGTTGAGACAAACGATCCCGGAACCCTTTTCCCCGGTGATGACATAGGTCTCAAAACGTTCACCATTGTTGATGTTGATGACCTGCACCTTTTCATTTTCTATCAGGTTGGCCGCATCCATCAGGTTTTTGTCAAGGGTTATGCTGCCTATATACTGCAGGTTTGACTCGGTTACGCTGACGCGGTGTATTTTCGATTTTAATACTTCAATAACCATAATGGTCAAATTTAAGAATTTATAGTGACATTATCTATAAGTCTCACTTCTCCTGCATGGACTGCAATGCATCCGACCCTGCCGCCGGGTTTTTCCCAGTCCTTCACCGGCTGAAGGGTTTTATCGTCAACAATCTCAAAATATTCAACCTGCAGCCAGGGATCCTTATTGATGGTATCAACCACTTTCTTTTTCATCTTTTCAACGGATACTGAAACGCCTGTCCGCTGAGCCTCAAAAAGGGTTTTTGAAATCAGCACCGCATGCTGACGCTGTTCCGCTGAAAGCCGCATATTGCGCGAACTCATGGCCAGTCCGTCGGCTTCACGGACGATGGGGCATGCTATTATCTCGACCGGGTATTCACAGTCGTCAACCAGCTTTCTGATGATGACCACCTGCTGGAAATCCTTCATTCCAAAATAGGCGCGATGAGGTTTAATGATATCAAAAAGTTTTGTCACTACCTGAGCCACACCGTTGAAATGTCCGGGCCGGTGTTTCCCTTCCATCACCTTGTCGAGGTTACCGAAACTGAAAACCCGCAGGTCGGGTTCGGGGTACATCTCTTTCTCATCGGGGTTGAACACGACATCACATCCTTCTTTTTCCAGCATGTGCAGGTCAGCATCCAGGGTCCGGGGATAGCGGAGGAGATCTTCCTTGTTGTTAAACTGGGTGGGATTGACAAACAGGCTGACAACCGCGATATCATTCTGCTTTTTTGCACGTTGCACCAGGGAAATATGCCCTGCATGCAGCGCGCCCATGGTGGGCACAAAGCCGATGGACTTCCCCTCTTTCTTAAGTGATGCAATGTGCTGATTGATTTCCCGGCGGTGATGAAAAACTTGCATGATGATTATCCTCCCGAATTTTCCCTCTCAGTAGCTAAGCTAAAAGAATTTTTAAGGGGGCGAATATACGGAAAAAATGATTGCAAAGAATCATTGTTTTTTTTAATCCTTTAAGCCGGAAACAGAAGAATCAGTCTTTAACACAGCGGACGCAAAAGCCTATATCCCGGGTGACGTTGCCGCGGTAAAGCAAGGGGGAATTGTAACTGAGCCTGAAGAACCAGGCATCCTTATGGGGAGCCTTGCTGGCCGACCAGAAAAAACTATGGTTCCCCATATGGTCGAACATCCCGCCGGGATGGCGGCGGCCCGCCGGCAGCGCTGTAAATCCGGTGCTGTTGTCGGCTTTCGTATTCATGTTTACCCAATGTGTATTTCCGGATTCCTTAAGCTTGTCTGCTATGTTTTCAGTCTTCCAATAACCGATGAGCTCATTCCATTCTGCATCGCTGGGCAGATGCCATCCGTCAGGACATATTCCCTGAATCCTGCTGGGTTTTGCATCCGACGGGGGAAATCCATTCAAAGCGGCAGGCCAGTTATAAAGTACACCGTAGTTTTTGTAATGGCTGGTGGCTTTTGCTTCCTCAACACTGCTTCCGCTATATCCGTATACATAATAATAGGGGGAAGTAAGGGATCCGGCAGTTGGAGGACTAACCCTGGGCAGATAGGCAAGGTTCTCTGCCATCCAGATCTGTTTCCCGATCTTTACCCACTTGTATTTCTTACCATCCCTGTTATCAACAAAAATGTCTTCATTCAGTGATCTCTCATCTTCCTCAATGTTCACGGCTTTTGCGCCAGCTTCGGGCGGGGGAATGCTTTTTGCATAAGTACGGGTAGTCTGGCCTTTATTTACGATGATATCTTCCGACCAGTTATCAGCGCCTTTTATCGCCAGCTTATGTTTACCGGAAGTAACCCTGTCGATAGGTATAATGGTATGGGATGTTACGTGGGCAATTTTAAGGCTGTCCAGGTAAAGTTCACCGGAGATTTCAGTGGTCAGCATGATATTGCCAAAAGTGATCACTTCCTTGATTTCCCCGACAACAGGACGCTGGTCAAAACGGTAACTGGAATGGTTGAAATAAAAGTCACCGGTCAGTGAAGTTGATTCCCAGGGAATTTGCTGGTTATTGGATTGCTGGACCACGGTATTCCTGATATTTTGAAACATTTGCAGGACGGTAATATCCGGTGTTTCGATATGTTCGAGGATGGCAGCCGTATACAATCCGTTTTCCCCGCTGCCGTCAGATGCAATACTGCCGGGAGATGTGGCGTAGGCAATAAGGGTTCCTTTGGGGGCGTTCATAAATGCCAGGCCACTGCCTGATGCAGACCTTGTCCAGCTCCTTTCAAAAGGATTATTGCGGCAGGCATCCAGGATCATAATATTGACCTGTGCGCCCGATTCCTGCATAATGGCCAGTATTCTGTCAGCGGGAACGCAATCGTATTCAATCTGTCTTTCAAAACTTATCTGGGCATCAACGGGGACGAGATAATTGTAACCGTTGCATTGAATGCCGTGTCCGGCATAATAAAACAGACCGATATGGTAGTTTTTCAGGTTCATTCCGAAATCATCAATGGCTCTCTTCATCTGGCTTTGGTTGAGGTTTTCATAGGCCATGACTTCGAATCCGACATTTTGCAGTGCTGTTTTCATGGCCCGGGCATCATTTTCGGGATTGGCCAAAAGTCCGGTAAGATAGTTGCCATTGCCGATGACAAGGGCAATTCTCTTTTGTTGCTGGGGAACCAAATGATCAGATGTTTGAGATAGGATCTGTATTGGAACAAAACCAATACCAATCAGGAATAACACATACAGACTTTTCATAGGATAAGTCCTTAAAGAATTCCAACTAAAATTAGTAATAAATGGACTTATATCCAAATTATTACAGTGTGTTTAGTTTTTATTAGCCGGTACATTAAAGGAACTTCAATATTGAGATCAGCAACAATGAAAACCGCCTGAAATCTCATCGATTAAAGGCGGTCATATAAGCTTAGTTGCAATATCTTGTTGCCCTTCTAGGACTCGAACCTAGACTCTTCTGATCCAGAGTCAGACGTGTTAACCAATTACACTAAAGGGCAATATTCCTAACCGTTATACCGGTATTTTTAAAAAGCATGCAAAAGTATAAAGGATTGTTTGGATTTCAAAATATTAAGAAATAAAAAAGGGACAAGGGACAAGTAATGCGGGAATTGGGTTTGGGATTTGGGAGAGGGAGATTTTGTAATTGGAAAGGAATAGAGTATTTTTATATAGGTAATTATTAATAGTTAATCATCAAAACGTTATAGGTAATGGAAACACACAAAAGTTTAAAAGTTTGGCAAAAAAGTATTTTATTCGTTACATCTGTTTACCATCTTACTAAGTCATTCCCAAAAGATGAAGTTTATGGTATAGTTAGCCAGATAAGACGGGCTGCAATTTCAATACCGTCTAATATCGCTGAAGGTTGTGCCAGAAGAAATACCCGGGAATATATCCATTTTCTTTATGTAGCCTTAGGTTCCTCAGCAGAAATAGAAACACAACTGATAATCTCCTCAAATTTAAGCTTTATTGACAATGATGAAACCGACAAATTCCTAAAGGAATTGGAAGAAATAATCAGAATGCTTACAGGCTTAATTAAATCTCTATCCAGCAGGTTATAATAATTCCAGGGACAAAACACAAGCCACACATCCCTAAACCCCCCTTGTCCCTTGTCCCTTGTCCCTTGTCCCTACTATTTTCGCCCACTCATCCTTAAGCCCCACTGTGCGGTTAAACACCAAATGCCGGGGTGCAGATTCCTTATCGAAACAGAAGTATCCAATCCTGAGGAACTGGAATTTATGCAGCGGATTGTCGTTTGACAGCTGAGGTTCGGCTTTGCCGGTTATCACCGAAAGGGAATCAGGGTTGAGGTTTGATTTCCAGTCTTTCCCTTCTTCGGTATCATCCGGATCAGCCTTGGAGAATAAACGGTTGTACAATCTTATTTCAACTTCCAGGGCATGCTTTGCCGATACCCAGTGGATGGTGGCTTTTACCTTACGGTTGGCTCCTTCCAAACCGCTGCGGGTGTCGGGATCATAAGTGCAGTGGATCTCCCGGATCGTACCGGTGGAAGGATCTTTTACCACGCCGGTGCATTTAACAATATAGGCATTTTTCAGGCGCACTTCATTACCCGGTGTAAGCCGGAAAAACTTTTTAGGGGCTTCTTCCATGAAATCCTCCTGTTCAATAAACAGTTCTTTTGAAAAGGGGATCAGCCGGATGCCGGATGAAGGATCTTCGGGATTGTTTTCGGCTTCCAACATTTCATCCTGGTCATCAGGGTAATTATCAAGGATTACTTTCAAAGGGTGGAGGACAACCATCCGTCTCAGGGCGATTTTATTCAGGTTTTCGCGAATGCAGTATTCGAGCAGACCAAATCCGATCACATTTTCGCGCTTGGCCAACCCTACGGTCTCGACGAAGTTCCGGATGGCTTCCGGTGTATAGCCTCTCCTGCGCAATCCACAGATGGTAGGCATGCGGGGATCGTCCCAGCCGCTGACATATTTTTCGTTTACCAGCTGCAACAGGCGTCTTTTGCTCATCACCGTGTAATCGATGTTCAGGCGGGCAAATTCGATCTGTCGCGGCCTGTAATTGCCTTCGGCGATCTGGTCGAGGCACCAGTCATACAGCGGCCGGTGCACTTCAAATTCCAGGGTACAGAGACTGTGGGTGATGCCTTCGGTGTAATCCGATTGCCCGTGTGCCCAGTCGTACATGGGGTAGATGCACCATTTGTCTCCGGTGCGGTGATGATGCGCATGCTTGATGCGGTAGAGAACAGGATCACGCATGTGCATGTTGGGCGATGTCATATCGATCTTTGCCCTGAGTACCTTGCTGCCGTCGGGGAACTCGCCGTTACGCATACGCCGGAACAGTTCGAGATTCTCGTCAGCAGACCGGTTGCGGCAGGGGCTTTCAACACCAGGCTGGGTGGGAACACCGCGCAATTCGGATATTTCTTCCGCCGCGGTATCATCAACATAAGCCTTCCCTGTTTTGATAAGCTGAAGGGCCCACTCATAAAGTTTATCAAAATAGTCAGAGGCATAATATTCCCTGTCTTCCCAGTCAAATCCAAGCCAGCGGATGTCTTCCTTAATGGAATCGACATATTCGACGTCCTCGGTAACCGGGTTGGTGTCGTCGAAGCGGAGGTTGCATTTCCCGTTGTATTTTTGTGCCATCCCGAAATTCAGGCAGATGGACTTGGCATGGCCGATGTGCAGGTAACCATTGGGCTCGGGGGGAAAACGGGTGTGGACACGGGCATCATTCTTATGATTGCGGATATCTTCTTCAATGATCTCTTCAATAAAATTCAACGCTTTGATGTTTTCTTCCGTTCCCATTATCTTGGCATAATATTAAATAATAAAATGATAAGGAGGCAAATGTAAAAAATTAAGTTTATTGTTAATGAAGGCAGAGGAAAGATAATTTTTTGAATTAGGGTTCCGATTTTTAGTATGAGATATATTCAGGGGATAAATTTGATAATTTAAACAGCATTTTCAAGGCAAAGCTTTCGCAATGCTGTCATTCCTGGCGGAGCAAGAAATAATTTTGGACTTACACGAATGATTTGCGGAGACCAGGAATCTCCTATCAAGAGAGTTAACATTAGCATTGTCATGTTTGAAACGTAATAGATTAATGTAAAATAATTGATCATATTGGATCAATGAAGTTAAATGTAAAACCTGGTGTGATGCGATAAGATTATTCGCTACACACTTGCAGGCACAATAACCTGCTCATGAGCCCTTCGGGATACCGGATCGTCGCACCAGCAGGCTGAGAAGCTTATTAATTCTGGTAGCTCCGTCCGGAATGACAACAACTGCGGTTGTTGTGTCTGTGCTATAATTTCTATTATAGTATGTATGATATTTTAAGATTTAATAATATTGCAGTTATTAACTTCTAACTACTAATTATATGGGTCAGATCCTTCTTGAAAACATGGAATTCTATTCCTTTCACGGTCATTATCCCGAGGAGCAGAAAACCGGCACCCGCTTTACGGTATCCCTGACCATTGATACCGATTTGATAAAGCCTTCCATCACCGATGACCTGAATGATGCCATTGATTACAGCAAGGTTTACGTGATCGTCAGGGAAGAAATGATGATTCCGTCAAAGCTGCTGGAACATGTTGCCGGAAGGATCATCAATGCATTGTATAAGTATTTTAAAGGTATTGACAGGATCACGGTAAAGGTGACCAAGTTGAATCCGCCTCTGGGCGGACAAACAGCAGGAGTCAGTGTTGTAATGACCAAATAGCCATATGAAAGGTGGGTGCATAAAAATATGTCCGAAATGCGGAAAGTCATTTACCTGTTATGGGGAAAAGGATTGCTGGTGTGAAAAGGTTAGGATTCACAGGAAGGAGATGCTGGAGATCCAGCAGCGATATAATGATTGTTTATGCCCGGATTGTTTGGGTGAGTATGCGGGGGATTAGGGTTTTGGGAATTCTCGCAAAAAGGAAAATGTGAGGGTCTCGCAAAGGCGCAAAGACGCAAAGAAAGATAAGGGAATATACAATATGATCTTATCTGTTTCAGGCAATATTTAAACGTTATAGTAAATTTTGAAAGCATATGAATGAAAATGAACTTTCTGCCATTATTGTGGATTGTTGCTATCGCATTCACAGGAAATTGGGACCCGGGTTGCTGGAATCTGTATACGAAGAAGTGCTTTGTTATGAACTTTTACAAATGGGTCTGTCCTTCTCAAGACAAACAGGCATACCGGTTTATTACAACGAACTGATGCTGGAACTCGGTTTCCGGGCTGACATCATAGTGGAAGGAAAGGTAATTATTGAGATTAAAAGTATTGAAAATCTGGCACCCGTTCATAAAAAGCAACTATTGACCTACTTGAAACTTACAGGCACGAAACTTGGTCTGCTGGTGAATTTCAATGAGGCTTTGATCAAAAATGGTATACTTCGAATAGTAAATAATCTATAAAGCACATACGAATATATTTTCTTAAATTCTTAGCGCCTTCGCGTCTTTGCGAGAAACCTCTCTTCAAATTTGAATTACAAAATAATTTTCTAACTTTGCGAGCCATTAATTGGTCTCTTGGCCGAGGGGTTAGGCAGCGGTCTGCAAAACCGCGTAGGGCGGTTCGACTCCGCCAGAGACCTCAAAAAAATGATGAATCCCTTGTAAGCAAGTTGCTTGCAGGGGATTTTAATTTCGGGGGAAGAAATGGGAAAAGAGAAAGTTCCTAAAATGAGATTTTATATATTTCTCAACTTTATGAAATTAACTAAATCATAGCCCAAATTAGCAGGAATCTTAATTACCAGCTTCGATGCAAGTCTTTTTTAAGGAGGACTATTCAGCAATTATAAATGGGATTTCGTTTGTGTTAAGCCATTCAATATCTTCCTGAGTGATATTGGAATCAGTGATCAGGAAGGTGATTAATGAGAGCGCTCCCAGGCTGGCAAATGAGTTTTTACCAATTTTAGTCGAATCGGCCACCAGGAAAATTTCATCAGCCGAATCAATCATAGCTCTTTTCACGCAAATATCACTGATACCCGGGTAAGTTAATCCTGATTTCAATGCAATACCTGCGGTTGCAAGGAACAATCTGTCAACATGCAGGTTTTGAAAAAAATCAGCTGCTTTTTGTCCCGTCAGTGAAAGTGTAGGTGCCTTGAATTC
>CAYWCR010000120.1:0-9875 GCA_964456825.1 uncultured Bacteroidales bacterium
AGACTGAACAGAGGAACAACCATTACCATCGTCCTTTCTGTAAGGATGACATGATTCCTTTTCGGATAACTGGTGAAGTATAATTTTATTTCCGGGCACTTCCCTTTCCCTGAAAAATATACTAAATTGCGGCCACCAAATTATTTTCCATGCAAAGCACTATCATCAATGACAAAATTAAGGTAATCCAGGGAGATGACCAGATATACCGGTACATTGCGATCAACAACTGTTCCATTGATATGGACACACTGGAAAAGATGACCGGGATTGGTGATACCTGGAATGCGGGAAGGCTATGTGCAAACCTGATCGACGTCAGGGATATGATGTTCATTGATTCTAAAACCCGTGCTTATGCTGCTGCACAGTACCGGTCACATGTCGCGGGAACGGCCATTATAATTGACTCGAAGGTGTCCAGTTATTTTGCCAATATATACCTGAAATTCAGTCAGCCAAAAGTCCCTACCCGCTTGTTCACCAAAGAGGATGATGCGGTAAAATGGCTTCTTGAACAGATGCACAAAAGATCCAACGCAGGATAACAAAGAGACTGCAGTCCACCCTCCACAGCCTACTCCAATCTATCGGGATCCACTATTGCATTCATGCCTGCAGAGGATTCCAATTCCTATCATTGCTGCCGGATTACCGTAACACCGAGTTCCTCCAACTCCCTGATCTGCTCCTGGGGTGCTTTGGTTCCTGATATCTCAAGATATTCCAGCTTTTCCAGATTCAATAAAGGTGAAATATCGCTGATTGTGTTATGGGAGAGATTAAGGGTCCGTATGTTTTTCAGATTTGACAACGTATCGATATCGGAAATCCTGTTGTCTGAAAGATTGATTTCCTGCAGCTGCTTTAATCCCCAAAGCCAGGATATATCCTCGATTGAATTACCGGATAGATCCAGTGAAATGGCATGAATGCAATACTGGACCCCGTCAAGGTCGTCGATTCCGGACTGAGCGAGTTCTAACTCCTCGATATCCTCGAGATAATAAGGGGGGAATTCGATATGGGTGTTGCCATACATCCTGATCTTAACAGCATCATAAAAAGAGATGCCCCGTGATCTTTTCTCTTTAGTGTTTTTCTTGTCTTGTATCGGCTTTTCTTCACTGGTAATGATGATGAAGTCATTCAGGTTAATATCCCATTCATAAACCGGTGAGTAATCTATGTCTTCATAACCTGCCAGCGTCACGGCAATTTCTTCTATGCTACCCAGGGATAGTATATGGGCATAGGAAGAAAGGCCTTTGTAATCATTATTGACAGCCAGCCTGTCAATTTCCTGCCGGTGATAATTTCCACGGTCGGGATGATACAGCATCATCAGCCTTGAGAAATAACGGGCTTCAGGATCAACTTCGATTTCAACCGTTTCCCTTATCATTTCAGCGATTTGTCCCAGGGTCCCAAATTGTTTGTCCTTATATAGTTTAATAAGGGTTATGGTAATCCTGGTTAGATTCTGATTTGAATAAGCCTCTTTGAGTTTATTGTACAGATCCTTTATTTCCATGCCGTCCGGTATCATCTAATGAAAATCCCACCATTCCATTTGTTTCACGGGGCTGCCAATCTCATAGCAATCCCCTATCCCGGGTACATTTATGTTAAGTTTAAGCGCTTTAGCCGCAGCGAATACCCGTTTTATGGATTCATTCCAGGGATGCAGGGACAAGGCAAATCTGCCCCAGTGAACAGGCATGAAAACCTCAGCCTGCAAATCGGCAGCGGCGGCTGCTGTCTCTTCCGGGACCATATGAATTTGAGGCCAGCCGATGCCGTATTGTCCACATTCCAGCACGGCGAAGTCAAAAGGGCCATATCTTTCCCCTATCCTTTTATAATGTATACCATAACCTGAATCTCCGCCCAGGTAAAGTTTGAATTTATTTATCATTAAAACATAGGAACACCACAGTGTTTTATTTCTGGTAATCATCCTGCCTGAGAAGTGTCTGGAAGGAGTTGCTGTAACCGAGATCTCCTTATTGACCACTTCCTGTTGCCACCAGTCCAGTTCCCTTATCTTCCCCGGTTCAACGCCCCAGTATTCCAGGTGTTCGCCAACTCCAAGCGGTACTATGAACCTATCGCATTTATCACGAAGATCCCTTATGTTGCTATAGCATAAATGATCATAATGGTCATGTGTAATCAATACCAGATTAATAAAAGGCAAATCGTTAATGGAATAAATGTCGGACCCGGCAAAAGGCTTTCCAAAAAATCGAAAGGGTGATGCATTGGCTTTCAAGACCGGATCAACCAAAATTGATAATGATCCTGTAAAGATTGCATAGGATGAATGGCCAAACCATACAACGGTTGGCTTTTTAAAAGTGCTTTCTTTCAGGTTATTATTTACCGAAGGTATCCGGCCTGAAGGAGATACGGATTTTGGTTTGTTGAAAAACGCCTTCATCAAGGTGAAGGAAGAAATCTTTTTCGAAATGATATCAGTAATTTCGAGATTCGTAAAAGCTTTATCCCTGTAATTTGAGGATTTTTTCAGCCTTTCCAGTCTTTTTCCTGAAGGATGTTTCCCGAAGACTCTCAATGTTATTTCATATTATGGTACACATTGGTAACATCATCATCTTCTTCAAGCCTTTCCAAAAGCTTTTCAATCTCTGCAACCTGTTCAGCGTTCAGTTCCTTCTGGTCAGCAGGTATTCTTTCAAACTCAGCGTTGATGATTTCGAAACCATTTTCTTCCAGGTACTTCTGGATAGGACCAAAGGATTCAAATCCGGCGTATATGATAGTACTGTCATCTTCTGAAAATACTTCTTGCACGCCATAATCAATCAATTCAAGCTCAAGCTCCTCCAGGTTGATATTATTATTGTTTTTAATTTTGAACTGGCATTTATGCTCAAACATGTATTCAACGCTACCTGAAGTCCCCAGCGCACCGTTATAGCGGCTGAAATAACTGCGCACATTGGCAACCGTGCGGGTTGGATTATCCGTGGCTGTTTCAACCATAATGGCAACACCATAAGGGCCATAGCCTTCATAGGTCACCTCCCGGTAGTCGTGCTGATCCTTGGAAACAGCTCTTTTAATAGCCCTTTCAATATTATCTTTTGGCATATTAGCCGCTTTGGCATTCTGGATCAGAACCCTGAGCCTTGAATTACCCGCCGGATCAGGGCCACCCGCTTTAACGGCGATTACAATTTCTTTACCGATACGTGTAAATATTTTGGCCATATTGCCCCATCTTTTGAGCTTCCTGGCCTTGCGAAATTCAAATGCCCTTCCCATAATAGTATGCTGATGTTATTATGATAATTCAGATATGGTAACTTTCAGGATCCTGTCGCCCTGGCGTATTTTATCCACCACGTCCAATCCTTCATATACTTTACCAAAGCAGGTGTGTTTCCGGTCAAGATGAGTTGTATTCTCACGGTTAAGGCATATGAAAAATTGAGATCCTCCTGTGTCCCTTCCTGCATGGGCCATTGAAAGCACTCCCCTGTCATGATACTGATTATTGCCATTCAGTTCGCATTTTATGGTATAGCCAGGGCCTCCTGCGCCAGTTCCGTCCGGACAGCCTCCCTGTATAACAAAATCAGGGATGACGCGATGGAATGTCAGACCGTCATAAAATCCCTGCCGGGCAAGTTTAATAAAATTGGCTACCGTATTGGGGGCATCCTGTTCATAGAACTTTACCTTCACAATGCCCTTCTCAGTTTGTATTTCAGCATGTTTCATAAAAACTATTTTGAATTATATGACCGGCAAAAATACAATTATTCTCCTTATTATTACCTTTTGCAATAAATACTAATTTTGTATTAAAAGCTGTCAGATACTTTCAACAGTTTCTTATGACTATTAGCTGCAACAGGTAAGTGGGCAAAACAAAACAAACCGAAAATCCAGCCATCGCGGGAAGAGACTTCAGCGATGAATGGATCATTACTGCTTCAAGAAGCCATGGCCCCGGAGGCCAGCATGTCAACAAGGTTAATACGAAAATTGAGCTTCGTTTTCATCCATCTTCTTCTCAACTGCTAACCGAGGCTGAAAAGGAATGGCTTGCCAATAGCCTAAAGAAGAAACTCACGGATGAAGGATTTCTGATTATCACGTCACAATCAGAACGATCCCAGCTGAAAAACAAACAGGCTGCAGCAGAAAAATTCTATAAGATCATTAACCGGGCATTGACGAAAAGGAAGGTGAGAAAACCAACCAAACGAACGGTTAAATCAACTGAGAAACGGCTAACAGGGAAAAAGCTCAGGGCTGATAAAAAAGTTCTGCGTAAAAAGCCGGAATGGTAATCTCCGCGACTCATCAAGCCTTCCCGGCAAAAAAAATCCGGTGGTTGAATTATTTCCACCGGACTGAAGGATTACTTCCGTGTTCTGATAACTAGATTTTTTTTACAAGGAATCCTCCGAAGACGGTGTTGGATTCTATTCTCAGTAAGGGAGCATTGCTATAAATGTTGTTTTTATATTTTGCTTCCCCAAAAGCCGACACATTACCATCTGGCATCTTGCTTCCGGCAAAAACAGTATGTGCATTTATCTCCAGCGGAATACTGTCATTGATGAGCACTTCGCTGCCGCCAAAAACGGTATTCAGTTTAATGGTAACCTTCTCATCTCCGGAAGACTGGAAGTTGCGCAAGTCAAAAATCCCGTTTCCGAATATAACATTATATTCCCTCCCGTCTTCCACACTGGTAATTGTTCGTTGACTAAAAATCACCGTATGCTCATCGTTGGCATCGGAGAATAGCCGGAAATCTTTTCCGATAAATATTCTGATCCCCAGGTAAATAAGAAAGAATGCAAACAAGAACTTGAAGAATGGAAAATCGACATTGAAGACGACTTTAAGTATGAGGCTCAATCCGATCAGGATTAAAATTATTCCCCAAAAAATACTGCTGCTCATTTTCATTTTAATTAGATGTTTAACAATTATGCATCAAAATTAGAAAGGGGACATTCTATTTCATCATGATAATCGGCGAACAGAGCATATAAACCGGTAGACGGCAGGATAAGATAGTGGAACAGTGAAAAGGTGGAATGGTGCTAAAAGTATTGGGTCTGGAATTCAACTTTCAGGCTTGCCTGCCGAAGCTTTAGCGTAGGTAGGCTTGACTGCCGAATCCCGATACATCGGGATTCGGCAGGTTTACAGATTATTGGTGGACTCATCCCATGAACCTTCAATCAACAAATCATCCGATCATCCAATCAATAAATTTCTTATGCCGGCAGGGTAAAGAAAAAGGTACTTCCCTTGCCGGGTTCACTTTGAACACCGATAGTACCTCCGTTCATTTCGACAAATTCCCTGCAAATATGAAGTCCTAGTCCTGAACCTTTCTCATTGTTGGTGCCAAAGGTTGTAAAATGATGACGCGAATCAAATAGTTTTTTCTGGTCTTCAGCTTCAATTCCAACTCCGTTATCAGAAACTTCCACTCTCACAAAGGCTTTACCTTTGTCTTTTAAGGATTTAACTTCCAGTTGAATTTCTCCGTCCCTGGGTGTAAATTTGATCGCATTCCAAATAAGATTACGCAAAACAATGGCAATCTGCTCAGGGTCAAAAAAGGCTTCCGTTTTATTTATGGAATGCCTGATGATTGAAATACTTTTGTTGTCTGCCTGGTTTTGAATCAGGAAGACGGCATTCGTTATCACTTCTGCAATATTAGTCCTGACAGGATTGCTGGTCAACCTCCCTGACTGGTTTTTTGCCCAAAGCAATAAATTCTCGAGCAATGCAAATGCCTGTTCAGACAGGATGGAGATATCTTTCAGCAGCATGGTGACTTCATCGCTTACCTCCATGCCGGAAAGAAGAAAGGCATCGATATAGGTTTTAATATTTCCTATCGGATTGCGCAGGTCATGTCCGATGATTGAAAATATTTTATCTTTCATGGCATTGTTCTCCTCCAGCATCCTTTTCTGATGCTGCAGCGTGAGGTGTGTTCTAACCCTGGCAATTAATTCATTTTTGTTAAATGGTTTTGTTATGTAATCAACGGCTCCGGATTCAAAGCCCTGAACCATACTCTGGATATCTGTTTTTGCCGTGATAAAAATTACAGCAATATCAGCGGTTGTTGCATTTTCTTTTATGCGCCTGCACACCTCTAATCCATCCATCTCTGGCATCATAATGTCAAGCAACACCAGATCAAAATGTCTTGTATGCAGCCATTCCAATGCTTCCTTACCACTGGTGGCAAATTCAATTTCAATAGATTCATTTTTCAGAATACTGCCCAGCAACTGGATGTTTTTTGGCATATCATCCACAATCAGCACACTCGCGTCATTCAGCATCATTGGCCATATTTTTTAATTGATTTACTATACCGGGAAACCGGGCAAGCCTTTCACGAAGGGCTTCGATATTAAACTCATTAATGGAAACGATCACAGCATTTCCATAGTCGAATAGAAAATCAATATGGAAAGTTTCTCCTAAATCTCTGATCCGGTTCGCGAAATTCCGAATTTCTTTCAGGGGCTGTTTTTTCGAAAAGGTCTCCCACTGAGCATGCAATGCAGATTCAAATTCGGAAATTATCGCATGGATTTCGGCAGGCTTTTGGGTCTTTGTCTTTTGTAATATGATCTCAGGGGGCTCAACGGCATTTTCATATTTCCCCAGCAATTGTTTTATTCTTTTCATAATGGATTGGATGCTGGAAGGCATTGAAATAATAAGGTCAGCAATTTCTCTGGCTTCCTCCTCTATATGTGTGCTGAGTGATTCTGTGAGCAATACCAAAGGCAGATTCTTTAAGAGTTCATGTTCTTTGAAATAATGAAGCTTCTGATTTATGATACTATGATCAAGCCCTGTAACCACAAATACTGCAATGATTTCGTTTCGCTGTAATACAGGATTTCGGTAAAAGCTGAAAAACTCAATAAAACTAAACATAGGCATGAAATCCCTGTAATCAGTAAGAAACCTTCCTGTAAAGTCCTGCAGCAGAATTTTTTCCCTGCTTTTTCCGGGTTCATTAGGTTCACTATATAAAGCAGAGGATAAAACATCTTCCTGGACCAGCACGTTGGGAAAAACAACCATAAAATTACTTCCTTTATTCAGGATACTTTCCAAAAAAATTGAACCGTTCAATGCCTCAATCAACCTTTTGGTAATGGGGAGGCCTAGTCCTGTCCCCTCATATTTCCGGCTATCCAGCCGGGAGTGCTGCCGGAACGACTCAAAAATTAAATTATATGCATCCCTGGGTATGCCAATGCCGGTATCGATAATAGAGATTTTCAGATTGATGGTATTGGATCTTGCACCTCTTTCATATTCTACCTTCACATTAATATGGCCTTCATGGGTAAATTTAACGGCATTGCCCACCAGGTTGATTAAAATCTGTCTTAATCTGGATTCATCTGAATAGATATAGGCCGGAAAAGCAGAGTCGATCTGTTCATAATAATGCAGACCTTTCTGCGATAACTTCAGGGAAAAGATCTGCTTAATCTCCTGCAGTAATTTCTTCAAGTCAAGGAATTCATATTGAAGTGAAAGCTTGCCTGCCTCAATTTTCGAAAGATCAAGAAGGTCATTGATGAGGGTAAGTAAATTTTTACCGCTGGTTTTGATGGCCTCAAGATATTGCTTCTCAGTCTCATGGGTCATTGTTTCTTCCAGCAGATCCGTAAAGCCAAGCACAGAATTCAACGGGGTCCGAATTTCATGGCTGATATTCGCCAGAAACTCGCTTTTTGCTTTGTTTGCTTCTTCGGCAGCGTATTTTGCTTTCTTCAGCTCTTCCAATACATGCACCCGGTCAGTAATATCAAAGATAACACCGTCAAGCCAGATGACTTCACCTTCATGGTTAAAAACAGGTCTTCCTGTTTCCGAAACCCATCTGATCGAATTCTTATTGGTTGTGATTCTATATTCTACGCTATACTGCTGAAAGCTTTCAATACCGATTGCAATGGTATCTTTTACCCGTTCCCTGTCATCGGGATGGATGATACTGGCAAAACTTCGTATGCTGTTGTTGATAAACTCTTCCGGTTTATAGCCTGTAAGATCTTCAATGGCATTGCTGATATAATGCATTGTCCAGTCATTGTCATAAGCACACCGGTAAATGATTCCCGGGATATTGGCAATCAGTGACCGGTATTTCTCCTCGCTTTGCTTTAGCGCATCTTCTGCTGCTTTCCGGCTGGTAATGTTTTCTTTGATGGCAATATAGCGGATTATCTTGCCATCCCTGTTTTTAACCGGTGTAATGGTAGCGTTTTCCCAATAAATTTCTCCGGCCTTATTGATATTCTGAAATTCACCATGCCATTGGTCACCGCTGGAAATTGTATTCCAGAGTTGTTCATAAAAAGCCCCTGGCTGATAGCCCGATTTAAGTATTCTCGGATTTTTACCCATAACTTCTTCAGGTAAATAACCGGTCGTAAGGGTAAATGCCTTGTTAACATACTGGATGTTGCCCTGAATATCTGTAATGACTACAACATTTGCACTTTGTTCAAGGGCTACGGAAAGGATATCTATCTCCTCTGGATTTGTATGGTATGCAGGTGAATGCTGATCCATAAGGATTTTTGGTACATGGATTCTGAACCTAAAGTTATCCTAAATATTTGACTTTTTACAAAAAAAAACCCGCCTGACCGGGCGGGTATAAAATGAAGCGACCATGATTATTCGATTACAACTGAATATCCATCTGTCTGCAGATTTTCTGCCACACTCTGTGCATATTCAAAATCAAAATAAACCTTGGGTTTGTGTTTCGCAAACACGGGATACCGACCTACAGCATCCTCTGAATTTAAGTAATTATAACCAACCAGGTATAAATCCGACCCTGCCAGCTTGACCTTAAAAACCGGCCTGTGCTTGCATAATTCCATAACTTCAATCAGTTCAAACTTGGTAATCTCGGGTTCCTGTTTAAGCTTAACTGTTTTGATAATCTCATCACTGAAAGGTTCCTTGGTAAAATGTAAATCAAAATTCTTGACATAACAGGACAATACGATAGATTCATCCTTAATAACAGCCGGCTTATTCTCGTCACCCACAAGTCTGACATTAATCCCGAATCTGGAAAAAAGGCTTTTCAGTCTTTTATTGCGCCGCATTACCATTTCTTCCAATGTCTCGTTTTTTCTCATAAGGTAATTATTTATTTTTTTAACTCTTTAGTATTCAGGTCTGTTCCATTTCAGCCTGCAAAAATATAGAAAATTTCATTGATTGCTCTTTTTTTCAACCTTTTGATCATATGATTTTTGTCATAAACCCAATCCTGGGATCTTGGATCGTCTAAAAAACTATATAAATATATGAAAAAAAACCTGCTAAAAAGAAATCCTGCATTTACATTTCTTTTCCATTAACATCGTGAACGATTGCTTTGCTTTTGCAGTTTTCCAGGGATTATAATCCGTAGGCGCAAAATAATGATCGGTCAAAGGATTTGCGCCATTCATAAAAATAAGAAAACTTTTGGCCCTGCAGCACTGTAAACCATATTGATTATCTATCATAAACGAACAGTTCTAATGAACATAAAAACAAAGGGGCATATTTCCTGGCAGGCATTTTCACATTTTATTCAGATAGTCCTGATCCTGCCGTTGATATTTGTCCTTTCACCCTGCCTGGTTTATATCATCCTGAAATTAAACCGAGTTTCAGCGTTTCCTGCTCTCATTAAAGTTCAAAAAGCCGGCCCTGTAACAAAACCAATGGTCGAATACAGATTTCATCCAGAATTAACTGCAAAAAGCAAGATACTGCAAATCATTAATAAAATACTTGAAAAATACAGCTTGCTCACA
>CAYWCR010000121.1:0-9858 GCA_964456825.1 uncultured Bacteroidales bacterium
GATGTTTTTTTATTTCGATCCGCCACCCCTGGTCGTCGGTTAAATGCCAGTGAAAGGTATTGATCTTATACAAGGCCATTATGTCGATATACTTTTTAATAAAGTCAACCGGAAAGAAGTGCCGGCTTACATCCAAATGCATTCCCCTGTAACGGAACCTGGGGCTATCCGTTATTTCACAATTGGGCAATGTCAATTGCCGGTGATTTACCGATGTAGCATTCATCATTTGTGTCAAACTTTGCAGGCCATAGAATGCACCCTCAGGCGTTTTTGCCGATAACCGGATCCTGTTATGAAGTATAGTTAACTTATAACCTTCTGTTGATTTAATTGATGGATCAATTTTGATCTGCAGCATCCCATTTTTATCTATTGCTGAATGGATGGAATAGAGATTTTTTAAATTGGAACGGAATACTTCCACAAAAGGCAGGATTTCCGAATCACCAACCGCAATGCACAGGGGCACATGCAATGTACTTGTGCCTTTATGATGGATAATCTCCTGTGGAACGGGTATAATAGAAATTTGCCTGTCAGTAGTTTTCGCGCAACCTGTAAGCAATAATATGATCAACAAATTGAAATTCCTGTTCATGGGCATTCTGTTACAAATCCTTATAGCTTATAAGCGTTATTTTCTTGTCAGCAATAACTTTTTTTACCTTGGGACTCATTAAAATCCGGGTAACATTATCCCTGTCTTTTCCTACATTATCATAACCCGTATGGAATACCCCCTGCATTTCGGGCTGATCATAAGCCGGATGTTCTACAAAGACCCATGTCCCGGAAGTCATCTTTTTCAGATTTTCAATGAATCCCTTTACCTGACTGTCGGTTGAGCCTGCCTTATCATAGTTACCCAGCCATGAAATGCTGTCAGCAGCGGGTTTCAACTCAAGGTGATATTCCTTTTGCAGTCTGTCGTAAAGTTCAGTGAGTTGCGGATCTGCTCTTTCCCAGCCCATGTGGTTGGAAAGATGCGAGATCCGGGGAATCTTTTTCAGCGCCAGCTCGATCTGCGCCCTAAGTTCTGCTTCAACATCTTCAATTTTCCAGTCGGCATGAAGGAGGCTGCGGTTTTCAGGATAGTTCTCATTGGGCCAAACCATGGGAAAGAAATAGCCGTCTTCATCGGTAATGCTGAGACAATGCGTTAACGGACGCCATTTGTAGACATTCCACTCGCTGGTCAATACCAGATGGATTCCGACATCAAGCCCCGGGTTCTGATTCAGCATTACCACGGCTTCTTCAAACCAGGCGCAGGGGACCATGATCTCAACTGATCGTACAATCCCCTTTTGGTATGTATCAATGCATGCAAGGTTTGCCGCGTGGGAGCTGCCGATATCATCACCGCGCACCAGCAACCGGATTTCCTGTTGTCCTGAAATATGCATGCACACCTGCAAGGCAAACAAAAAAACTACCGCATTTTTCATAGAATATTTCTGTTTGATTAATCCGTTACTTTGTATTTTATTTGATACAATCCCGATCCAATAGTAAGGATTGACTTATCTGCCGCCGATAATGTGGCTTCTTTAAATTGTGACAAAGGAGTACTATTGATTGTTGTTTCCGAAGCATTCCCGGGAATATACACCGAAGCTGTTGTATTAGGCGGGATTGCAATATCGAGGATGAATTCTCCGTTTGCAATTTTCCATCCTGAGCTAACCCGGCCAAACATACTTTCATGATAGGCCTCTGCATGAGTGATTCCGCCACCCGGTCGGGGATTTATAAGGATGTTTTTATACCCCGGGTTCTCCATATCAATTCCGATCCCAGCAATTACTTCAGCCATCCATTTCCCAATGGCACCATATGCATAGTGATTAAATGAATTCATGCCTTTGTCCTGAAAAGTGGAATCAGGTCTCATTCCGTCCCATCGTTCCCAAATAGTTGTCGCACCCATGGTTACAGGATATAACCAGGAGGGATAGTCTTTTCTCATCATTAACCGGTAAGCCAAATCATTATAACCATTTTCCGTGAGTGTCTGACAAATCAACGGAGTTCCCAGAAAACCGGTGGTTATATGATTAAATTTCTTTACATCAAGGGCCAGATTGGCAGCCGCTTTTTCCACCCGTGATGAATCGATCAGGTTAAAGGCCAGTGCCAGGGTATAGGCGGTTTGTGTGCTGGCCACCAAGCGACCGTTAGGTGTAACAAATTCCTGCCGAAAGGCCTGTTTTATCTTATCATTCAATGCCTGAAAATTCTTGTTATCCTCTTTTTCACCAAGAATTGATGCAATCTTTGCCATCAGATCAGCAGCATGGGCAAAATAGGCTGTGGCAATCAGATCGGTGGATGTATAGGCTCCCATATAGCTGGGTGTATTATCATCGAAAGAAAGCCAGTCACCAAAGTGCCAGTCCTCCTGCCAGATATAATCACTACTTGCACGGTCAATCATGTATCCTAACCATTTTTTCATGCTGGGATATTGAACGTGAAGGATATTACTATCCGCATAATTGAGGTATACGGTCCATGGTATTATTATAGCAGCATCGGCCCATCCTGTGGCTCCTCCGTCATCGAAAACGGCGGGAATTACATGTGGAACCCTGCCGTTGTCGTTCTGATCCGCTGCCAGATCACGCATCCATTTGGTATAGAACGACGCTGTGTTCATGTTGAAACAAGCCGTAGGTGCAAATACCTGGGCATCGCCCGTCCAGCCCAGGCGCTCATCGCGCTGGGGACAATCCGTTGGTACATCCAGAAAATTACCCTTTTGTCCCCAGACAATATTATGCTGCAATTGGTTAAGCAGTGAGTCTGAACATGAAAAACCTCCCGTGGATTCCATATCCGAATGGATTACAATGCCAGTTATTTTATCCGGTGTTAGGGTACCTGGATACCCGGTTATTTCAATAAACCGGAATCCCTGAAAAGTAAAATGAGGTTCAAAAATTTCTTCTCCTTTGCCCTTGAGAACATAGGTATTGGTTTGCTGGGCGGCACGAAGATTTTCGCAGTAAATATTCCCTTCTTTATCCAACACTTCAGCGTGTTTCACTATTATTTTGTCTCCTGCTGTTCCGGTGGCTTTTATGCTGACCCATCCGACCATGTTCTGGCCCATATCCACCAGGTAGGAATTGCTGACTGTGTTTGAAATCCTAATCGGTTTCAGTTCCTGTATCTTTGATACCGGAGGTCCCTGTGGTGCAATCAGGATTGCCTTTGGTGTGTCCGTAATTTTTGTTCCTTTCCAGCCTTTATCATCGAATCCGGGCAGGCTCCATCCGGTTAGTTCAAGTCGGGCATCGTAGGTCTCTCCATTATAAATATCTGATTTCAGAATGGGGCCCGTAGAGGATTTCCAGCTTTCATCGGTGGATATATATGCGATGGTGCCATCGTTGTATATTATCCTGATCTGGGCAATGACAGCAAGTTTCTCGCCATACACATTCCTGTTATTCCCCCAGCCCAGATACCCTCTGAACCAGCCATCGCCAAGCAGAATACCAATTGCGTTATCCGATGCCCGAAGGTAATCTGTTATATCATAGGTCTGATACTGAATCCGGTTGTTGTAACTTGTCCATCCGGGTGTGAACTCCTGATTTCCAACTCTTTTCCCGTTGATTTCTGCCTGGTACAATCCCTGGCTGCTGATATAAAGCCTTGCTTCCGAAACAGATCCTTTTATAAAAAACTCCTTTCGTAAATAAGGACAGGGTTGTGAAGTTGAAGTTGATTCTTCAAGATCAGGAGTTATCCAAAGGCATTCCCAATCCGTACTGTCCAATAAACCCATTTCCCAAAAGGCCGGTGCACTCCAGCCGGAGACTCTCTTATAGTTGTCCCAAATTCTCACCTGCCAGTATACCCTTTCAAATGAATGCATCTTTCTACCTGCATAACGCACATGAACACTTTGACCGGATGGAATTTTCCCGGTTTGCCACATATAATTTTTATTTTTACTTAGTTCTTCAATACTTACGGCAGCCCGGATCTCGTATGCAGTCTGCAGTGTATTTTGCTGGTTCGTTTGAATCTGCCAGCTGAGCCTGGGTTCTTTTATATCTATTCCGACCGGATTCATTTTATATTCGGTTCGCAGGGCTTTAACCGAGAGATCATTTTTCTGACAATAAACCGGGTTGATCAGAAACAGGTTCAGGCATAGAATAATTAGATTTTTCATGCGTATACGATTTTTATACTATTAATATTCATTTTCATTTGTACACAGATTCTGTCCTGGCACTTTCTTTTAATCCAATACGGTAAGCGATGGCTGACAGGGTATCTACTCTCTCCATTTTTAATTGATCCTTATTAAAGATACGAATGATTTACGGTATATCCTTTATGATTTACCCGGTAAGCTTCAGAAGTTACTTCTGTAGAGCAACTGATCTCTATCCGATGCTGCAGGAGTTGTTTCATCTGTGGCATGTGCTCGTTGCGAAAGGTTTTATGGCATTCATTAAATTTTCCCCGGGGTTACACTAAAATAGTTTAACACTTCCGATGTTTGGAAAACTATTTTTTACAAGAGGTCTGCTATATTCATAAATCGTCATAATAAAAGAAATTATAATAGTTGAAGTAATTTTAGAACTATCGAAAGCATAAAAATCTATTTATATTTATCTTTATGTAACCATTCCTTGATACTATTCCTATGAAAAAGCGCGCGCTGTATTTGTTTCGGTTAATCCTGGCTGCCCTTACAGTTCTTTCCTGTAAAATATCTTTGAAAGAAACCTGGCCTCAGAAAGATTCCATGATTACTATTTCAAAGCAACAATTACAGGACAAAATTAAAGGTGGATGGGCGGGCCAGGTTATGGGAGTGACCTATGGCGGCCCCACGGAGTTCCGGTATATGGGAAGTATAATACAGGATTATGTCCCCATTCCCTGGGATAATACACGCTATTATTACTGGTATACCCAGTCACCCGGTTTGTATGATGATATTTACATGGACCTGACCTTTGTCAGGGTATTTGAAATAGAAGGATTGGATGCACCGGCCAGATCGCATGCGCTGGCCTTTGCCAATGCTGAATATGCACTCTGGCATGCCAATCAGGCTGCACGGTACAATATATTAAACGGAATTCTACCACCCCGGTCGGGCCATTGGAAAAATAATCCGCATGCCGATGATATCGACTTCCAAATAGAATCCGATTTCGCCGGATTAATGTGCCCGGGAATGATCAATTCCGCCACTGCAGTATGCGACAAGATTGGTCACATCATGAATTACGGCGATGGCTGGTATGGAGGAATATTCGTAGCGTCAATGTATACCCTGGCTTTTGTATCGGATGATATAATATGGATCGTAAAGGAAGCCCTGAAGCCAGTACCCGGCGAAAGCGACTTCCATAAATGTATTCAGGACGTAATAACCTGGTATGAAAAATATCCCGGTGACTGGAGGCAAACCTGGTTTGAGGTACAAAAAAAATGGACTTCCGAAGTGGGTTGCCCGGTGGGGGTGTTCAATGTATTTAATATCGATGCTAAGCTCAATGCTGCCTATATTGTGATTGGACTGCTATACGGGAATGGCGATTTTACAAAGACCATTGACATCAGTACACGTTGCGGACAGGATTCGGATTGCAATCCTTCAAATGCGGCTGGGATTTTGGGAACCATCATCGGCTATTCTAATATCCCGGAAACCTGGAAACAGGGACTCGATAAAGTTGAAGGAATGGATTTTAAATATACCAATATATCATTAACAGAAGCCTATGAGATGAGTTTCCATCAGGCTTTGCAAATGATTGAACGCAATAATGGCAGTATCCTTAAAGATTCAGTCAGGATTGCCTTTCAGACACCGGAAAGAATCAGGTATGAAAAATCTTTTGAAGGTCATTACCCCGTGGATATGATTGATTTCGGCTGGGAAGGCAAAACACTTGAAAAAGGAAAAGAAACCAGCTACACTTTTGATTTTGAAGGAGTAGGTTTTGTAATCAATGGAAATGCATTGAAAGATGAGGCTCTGCCGGATACGATCATGAAAATTGAATTGAACATTGACAGCATGAAAACTGAGACCGAAATACTCCCCTATGACTTCCGTACCCGAAAGATGGAAATTGCTTTCAGATACAATCTTCCGGAAGGAAAACATACGGTAACATTATCCCTGAAAGAATTGAAAAAGGGAAGCCGTTTAAAGATAGAGAAAGTTTTATTCTATGATTCAAAACTATAACAGATCAATATTTACCATAATTCCATTCCCTGTCTTTTCTGCTAAAATGATAATCTGCGAAATCCATATATTTTTCCCAATCGAATCTTGTTATTCCATGATTCCCTGTCCGTATATGATATCCTATCTTGCCTGCCCAAAGGGGCTTATTTATTTCAGGTAAAGTATCCTTTTCAATAATTTCCGAACCAAAAAGTTCATACACCGGGCCGGCATGATAGATTGAAAGGAATTCTCCATATGGATCAGCCCATGTGTCCTGTTCGGCACTTCCAACGTAAACAGGCCTTGGGGCTATTAATCCGATTAACATATGCTGGTCAATTGGCAATGCATTTTCCTTATCATTAAATTCATGAAATTTTTTACAGAACCAGTGAGGAAACATGGTATTTATATCCTTTACTGTTTCCCCTACAATTCTTCTTGACAGGGCTGCACCTCCGCAACCTGAATTATTTGATATTACTATTGCATACCTCTGGTCAATTGCGCCAGCCCAAAGGGCGGTTTTACCTAACCTGGAATGACCGATAACAACAATCTGGCTTTTATTGATTTGTTCATCTGTTTCAAAATAATCCATTGCGGTGGTTAAGCCATATGCCCAGGCCGAAATTGAACTTAGCTCATTTGGATCTTTTTTTTCAGCATCCTCCAGCAATGAATGTATCCCGTTTTGAAAATCATCATCAAAATCCGGGTCAAGGTCACCATAGCAGAAAGTGGCCAGGCCGTAACCCCTTTCAAGAATTCTTTCCACAGGCCAGCTGGAAGAGTCCGCGCCCCGTGATTCATATGTAGCTGTATGATTATATATATAGTATTCAGGATTATTGAGGACATAACTTTTGGTAACAGGAATACCTGGGTCAGGAAAAATGGACTGGTTCCCATAAAAGTTCATCCCTACAAATAAGGGGAAAGGTTTTGTTGCATTAGCCGGAATAAAAATCAACAATTCCATTTTTAGGGTGTCCCCTTCTTTTATAAAACAGGCAACAATATTTTTTTGCACAGCCTTTCCGCATAGTGCATTTGTATCAATTTTTACCGTTTCAAATTTTTTCTCCAAACGGGCTCCGGGAACCCTCCCGTATACATATTCCTCAAAAAGTTTAATAATTTCAGGTCTCCTGATATTTATCCAATCCTCCGAGGTTTGTATTTTTTTCCCATTACTGGAAATCAACATTTCCGGTAACTTGTATTCCGGCACTTTTACTTCGTCATAGTTTATCTGGCTATGCGCATTGAAGCTTAAAACAGCCAATAGGAAAATAGTACAGCACAAGTATTTTTTTTTATTCATTTCAAGTATTGATTAGTCTTTATTGTTGACTCATTTATATGCGAATGTTTTGTTGGTATATCATGCCCTAATGGTTCAAAGATTCTCTTACCAGTAGTTTTTCCTATTTATTAAGTGCTACGGGTGCAACAAGCGTATAACTTTTCATCGTCCGGAAGAAATCATGTATAATACTATCCCGCTCAAAGTATTCCCATATAGTTATCATCCGCTTATTGGCAGGTTGTTCTATCCAACCCTCCGGCTTATAAACCGGACAGGGGATTTTCCTGGGTCCGGCCCAGGCCGGATTTTTAAGAATGGCGACAGCCGCCATGTCGAACAGGGCCCTGGAGGGTGGATCGCCATAATAATCGGCATGGTTGAATAAATTAACCGAATAATCCCCGAAGGTAATAAAGGCTTCATTGTGCCGGCCCATCACAGGTTCATCTATTTTCGGACCCCGGCCAGGCATATTTTGGTCTATTTCCTGCCTTGTGACACGCACAAAATCGGTTCCGGTTGCTTTTCCATACCGCACGGTTACCATTTCAAAATCGACAGGTAGGTTAAGTAAATAATTCATGGCCGATGTATCGTTTTCCTGGTTATATTCCCCTATTTCGGGATAATTGGAACCGAGCCATACAATTTTTATCCTGTCCGCAATGCGAGGCTCCTTTTCAAGAGCCAGGGCAACGTTGGTGAGTTTGCCAACGGCAAGTACTATCAGCTTCGGATTCCCTGATAACAGAGCCTGATCTATAATAAAATTCACGGCATCCGATCCATCAAAGGAAGTTGAGTTGATCGTCTTGCGGATCGCCGAAAAATAACCGCTGGCACCTTCGTACAAGGGTATCTTTCCTGCCAGGTTGCATAACTTAATTACCCGTTCAGCCTCCTCATAATGTGCCGTAATATCCCCTCCTCCGGATGTCCTGTTGACTGTGACACCGGCCACTTCAAAGGTGTTACCATTGAATAATAAGTACGCCAATGCATGCTGGTCATCCAGTTCGTTATTGGCATCGGTGTCGAATATCAGGCGAATTTTCTCGGATGACGCCGCAGGCTGAGAAACAGGCCTGCAGCCTGACAACATGATTAGGATCAGACTGAAGAATAGAATAGTAATTGTTCTCATATGCTGTTGACTGGATATTTTTTACCGAAGAATAAACTTTAAACAATATCCAATGTTACTATATAAGATCTAATTTTCAAATCAATAATAATAATTAAATTCTGTCAAAATGAAAAATGCTATTTTCAAATCAAGCCTTCTGCTGATTGCCTTTATGATGCTGGCAAAAACAGCAGTTTCCCAAACCAATGCGGAAATCAAAGCAAAAATCGAAAAAATCAACAAAGAAATGGCTCAGGCCATGCTGGAAGGAAACAGTGAAAAGAGCCTTGCCTTTTATGCCGATGATGCTATTTCCATGCCGGCTAATGCAAAAATGTCAGAGGGAAAAGAAGCTATAAAAAAGGCCAATGCCGAGATGATGAATTCCGGTGTGAAGGTTACCTTATTTGAAGCTAAAACCCTGAAGGTAAAAACCTGCGACCAGACAGTAACCGAAATCGGGACCTACAAAATAGGTTTGTCGATACCCGGAATGGAAGGCACAACAGAGGAAATCGGTAAGTATGTTACCCTATGGAAACAACAACCCGACGGTTCCTTGCTGATAAAGCTCGAAATCTGGAATTCGGATTCAAATCCTATGGAACACAAACAGTAATGAATTTATCATAAAGCGACGCTCAACAACATGAAGGAATCATTGGAATTGGCGGTAGTGCTGAATGAAACAAATGAAAATCTTTACAAAGCATGGCTGGATAGTACCGAACACAGCAAGTTTACAGGTAGTAAAGCGGTAATTGACCCTTCAGCAAACGGCAGATTTTCTGCCTGGGATGGTTATATTACTGGCATTACTGTGGCACTGGAACCGTATCATAAAATTGTGCAGAAATGGCGGACAACCGAATTCAATGAAAAGGATGAAGATTCAACACTGGAGTTACTATTTGAAAAGCAGGGTGAGATAACCAAACTCACCCTGCGGCATTATGCTCTTCCTGAAGGTCGGGGAGATGATTACAGAAAAGGATGGGAAGATTTTTATGTTGAGCCGATGCAACAATACTATAACCGAAAGCGAAAGCAATAATAATTATGCAATTATCTGATCTCATTAATTTGCATTAATTGACCAGAGGTAAATATGCGTCACTATCGAAACCTTTCCGGTCATGCCTCCTTCCAGCAAATCATATTCTTCATTCGGGATTTTATCCATAGGGTAAGACCAGG
>CAYWCR010000122.1:0-5553 GCA_964456825.1 uncultured Bacteroidales bacterium
GAGTACCGGCTTTGCCGGGACGATCTCATGAGGCCAATAGGCCGAATAATCCCGAGGTAGTCGGAGGGTTTCATACCCGTGATTGCCGATGCCGGATTGTGGTTTTGAAAACAGCACCCGTCGGGGATAATATAAATGACAGGAAATCCCGGTAATCAACCGTTTGGTTATTCTTTCACTGTAGTGGCTTTGTTGGCCATCGGCACCATAACTTTCAGCACGCCCTGCCGGATCCCTACCTTAATTTTGCCTTTGACAACCAGGGGCTCGCCGTCAACATGAAGGGATTGTCTCTTTTTTCGACCCCTGATGGTTATCTTTTTGCCTCGGATGACCTCCAGATAAGGGCTGCGGTCAATTTTTCTTCCGAGAAGCTTAACGCCAAGCGGCAACGCTGCTGCTTTGGGGAATGGCTTAATGATGCATACATCAAGCAAACCATCATCAATCCTTGATTTGGGTGAGATATAAATATTATTGCCATATTGCCCTGAGTTGGCAATGGTGATAAGAAAAGCCCTGAACTTGTACTTTTGTCCGTCAATGTTCAGCTTGTATTTCTTAGGCTTGTACCAGATAAAATGGTGCAGGACCGAACGGACATAACCTGTAAGTCCCCGCTTCTTCCGTTGGGCAAATGCATGTCCCACGCGCGCGTCGAAACCAATCCCACAGGTACTGAAAAAAAACCGGTCATTGAGGATTCCCGCATCGATGGTGTGGATGGAAGGGCGCTGAATAACCTGCAGGGCATGCCTGGTAGCACGGGGTATCCGCAGGTAATTGGAAAGACCGTTGCCTGATCCGGCCGGAATGATGCCCAATGCTGAATCAGTATCCACCAGGGCTGAAGCTACCTCGTTCACTGTACCGTCGCCGCCAACAGCAATACAATATGGAGTACCCTTTTGGGCATAATCATGCGCAAGGGTATAGGCATGGCCCTGTTCTTTGGTATATTCCAGCACCGCTTCAGCCGGTGAAAAGGAGTCTCTTATTAAATGCTCAATCCGCTTCTTATTTTTTCTTCCGGATATCGGATTCAGGATAAAGACATACCTTGGAGATTCTTTAATATCGGCTTTCCTGGTGCTGTCCGTCATGGATTTCCTCACCATATTATTGGTTTTAAGCTATGCCTGGAAAAAAACTTCCATTTTAATCGTAAATTTAAGAATGAATTTAGGAAAGAAAATAATAACTGCTAATTTTGTTCGTTAACTTATAATAATTCATGATCTCAGGCAAATCACTGAAATATACAAAAATAATTAACCCTTACGGCAAGATGTTGCGGCCTATTGTCACCCTTATATTGCTTTTCATGGCTGTATGCTGCCTGAATGCACAGCCCGGAGGGAAGGCCTTTCAGTTTCTCGATGTTACAAATTCAGCCCGCGTTGCGGCAATCGGAGGTAAAGCACCGGCTGTTTTTGACGATGACCTCAATATGCCCTTTCATAATCCGGCATTGCTGAATGACCAGATGCATAATCATGTGGTGCTTAACTATGTGGATTATTTTGCCGGCATCCATTACGGCTATGCTTCCTATGCCCGTTCTTATGAAGGTATTGGCAATTTTGCCGCCGGCATACACTATCTGAATTATGGCAAGTTTCAGGGAGCGGATGAGACGGGGTCTCTCACCGGCACTTTCAGGGCGGCGGATTATGCCCTGAATATCATGTTTTCCCGCAAACTTGACAGCCTGTTTTCGGTGGGCATTAACCTGAAACCCATCTATTCCGGCCTTGAATCATACAATTCATTTGCCATGGCTGTTGATGCAGGCATAGTTTATCACAATCCCGACTGGATGTTTACATCAGCACTGGTACTCAGAAACGCAGGTATTCAGATATCAAAATATTATCCCAACGGTGAAAGAGAATCCCTTCCTTTTGATATTCAGCTGGGTATTTCACAGGGACTCAAACATGCCCCTTTGCGTTTCTTTGTCATGGCAGACCACCTGGAAAAATGGAACCTTACATACGAGACGGCGGAAGATATCAAGAACGCTGTAAATGAACTTACCGATGAAACCAGTGAAAAAAGTAAATTCGATATTTTCGGCGACAGGTTCATGCGGCATATAACCCTGGGAACGGAGATATTGCTGGGGAAAAATCTGTTTTTCAGTTTTGGCTATAACTACCGCCGAAGACAGGAAATGAAAATCGATTCAAAGCCCGGCATGGTAGGTTTTTCATGGGGCGCAAGCATCCGCATTTCGAAATTCAGGATCACTTACGGAAGGCCTGTAACGCATCTGGCCGGGGGATCCAATCATTTTTCCCTGAGCATGGACCTGGATGAGTTTTATCAGAAATTTTAATGATCACAAGTCTTCCTGATTTTCAAGCAATTTCCCAAATACTTTCTTCGAAACCTTAAAAGCTGTTCCATGCCTTAATCCCCGGGGAAAGGAAATCTGACCGGAAACATCTTCCCATTGCTGCATGTCTTTTGACCTCACCGCACCGTACTGGTGGTCCCTGTATTTATCGAAATACACATAGACATAATCACCCGATTGCAGGCATGTCGGACCTTCAGCCCAGTAGTCACCGGTTATGGGGCCGGATACTTCGACAGGATAGGGACCCTGTGCACAGATAGATGAAGTCACCCGCAGATTCTTTTCGGGGGGACTGGAATTTTCGTTTTTCACGATCATGTAAAACATGCTGCCTTTTTTCGTTATGGTAGCATCAATGACACTGAAATCCGGATTGAAAAACATGCTTGTCTCACTGAATTCAATGAAATCCTTTGTGGTAACATAATAAATCCTGTGATTCAATCCTTTTTCCCTTTCGCTGGTTGCCACCTCGCTGTGCCTTCCGGGAATGGTAGTAGCCCAGAAAATAAGGTATTCCTTCTTTTCCTTATTATAGAAAACCTCCGGTGCCCAGCAGTTTATAGCATCCGGTTCATGCTCCATCACCGGGATGGATTTCTGCACTGACCAGCGGATCAGATCCGGTGAAGTGGCATAGCCGATATGCCTATCCCACCAGCCGCTTGTCCATACCATATGGAATAGTCCGTCATTCCCCTTTATAATGCATGGATCGCGCATCAGCTTGTCTTTTCCTACCTCAGGTTTTAAAAAAGAACGGCCTTCCTGCAACGCTTTCCAGTTGAGCCCGTCGGTGCTGTATGCCAGGTGCAGGCCATCTTCTCCGTTTCCGGTGAAGTAGGAGAAGAGGAAGATGTCCTGCGGGTGCAGGCGGCAGGAGGAAAAAAGGAAAATCATGCAGATCAGGAGGGGTTTCATTTTAATAGAAGTTAGTAGTTAGAAGTTAGTAGTCAGTAGAATATAAAATATGTTGTGATTGTTGTAGTTGTTGTAATGGTTGTAATGGTTGTTATTGTTGTAATGGTCAATGGTCAATGGTCAATGGTTTTTCACTCCTGCCTGCCGGCAGGCAGGTTTCACGGATTACCCTTGTCCCTTGTCCCTAGGGTATTGAAACTGTTGCCTGGTAATTGGAATAGTTATACAGCGGATTCCTGACCGGATGATAAAGGTTTCCATCCTTCGGATTGTCATCCTGCGTATACACCCAGATCTCATGCGGGTCCCAGACCACGATCTCGTCACGGCAGTCACCGGTGATGTCGAGCACGGCATAGCACATATCGGGATGGCCGTCATCCGGAAAAGCGAGCACCTTCCTTCCCTGCCCGTCATACGCCCCGCCTTCGCCGACATTGGCATTGAGCACAAAGAACTCTTCGGATTTTCCTGTCCAGTTCAGCGGCAGGCACATGCTGCCATACTGATTGGGCTCAAATTCATGAATAATATTTCCATCAGCATCAAACAGGTGAATGATTCCCTGGTTGCCCCAGAAATTCACAGAGACCGCCTCCAGTCCCGGCAGGTCATCCCTGAAATTGGCAACGGCCGGATTTTGCACATGGCCGATGAAATGATGACGGAGCATACGGCCGCTCAGGTCGGCAAAGAAAATCCCCTCATCGCTGGCGGCACACATCAGCCTTGCGTCCTGGTCATCCCTGAATTTTACCAGGGCCACGCCGTCGGCATGATCGTTAAGCGTACTGTCGAGTGACCAAATGATACGACCATGATGGTCAAACAGGGTATAGCCCATGATCAGCTCGTCCCTGTTATCATGGTCAACATCCCGGGCACAAGGGTAGTGTCCTGTCCTGCATGCTCCTTCCCACAAGACTTTCAATTTGCTGTTCATGGCCCAGAGATGCGTATAACGGTCTTTCAGGATGATATCACCGTCGTATCCGTTTCCGCTCAGGTCGCAGAAAAAAAGGCAGTCTCCCAGGATACGGCCGGGTGAATTTTCTCCTTCGTCTAAAATCAACGGAGTAGGGGATCTGTATTTTGCTTTTCCTGTTGCTCCCTCGGCAACAATGATCTCTTGGTTCATACAATAAACCACTTCATTTTTCCCGTCCCTGTCCAGGTCATGGATCTGAAATGCCACGTCATTGGTAAGGTGATCTTTCCATGGATCAGGCTGACCGGTTTGCCAGAGGATTTCCCCATCAAAAGTCAGGGCTGTCAGGCAACTCAGTTCGCTGTTGCGGTCTTTGGGCCCATGATGGACAACCTGACCGATCAACACGTCGATGATCCCGTCGTTGTTCAGGTCACCGAACCTCAGATTCCTCCCGACTCCGAAGCCTTCGGTTGAAATTTTCTTCCATACAACGGGCTCTGGATTGCCTTCCTGTAATTCTTTTTCAATCCTTTCTTCTTCCGCAGCCATGCGTTCGGTTTTTCGTTTGTCCCTGCTGCTGGCGGTTATCATAACCGGACCGAAAGCTGCCGGACCATCGGCCAGGAAACCGACCTTCCCACTGCAGTAAGTTGTATCGTTAATCACAAATGAGGGACCGTTGACAAGAGATGCACGAATCTTATTACCGTTGAGTATTATGGATACCACCAGACACTGCCCTGGGTGATAGCTGAATTTTTCAGATGACAGTATCTTTTCATAGGGTTTCCGGAAACCAGTACCATGATTAACCATAGTGAGCAAGGCAGCATCATTTTCCACCCCGAAGAAATAATAACAGCGGTCGTTTCTGTAGCGGAACACAATACCGCAACGGTATCCGGCAGCATCAGGCGTAAAAGAAGACTTAAAGATGTAGTCCTCCCAGTGTTGGTTCCCGGCTATCACCATCGGATGCCAGTGTGTGTCTTTATTGAAGGCTTGCTGGATCAATACACAATGATCGTCAGCTTTCCGCACATACCATGACTCGGGAAGATTGTACCGGAAGGTGGAAACAGCCCAGTTCCCTTTTGGTGCAGCCTCGGGGAGATAATGATATTCCGTATGCGCACCTGCTCCGCTTCCCAGGGGACCTCTGCGAAGTCCTGAATAATCATCATACAACAGAATTTCTTTTCTTGTAACCCTGCAGGAAAATATTAAAAGAAGAAGAATTGCATAAGAAACCAATTTATTCATGGCTGAATAACTGAATTATTTTGGCAATATTTAAAATTACTTTTTTCCCCTCTCCCTGGGAGAGGGGGCAGGG
>CAYWCR010000122.1:5653-9419 GCA_964456825.1 uncultured Bacteroidales bacterium
AAGGCGTGACCGTAATACTTTTATCGGCAATCATCTTCTGCAACTCCCTAAGCAGAGCCCATTCCTGACGGTCAATATGTTCGTCATCAACGGCCTGGTGAATAATCCTTTCATATTCCGTCCTCGAGATCTTATGGTCTTCGATGGCTTTTTCTATGATTTGTCTTAGTTTGTTTGCATCATTGCTTAACATCATAGGATGAGTTTTATGTTAATTTAAATATACCACAGGAATCGTGTTGAAAACTTTAACCAATGCGGGGGTAAGGGTTTAGCGCAATGGTTTCACTATGGGTTTTCAAACCAGCTCCTGGTAATACCTTCTTTAATGACTTTGGCAGGATTACCGCCAATAATAGCATTTTCCACCGTAAAGACGCCCCTGACGACAGCGTCAGATGCTACCACACATCCATCGGGGATAACGGTTCCCTTGTAAATTTTAACCCCGCATCCAACCCATACACGGTTTCCAATGACTATGGAATCAGCGTCATTTTTCTTTCCCGGATAGTCAATTTCATGAAAATCGTCGTCAAGAAACTGACAATTCCAGGATATGGCACAATCATCACCAATGGTTAATGAGTTCATGATAATGAGCGTCGTATTGCAGTTCATATAACCGCCGTTGCCAATGGTAACGATCGCATTTTCCCCGATGTCAAACCGACAGCCTCTGCCAATGGTATATTTTCCGCTGATGATGAGTTTACCTTTAATGTTCAGGTAAGTCTTATCGGTCCTGTGTATGAATCCTACATATTCAGTACCGATTGCTATCCTTTCACGGGCATCAATGTTTTTTATGCCCCGGAGCGTTACGCGTTGATGAAGAAGCAATGTTTTATTATAGAGAACTTTATAAATAATCAGCCTAACGATAACAATGATAAAACTGGTATCGGAACTCCGGCATTTTTTATATAAATCCATCAACGGTTTCATACAGGTAATCCCCATATTCAAATGTAGGAATTTTACCCATTAAATCACATTACTTCTTTCATGAAAAAGCTGAATTCGTTGAGGATGTCATGAAGGAGGATCTAAAACCAACAAAGCCCGATCAAATCCCGGGAATAACTGTTCCATGTTTTCAACCACACGGATGCATGATTATTGTAAGCGGGCATTGTCACACAGTTAAAAACAAACCATGATCACCCGATTCTCTGTTTCAGTATATCCATGATCTCGTGCTCGGCTCGTTCCGCATCGTCTTCAATAATACGTCCTTCTTCCAGCATTTTCTTCACATAAACCTTGTCATCCAATCCCGAACCATTGATCTTCACATTCAGGAAGGCCCCTTTCACCGCAGTGCATGCGCATAGCGCTCCCATACCGGCATCGGTGACCGAGTTGGGATTTCCTTCCTGAACCATGGCCCTGATTACTTCGAAAGATGCAGCGGAAATCTTCATTACCCTGAAAGGTATCTCAATGGCAACACGGGTGGCTTCCTGTATCGCCTTTTTTCGTGCTTCCCTGTCGGCCTCTGATTCCTTGGGCAGGCCAAAGGCTTCCATGATGCGGTTAAAAGCTTTTGTGTCCTCATCAACGAGGGACAGGAGTTCTTTCTGCAAGGCCATCCCTTTCTCTGCCCATCCTGAGAAATCTTTCCAGCGGCTGTCCCATCCTGCTTTATGCGAGGAGATATTGGCCACCATGGTGGCCAGCGATATTCCCAGTACACCGGCATAGGCAGATACAGAGCCGCCGCCCGGAGCCGGTGATTCAGATGCTGTTTCGCCGGCAAATGCCGCCAGGCTCATGTTGACCAGCTTTTTCTCTGCCGGGTCTCTCATGATATATTCAATGATCTTCTTTTCGGGGCTGAAGGGACACAGGTCACTGAGGCCAAGGGATTTTACGGCTATTTTGATTATTTCTTTTTCAGGAATACCTGTCGAGCGGTTCTGTTTCTCCAGGAAATATTTTCCCGCTTCCAGCATAGCATTCAGGGGGACCACTCCGATGATCTCGGAGCCTGTGACCCGCAATCCTCTTTTCCGGGCCTGTTCGCAGGCTGTATCAAAGGCTACGTGCAGCGGAGTGACTGAAAGATCGGTAAGGTTGATGGATATCTGCGCGATGCCATATTCCTCGATATACCAGCCGATAGCCTTCACTGCTTTCAGCAAGCCGGGTTCGAATATCTGATTGCCGTTTTCATCGGTGATGATGTTGCCATTCACCGGATCGCCTTCTCTTTTCGCCCTCCCCTTTTCGCGGATGTCAAAGGCAACAGCATTGGCCCTGCGCACCGAGGTAGTATTAAGATTCACATTATAAGCAATGAGAAAATTCCTTGCCCCTACAGCAGTGGCACCTGAAATGGCAACAGCATCATTCCAGGCAGCGGGGCCGAAATCGGGTTTCCATTCCCGGGAAGCGATTTTCTTAGCCAATCCTTCATATTCCCCCTGGCGGCAGTTAGCAAGGTTTTGCCGCTTCTCCTCAAAAGCTGCAAATTCATAACAATACACCGGGATATTCAGTTCTTCCCCTATACGCCGGGCCAGTTTACGGGCATAAACAACAACTTCTTCCATGGTTATATGGGAAACCGGAATGAGGGGGCAAACATCGGTGGCCCCGAACCTGGGGTGCTCACCGTGGTGATGCCGCATATCAATCACTTCCGCTGCCTTTTTAACGGCCCTGAAGGCGGCTTCGCACACGGCATCGGGCGTGCCCACGAAGGTGACCACCGTGCGGTTGGTGGCCTTGCCGGGATCAACATCAAGCAACTTTACGCCTTCCACCTTTTTGATCTCGGCGGTGATCTGGCCGATGATCTTCATGTTCCGTCCCTCGCTGAAATTGGGGACACATTCAATGAGTTGTTTCATAATGCCGGGTTTGAAAATATTGCTCGGAGATTCCCTAAAGATAATTATTAATTTTTATCAGGGTAATGGACAACCATCATGAATAGCCGTTTTATGATGCATTTTTTACCTGTTGAGTTATCTCCTTGCATTTGAAATATTTAAATTAAATTACTACATTTAATTTTGTAACAGACCTGAATTCAAAAAAATAATACCTATGAAACAACTAAGCATTACCGAAAAGATCTCATTGTTGGTTGCCATCACGCTGTTTATCATATCCTGTGCCATTAATCCGGTGACCGGCAAAAAACAGTTTATGTTGATGACCGAGGCACAGGAAGTCCAGCTTGGCGCTCAGTATGATCCTCAGGTTATCGCAACCTTTGGTGAATACAGGGACGATGAATTGCTGACCTTGCTTCAGGAGCAGGCCGGCGAGATGGGAAAAATATCGCACAATCCCAAGATAGAATTCCATGTTAAGATATTGGATTCGCCGGTTGTTAATGCTTTTGCTGTACCCGGGGGATATATTTACCTTACCCGCGGCATCCTGGCTCAGTTGAATAATGAAGCAGAACTGGCCGGTGTGATCGGGCATGAGATGGGACACGTAACAGCACGTCACTCAACCAGCCAGCAGAGCAAGCAACAGCTTGGCCAGCTGCTCCTGATCGGGGGGATGATTGCTTCTGAGAAATTCGCCCAGTATGCCGAATATGCCATGCAGGGTATGCAATTATTATTTCTGAAGTTCAGCCGTGATGATGAACGCGAAGCGGATCGCCTGGGGGTTGAATACTCCTCCAGAATAGGTTACGATGCAAGAAAAATGGCTGATTTTTTTCAGGTATTGAATAAGATGAACCTTGCCGACGGAGAAAACGGAGTTCCGACTTTCCTTTCGACACACCCCGATCCGG
>CAYWCR010000123.1:0-9328 GCA_964456825.1 uncultured Bacteroidales bacterium
TGCCGTTCCCTATCTGAAAATGGATGTGTCCCGGGGGACAGGGTTGTCCGTCTGAATTTGCTCTTCCGTCAAGAAAGATAGATGCCCCGGCGGCACTGCAGGCATCACACTGGCTTCCTACGATCAGTCCCAGGTTGTTGGAAGGGTAATGTGTTGCATAGATCCAGGCCGACAGCGTAATTTCATTTTGTATTTGAAGGGAAGCCGGCACGGGATCACCAATGAGGATAAAGTCATTCACCCCGTTGAAGCTGTATGCGCTGTTAGGATTCGATTCCTTATCCGTTGTCAGCACTGGTCCATATATTATTCCATCATTACCATGACCGCTTTCATCAGCGGCATCGCCATTGAACGGATAATAGGCCTGCAAACCGTTGGGATTCATGATATTCAGAGGCAACGGATGTACAGTAAGGTTCAGCGTATAGAGGCTGTCGCAGCCCTTATCCGTGACATATAAGGCAGTGTAGGTTCCTGCATTGGTATAGGAATTCCCCTGCCAGGTACACGTGTCGCCGCCACAGATCTCACGGTTTTCGGTATAATGATAGGAGGGATTTACGCTCAGGTGCAGCGTAAAAGTGCTGTCACAGCCATTGACAGTATTATAAGCTGCGGAATATGTTCCGGCAGCGGTATATGTTTTTCCCTGCCATTTGGTGCTGTCGCCGGCGCAGATTTCGCGGTCTTCGGTGAACGAATAAACGGGGTTTACGGCAATCTGTATTGCATTGGATTCTGCAGCGCCGTTCCAGTCAATCATGCAATTCACCCTTGCCAGCCGCTTGTACCATGTGGTGTCGTTAAGCAAGGGGGGCTGATAAACGGAATCGTTCGTGCCGGCAATATTCGTAAAACCGATGCCACTGCCAGTTGTTGAAAACTGCCATTGAAATTCCAGTGTTCCTGAATAGCCTGTGGGCATGTTTATATTGGTGATCATTGCCGGCACAGAGTCCTGGCAGATGCTCTGATCAGCGGCTATAATACCTCCGATGACCGGATTGATGCAGGGAATTAACGGATCGCTTCCGGTTTTATACTCATAACCACCCATATCAATCGTTCCCGATCCCCCGGTTGATTTATCCAGTTTTCTTTCAAAGCCTGTGCCCCGGACATCATACAATGCTGTGGTATAGGCGTCGTTTCCTGCATCGGCACAGGGTGATGCACCCGAAATACGGTAGTCTTTATACGCTGTATTCGCAAACTGCGGATCCGTAATGATACTATTGGAGTTGGTTGAATAGCCTCCCTCATGAACAATATCATTCGTTTCGTTCGCGTAGCACGAATAATTAAAAGATATGGCTGCGCTTTGAAAAGTATAAACCTGGTTGCCAACATCTGCAGCCGTGTTTCCCCATACTATGCAGTTATTCATATTCATATCAGACCAGTAACAATACATCGCTCCCCCCCGCCATGATGCGTAGTTATTTGTAATGGTGACATTGGTTAATGCATGCGGTGCAGCGTTGCAGCACAATGCTCCGCCAGATTCTCCCTTGTTGTCTGAAATCAAACCGTTTATCATAACCGGTGACCCTTCATTACTATACATTGCAGCATACAGAGAACTGTTGTACCGCATCGAAAAGTTCGTAATTACCGGGGAAGAATTAAAATTCGAGATCCCTCCCCCGACATGAGCAGAAAAATTGTTATAAATGGAAACGTTATTTAATGAAACAGAGGCTGTAAAGTTGGAAATGCCGCCACCCCAATTGTGAGGACTGGTCCCGTTTGCATTCCCTCCGGTTATGGAAAACCCGTCAAGCATTGCGGTATTGTTCAATCCTGAACCGTTCGGATGATAAAACACATGATAGCAATTCTCCCCGTTATTGCTGAAACTTAACGTGCTTCCTGCGCCAGTGACCACATCATCTCCGTTGAGGTCACCGCTCAGAATTGTTTCGTTCGCTCCGCCCGCACGGAAGTCTGTGCGCTGGCTTACGGCAGTTTCGGTTCCGTCAAATCCGCCATAGATTGCCACACCGTTTTTCATACGGAAATGAAAGTAGCGTGAGCCTCCGCCCAATCCATAATCATAGCTCGGTTTGTAGGTCCCCTTGGCCACCCATATGGTGTCTCCGCTAACCGATGCATCCAGGGCAGCCTGAAACGATAAAAAGGCATTCGCCCAGCTTGTTCCGTTATTTAATCCTGTACTTTTACTTGAATCAACAACAATAACGGATGCTTTAATACCTTTTTCTGCAAGGATTATAAAAAAGAGGAAGGCAATGAAGAATACTTTTTTCATGGATTGAATTTTTATTATTTCTCAACCGGTTATTTTGCTTTGTTGTTTGATATGCCGTTTCATGCCTGCATTTTATGCCTGCATTAAATGCCTGCAGCAGATACATCCGTTGCCAGACCAGAAAATGAGGCATATCAAACCTGCGTTTCCAGTACCCCATAATAATAAACAAGGTATGCTTTGGTTTTCAATCCCTGCCGTTTTAAACGGCATAATATTGATTACCTCTCAGCGTTAGGTGGGCTTCAGGAAAATGACCATCAGTCGCATATGCTTAGTGATGGGACATCTTTTGGTAGATGGGATTCGAAAAGTAAAGTTAAAGTTTTTAATGAGGGAAGCTAAAGAAATCGGTACTTTTTTAGGTTTTTGGTTTCCTGCGGGCCGGCCATAAAAAAGACTTCTGGAATATTCGGGTCGAAAGTGATAATTATCAATCATTTAACCCTAATCTCCAGTAATTTGTGCTTTCCCAGGATGCAATTCCTTATTCTGCTTTTTTTTGGCATGAAAACAATGTTCTAATCCCTAAAAAGGACATATTTTTAGTACTAAAATATTATTTTTCAATGATATAGTTTGGTCCGATGCTCTTGTATAGAATATAATTGTTTTTTCCTTTGATCAGCTATAACAATTCATCCTCTATGAGGATGTTGTTCTCCGAATATTGTTCTGCTACAATAATTCATCCTCTACAAGGATGAGTATTTATTAAAACGCTGGCAGAACCTCGTAGAGGTTCAATTATTGTAGAAATAAATCGTCCTCTACATCTTCCCGAGCCTACCAACCTCGGAGAGGTTGAATTATGAATTGATTCTTTCCTTGACGGATAAGGCTTTTTAATGAAATTTTATAACAATATTATTCTATATTAGAGCCTGGTCCGACCCCAATTGCACTACCGTTAATAGGACTTATCATTAGAATTATAGGAAAAAAAATGACGCTAACCAGGGTCGGACCGAATGTGCTTGTTTTAGCTTAATTTTGATAGAAATATTGGGGGGAGGTCAGTAGGCTAATTTTAAAAGAAGAGATTAAGCAAGTCAATTTTATTATGAACTTCCAATTTATTAAAAAGATTTTCGATATGGCGGACTACTGTTTTATAAGAGATATTTAACTTATTTGCAATTTCTTTGTATTCATACCCTTCAGCCACCAGCATCAATATTTCTTTTTGCCGGTCGGTAATTTCATATTTAATACAATTTTTCTCAAAATTTATCCATTTGACATTCTTCGGTGTCTCAGGGACCCCATCGAGGTGCTCGGTTATAATCCGGATGGCTTGTCTCAATCCTTCATTTTTTTGCTTATAATAGTTTTCGGTTATTGTTTGAATTTTAGCTCTTAACTCATTAATTGAGAAAGGTTTGTATATGTAATCAACAGCACCTGCCTGAAGCATTCTGATTTTTTCTTCCTGCAGGGTTTTTGCCGTTAAAAAAATAAAAGCACTGTTAAGGTCCTTGATCTTCAGCCTTCGAAAAAACTCTTCTCCGTCCATCATGTTCATCATCATATCTGATATAATAAGATCCGGAACCGGCATATGGTCCAGTTTCCTGATGGCTTCATAGCCATTAACGGCCGGGTATACATTGTACTCATCCGAAAGTTCTTCTGTAAGGTAATTGAGCATATCCGTATTATCTTCAACAATCAGTATATTTTTCCTGCTGTCAATCGGTATCTTCTCAGTTATTTTCTGTTTAGGTGCTGCATTCTGAATCACTGTTTTTTCATTTCCTTCTGGCTCCGGTAAAGGAAGCTTTACGGTAAATTCACTGCCTTTGTTCTCCGTTGAATTTACCCATATCGTACCATTGAGTGATTCGACATTCTTTTTTACCACGCAAAGTCCCATACCAATTCCCTCGGTTTCCTTATTTTCATCTTTCACCTGAAAATAGGGCAAAAATATTTTCTCCAGATAATCTTTTGTAATGCCTATACCGTTATCAGATACTTTAAAATTAATGCCGTCATTTTCCTGATGGAGTGTAATGGTTACAGTTCCGCCTTCGCGGGTATACTTTATCGCATTATCGATCAGATTATTTACGATTTGTTCCAATACAAACGCATCAGCTTTTACGATCAGATCAATCTGAATTTCCCATTTTAATGCGATCTGTTTGGTCTGAGCGTATTCATTAAACAATGTCTGACTTGAACGTATAAGGTCCGAAAAATCGGTGAAATGGCTATCTTTTACGGATATAGTATTGTTTAGTCGCTCAATATTCAGATAATCAAGTATCTGCTTACATAATTTATCAATATTCTTTTTGATAATAACTATTTCTTCGTTCCTCAGTCCGTATTTCTCAATATATTTTGTAAGATAATTACTGATAATGGTAAGGGGGGTCTTTGTCTCGTGTGCTAGGTTGATGAAAAACTCTGTTTTTATACGACTGGCATTTTCGAGTTCTTCGTTGGCTTTTTTCAATTCTGTTGTCCTTTTGCTGACTAAAACTTCAAGATTCTCTTTTAACAGGGCCAAATCTTTATACTCGATATTGAATTTATCAGCAAGTGCGTATGCAAAGATCATTACGATGAGTGCCACGATTAAATTATTTCTCTGGACGAATTCGGGAAATTGAAAAGCTAAAGTCAATTTGGCCAGTAGCAAATAAAAAATAAGCGCAAATATTCCGATGATCACAATCTTCACCGTCCGGTTTTTGTATAATTTATTTTTGATTAACCAATGGGTATAGATGGCCGAAATAAAAATCGAATAGGCTGCAGTTATCAAAACCACCGGCAAAAACAAATTCGCATCGTACCAGTCAACGCCCTTAATAAAGCTGAAAAGAGTCAACCCATACGATAAGGCCAAAAGGCTGTATGAGTATGAAAGATAATGGTATAATACTTTTGGGATTTTAAGAAGGCTTGAGAGAAACCCGGTAAAGCCCAGGAAAATCCCGAGTATCGTAAAAGCTTCAACAGGAGGTATCCAATCCAGGTTCATTAATTGTTCGTATCGCTTTGCTAAAAGTGGCGACCCGATAATTAAATAGACAACGATAAAAAAAGTGAAAATGGCAAAATAAAGATTATATTTCTCTTCCCGATACATTTTACGACCTTGGTATAAAATGAAATGATAAATAGAAAGTATAAGCAGGACAGTAAAGGTGATCAGGTCAATAACAATCTTAAATTCTGTTATTTGCATGGGTATGGGTAGAATTATCCAACAAAATTGGGAAAATTTATCCACATTGAATTAATTTTGTAATATGTTTCTTCGTTGAGATAATAGAGGTCATTTTCTTTTAATTAAAAATAATATGGAACGGAGAAATATCTTTTTACGGGTCTTGTCCGCAAAATCAGGATTATCACTTTTTTTTATCAGAATAACAGGTAGAAATTTACACCGGGTATTGCCGGTCATTATCGGAGCAGGATCACTGATCTGGTTTTTAATCCGGGTAATACCAAAGCCAAGTCGGGCAACTTATCCATGTCAGAGAGCAGCTTTCCCCCTAGCATCATCATTTATTATCTGGTTGACCGGGGGCTTAGGATTGGCTGTTCTGCGAAAAAATGTAAGAACGCAATATATAAAAAACCTCTTTAAAATACGATTGGTATATCCGATCCTGGCTATAACCATCATACTGATTATATCATTTTCGGCGAATATCGGGGACATTTCGGCCAACAGACAGCCGGCATTCCGGATTCAGCTGATCGATAACGTTACTGAAAACATAGTTGAGCCTGCTGCCACAGTTTCAATTATCAGGTCCCGGAAATCGAATGCGTCTGATATTGATTCGGCTGAGATATGCGACATGATAAGAAGTGCTGTGGATATGGCCGGTGGGTTTGATACATTGATACATGATAACACTGTGGTAGTTCTGAAACCTAACCTGCTTACTCCCTCGGTTGTCGATGATAACCTGAATCCCATAAGGGATTTGTCACCCGAGGTAAATGGAGTAACGACCGATTACAGGGTTATCCAGGCAGTAGTAAACCTTGTAAGAGAAAGGAATCCGCATGGAAAAGTATACATCATGGAAGGTTCAGCCGTTGGTAAAGTGAGGGATAATATGCAAAAAATGGGATGGCTCAATATTCAGGGCGTCGATGAATTCATTTGCCTGGATGAAGCATGCGGAGCCTGGCGCGATCAAAATGCATCAGAGCTGGTTAAAGTATCTTTACTAACAGATCAGGCCTTGTATACTTCAGCAGGAAATGTCTATTATTTAAATAAAATATATTATACAGCCGATGTGGTCATTAGTATTCCTGTACTAAAAACGCATAGTAATACAGCTGTTACAGGCGCTGTTAAAAATGTCGGGATCGGCGCCACTCCGGTGAACATTTACGGATACTCTACTAGCCGACCTTATCGTTTCGAAGTCATCGACCATGGCAGCGATGCCAGTAAATATGAAAATCTGCACCGGTGGATACATGATTTTTACCTTTGCCGTCCTGTGGATTATGCTATCATGGACGCGCTTACCGGCATGCAATCGGGACCGTGTCCCTTCAGCTCCATTCCCGACGCATTCAAGCTTAAAAATACCCGGTGCATAATGGTCAGTAAAGACGCTATTGCCTTAGATGCCATCGAATCACTGATCGTTCAGGTTGACCCGTCAAAAGTACATCATCTGGTAACACTGCATAATGACGGAAAAGGCTGTGCCGACCCAAAACTTATCCGCGTGAAAGGTTTGAGGGTCGATCAGGTGAAAGATCATTATTCAACTCTGACTCAATATGCCAGCTATTCTGATTTTACAGCACCTGAGTTCTCGATTGATTCATACAGTATCAGCGACAGCATTTCCGGTACATGGTTATCCTTAAATCTGGAGACCGATGATCAGGTCGAAAAAGTTGAGATTGCGTATGATGATACCTTATTGAACCAGATTATTACAGGTAATTTTAACAACATTGCAGTAAACCTGCACAGGAAACCTGTAAGCGACCTCAGAAAGATCAAAATTTTTGCCTACGATCATTACCTCAATTGTTCCATCCTTTATCTTGACGGCAGCCCGGCTTCCTTGACTGTTAAAAATCTTACATTTACGTTTCAGGTCTATCCGAATCCGGTGAGAAATGTAGCAAATGTTAAAATTCAGGAATTGCATTCAGAAAATTCCTGGCTTTCAATATATAATACAGCCGGTGTATTGCAGTTAAAGATACATTTGATCCGTAGTGATCTTCCCATGCTGAAACAGCTGGATCTTTCGCATCTGACTGAAGGACTATACACCATTGTAATTGAAAGCGGCCGGTATAAACAACAAATAAAAATTTTAAAGGAATAAATGGTATTTACCCCCAGAGTAGAACTCTGGACTCAAATTTCCGATGCAGAACATCGGGGAACCTGCCAGCCGGCAGGCTGGTTAAACCACGTCTTCTCATCCGCCGAAGCGGAACGCGAAGGTGGATTAGAAAGATTTTCTGTCTGACCCCAATTTAACCCAGTTTACAGCCAATTTACAAAATATATATCATCGGCATTTATCTCTTTTTTTAATCAATGCCGTAATTTCGCTATGTTTTGGTATTATCGATAGATTCCTATTCTTCGGCCCTTATATGACGTTGAAGCTATTGCAGTTCAAATGGGTGGCTTCGTGCATCTACCCGGATACATGGCCAAAATCTAAGTTTTCGAAAATTCTTGATCCTGAATAGTAGTTATATGCAGGATCAATCAATGCCCGGGAAGAAAGTGCGATATTGAGGTAAGATCAAACTAAAGTGATAATTATCAAGCACCTAACCCTAATTATTAATCATTTTTCTGCTTTAGCGGTTCGTTTTAAGCACAAAAACGTCGTTTTAAGAAAAAACAATTATTATCGTGCCTGGAGAGAACAGAAGAATTTGTGCTTTCCGCGGCTGAAATTCCTTATACTGCTCTTTTTTGGCCTGAAAACAATAGTCTAAGCCTTAAAAAGGGCATATTTTTAGTACTAAAATATTATTTTTCAATGATATAGTCTGGTCCGACCCCAATATTAAAAAGTAAAGTTAAAGTTTTTAATGAGGGAAGCTAAAGAAATCGGTACTTTTTTAGTTTATGGTTTTCAGTAGGTCTGCGGATATTCGGCCGGATCAAATTAAAGTGATAATTATCAAGTATTTAACTCTAATTGCAAAACCCGGGGTTCTGACCGCCTTTCGCCGGGAAATTCAGGGATTTCAAACAATTATACGTTCTGAGCTTTGGAGATGGTATTGAAGATCAAAACAATAGTAAGAAAAGTACAAATTGTTTTCATAAAATTACTTGCCTTTGTATTTAAGAAGATAAACCTGTATTATGATACCGTTTTTAAACTTATTGTCGCTTACGGTATCAGTTTTTATGAGTACCGATTCTGATAAAACAAGATCAAGATTTTCTTTATTCAATTCCAGATTGTGAAATCTAACAGCACAAAATACTTCTCCAGACTCTAGAAATTCTCCAGGCTGATTGTATTGATGTACCTCAGGGAAGGCATCAACGTTCGACATTTCTGCCTTAAGCCAATAATGACTTAATCCCGAATTACCATTGTATTCTACCATTGGGCCGGCAGTTACTTCGGTAATGTGTATGATTTTGCTGATTTCAGGATAAGTGGTGGAGATATATTCTATAGTTTGTTTATAGGGCCCGTATGAAAAATAGAAATTGGAAATAGAAATCCGTACACCCAGGAATAAGATAACCGATATCAAAATTATTCTCAGCCATTTTATCTTCATCTGGATAAAAAGAATAGTAGGAGGGATAACAAGCATAGTAACTATGGTCATGACATACCTGGTGGATAAAATTGGTTGTGAAAACAAGGAAATAATTGTAACAACCAGTAGCGTTCCCAGAAAAATAAACAGCGATAGCCACAAAACTAACCGATACTCAGAAAACGATTTGGTAAGACTTTTGAAAATGGTAAAAACAATAAGGCAATAAATCAAAATAATCAATGAAATGGAATAATTGGTTGTCCAGAATTGTTCGGTGAATGGAATTGTAAA
>CAYWCR010000124.1:0-9286 GCA_964456825.1 uncultured Bacteroidales bacterium
CAACTGTTTTGCAGGTCATGCAACGGGCTGTGAAATGAAAATAATACGCTTCGACTTTATCGGATGTACCTGTTTTGACATCTTTCTTTTCTGTTTGCGCACTACATGCAAATATCGGCATGAACATGGCAATAGCTATCAAAATCCTGAGTGTTCTCATACCTTTTTCAGTTTATTGATTTTTAATAATAACTTCCTTTATTTCAGATGCTGATGGCACACGGCCACTCAATACTACTTTACCGTTGATTACCAGTCCGGGTGTATGCAATATTCCATACTCCATGATCTTCACTATATCTTCCTCCTTTTCAATATTTGCTTCAATGCCCATTTCAGCTACTACATCCCGGGTCGTTTTCTCAAGTGTTTTGCAACGGGGGCAACCCGTTCCCAATACTTTAATTTCCATGTTTTATCTGTTTAAATTTGAACCATTCGCTGTTCGTCTAATAACGAACGAAAATAATAAAAAAATGTTACAAATCGAATATACTTTTAAAAAGTTTTTTTGCTTCGTTCCAGTTTACTTTGTTAAGGCAATACCTGATCTTAGGTGCTTCAATTTCACCTTGTATTAACCCGGCTTCTTTCAATTCTTTCAGGTGTTGCGAAAGGGTTGATTTGGCAATAGGAAGTTCATCGGTTAAGTCGCCGCTATAACAACAGCTTTGCTTTGAAAGCAATTCCAGCACATACATGCGTATCGGATGGCCCATTGCCTTGGCATAGCGTGCAATTTTCTTCTGTTCGTCAGTTATGGGTTCCTTAACGATTATATTCATGTTCGTAATTTTGCGAACAAAGATATAACTATTTTTATAAATGCAAAAATAATAGCCGTTAAAATTGTTTAATTGATAAAAAGGAAATCCGTTTAAATCAGCATGGCAAAAGACAATAGTCAGAACTTTCGTTGTGTTGAAAAAACCCTGGCAGATAATTTTATGGAACGATATTATGCTGAAAGAGAATGATAATAATTTTATATTTCCTGTATATATTCCTGGTATCTGAACTGAGCCCTTTTCACCAGATCTTCAAAAATCTGACCCGCTTCCAGCGCATCCTCATCCCCCTCTTCATAGTGCCAGTTAACAATCAGACTTTTAATACTTTTGTTGGCATCCAGTTTTTTCATCAATTCCAGTAACATTTTTGCAGAGCCACTGTTAAAATATTCCAGGTTAATATCCAGCTTCACGGATTCAATATTCAGATCAACAATCCATTTTATGAGAGGTTTATAAAACTTATTGACATCCTCAGGTGACGAGCGGCCCTCAATGATTAATCTTCCATCTGAGCAAAAATTAATGGCAGGGGTGGAATGTGTTGCTTCAATGAAAATTGTACTCATACTTCCCTTGTTTATTCGTAGTAATAATACATGTCTACGTATGATTACAGAATAAGTTGGATTCTCATAACAAATGATATGAAATAATTGAACTTCCCCTGCAGGGTTTAAACAAAGTCCTGTTTAGGATTTGAAAGGCTGCAAACCGTTTCAGGCCGGATAATCTTGCAGTTGATTCAGAGAATTGGTAACTTTATAATTGGAATGAAAAAAATGAACTATGCCGCTGCAAACAACGGATTATCAATAAGGTATAAAACTTCCCCATTCGCCCTAAAGGGCGGAGAATATATCCCATTAAGTGAGAACAGCTGTAACCCGATGCCGTCATGCTTCGTAAGGATATTCAATGATCGCAGGTATTACGCTTGCTCAGCGGGCAATCTCCAAAAAGAAAATTTTCAGGATGAAAAGCAGCATGAATATGCCTTATAATACCAGACAAAACGGATTTTTTGTGAACAGACATATCATGGTTTGTTCATTCCTGCTAATCATCGGTTATGCCTTATACAGCCAGCCTTTTTTCCCGGAGGAAGGCCAGATATACCGAACAGATGTCATACCACGTGTTGATATTATGATCAGCGAAGATACACTGCAATGGATTTATGACAATCCCGTATCCATGAAAGAGTGGAAGGCTCAGTTTGTTTTCACGGCCGGAGGCATTGCTGATACGGTAAGGGAAGTAGGTTTCAGACTGCGGGGGAATACCTCCAGGTATTCGGCGAAAAAGTCCTTTAAAGTATCATTCAACACATTTGCTGACGGAGGCAAATTTTATGGTATCGAAAAGATGAACCTGAACGCCGATCATAACGACCCATCCCTCATAAGGAGCTGTTTGACCTGGAAATTTTTTGAACAGATGAAGGTTCCTGCTCCCAGGAGCAACCATGTTGAAGTCTATATCAATGATCAGTACTATGGTCTGTATATCAATACGGAACATGTGGACGAGGAATTTGTAGAGGACCGTTATGGGAATAATTTGGGGAACTTATACAAATGCCTTTACCCGGCCGACCTTAGCGATCTTGGCAGTAATCCTGATGATTATAAAAACCATGGATACCAGTTAAAGACCAATACCGGGCAGGATGACTTTAGTGATTTAATCAATTTTGTATCCATACTGAATAACACTACTCCGGAACAATTACCGGTTGAAATTGAACCCATTTTCAATGTGAACGGATACCTGCGGCAATTAGCGGTAGAAATATTTACGGGTCATTGGGATGGATACTCTTACAACAAGAACAACTATTACTTATTTAACAACCACCATACCGGAAAATTTGAATTTATACCTTATGATACCGACAATACATTTGGTATCGACTGGGTTGGAGGGGACTGGGGACCCCGGAATATATACAGCTGGTGGAAAAGTGATGAACCCCGGCCTTTAACCTCGAAAATCTTTGGTAACCAGATCTACAAGGATCGCTTTTCCTACTTTTTAAATGTATTGATTACTCACTACGCAGACCCAGGCATTATTTTTCCTGAAATAGATGAGCTGAAATCGAAAATTGATGCATCAGCAGAAGCAGATGAATACCGGCCTATGGATTACGGTTGGTCATTCGAAGATTATGAACGTTCATACACCGAAGCCCTGGGCGGCCATGTGGAATATGGATTAAAGCCTTATATCACCACCCGCCTCACCAGTATAGATGAACAGCTGGTATTAAATCCGATTGCTCCCTTTGTTGAAAATTTGCATTACAGTTTCCCACAAATCTCCCGTCCCCTGCTTGTCAGCCTTACCATTACCGACGATCAGGTTGATCCTTCCGGAAAGCTTTATTATAAGATCAACGATGGAGCCTATATCATGGTTTTACTAACCCGTGTTGCAGACAATCAATATCAGGCAGCCTTACCTGCCCTTGCTGAATCAGGCATTGTTAAGTTTTATATTGAAGCCGCTGATGCCAGTAATAATACAAGCCGTGAACCACAGGTTGGTGAATACAACGTAACAGTCGGCATTGAAAATCCCGCATTAATGATTACCGAATTTATGGGCAGCAATACCAATACCATAGTAGATAATCATGGTGCTGCCGAAGACTGGATCGAGATCCTGAACGTCAGTAGCACTTCAGTCAGCCTCGATGGAAAATACCTGACCGATGACCTGATCCGCCGAAACCGCTTCAGGTTGCCGGCCGTGACCCTGGAACCCGGTCAGTTCTACCTTGTCTGGGCCGATGATGATAAGGAACAGGGGCCCAATCATGCCAATTTTAAATTAAGCGCCGGCGGAGAATCCCTGGGACTGTTCGACTCCTATGAAACAAACTATGCCCCCATTTTTACACTGGATTATATTCAGCAGGAAGCCAATATCTCAAGCGGAGCAAATACATCAGGAGGCTTGGTACCACAAGCTTTTATTACGCCCGGGGGTGAGAATAATTCCGCCGATGTAGCCTTTATCACATTCCGGTACAATATGAACAAAGAGATAACGGACGGGAATTTTGATCCGGCTGCAGACTTTATTGATGTCGCAGGGACATTCAATAGCTGGCTTGGCGATGAGAGGATCTACGACGGCAATAACGATGGCATTTATCAATACACTGCTTTTGGTTTCACAACCGGCGGGACCATCGAATACAAAGCCCGCATCAACGCCGACTGGAGTACCGCTGAATTCCCGGGCATCGGTGCAACGAGCAACCGCGTATATACGCTGCACTCCGGGCATAATATCATTAATCACTGGTACAACAGCGATGATGTTTCAGGAATGTTCAGTGAAGAAACCGATGGTAAGCTGACTGTGTTCCCCAACCCTACAGCTTCCGGAAACTTCACGGTTGAGGCAGCCTTTGATATTGAATCCGTTCGTATTTTCTCCCTTACCGGAGAATTAATCTATCAAAAAGAAAACGCCGGAATCAATAAAACCTATATCAGCGCGGCGTTAGCCAAAGGTATATACCTGGTAAAGGTTCTTGGCAATAACCATGAATACCTGTCCAAACTGATTGTTTATTAACCTTTCAATACAGAAAAGGCTTACCCGTACCGGGTGTTGTTCTAAAAACTACACCCAGTGCGAGATATCGGATTTCATAAAGCTACTGCCCTGTATTTTTCCTGGCCATCTTATAAAACTGCTGCAAAGCCTGTTTCCTTTCCGGCGAAAGCTTGCTCCACTTTATTCCGTTAACGGCACCATCGAGCCCGTAAAGTAAACTCAGACAGGCACCGGGATCAATGGTCTGAAGCCGGATAAATGCTCCTTCACTTCCAATTTCTTTCAGTTTTGAGGCAGAATCAATACCCACCTGTTTCAGTTTGGTTTCGGTATCTTTACCGATGTTAAGGAGACCTGACAAATCGTCTTTCATTATGCTATAGGTCATTGTTGGTATAAAACAAATATAGACAACCTAAGTGACAACAGTATGTCACTATGTTTTTTCTTAATTAACAATTTATATTTGTTATAAGGAACAACCCTGCCGCAAGAAACGGGTTATCAATAAGTTATACAGTTTTCAATTCGCCCTGAAAGGCGGGCAGTATAACCCATTACAGGAACTCCTATAATAGCAGGTAAGTAACCGAACCTAAATCATTACCGGGATCTTCGGATCGTATTCAAAAGGTTCTCCCGGGTAATAAACCCGCTGGAGATATAAACCCGATGGGGGCGCTGTTAGCTGGGATGGCCTTTCGGAGTATTGATCCAGGAAACCCTGTATTTCGTTCACGGTTAGTTTGCCTTTGCCGGCATGAACCAAAACTCCGGTAATCCTGCGAACCATCATCCAGAGGAAATGGGATCCCAGGATGTGCATGATGATAAGGTTTCCCGATTCGCTGATATCCAAATGACCAATATCAACGCGCGTTGATTTTTCCTCTGCCGTTGTTGCCCCGAAGGAGGCAAAATCATGAAATCCCCTGAATATGACAGAGGCTTCCTGCATTTTCTCAACCGACAGATCTTCATTTACCCACCAGACATATCGTTTGCCAAAGGCTGAACGCCGCCGGGATATGACATACACGTAGCTTCTGGCCACCGCATTGTACCTGGCGTGGAACCCGGCGTCACATTTTTCCAAATTCATAATATGAATATCGTAGGGTAGCATTTCATTTAACCGCCCCAGCATGGTTTCCGCGTGCATTTGTGTGGGTACATCGAGGTGGGCCACCTGGCCCAGGGCATGCACACCGGCATCGGTGCGGCCAGCTCCGTATAATTCGATTTTATTCGTATTGAACAATTCCTGGCAGGCTTTAAACATTTCACCCTGGATGGTTTTCACCCCAGTATTTTTCTGCCAGCCATGGTAACGTGAACCTTCATATTCAATAAGAAGTCGAAAACGGGCCATACGATATAAATTAAGTATATTAAATCCCAGCCTAGAACGCTGGACTCAAATAAACCACATCTTCTCGTCCTCCGAAGCGAGACGCGAAGGAGGATTAACGGACAAAAATACGGAATAAACCGGAAAGAATTCAATTTGGTTTAAACTTTGACTTTTTATTAGATATACCATAAAAACGTAATGGGTAAACAAAATGCATTAATATCTGAACGTAGAAACAATAATTGCCTGTATGTATGCAAAATAGAGGCTATTAGTTATATAATGCAATCCGGTTGGGATGATTCGCTCGCACAAGGTAAACCAAATAAAGCCGCTCTATATCCCAATGTTTTAATTCATAAAAATATGGACGGAAAAAAACATAAGCTATTGGTATTATTGTCAACATATTATAATAAATTTACGCTTGTGATGGTCACATGACTGATAAAAACATGAAGAAACTATTAACCTATATTATTTTAATCGGATCATTTGCCTCTTTAACATGGCTGGTAATAAACCTGGGAAATAAAATAGAAAGAACTGAAAACAAAATAGTTCATTCGGATAATAGTTATCTATTTAAGGATAAAGCAAAACCTTTGGTAATCGATTCCAGGGAGAACGTGTATAAGCAGTTCTTTTCCAATGCTAAATACCCTTTGAGTATTTTATTGCTGCAGGTAATCATCATATTATTCACATCAAGAATATTTGGAATTATTTTTAAAATGTTGGGACAACAAACCGTTGTTGGAGAAATTATCGCGGGGATATTTTTGGGCCCTTCTATTCTGGGTTGGCTATTCCCTGAATTATCTTCCATATTGTTTCCTCATGATTCCTTTATATCCCTTCAATTCTTAAGTCAAATCGGACTTGCCTTTTTCATGTTTGTAATAGGAATGGAATTAGATCTTAGCAAAATCAGAAACAGAGCAAATGATGCTGTCATGATCAGTCATGTCAGCATCATATTTCCTTTTTTTCTGGGGACCTGCCTTTCTTATTATATTTTTAAGGAATTAGCGCCTGCCAATATTAGTTTTACTTCCTTTGCTTTATTCATGGGTATTGCAATGAGCATAACAGCATTTCCTGTATTGGCAAGAATTATTAAGGAAAGGGGATTGACAAAAACACCATTAGGGGTTCTGGCTATTACATGTGCAGCAGCTGATGATGTAACAGCATGGTGTCTTCTTGCTGCAGTAATTGCGATCGCAAAAGCAGGCAATCTGGCCAGTTCATTATTCACAATAGGATTGGCTGTACTATATATCATTTTTATGATTTATGTGTTAAAACCCTGGCTTCAAAAAATTAACGACAGAAGAATCAAGAGTGAAAAAATTGACAAAACAGTAATAGGTATAGCTTTCTTTGTTTTAATGGTTTCAGCATATTTTACTGAAATTATCGGTATACATGCATTATTTGGGTCTTTTATAGCAGGTGTTATAATGCCTAATAATATTCGATTTAAAGAAACATTGACGGATAAAGTTGAAGATATAAGTACCATTTTACTTTTACCAATATTTTTTGCTTTTACTGGACTTAGAACGCAAATAGGTCTGTTAAATGAAGGTCATATGTGGACCTTATGCTTAATTATAATTCTGGTAGCGGTCTCTGGCAAATTGATAGGCAGCGCATTTACCGCAAAAATAATAGGACGTAGCTGGAAAGATTCATTGTCCATTGGAGCATTAATGAATACACGGGGACTAATGGAACTTGTAGTATTAAATATTGGTTATGATCTCGGTATTCTGGGGCCTGAAATATTTGCTATTATGGTGTTAATGGCTTTAACCACTACTTTAATGACGGGCCCGTTTTTAGACACGATTAATTACTTTTTTAAAACTGATAAAGCTGAATAATTTTGAAAAGTCGTTAATATTTAAGCCGTTAGCCTCAAAACCATTTTTTGTATATTGACAGCCCTATTTGTCTTTATAAAATCCTTATACTCCTCAAAACATTCTTTATAAAATCCTTATAAGTTCCGTTGCATTTTTGTACTGATTATAAACAGTACAAATATGAATGCAACATTATTATTAACCGTCTCTAAACCAATTGAGATTGCTACATCCTTTGGATATTGGTCTGGTATTCTGGTTGCCTTGTTTGTTTTTGCTTACCTCATCTATACCCTGGTAAAACCTGAAAAATTTTAATGTATAAAAATATGGAAACCTTAGTCCTTTCATTAGAGTTTTTTATCGGGTTAATCCTTTTTCTTGCTGTTGGTTGGTTCATTGGAACGCTGCTAAAACTCGACAAAAAAAGAGAAGAAATGCAGCATAAACTAAATAGCAATAAAAAGAAAATCAAAAGACATGAACACATTTTCAATATCTGATTTAATCTATTTGGTTTTTTTCTTCGGTTTGCTCACCGGATTTGCATCAATCCTGGGATTATACATAAGCAGAGTTTTTACGGGAACCCATCATTTCATGTTACCTGTATTGGGCTGGCTCGAAAGGATTCTTTATAAACTTACCGGGATTCGTCCTGATGAGGAATCTAATTGGCAATCTTATGCTTTTGCTTTGATCCTGTTCAATTTTATCAGCTTTTTATTTGTTTTTCTGATACAGTTGCTTCAGTCACATTTACCTTTAAATCCGGCTCATCTTTCAAATGTATCCTGGCATTCTGCCTTTAATACTGCTGTCAGCTTTATGACCAATACCAACTGGCAGGGTTATGCCGGAGAAATAACCTTAAGTTATTTTGTGCAAATGCTGGGGCTGACAGTACAGAACTTTGTGAGTGCATCAACAGGGATTGCCGTTTTATTTGCACTCATAAGGGGCTTAACCCGAAAAACAACCGACAAGCTGGGCAACTTTTGGGTTGACCTCATTCGCTCAACGATCTATGTGCTTTTACCCCTTTCAATATTCTTTTCCATTATCCTGGCAGGACAAGGTGTTATACAAAACTTAAAACCAAATGAAGTCGTTCAGACATTGCAGGGTGAACAACAGATTATCCCGATGGGCCCGGCAGCTTCACAAATTGCCATTAAACAGATTGGAACAAATGGAGGCGGTTATTTCAATGCTAACAGTTCACATCCTTTCGAAAATCCTACCCCCTTCAGCAACTTTCTTGAAATGCTGGCCATATTGCTTATTCCTGCGGCCTTAACCTTTACGTATGGCAGAATGGTTGGTTCCATACGGCAGGGTTGGACCATTTTTGCGACCATGTTGTTCTTGTTGTTGGTGGGTTTAAGCATTTCAATATATGCCGAATATTCATCCAATCCGATATTCGGAAATCTGCCATTGATGGAAGGGAAAGAAACACGCTTTGGCATAACCAACAGTGTCCTTTGGTCAACATCAACAACAGCAGCTTCAAATGGTTCAGTCAATGCCATGCATGACAGTCTTTCACCGGTTGCCGGAATGATTGCCATGATAAACATAATGCTCGGTGAAGTAATATTCGGAGGTGTCGGTGCAGGATTATACGGTATGGTTATATTCATTATCCTTACCGTATTTATCGCCGGCCTTATGGTAGGCCGTACTCC
>CAYWCR010000125.1:0-8756 GCA_964456825.1 uncultured Bacteroidales bacterium
GGTGATTTTTGTTACCCTAACCGATGATTTGCATCACTTCTTAAGATGCTGATTAAGTAGTGATTAGTGGAACAGTGGAACGGTGGAATGGTGGAAAAGTAGACCTACCTGCCGGCAGTCAGACTGCAAGACTGCAAGACTGCAAGACTGCATGACAAAATACCGGTTACTGATCACTGATTACCGATTACCATTAACTTTGCACAGTTCACCGTTTTCCATTCCCTTCCTGATAGTACTCTGGACACGGCAATGCCCCCTTGCTCTCCCGGCATAGCTTCCATCTCAGCAACAGGGAATGGGAGCCATAACTGCGTTGCTGTATGGATGAAAATCCTAGTCCGTAGGCATACGCCAATTCAAGATTACTGATCCTAATTCCCAGGGATGGCAAGACGGCCAGACTTGAGGCAAGATCATCCGTCAGGTGTTTTCTCAGGGACAATCCAAGCCACAGGCTTTGGCGGTAGAATCCTTTCAGATTCAGGTCAATGCGGCCGTACTGGGTTTCCATGTACTGAAAAACAAATGATGGTTCAAGCTGCAGGGCAGATGTTCGTGAACTGAACCTCATTCCCGCAACTGCAACATACAATCTGCGGTTTCTGTCGGCGGTTTGCGGATCTGATACAAAGGATAGAACCGGCAGCAGGTTAAAAGCGGCAATGCCTCCGAAATAAGTCTGATTATAAATGCCGGCACCGACTGCCAGATCAGGATTCCAGGCACTCAGCCGGGCACCGCTTATGGCTGGATCGCCATGGTAGTTATAAAAATCACCTTCATCCAGGGTCACCTGGTCAATGGCTACTGCCAGCCCGAGTGACAAATATGTTTTTCCCGCATCAGACAGTCTTACATGGTAGGCATAGCTCAGATCGGCTTCCAGATTGCGGTATGATCCATTCTGGTCACGTGAAACCAGGATCCCCAGCCCATGATAGTTTATCGCCCTTGGTAAAGCAAACTGACCGCGGGCAAAAGCAAATTGCGTATTGGGTGATGCCTTTATTCCGAGCCATTGATGGTGATCGGATATGCTGACAGTATAACAATTTTCCCTTCCGGTAAAAGCAGGATTGAGTATTTCATATTCCGCAAAATACTGATCGCATACCGGCATATCCTGGGCACTGGCAACAGCATAACCCGTTATGAGTATGAAAAGGAAGGGTGTTCTCATTTTATCTGACTACGGTTACAGATCCGGTTTCCGGTTTTGAGCCGTCATCAAATGTTATTACATACCAATAGGAATCAGCTTTAACCGGATTGCCCCGGTAGGTCCCGTCCCAACCCCGGTCACTGCCTCGGTATGAGGTTATCTTTATCCCAAACCGGTCAAAGATTTCGATGGTGACGTCGGGATTGATCCTGAAATATTCGATTTCCCATGTATCATTATAGGTGTCGCCGTTGGGTGTGAAAAACTTCGGAATATACAGTTCCATGGTGATGGTTATGGCGTCTGAAGCGGTACATCCGTTTGAATCGGTAACCTGCACACCATAATCACCCGGGTGACTGACAACAATTGAATAAGCTGATTCTCCTGTGGTCCAGTCATAGGCAATGTATTCATCACCCGGACTTAATGTGATCGTTGTGCCCGGAAGCAATGTGGTATCATTCCCCAGTGCTATCACCGGATTGTCAAAAACAATAATGTTCCTGCACAGCACCTCCTGGGTGGGCGATCCTTCATCAAGCATGAGGGAGACATTGTATTCACCCGGCTGGTTGTAGGTAAGCCTGGGGGGATTGCGCCTGGTGGAAGATGACAGGGAGGCATTGTCACATGGGGGAAAGAACATCCTAGTAAGGGTATTGTTAATATTGGCTGTTAAAACATACAATACATCTTTGTCACGGAACACCTCCGACAGACCATGAGGCTGAACCATGGCACCGACATTTCCCACATTCTGGTACACGGGTTCTGTAAGGACATTGTCGCCGAAGTCCATTCTTACCAGTTCGCTGGCATAATGATTTACCACCAGGCCGAAGATCCGTTCGCAGTCTCTGATCATGGTCAGGTCAAACGGAGAGGATAACGTAGCGGAACCGCCTATATTGACTCCCGATGGCATATTCAGCAATGCATTGTCAAAGTCGATCCGGGAAATTGTATTCGAGCCGAAATTGGTAACGAAAACAATCCAGTTACCGTTTTCCATCATAGCATGCAGGCCACATGGCTTATTCATTTCAGCAGTATTGCCGAGGTTTTCGCCCCCGGGCAGATTATCAAGGCCATGGGTGAAAACAAATCTTGTCAGTGTGCCGGTGGTATAATTAACGGTAAGTCCGATCCAGGTTCCGTTGTCCCGGTGCATGAACAGGTCAATGGGATAAGAAAGCTCACCGATGTTGCCAAGGTTGGTGACCACGGGTGTGTTGGCAGGCGATGAACCAAATTCAAGTCGGATCAGCGAGGATTCAATGCCGATGCCACCGGTTAGAAATCCGTACCAGCTGCCACCCTCTTCCATTACCTGAATACCTTCGAGGTGGTCTATGCCTCCTGCGCTGCCGAGGTTTACCGATACCGGGTCATTCAGCAGGCTGTTTCCGAAATAGTTTCTTGTCACCGTGCCATCTACATGGTTGGTGATAAAAGAATAGAAACCATCCGGCGCTTTAACGATATCGATAAAGGAAGGGCCGTTAACCTGCCCTATGTTGGTCAGATTTTCACCCTCCGGAACATAAGCAAGATTCCCCGAACAGAAATTCCAGTAATAGGATGAAGCTTCTCTTGATAGATTCACTGCCTGCATCGAATCGCGAATGCAAACGGTGTCGGGAACGCTGAAATCAACCTGTGCCCGGCCTGCATAGGAAATAATGCAAAACAGGAAAGCCATTCCTGTTTTTGTGCCCGGGGTAATCCCCTTCATTTTCGAAGGTGTTGTCATTGAATTGACGGGTATGCGGTGAACCCTGACAGGATTTGTATACCCTGCCAGGGTCTGTTGAAACACATATTAATTGCGCAGGAGCTTCAATTCCCTATGGAATGCCTCGCCGTTCCTATACTTACCCTGAATGGCAATAATATAGATTCCATCTTTCAGTCCGGTAGCTGACCATCCCAATATATGCGTACCGGCTGCTGATGGCATTCCGGTCATCTTATGCAACGTTTTCCCGTTAACATCAAGAACGGAAATAACGAGAGACGAAGCCTGTTCCTCCAGACTGTATTTAATATATAGCATGTCCGTGAACGGATTCGGGTAGGCATACAGTAACGCCCCGCTTTCCGCTGTATCAGGTCCGATGCCGGTTGAATTCTCACCTGCCCGGAATCTGAGCTGATTATTAAGTTCGAAAACTTCCGTCAAACCATCACCATCATCGATGATCGCCACAAATTCGACTTCCTCACCGGCGGGAATGTAGTAGTCGCCGCTGAGCACAATCTCCCCATAGGTTTCAACCGAGTCAACGATTATTTCAGCCAGCGGGAGTTCAGCTATTCCTCCGCCCACCACAGGATATATACGCAAAGCAATATCGGTTGCCGGCAGACCCCTGTTTACCGCTGAAACCTGCATCAGTACATGATTGCCTGTAAGCAGCGAAGTGACCGCATATAATTGGAAATCGTGAATGCCGAAGGTTACAGGATTCTTATCCTGGTATCCGTAGGAAGCATCAATAGAGGTACCTTCATAGCTGACTTCCGAGGAAGCTATCAGTTGCATCAGTTCGGTTTTATCCCTGATATCCTGCTTCAGCCTGAAATGCAGGTATACTTTTTTCATTTCACCCGGGACTAATGCCCCCAGGGCTAAAACGATATGACCCTCGGATAGTGATGCGTTTTCGGGCAGGCTGTCGGCCAGTGTCTCATAAAACTTGCCCGGATATACATCAACCAGGGTATTGGAAGAAATATCATTCCCGGTGTTGGTTATCTCCAGCAAGGTTATCAGGAAAATATCCTGATCGGGTTCAAAAACCAGGGTATCTTCAATCCGGAATCCGTTTACCGAAAAAATGCGCTTATCGATGACCAGTCTTGGTCCTACCGGCGTCACACTCAGCGGACCGTGCAAAACAAGCAGGTCGCCCATCAGCTTATCATTATAAAGCAATGATTCATCGCTTACGACCTTGAGCTTCTCACCGGTATTGTAACTGTTCACAATGGCTTTCTGCAATAAATAGAATTCAGCGGTATCCACCACGGGAAAAGGATTAAAGGATGTCAGATCAATGGTTTCAGCATTTCCGGAAGAAGTTGCAGGTAATTTCCGGGTCATGGTGCTGAAATCGTCGGGTGTAATTTCATCCGTCGACCATCTGATATCATTGGTAAAGGTAATATTTCCGGTTCCGTTGACTTCAAGGTTCTGCAAACCGGCCTGCTGAATGATGAACGGCTGATACTCCTGCACCATCCCGTTTTCATTTTTCTCTGCCATGCAGATCATGGCCGGGGGCACATCGCAGCTGTAATTGCCCTTGCTCTCACCGGTATAGTATACCCTTTCCGTATTCAGTTCAAAACCGATCTCATATATTTTCGGTGTCAGGTTTTTATCTACGTTGAACAGAAAAATAAAATAAGCCCTGCGGGAAGGTTGCAGTAAAGGAAGGACATTTCCCAGTCTGACCAGTACTTCGCCTTCGGGCTGGTTAAAACGCCAGCCTGCTTCGAAGGTACCGATGTCGTCTCCGGGCACAAGGGGACGGGGATATGCCACATAGCTCATGGCAACCGATGTACCGCCAATTTCTGCAGGGATCACGGGTGTGAGCGTTGTATTCTTCCAGTTGTCTTCCGTACCATTCATTACTTCAATCTTCACTTCGATGAACGCACCCGTTACAGTCATTGGAAATTCGCTCAGTTCGGGTATAGTGGCATCGGGATCAGGGATCAGGGTAACGGTTTTCTGGTCTGTTGACGGATCTATGATAGAGGACATAGAAATGGCCGGTTCAATCAGACTGCAGGGATCCTTTCCGCCTGCCATCGTGGTTACCGCCGATTCGCCATAGCCATACGACAGGTGGTAGGGGTCAAACTGCCCGTCAAACCGGTGCGGTTCATTTTCATCCATGATGTGGTGCCGGATGTAGATGGTATCCGTGCCATAGCGGACCATGGAAGGAAGGGCTTCAGATTCGACTGTTATATCCGTTCCTTTGGCGAAGGATGAAAGCACATGTGAAAAGATTACCCAGGGGGAGCCTCCGAATATTTCTTCGACAACCAGGATGCCTCCCTTACTTATATCCAGTGTACCTTCGCGGCCTTTCCCTTCGTAATTGGCATGGATCCGGAAATGTGTCTTTCCAGGCTTCTCAAAAAAATCATCGCCATAGGTATTATCGGCACCATTAAACCAGCCAGAGCTGACGGTTCCATAGATGTCATCCGTAAAAGGCACGGCGGGGTAACCCGGGTATTCCTCTCCGTTTCCGGGCATAAAGGGGTCATGCAGGAATCCGGTTTTGGAACTGAAACGGTCGCCGCGGTCGTCGATCCAGTCGTCAACACCGTCATGGTCATTGTCATCCAGCGCAGGCGGGATCAGCACCTGGGGAAGGTAAACGTGATATTCGAATGGATCTTCCCATATTTCGACGCTATTGCCTGTATTCGGATTGGAGATCCAGGGCTCAAAAGGCGCCCCGTCAATTTCAATAATGGAATCCAGGGCAAAACTGCCGTCTTCGTTGCGCGGCAGGGTAATGCTGTATCCGCCCATGCCTTTCGGAATATCATAGATAAAATATCCGAAAATCCCGTCCCCGTATGAGTCAACTCCATCGATGGCCAGCGAGGGGTCATTGAAATCGACATCATAACCGACGTTTCTTATCCAGTAATAGGTGTATTCTGTAGTGGCATCAATATCAAAGGTAAGTTTTGCCTTGCCATTGGATGGGAGATATTGGATGACATTGCCCAGGGTATCTTCGATCATGAAGTTGTTGGACAGGTATTCAAACTGAAGCGGATTCGGCAATGGTGCCCAATAGGTATAGGTAGTCCGGATGGGTGTGATCCTGTCCTCATCGAAAATGGTCCTGTAGTTCAATTTTGAATACATGCTCTGGGATGGCACGGGGTGGTACATGTCAATTTCCTCGCCGCCCAACGAAAGCACTGCGATAAATTCATTGTGGGGTTGCGGTGTGGTTCCGGCACAACTGTCGGTAGGCTTCATCTGGTAACCTGTGGCCAGGGTATCAATGAAAGTATAGCCTTCATAATTACCCAGTCGCTGGTAAATGAACTGTTTCCAGATCACATCCCCGGCATCATCCCGTTCCATCCAGTGCTGCCATGTTGTATCTGACAGATCAGCACTTTGGATATCAGGTGTATAGGGATAAAACATCCCATCGACGGGTGAAGGGACAGTACCCTTCACATAGCCTACGCCGGCAGCCATGGCCACCAGGTCGGGCGGATCAACCCATATCTCGTAGGAACAATAAGGATCATAGTACTGGTATCCATTTACCTCGCCAATGTTCCAGGTTACTTTCCACACCCGGATCTTGTCTCCCGGTTCTTCCATATCAACCGTGCCATCTCCGTCCGTATCCTGCGCAATGATCCCGTCATGGTCAATATCTTCGTAATCGATCCCGTCAAATCCCGGTTTAAGGTGACTCCATGGATTTGCCCAGTATACTTCTTCCTCAGATAAAGTATATCCTTTCGGATATATGGATGCTGTATCGAGCCAGGCATCAGGATCACCGTCTGAGTCAATGTCATAATCAGGATGATTCTCATCATTGCTTCCTTTCAGTACGTCAATGAACCGGCCACCGGGTGTTTTCAGGATAGGTATGTTCAATGACTGATCACTCCAGTAAAACGGGACATCTTTGGGTATATATTGTGTATAAACGGTTTCCTCAGCCGGGGTTCGCTGCTTGTTTTCCATGATCATAAACACCTTGAAAGGCTGATAATAGAGACCGAGGAAATTCTTCCAGTTGACATCGGTGTCTGCAAAGATGCGGGCACTGAACATCACCTCGGCATAATCATGCTGTTTTACATAGGATGATATTCCTGTGGATGGGTCCGAATAGGATACATTACCATAGGATGCAGTGAGGTATTTGTTATCGGTAAGGTAATCATCGATTCTTTCATGCACCGGATCTTCAGGGTCAGGTGTGCGAAGGCGGTATACAATGTTTTTTTCTTCTTTTGGAGCCAGGGTTATATCACTGAAAACAAGTACCGTATCCTGTTGCGCAAAGGATCCGGGTGAGGATACAACTTCAACGAACTTAACGGTTTCGCCCAGGGCTTCCCTTACCATAATATGGGAAAGTTCCGTCGATCCTAGGTTTCGCAAAACGATGGTCACATCAAAAGTGTCAACACGGTCAAAGGAAACGGCATTCTTTCCGGCATTCACATTTGAGGGAAGCTGGTTTCCGACATGCCTTGCGACATCCAATGTATGGGATAGCCCATACAACAGGGTATTTAATGTCCACTGCAACTGGCGTCTGTTCTGGCCCATATCAGCCATCCCTCCCGCTGTGGGCAATCCTAGGTTGCAAATGATTTTTCCGCCGGTGTCAATGATCTTTTCAACTATGACGGGCCGTCCGTCGCTTTGGGCAGAAACTATCACAGACATATCCGCATGGCTGAACAACGGAATAGTACCGGAGTAAAGATTGTTGTTGGCCTCAGCAGCGTTGAAGCTGACAGGGTGCGACGGATCTGCCACGGAAATTCCTACCAGGCTTTCGGTCCCGCTGTTGAGAACATTGGAAAAGTCAAGGGTGGAACCGGAGAAATAACCCAGTTTCTGGAGCAGGTACACTCCGTTGCCTTCAGCGTATATCAAACCTCCCCTGGCAAGGAAAGGATCAATTTTTTCTTTAAGTGAAGGAAAATTCAATAAAATCTGGTCAATATAATATTTCCCGTCGTTGCCCTTAAAATTGCAGGAAGGGATTACCAGGATCCTGACTGAATCAGACATCCCTTGTGCCATAAGCTGCTGTTCATCGATGATCTGAGCAGCATCCGGGAAAAGCCAGGTTTCAAAAAGATTCTTAAAATACACCGCTTCCCATGAAACGGAGTTGTCGTTGGCCTTGATGCTGCTTTTGAACACAGCAATCCTGTCGGCCTGTTCATTGAAATGAACCGATCGGTGATCAGCCGATCTGTAATCATAACTGCCTGTATTGCTATGGGTAACCGACGAAAAACCATCCGGTAATGGGACAGGAACGACAAAACTGCCTTTATGGCTGCCCGATGTAGCCCAGTAAACAGCATGTTCACCATAGGCAGCAAACATGGACGGATCAACATCAGGTCCGTGATATCCCTCGTTGGATACTGACAATACGGCTTTGCAGGCTTTTGCAAAATCGGTTTGTGATGACCCAGTGGGAACGAAAACGCCCGGTTGGGAGTATGAAAAATAAAAAATAAAAATAGCGGAAAAAGAAAGAAATAACTTCTTCATATTTAACGGTTTAGTAGTGATGTTTCTATTCAGCCTCATGCCATCCGGCGGGCTTGCCCAATGGCAATTATACGACAAATATAATCGCATAGTTGCAGTCGGGAATAAAAAGAAGGGACAAGGAAATATCTGCGACAGGCAGCTGAAGTAAAAAGGAAAAGGAAGCATATCTATTGCCCCTGGCCTGCCTTGACGGCAGGCAGGCTTTAGCCAGGGGCACAAAAAAAAATCCCGGCTTTCGCCGGGACCCCAAACCACCTAAAACTAATTAAC
>CAYWCR010000126.1:0-8191 GCA_964456825.1 uncultured Bacteroidales bacterium
TATCCCGACCGGAAATTCAAGGGTATAGTTACCGAAATTGCCAATTCCGCCAGTACTGTCGGCACTTCTGCAGACCAGGTCACCAATTTCGAGGTTAAGATTTTATTGCTGCAGTCCTCTTACCAGGATCTAATTCAAGCCGGCAACCGATATCCATTCCGGCCTGGTATGTCTGCTTCCGTAGATATCCTTACCGAATTAAAATCCAACATTCTTACCGTACCGCTTCAGGCCGTAACCCGTCAGGCTGATACATTACAACAGCCGGATTCTGCCAAAACATCAGATAACCTCGATGAGTACAAAGAAATCATTTTTGTCCTTGACAATCAAAAAGCTAAATTAACCACCGTAAAAACAGGAATACAGGATAATACCTATATTGAAATCCTCAGTGGCCTTTCTGAAAACCAGGAGGTCATTACTGCACCTTACCATATCATAACAAAAAGACTAAAAGACGGATCATCCGTAAAAAAAGTAACCAGTGAGGAATTGTTAAAAACAGACAAGAAGAAAAGGAAAGAAAAAGAAAGCGACTAGGTTGATCTGATATCCCAGCGGGTAGTTTGCCGTGACCCGTTTACAGGAATTATGCTGAAACTGTCAGTCGTTTCTGAATTAAAGACCTGACGAGAAATTGGTATGCTTTTTGAAATCCTATTTTCGGTTTTACGTTAAGAAATACATGGCATTCATACTGAATATCGAAACGGCAACACCGGTTTGTTCGGTTGCCCTGGCTGAAGATGACAGGATAATAGCACTACTGGAGTCTTCAGAAGAAAAATCACATGCTGAAAAACTGGTGGTCTTTATTGAGGAAATGCTTTCAGAACAGCATCTGTCGGTGCGTGAACTGAATGCCATTGCCATCGGTAAAGGACCCGGATCCTATACAGGACTGCGCATCGGAGTTGCCACTGCCAAAGGATTGTCTTATGGTGCAAAAATCCCCCTGCTGGCTGTCAGTACACTTGAGACCATGGTTCAAAGCGCCCTGCAAAAAATTAAAAAGGAAGACCCGGCTGTTATGTTGGATGAAAATGCCATTCTGTGTCCCATGATTGATGCACGGAGGATGGAAGTATACATGGCACTCTTTGATCATAAAGGTAACCGCAAACAAAAGGATACAGCTGTTGTCATTGATGCCCATACATTTTCCATGATCTCCCCTGATCAGAACCTGGTTTACTTTGGATCCGGCGCTGCAAAATGCCGGGAACTGATCTCAAGGAAAAATAGCCACTTTATTGATGGCATTTTTCCTTCAGCCGGTGCTATGGTATCACGATCTCTCCAGCTTTATCGGGACAACATTCATGAAAACATGGCATACTTCGAGCCTTATTATCTGAAGGATTTTATTGCAACTACTCCCAGAAAAAATTTATTAATCAGGTCAACCAAATAAGCAATGAAAACGTTATGTTCAAAATACCCGTCATATTTCATGCGCTTGATGATCAATAAGCTAAAATATTGCTTTTTTGCTTCGCTGTTCTTCATGAACAGTTCGATGATCAACGGCCAGGCAAAGATTGTTCAGACCCAGACCAAAGCTTATATGACCGGAGAAAAACTCATATATTCTTTGAAATTTGGCCCTATCTCGGCCGGCCAGGCTGAAATTTCCCTGCGCCAGGTAAATTATAAAAATAAACCTGTGTTTCATGCTAAAGCTACTGCTCAGACAGTCGGGCTGGCAGAAAAGCTTTACAGCGTTAAAGATATTTTCGAAAGCTACTTTGATTTGAATTCGAGTTTACCGCATAAGGCCATACGCAATGTTAAGGAAGGGAATTACACATCTTATTGCGAACTGTATTTCAACCACAAAGACACGACGGTTTTTAGCTCTAAAACCGATTCGCTTTACAAAACCATTCCCGGTATTCTCGATATCCTGTCCTCATTATATTATTTACGGGGTCTTGATCCGGATTACTTCAAACCCGGGGATGTGATCCATGTTATTACCTTCTGGGATGATGAAATATTTCCTTTCGATATGCGCTACAAAGGAAAAGAGATCGTAAAAACCAAATACGGAAAGATACGCTGTCACCGGTTTGATCCTGTTGTGGAGCCGGGAAGGGTTTTCAAATCAGAAGATGACATGATAGCCTGGTTTACCGATGATAAAAATTTCATTCCGGTCAGGGTCCGGTTTGAGCTTATTGTAGGCTCCCTCCGCTGTGACCTCGATCAGTATGCCAACCTCCGGTATCAGTTGAATATACTGCCATAAAAGCTTGCTTTGCCCGCCAGGCAGGTTTTGGATCCCCCATGGATCGGGGCAGGCTGTTGACGGTGGACTTCCTATTTTTCTTTTAACAAAAATTTCATTATTTTTGATTATCAAGATCCTGTCCGGTGAAAGAAAATAGATCAAGCAAAGCCTCCATCAGCCGTTTGCAGCTTACAACATTCAAACTGCAATCCCTGTTAAACATCACGCAGGCCATTAATGAAAACCTCACCCAGGAAGATTTGCTGAAGATTTATGAGAAACTGCTTACCCAGGATTTAAGCATTGGTAAAGTTTTGGTTTTCATATATGAAGAAAAATGGAAATGTATCCTTAAATCAGGCGAAGTTGGAAAAACTTATGAGTCCATCGATGTAGAAAGAGACCTGCTTTCCATTCAGGATATTTCTTTCATCACTTCATCTCCCAACAAAACACTTGATGCGTTTGACATCGTTATTCCAGTCATCAACAAGAATGTTTCCATAGCTTACGTTATCATTGGAGACATTGAGGAAGGGGAAGGCGTTAGTCCCATCATTAAACACCTTAACTTCATTCAAACCCTTACCAATATTATTGTTGTCGCCATCGAAAACATAAGGCTTTTTAAGGAGAGCTTACGGCAGGAAGCGATGAAGAAAGAGCTTGAACTGGCTTCCAAGATGCAGAATATGCTTATTCCCAATCCTTCGGTCCTGCCACGAAATGATAAAATATACATGACCAGTTTTTATCATCCGCATTTCGAGGTAGGAGGTGATTACTATGATTATATCCCCCTGGGCAGGAATGAATTTGGCTTTTGTATCTCGGATGTTTCAGGCAAAGGAATGTCGGCTGCCTTGCTGATGTCCAATTTTCAGGCAAATCTGCGTGCTCTTTTTACCCACGATGTCACCCTGGATGCCCTGATGGAAAAACTTAATGAAAGAGTCATGGCAGCCACAAACGGTGAAAAATTCATCACCCTGTTTATTGCCAAGTTCAATTATAAAACACGGGAACTTGAATACATTAATGCAGGCCATAACCAGCCCATCCTGTACCTGAAAAAAAGCAAAGAATTGCAGTTTCTCAGCAAGGGATGCGTGGGTATAGGGATGCTCGATGAAATACCCCTCATCCGCAAAGGATCCATTACCATTGAAGAACCGGCTAAAATCCTGTGTTATACCGACGGGCTGACTGAGCTTATTGACGGGAAAAAGATATCCTTCGGTACCAAAGAGATCGAGGAATGCATTATTAATAATCATCCCATCGAGGAAAACATACAAACCATCATTAAAAAGCAGGGTATACTCGATGGAAATGCCGCCATATTTGACGACATATCCATTCTGGGCATCGAATTATTCTGAGTCAGCGTTTTTCCTGTACTTCTTCCTTATCTTTCCCATTTTTGTCAATAAGCCCCCGTTGGCTTTTTGATTTTCTTCTTCCTGTTTTGTCATATAAATATCAAGGGCAACGATGATGGCTGTAAAACCCCAAAAAGGGGCTGAAGCCTTATCCGTATCCAGGAAGTTATTAAGAACTCCATGTATGTAATAGGTTATCAAACCAAGTATGACCGATAACATAAGGATCTGGTGTTTTTTCTCCTTGAGTTTCCAGTATGTATTAAAACCGGTTGTCAGGGTGATAATGACAATGGAGATAAATGACAGCATTCCGAATAGGCCTGATTCAGACAAAGGTCCCAGGTATTCGCTGTGCGCATTGCCCTTGTCTGCCATATTGGTGCTGATCAGGGTTTTCTCCCTTACCACCTGAAAAGGAGCATACTGAAACATATAGGTTCCCGGACCCCAGCCAAAAACAGGTTTTTTAAGGAACATCCGCCAGGCACAACTCCAGCGGTTCATCCGTTCGAGGTTTGAGTCGTCATTGGTAATGTTGGAAATGGATTGAACATGTTCTGATATATTGGCGGATGACTGTTGTTTGTTCTTTCCCATCTGGTATACCATTTCTCCTAACTGGTTGTAAAAAAGAACAAAAATAAGTGCAAGTGCTATGACCAGGTTATGAAAACGGATCCGGAGCAACACAACGATAAGAATCAGGGCAGCGGCAATTAAGCTAATCCATGCAGCGCGGGAGAATGAGAGAATAATGGCAGTGATGAGTACTCCCAATACGAGAAAAGAGAAAATCCTGTTCCAGGTTGAGCGGCTTTTGTCAACAACGAATCCGATCACAACGGTTATCATCATGGCCAGGATGGCTCCATATGATGTATGATCGTTGTAGAAAGGATTCATCACATAATGTGCCGCTTCCTGATTGAACAGTCCGATATTGACATGCCGGTATATCGCGAAACCGATGACCATAATCAAGGCAGTAATATAAGCCCAAAGGTACCGTGTCATATTCTGTGGTTTCCTGAATATTTCAGCGGCCAGAAAATAAAAGCCAACCAGAAACCAAAGCCGCGACAGGAAAAACTTAAATGACACAACCGGCATTGTGCTGGTGAAAGAGGTGACCAATATCCATGCAAGGTTCAGGTAAACAGCAATGCTGACCGGATGAGATAAAAGCTTCTTATTCAGGGCTTCTCCTTTAATTCTTTTGAGTAAAACAATCAGCAGGATCCCGATCAGCAAAATTTCCGTAGGTAACCACAAATTGACACTGAGGGTATCTACCATCTCGCTAAGGGGTAATGAAAGAGGAACAAAAAAAACAGTGGTCAGTAACAATGTATCAAGCCGCAACAGGGCTATGAGTATAAAAATCATGGCCAGGGGAAAAAGCCCCAACAGCATGAAATCCTTTGAAATCAGCCACAGGTTCAGGGCGACAAATACAAAGGAAATGATGTATACCAGGTACCGGTCTAATACAGCAGCAAGACTTTTCAACGGGCAGTATTTTTGTTTTTCCTGATAATGCTAAAGATCAGCAATAGGATATACCCGAGAACAAATGCAGATAGGGTCGACTGCATAACGATCATGGAACGTTTTGGATAGGTTTTCCGTTCAGCCGGGACAGCACTGTCAACAATATATTTCTGAGGCAGTGTTTGTTCGGTTTCTACCTTGGCCTCGGCGTATTTTTGTTTCATATCGGCAAAATTTCTTTTCTCATATATGATAAAATCACGCAATGACATATAGGATCCACCGTAGGTTGCAAGCAGATTCAACTGAGCTTCGAACAGCCGCATGGCCCGCTGATCGTTGTCATTGATGGCATCGGCATAACCGGTCGTTATGACTTCCGACTGTGATTCGTATTCATATATGCCCAGCGAACGCAGAACATTCAGTGAATCCTCCATTTTCCTGATATTGTTTACAATATCAATATATTCTTTTTCAACCATCTGGAATGCAATTAACGCCCGGTCACGCTGGATCCTGTTCATGGTTGAATCCACCAGGTTGCTGATGTCATTGGCGATGTTGGCCGCTGTTACCGGGTCCCTGTCAAGCACCTCGATGACGATGGACATGTATTTCGTCCTCTTGAATTTTATGTATTTCTTTATCTTTTTGTTCAGTAAGGTATACTTGTATTTGTATCCGGAATCAATTTCATAATGATTCATCAGATCGTATTTATGGATAATCCGGTTTCTTATCTGATCTGACTGAAGGACCTGCAGCATCTGTTCTGTTTGTTCCTCTTCCCCAAAAGCAAGCAAACCGACACGTCCTGCATACTGGTCTGACAAAAGGTATTTTGATACTGAGGTGTTGGGAGCGGGGAACATGACTACCTGCGATTTGAAAAGGTTTGTCATCAACAGTGAAATGATGATGGATGCAATGGCTGCAACCCCGGTGATGATGATCAGCGGTATCCGTTTTTCCCATGCAAATGTGATCAGGTCAACTGAACTGAACCGAAATTCCTTTGAATTATTTTCCTGTGCCATAATATAAGTTTGTTATTAAATGCTTTTTACCAGATAATAATTTTTCTTGCCTTTCTGAACAAGCAGGTATTTATTATTCAGAAGATCCGAAGCAGTGATGATCCGCTCCGGGTCATCTGTTTTTTCTTTGTTAATGCTTAGACCGCCGCCGGATACCATCCTTCTGAGCTCTCCTTTTGAGGCAAAAACCTCAGTCTCTGCTGCCAGCAGATCTGAAAGTGATACGCCCTTTGCTATGATTTCTGACTTTACCTCAAACATGGGAACTCCTTCAAATACGCTCAGAAATGTTGATTCATCAAGTTTTCTGAGGGTTTCCGTGGTGCCCTTGCCAAACAGGATCTCAGAGGCCTCTATGGCTGCATTCAGATCGTCCTTGGAATGCACCATGGTTGTTACTTCTGTGGCCAGACTTTTTTGCAGGAGCCGCAAATGCGGTACTGCCTGGTGCTCTCTGATAAGCTGATTGATCTCTTCAACCGTAAGAAAGGTAAAAATCCTGATATATTTTTCCGCATCCTGATCCGATACATTCAGCCAGAACTGATAAAATGAATAGGGTGATGTTTTTTCAGGATCCAGCCACACATTCCCCCTTTCGGTTTTCCCGAATTTTCCGCCATCTGACTTTGTGATCAACGGACAGGTAAGCGCGTAGGCTTCTCCGCCGGTCTTCCGGCGGATCAATTCCGTTCCCGTTACAATGTTTCCCCATTGATCGGAACCTCCCATCTGCAGTTTACAATTTTTATGCTGATACAAATAAAGAAAGTCATACCCCTGAACCAACTGATAGGTGAATTCAGTAAAAGACAATCCCGTTTCCAGCCTTTTCTTTACCGAATCCTTGGCCATCATGTAATTCACCGTAATCAATTTCCCGACATCCCGGATGAATTCCAGGAAAGAGAATTCCTTCATCCAGTCATAATTGTTGACCATTTCAGCAGCGCTGGGCTTATCCGATTTAAAATCAAGAAATTTTCCCAGCTGTTTTTTTATGCATTCCTGATTATGCCGTAATGTCGTTTCCTCAAGGAGGTTTCTTTCCTCTGATCTGCCCGATGGATCCCCTATCATCCCGGTGGCCCCACCGACGAGTGCAATGGGCTTATGGCCAGCTGCCTGAAGATGCCTGAGCAGCATTACGGAAACCAGGTGGCCAATATGCAATGAATCGGACGTCGGATCAATGCCCACGTAAGCTGTGACCATTTCCCGCGAAAGCAATTCTTCGGTTCCCGGCATGATATCGTGAACCATTCCGCGCCACTTGAGTTCTTCAACCAGGGTCATGGGAAAAATTTTCGCAAAGATAATATTTACCTTTAATTATGGATGTTTTTCTTCGTTCAACTATCATTTCCCCTGCTTCTGCGGGTGGCTGGGTTTTATGGAAGAAACGAGGAAACAAGGCTGGTATTATTTTGGACAGTGGATTATAAAATATTGACTTGTTGGTTTTTTCCTCGGAAATTACCTGAAACCGCTTATTGACTGTGCAAAATAAGGTAACCAATACAGCCAGGATAAATATTGCTTTTATGCCCGAAAAAAAAGCCCCGGCAATCCGGTTAAGGAAGGAAAGCTGGGTGATTTTAGCAAGTTTTTCAACTCCTTTCCCCACAAAATGAACAGCAATCACCACCAGGGCAAATAAAACCGCAAAACTTACCCAGCGGACTATCACCGGATTCCATTCCACACTGGAAAAAAGTGATTTCCCCAGGTAAGCTGAAAAATGAATCGCCATATAAATCCCCAGCAACAAGGCAGCCAGCCCGGCAAGCTGCATAATAAAACCTTTGATAAAACCCCGGATCAGGGTAAGTATCACAATTACAAGAATAACAATGTCAATGCTGCTCATGATAATAAAAACTGGTCAACTTTACCTTGTGATGAAAAAGAGAACGCTAAGTAAAGAATTTATATTCAGATAATCAATAAGGAACGGAAATGCCCCGGAAAGAAATATTGAAAAAATCAGTTGAATAATCCAGGTTAATTTTGCCCGGTAAATGATTTTCAATATTTTT
>CAYWCR010000127.1:0-8073 GCA_964456825.1 uncultured Bacteroidales bacterium
CTGTTATATTCATACTGGTCTTTATCAGCAACCGCTAAATATTGTTGTGACTGATTTACCCTTGTAAATTCCAGCCCCTTATCTACCTTGCCGGTGATGCTGTTCATACTGGTACCGGCGGTATTCTTGGCATTGTAGCCGTGTATAAATTCAATCGCAGAATCAGGTGCAGGACCGATGGTCTCATCCAGTTTCCAGTAACTGTAAAGGTTACCCGGACAATTGATGGCATCTGATACATATACAAAGAAGGTCTGATAATAACTGCCGGCTGAATTGGTAGCCTTTACAGTAACCTTGCCTCCCTGATTGATGGATGAAGGGGTCCAGGCGATCAGACCACTGGATGCATTGATGGTCATCCCGGTTGGTTTAACATCGAGTGAATATGTAGCTGCATCAGGAGAAGCAACTGCTTCTACATCATAGGAATATAGTTCCCCTACAAATGCAGTTGAGTCAGGAGAACTCGTATAAATAATCTGCCCATTAACGATGGGGCATAATAATGCAGCCAGACCGATGATTGCTGATCTGAACATTGTTTGTCGGAATTTTTCCATAGTATGTCTTTTAAGATTTAAATTGATTGTAAAACCTTATATACGCGGCCTGTTTTATTAGGTTACATTGAAATAGTATTATTGATCAACTGAAATTGCACATTAATCAAATTGATTCATCATCAGTTTCCCTGTTTCAGTTAACGGGTGGTCCATAACGGATCCGGATTCAAAAGGTTGTAAAATAACAGGCGTATGATCAATAAAAATAGTATCAAACCTGCGTTCCATAGTATTATTAGTTTCCTGAATGCCTATTATTTTGCTGTTATTCAGATAGATTGTATCCCTGTTTTCAAACAAAAAGGGATATACGGGAACATAATAGAAACTTCTCAGGTCAGTGTCGTATTGAAAAGCAGACCACGAACGGTAGGGAATTACCTTGGGCGGATGTGCCCACGTATCGGGCAACTGATAGATCTGTTCGAGTACTGCGGGCATGGGCCAGGTATGGGTTTCGATGAATTCTGTAGAATCAAGATCGTCCATGTCAATGAGGATCAGCGTATTTTCGCTGGCATCAGGGCAAAGTTTTACAATTTCTGCCCAGAAAGTCTGCTGGTTACGCCAGGCATTGATATAATCTTTCTGAATATGAGCGCTATACCCGGCCAGAAAAGAAAAGAAAGCCGAAACCAGCAGAAATCCAATGTATTTTTTTTGTTTTAACAGGTAGATAAGATAATAAAGCAGGTTGGCCATAAATACAGCTGCTCCAATGGCGGCCCCGAAATGAACACTGGTCATTCTTCCCTGTAAAAAATTGGGCGGGTAATGCGTAAAAGAAAAAAGATAGGCAGAGACCAGCATTACAGCGCTAATCAGAAACAACTGCAGGAACTGCCTGAGTTCTTCGCTTATTTCTATGTTTCCTGAAAGGGATTTCAGGTTAAAGTGTAATTTTTCTTTCTTATCAGAGAAAACAAACCGGTTAAAAAGCAAAAGAAAAGAGACGAAGATCAGCGCGAATGATACAAGCATGGTGTTCAGGCTTTCTTTCATGAAAATAAATGCCTGGATCGGTGCATTAATAAATGAAATAAGGGTTGTTGCCGGGCCAATAAGAAATGAGGCCAGTGTTTTTTTAATTATATCTGCCAGGGTCAGTGAGGCTACTCTTTCTTCTCCTGCTAATTTCCGGAATATAAAAATAGCCATGATCATGACTCCGCATATCACCAGATGAACCAGTCCCTGACGAAATAATTTACGGTCCCACCGCAGATTTAACAAAAAAGGAGCAAAAACAAAAGGCAGAAAAGCGTTCTCATAGGTTAACAAGCTGCAAAAGGCAAAAATATAGGCCACAAGGAATTTATCCTTTGACAGGAAGTAAAATCCGGTAAGCATGAAAAACAGGGAAAGCTGCAATTGATATATATGGGTCAGGAAAGGTTTTGTAGTATCGGCAGGGAATACCAGGAATATTACAGCAGCCAGTATACCGAGCAAAGCACCGTAGTTTTTTCGCAAAATTATATAAAGAATATAGGCGTTCAGGGATATTAACAACATGCCTGCAATATATACAGCAGAGAGGCCTCCCAGTTTAAAAAAGAAATGGATCATCAGCAGGGGAAGGTTCATGCCGATCAGCCTTCCCTGTCCAAACTCAATGTTGGTGATATTATTCCACAAAAAAGACAAAAGCTCCCGGGTACTGAGATTAATGGGATTCACCACATACCAATAATCATCTTCGTAAATTCCGAAATGGAGAAATCCTGAAAAATTACCTAAAAAGTTCACCAGCAAAAGCAGGATGAAAATTATCAGGCCGCTGTTTTTCATTTTAATTAAATCTTTCATTCGATAAGGATTATGTTGGTTTTATTTTTTGATCTTTTCAATAATGTACCGGGGTCTGCTTTTGATCTCATTGTATATCTTACCGATATATTCACCCAATATTCCTATGGAAATCATCTGGATTCCCCCAAAGATCGTTATCGGGAAGATGGTGGAAAACCATCCCGGAACAGTATTGCCATTTATCAAAACAATGACAGCCCATATGGAAATAGTAACGGACATTAAAAAAGTGAGGACCCCAATATATAATATCAGCCGCATTGGTTTAATGGAGAAAGATGATATGCCTTCCCAGGCAAAAGCTATCATTTTGCCGAAAGGATATTTGGATACGCCGGCCTCCCTTACTTTCCTGTCATAGTAAACACAGGAATTCCTGAAACCTACCATCGGAAAAATACCCCGGAGGAAGAGGTTAACTTCCTTAAACCTGAGGAATTCTATCAGGACTTTATTACTGATCAATCTATAATCAGAATGATTGTATACGGTATTAACTCCAAGTCCCTTCATCAGCTGGTAGAAGAACTCAGCTGTTTTTCTTTTCACCATGGTGTCTGTTCTCCGGTCCATCCTCACACCATATACAACCTCGTTGCCTTCGTTGTATTGATTAATCATTTCTTCCATAGTGGAAATATCATCCTGAAGATCCACATCAATGGTTATGAAAATATCAAACAGGTTCACCATATTGTCCAATCCGGCCAGCAAAGCGAACTGATGCCCAAAATTCCTGGATAACTTTATAATGCTTACATGATTATCCGAGGCACTGATTTTCTCAAGTTTTAACCAGGTGGAGTCCTTACTGCCGTCATCCACAAAACAAATCTTGCTGGAATCCGATAAGAGCCCTTTTGTGATTAATCCTTTCATCAAACTGCTTAATTTTGCATAGGAACTTTCAATGATTTCCTCTTCATTAAAGCAGGGCACGATCAGGCATAGTTTTGTCATTTTTTTTAAATTTGGCCGAAAGTTATTCCTATTATTTTAATTGTACAACAATACTTTTTCCGACTGACCTCAAAACAAGGCCGGATTATCAGCAAATCATAAGAAAATAATTTATGGATTATCCATTTAGGAAAAAACAACCATTTCATTATTTTTGACGTAATTATCAGTTTCGGTTAAAAATCGTGATCATCATAAAAAAAGTACGAATCTGCCATGGCTATTCCGGTAGTAGATATACTCGGTTATAAGGTTTATTCCGGCTCTCTGTCAGCATTGCCGCTTACCGGTAAGCAAACAGTGATGAATACCCTGAATGCTTATTCCTATGTTGTTGCCAAAAAGGATATGCCTTTCAGGAATGCCTTGAAAAATTCAGCTGTTTTGGTTGCTGATGGCTTCCCGGTGGTGCTGGCGGCAAGGTTTCTTCAGGGTGAGAAAATTCAAAAGATAGCGGGGGCGGATATTTTCTACCATCTGATCCATTATCTGAATAGCAATTCATTATCCTGTTTTTTCCTGGGTTCGGCTCCTCCAACACTAGCTAAAATAAGGGACCGGCTTGCCAAGGAATATCCCCGCATAAGTGTTGCTTTTTATTCACCCCCCTACAAAGGCGAATTCTCAGCGGAGGATAGTAGCCGGATGATCAATGAGATCAACCGTTTTCAGCCTGAAGTGCTTTTTGTGGGAATGACAGCTCCCAAGCAGGAAAAATGGGTTCATGCAAATTGCGACAGGATCAATGCCCATATTATTGCTTCCATCGGTGCCGTATTCGATTTTTATGCTGAAACCAAACCGCGTCCTTCAGCGTTCTGGATAAAACTGAATCTGGAATGGTTTATCCGCCTGCTGAAGGAGCCTAAAAGATTATGGAAGCGTTACCTGATATATTCGCCGGTTTTTTTCGTGGATGTCATACTAAAAAAGATTGGCGGTTAGCCGGTATTGATTCCCCCTCCTTCATACCCTGAAAGGTTGCTTCATGGAATCCCACTTTTTCATCGGCAAAAAACATAGGCCGGTGCTTGACTTCAAAATAAATTTTTCCGATATAAACACCCAGGATGCCCATGAATATCAGTTGAATACTGATGGAAAGCACCATTATGGCTATCAGGGAGGTCCAGCCTTGTACCAATACCTGACCAAAAAATACCAGCCGGATCAGTGAATAAAACAAATAGGCCAGTATAAGAAAAAATGCCACTGCACCGATAACAAAAGGTATTTTCAGGGCAAAATCGGAAAAGGATAACAGTCCATCCAGGGCGAGCCCCAAGGATTTCTTGAAATTGTATTTTCGTTTTCCGGCATATCTTTTATTCACATTAAAGGAAATGCAGGTGGATTTAAATCCGACAAAGGGGACCAGTCCCCGGTAAAATTTATGATATTCCGGCATGCTGAGAACAGCATTCAGGCTTTTTCGTCCCATCAGCCTGAAATCAGAACCGCTGGGCGTAAGTTTAATTTGTGAGTATTTATTAAACATCGCATAGAAAGTCCTGGCCCAGATTTTATACAATAACGTAGAATCGTGATTACTAAGTTTCTGCGTGTACACAATCTCATATCCTTCTTCCCAGAGTTTGATCATCTGGGGCCACAATTCGGGTGGATGTTGCAAATCAGCATCTACTGTGATTACAGCGTCTCCTGAAGCATGTTTCAGGCCGCAGTCCAATGCTGCCTGGTGTCCCATATTCCTGGAAAGCTTGATGCCTTTTACAAAGGGATATTTTTCATTTTGTTGCCGGATGATTTCAAAGGTATTATCCCGGCTGCCATCATCAACAATAATTAATTCGTAATTATAGCCGGTAGAATCCATGATCGTCTTTACTTTTTCTACCAGTGCCGGAAGACATTCTTCTTCATTAAAGGCAGGAACTACGATAGAGATAGTTTTCATACTTTTCAATTTGTTTTATAATGTGGAAAACGTAATGCACTTAACTGAATGCTCTTTAATATAGGCTTTAACAATGTCCGATTGCAGGGCCGTTCTTTCCCAATCCCAGTTAAAATACCGGTAAGCCCAGGGCATGTTCTCCCTGAGTTCAGTACTTTCATAACCCGGATGCATCACAATCTCGGTGGTTTCGGCCTGAAGGTTTTGCAGGATCAGCAATAATCTTTTTGTGTCAATTTTTCCGGAATACTGCATGCCTTCCACGACCAAAGGATATTTAATCCCATTGCTCCTGCAATCTTTTCTGGCCAGCTCACCCAGCACCTGAAAGGGAATAATGAAGGGAAGTCTTTGGTTGATCCATAATACGGAAGGTCTTGAAAAACCGGGGATTCGAATAGACTTAACGGAATATTTTTTGGCCAGTTTTAAAACGATTTTCCATACCCCGGGCATGATATGCATATGCTGGGTACCATTGAGGAATGGAATATGGGTAAAATGGCTTAAAAATAACCTGATCTGAAGTTCCAGTTCCTCCTCAAGTTCCGAAAAATTAATCTGTTGCAGCATATATTTTTTAAGGAAATCCTTCCAGTTTTTAATAAGGCATATTTTATTATCAAAATATTTGACAGTATCCGTGATAGTTGATTCAGATTCACGAAGGGCAATACCTTCGACAATGGATAAATGGATGCCGACTTCCAGCTCAGGATTTTCTTTAGCCAGTGCAATACCTTCCTGTGTTTCAGGGGCATTCATCAGCAAGGCGGCTGAGGTAAGAATACCTTGCTGAAAACACTCGATAATTCCCTGGTTGATATGGCTGTTAATGCCAAGGTCGTCGGCTGTTATAATAACCTTTTTATTACGCATTTAGGTGCAAAAGAATTTTATCCTGCTAACAATACGTATTAATTTTTTGAAAGTTGGAGTGAATGGACAGTTCCTGCAAAGATTTTTTATCAATCGTATTTTTAATCAGGCAAATGGTATCTTTTTTGAGATGAACAGAACAATATGGTTCCACCGAGCCCGTATTAATATTGTAATGATTTGCGGGCAAAAAAAAAGCTGCCCTGCAGAGAACAGGCAGCTTACATTCGTAAAATATAATATATCAGGTAGTAGTGGCTCTTTCCAGTCTTTTCAGGACAGAAAAGATGAAGGTTGCGGCCAGCAGGCAGCAAACCACAAAGACACTCCAGAGCACCCATAAAGGCAATACATCCCAAAGCCCCGCTGCCTGCCCCATCAGATAGTTGCCAAGTGCTGTTGCAGCCAGCCATCCTCCCTGCATCAGACCTTTCAGTTTAGGAGGTGCTACCTTGGAGACAAATGAAATACCCATAGGGCTAAGAAAGAGTTCTGCGCAGGTAAGTATCAGGTAGGTGGATATGAGCCAGTAGGTGGATACCCTTGAGGCGTCCGGAGCTCCAAGGCCGCCCAGGGATTTGGGACTAGGCAGGCCAAAGGAAGCCAGCATGAGCAATAGAAAGCCAATGGCTGTAATGACCATGCCGATCCCTATTTTCTTGGGTGCTGAAGGCTCCTTGCCTTTCCTGTTAAGCCATCCGAAGAAAGCTATAATGACAGGGGTCAGCACAACAATGAAGAAAGGGTTGAAATGCTGAAACATCTGAGGAGTGAAGGGATTGGATTCCTGAAACCCCGAGACCCGGTAAACGGCGATGGCGGCAAAGGCAACAAAGGCAATACCTCCAATCATGCGGATAGTGTTGGTATTCTTTTTCTGAAAGACAAAAATCAATCCCAGCACGGCAAGGAAAATGGGCAACATGGTAAACAGGTCAAAAAACATGTTGGTGAATTTTCCGACACTGGTGGCGGTGTAATCCCTTGCAAAATAGGTCATGGATGCTGCGTTCTGATGAAATGCCATCCAGAAGAAAATGACGACGCCGAATACCAGCAACAACGCAATGATCCTTTCCTTGAACTGAGCGGGTGTTAGTTCTATTGCAACGGTAGCATCATTATTCCTGATTTTTTTGGATTCAGTAATATCAGCCTGCCTGTAGTGTTTCCTGAATCCAAGGAAAATGGCCATGGAAATGATCAGGCTAATACAGGCAACACCAAAACCGTAGTGATAGGACTGCGAAAGCTGGTTAAGGTAATTTTCAGAAAAGGCTCTTAACGTATCCAGGGTTACAGCGTGATCCTGCAATTTTGCAAGAGACAGGTACTCTTCAGGTGATGTCAGGGTACCATTGATAAATTTGTGTGCCATGGCGGGGATCCTTCCATCGTAAGTATAATGGCTGGCCTTCAGGATGAAATTGTTAACGGCTTCTGCGGCTGTCGGGGCAAACATGGCACCAATGTTAATGCACATGTAGAAGATATTGAAGGCACTGTCTCTTTTAGCACTGTATTTAGGATCGTCATAAAGATTACCCACCAGCGCCTGCAGGTTGCCTTTGAAAAGTCCGGTGCCCAGCGAGATCACCCCCAGCGCGATGAAGATCGAATTCAGGCCGGTCCCGTATTTTGAAGGAAAGGCAAGCAAAAGATAACCTATGAACATAATAACGATGCCCAGGGTTACTGTTCTGCCATAGCCGAGCCAGCGGTCAGCAATGATACCGCCGAGCAATGGAAGAAAATACACGGCAACCAGAAAATAGGAATAAATATGACTGGTTTTGGCTGCATCGAAACCATATTTCGCCTGTATAAACAAAGTAAAAATGGCTATCATGGTGTAAAAACCAAACCGCTCGCCCATATTGGCAAGGGAGGCTACAAATAATCCCTTGGGATGTCCTTTAAACATAATTTTAAGTTTTA
>CAYWCR010000128.1:0-7921 GCA_964456825.1 uncultured Bacteroidales bacterium
TATTTGACCGACAAAATCCACTGACTGAAATTTTATTTGGTCGATTTCCCTATCTTTGTCTCCGTTTTAAGAAATTTATCTGTCTGATGGATCATATCCGTAATTTTTGCATTATCGCCCACATTGATCATGGCAAGAGCACGCTGGCCGACAGGTTGATTCAACTTACCCATACTTTGGCTGATCGGGATTTCCAGGATCAGGTACTGGACAACATGGACCTTGAGCGGGAAAGAGGTATTACGATCAAGAGCCATGCCATACAAATGGAATACGAGTTCGAGGGGAAGAACTATGTTTTAAATCTGATTGACACACCCGGTCACGTTGATTTTTCCTATGAGGTTTCCAGGGCAATTGCCGCCTGTGAGGGGGCATTGCTTGTAGTGGATGCCACACAGGGGATTCAGGCACAGACAATATCCAATCTGTATCAGGCTGTCGATCATGGTCTCGAAATAATCCCGGTGCTGAATAAGATGGATTCACCCAGTGCCATGCCTGAAGAGGTAAAGGATCAGATTGTGGATCTCACAGCCTGCGAACGGGAGGATATCATTGAAGCAAGCGCCCGCACGGGAATGGGAGTTGAAAAGATCATCGAACGTATCATACGGCACATACCACCTCCCAAAGGAGATCCTGAGGCACCGCTGGAGGCACTGATCTTTGATTCTGTTTTCAATTCATTTCGCGGAATCTATGCCTATTTCAAGATCATCAACGGCAGGATTGCCAAAAACGACCATGTAAAATTCGTCAACCTGGGCTCGGATTACCATGCTGATGAGATCGGCGTGCTGAAGCTGAAATTTGAGCCGCGTCAAACCCTTGAAGCAGGCAACGTGGGATATATTATCTCCGGCATCAAATCGGCCCGGGACGTTAAAGTAGGAGACACGATCACCCATGTTGAAAGGCCATGTCCTAAAGCAATAGGAGGTTTCTTTGAAGTGAAACCCATGGTCTTTGCAGGCCTTTATCCGGTTGACGCTGATGACTATGAAGAATTGAGGGCCTCATTGGAAAAACTGCAGCTTAACGATGCTTCTCTTTCCTTTGTCCCTGAGTCATCCGCTGCATTAGGTTTTGGATTCCGCTGCGGATTTCTTGGATTGCTGCACATGGAGATCGTACAGGAACGCCTTGACCGTGAATTCGACATGGATGTCGTCAATACGGTTCCCAATGTTTCCTATAAGGTAGTGACAACAAAAGGTGAAATTATTGATGTTCATAATCCCTCGGGTTTGCCTGAGCCCACGGTAATAGATTATATAGAGGAACCTTATATTGATGCCCAGATCATCTGCCAGGCTGATTATGTGGGCCCCATCATGAAATTATGCATCGACAAGCGGGGGACACTGAAGAACCAGGTATATATCACCACCAACCGTATTGAGCTGACCTTTGAAATGCCCCTGTCAGAAATCGTCTTTGATTTTTATGATAAGCTGAAAAGTATTTCCAAGGGATATGCCTCTTTCGATTATCACTATACCGATTTTAAACAGGCTAACCTGGTGCGGCTTGACATCCTGCTTAACGGCGATATGGTTGACGCATTATCATCGTTGATACACAGGGACCATGCCTATGATTTCGGACGGAGAATCTGTGAAAAGCTCAGAGAACTTATTCCCCGGCAGCAATTCGATATTGCCATACAGGCTGCCATTGGTTCCAAGATCATAGCGCGGGAAACGGTAAAAGCAGTACGCAAAGACGTAACGGCAAAATGTTACGGGGGCGATATAACGCGAAAGCGCAAGTTATTGGAAAAACAGAAAAAAGGGAAAAAGCGCATGCGGCAGATCGGCAATGTCGAAGTGCCACAGACGGCGTTTCTGGCGGTGCTGAAGATGGATTGACACCGGGACGCGATTTGTAGAGACGCGATTTATCGCGTCTCTACCGTTCTATATTTGTTTTGATTGACAATTCCTTCAATTGTTCATCCGATATTTCAGCGGGCGTGTCAATCATCACATCGCGTGCTGCATTGTTCTTGGGGAAGGCAATTACGTCGCGGATGGAATCTTCGCCGGCGAACAGGGAAACCAGGCGGTCGAAACCAAATGCGATACCGCCATGGGGAGGTGCTCCGTAACGGAAAGCATGCATGAGAAACCCGAACTGACGTTCAGCTTCTTCGTCGGTGAAACCAAGCACTTTGAACATTTTTTTCTGCAAGGCTTCATGGTGGATCCTGATGGAACCGCCTCCGACTTCAACGCCGTTGATGACTATGTCATAAGCATTGGCCCTGACGCCGGAAGGATCGGTGTCGAGCAGGCTGATATCTTCAGGTTTTGGCGAGGTGAAGGGATGATGCATGGCAAAATAGCGTTTTACTTCAGCATCCCATTCGAGAAGCGGAAAATCAAGCACCCACAAAGGTTTGAATACATCTTTCTGTCGCAGGTTCAGCCGGTTTCCCATCTCAATCCGAAGTTCACTCAATGCCTTCAGGGTGGGCAGTTTTTCACCTGCCAGCACCAGCAGCAAGTCACCCGGCCGGGCATTGAAACATGCAATCCATTTTTTCAGGTCTTCGGCACCGTAAAACTTGTCGACGGAGGATTTAATGCTGCCATCGGTTCCGTATTTTACATATAGCAATCCTTTGGCCCCTATCTGTGGTTTTTTTACAAATTCGGTAAGGTCATCCAGTTGTTTACGGGAGTATTCCGAACATCCGGCAGCGCATATACCGCCTGCATAAGGGGCTGAATCAACCACGTTAAAACCTTTCCCTTTGGCTATGGACGTAAGTTCCGAGATCTTCATTTCAAACCGTATGTCAGGTTTGTCATTTCCGTATTGTTCCATGGCCTGATCATAAGTCAGGCGGGGGAAGGGTTCCGTGAATGCTATTCCTTTGATGGCTTTGAACAGATGCCGGGTCAGGCCTTCAAACATATCGAGGATATCATGCTGTTGCACAAACGACATTTCACAATCGATCTGTGTAAATTCAGGCTGGCGGTCAGCACGCAGATCTTCGTCGCGGAAGCATTTCACGATTTGAGCATAGCGGTCATAGCCGGCCACCATCAGCAATTGCTTAAATGTCTGCGGTGACTGGGGCAGGGCATAAAATTGACCGGGATTTACACGCGAAGGCACGACAAAATCGCGCGCTCCTTCCGGGGTCGATTTGATCAGTACCGGGGTTTCTATCTCAATAAACTGCTGGTCATTTAAATATTGCCGGGCTTCAAAGGCCATCTTATGCCTCAGCCAGAGATTGTTTTTCAGGGGTTCCCGTCGGAGATCCAGGTACCGGTATTTCATACGCAGTTCATCACCGCCATCGGTCTCATTTTCGATGGTGAAAGGGGGAGTAACGGATTCGTTTAAGACGGTAAGGTTGTCAACCATGATCTCGATGTCACCGGTAGGCAGTTTCGGGTTTTTATTGCTTCTTTCAGCCACTGATCCTGCCACCTGGATCACAAATTCCCTCCCCATCTTACGGGCTTCGCGGCAAAGGTCGGCATGGGTCTCCATATTGAAAACGAGCTGAGTGATGCCATAACGGTCACGCAGATCGATGAAGGTCATGCCTCCCAGGTCGCGTGAGCGCTGGATCCAACCACTCAGGGTCACTTTTTTTGAAACATCCTGAATTCTAAGTTCACCACAGGTATGAGTCCGGTACATATTTTTGCATAATAAGTTGCACGAAAATAGAAATTAAATTGTAAACTTTAGACACATTCATAAATTCTAATGGCCATGGAATTGTTTTCCGATGAATATTTTATGCAGGAGGCCCTGAAAGAAGCTCAAAAAGCCTTTCACAAGGATGAGGTTCCGGTTGGAGCCGTCATTGTCTGGAACAACCAGGTTATCGCCCGGGCGCACAACCTTACCGAAACCCTGAATGATGTAACGGCTCATGCGGAAATGCAGGCTTTTACGACAGCGGCAGGTGTTTCAGGTGGTAAATACCTGGCCGACTGCACCTTATTTGTCACCCTTGAGCCCTGTGTCATGTGCGCCGGAGCTTCTGCCTGGACGCATATTGGCAGGATCGTTTACGGAGCGGATGACGAAAAAAAAGGTTTCACCCTGCTGAAGGAATCCATCATTCATCCCCGGACCACCATAACAAGAGGTGTTTTAAGAAAGGACTGCAGTGCCCTGCTGAAAGAATTCTTTAGTAAAAAAAGAAAATAAATCCTAATTTTATGCCCCGTCGGGGTATAAAAATCAACTTTATGGTAATTGATATCCAGCGCACCATCATCCGGAAAAACCTCAGGGCTTTCATCATGGCCATTGTTTTCATGCTGGTCATCCTGCTGTTGTTGTTAACTTATATCTATGAGGATCAACTGTTCGGGCTGACCAATTATCACCTTGCCATTATCATTGCCGGCATTTACGTTATCTACATGTTGTTAAACATGCTTCGCCGGTACTATTATGTCTATTTTTCTGATGACCATGATAAGGTTATCATGCGTTATTTCCCGACTACCGTATTCACGAAAAGGAAAAATTCCATTGAGATAGCGAAAAGGGATTATGCCGGTTATGAGAAAAAAAAGTGGCTCTTTGGTTTCCGTGAAAGAATTGTTCTTATGGTTCATACGCCCAGGGGAACCGCAAAATATCCGCCTGTATCGCTTAGTGCGCTTAGCAGAAAAGAAAAAGAAAGCCTGTATCAGGCACTGGACAAGTTGAAACACTGAAAACTGAATCTCCCTGTTATAACCGGGATGGCTGATGAATTGCTGAAATATAAGATCGGTATCGGATTGATCCCCAAGATAGGGCCGGTGCTTACGCGCCGTCTGGTTTCTTATTGCGGAGGAGTGGACGCTGTTTTCCGCGAGAAAAGGGCTAACCTGGAAAAGATACCGGGCATTGGCGATAAACTGGCGGATTATGTGTATAAGAATGACGTATTGAAAAAGGCTGAATCGGAGATTGACTTTATCAAAAAAAACAAGGTTACAGCATTATTTTATCTGGATGAGCCTTATCCTGAACGGCTAAGGCATTGTGAGGATGCTCCGGTGGTTATTTTCGTGAAAGGCAGAACAATTTTCAACCGGCAAAAAGTGCTGAGCATTGTTGGTACCCGCAATCCTACTGACTATGGCAAGGAATTGTGCAGGCAGCTGGTTGAAAATCTGGCCGCCCGTCATCCCGAACTCCTGGTAGTAAGCGGACTTGCCTATGGCATTGATATCTGTGCCCATAAATCGGCATTAAAAAACAAGCTTGAGACGGCAGCCATTCTCGCCCATGGTTTTTCTGTAATTTATCCGGCTGCGCACCGTGATGCTGCCCGGCAAATCATCGATCAGGGAGCCCTGGTGACAGAATTTCTTCACGATGAGCAGCCCGAGCCCAACAACTTCGTCAAACGGAACCGTATTATCGCAGGGATTGCAGATGCCACCGTGGTGGTTGAATCGGGAGCGCAGGGCGGGGCCATGATCACAGCTGATATCGCCAACTCATACAGCCGTGACGTATTTGCTTTTCCCGGCCGGACCTTTGATAATTATTCCACCGGCTGCAACAGGCTGATAAAAACCAACCGGGCCGCGCTCATTGAAGATGCCCGCGATATTGAATATCTTATGGGATGGCAGAAGGCGGATCCGGAGAAAAAAAAGGAATTGCAGCAGGAGTTGTTTGTTGAGCTTGCTGAAGATGAGTTGGCGTTGCTGAAGGCAATCCGTGAGAAATCAGGACTTACCATTGACCAGATTTCACTTCAATGTGAGATTCCGGTCAGCAAGGCATCTGCATTATTATTGAATCTGGAATTCCGCGGACTGGTAAAATGTCTTCCCGGCAAACTTTATAAAACCGTTTAATGGCCATGCAGCTGGTTGATACACATTCCCATCTGTACCTCGGACTGTTTGATGCTGACCGGGATCAGGTGATAAAACAGGCGAACGAAAAGGGAATCAACAAAATATTGCTGCCCAATATTGACAGCCATACCATCATTCCCATGAATCAAATGATAGCGGCTTATCCGGGCGTCTGTTATGCCATGATGGGACTCCACCCCACTGCTGTAAAGGAGAACTACCGGGAAGAATTTGAGATCATCCGGAAGGAGCTGGTATCCGGAAATTATATAGCCATCGGGGAAATCGGGATTGACCTTTACTGGGATAAAATCCGCCTCAGGGAACAATGCCTGGTATTGGAACAGGAACTTGACCTGGCCCTGAAAATGGATAAGCCGGTAGTGATCCATGCCCGTGAATCTTTTGATGTGATCTTTGAAATGCTGCAGCCATACGCAGGGAAAGGCATAAGAGGTGTATTTCATGCTTTTTCGGGAACATCGTTGCAGGCCATGGATGCTGTTGAAATGGGATTCCTGATAGGTATCGGAGGTATGATTACCTATAAGAATTCCGGACTGGTCGAAACAGTGCAGGAAGTTGATATAAGTCATATGGTGCTGGAAACGGATTCTCCATTTTTGTCTCCGGTCCCCAACAGGGGAAAGCGTAACGAACCGGCTTATATGACCTATGTGGCAGAAACGGTGGCAAAGCTGAAATCGCTTGATATTAATGAAATAGCGCTCGCAACAACAGCCAATGCGCTGAAATTATTCGGATTAAAAATCGATGATGAAAGATGAATACGGGTAAAGCATCGCTGTTAATATTATATACAGGAGGGACCATCGGCATGGTCCAGGATCCGGTGACAGGAGCCCTGAAGCCTTTTCGCTTTGACAATATTCTGGAAGAGGTGCCGGAATTGAAGAAATTCGGATATAATTTGTCGTCCTATGCTTTTGATCCTCCCATTGATTCATCTGATATGAAGCCTGAGGTATGGATTAAAATGGCAGAGATCATTGAAACGAACTACAGCCGGTTCGATGGTTTTATCATCCTCCATGGTACGGATACCATGGCTTATTCGGCATCAGCCCTGAGTTTTATGCTCGAAAATCTTCAGAAACCGGTGATTTTCACCGGTTCTCAATTGCCTTTGGGATCCCTGCGCACCGACGGGAAGGAAAATCTCATATCGTCGGTTGAGATTGCCGCTGCTGTTAAGAACGGCAAACCTGTCATTCCTGAGGTCGGCATTTTTTTTGAAAACAGTCTGTACCGTGGCAACCGCACTTCGAAGAACAATGTGGAGGATTTTAACGCATTCATTTCCGGAAACTATCCGACCCTGGCTGAAAGTGGTGTTCATATACGGTTTAATTTCAGTGCTGTTGAATATCCTGAACAGGATCTGCCCCTGATCGTCCATAAAAACCTGGACACCCGGATTGCCATCCTGAAGCTTTTCCCCGGTTTAAACCAGTCGGTTGTGGAAGCTGTAATACAGGCAGCGGGGTTGCGTGCCCTGATCATTGAAACTTTCGGGGCCGGCAATGCGCCCAGTGATACCTGGTTTATCAGTTGCATGAAAGAAGCCGTTGACCGCGGTATCATTGTGATCAATATAACCCAGTGCCTTATCGGCAGTGTCTCCATGGGGACTTACGAAACCAGCCGCAGGCTTGCTGATGCGGGGGTGACCGGAGGATCCGATATGACCCTGGAGGCAGCCGTTACCAAATTGATGTTTCTGCTGGGAAATTATTCAGACAGGGAAACGGTGAAGACCCTGATGAAAAAATCGATTCGCGGAGAAATAACGGATTGAAAAAACAGGAATCAATTTTTTTTACTAATTTTCGCCCCCAATTAATGAGACTCGGTTTTCAGGAGCTTACTGGCGAACTGAAAACCGAAAGTCGAATTATCCCGATAGCGAAGCGTATCGGGATAGGATCAATTACCCGCTGTTTACGGTGGAGAAGTATGCTTCGGTTCAGATCCGGGAGAGATGTCCGAGTGGTCTAAGGAGCACGCCTGGAGAGCGTGTAGTCGCCAAAAGCGGCTCGCGGGTTCGAATC
>CAYWCR010000129.1:0-2086 GCA_964456825.1 uncultured Bacteroidales bacterium
CCCAGGGGAGGCATGATCACATCATTGACCAGCGAGGCGACTATTTTTCCGAAAGCGCCACCAATGATGATACCGATGGCCATGTCCATCATATTGCCCTTTACGGCAAATTCCTTGAATTCTTTTATTATTTTCATTTTTTTAAATTGGTTTATTGATACTACGAATATTTAGGTTAGAAATTTGCGGTGAAGCCAATTCCAAGGATCTCTTTAAATTGTACTTTTGACTTAACTTCCCTGGTGTTTCCGTTGTCCAGTTCTTCTAGGATGCCAATGTCATCATCATAAAGAAGCTGCGTTGAAAGGGAAGCCGCAATGAATTTGGTGATCTTCATGGTCAGGAGTGTTTCCCAGTTCATATCAATATTCTGCGGATTATGAAGATAATTTGAGAAAAAATCAGCTTTGGTGGTAAGATTGATGTTATCCACCAGGTCCTTCTTAAAAGCCACACGGACATAACCTCCGAATTCACCGCGTACCTTCTTGCCCGGATCAACGCCAAAGGCTCCCGCATCAGCCAGGACCTGATTGTTAACCATGGTAACCTTCATGGTCAGCGGGGCGATGAACGCGGTGAATACATCGCTGGGTTTGTAGTCCATACCTATTGCTCCCAGCAGATAGGCCGGAGACAGCAGGGAAGAAATCACACTGTCGTCGGGATAATTGTATCCGTCCGTCATCTGCGTCCTGAAATTTAGCAGGGCTGAATAATACCATGATTTAAATGCATGCTGTCCGTATTTCGAGAGAAAATCAAATTTATCATCGGTCTTCTGGATGTCCGCATCTTTTTGCCTGAGCATACCATAACCGATATCCAGGAAATTATCCCAGACGGAATTACCTTTTTTATAATTGCCGAAAAAACTGGCCAGGCCATTAATGGCATAAGAGCCAACGCCACCGGCAGCCCAGTTTGTCAATGAAGTCTGGGAAAAGTTCAGGAACAGGGCCCCTCCTTTTTTCCAGCCATCGAGACTGTCGGCTGATTGCGTCCGGAGCTTATCTTCACCTTCGGTTACCTGGGCGCTCAGATACTGAATAGCAAAGCACAGAAATATTAATGAAAACAAAAATTTCTTCATAATCATAATAGATTTTAATGGATTAAAATTAAATATAATAAAAAAATGACTTAGTCATGCAATTTTTTTCGCAGTTTCACTTCCATGATAAGAAATTCCTGAAATCAGCCTGCAAAATTTTACAGGGATGCTTATCATGCTAGCCTTCCAATCTTTCCGGTCACCCGAAATATATTCTTGATAATAGGCTTGAAATATTACGCTTATTTCTTTAAATTTAATAATTCTTAAATAAAAATAATTCTTATGGAAGAAAATCAGGTAGTATCAATGCCGCGGATCGGTGATTCCGCGCCCGAGTTTAAAGCAGTGACGACTCAGGGAAACATTAACTTTCCCTCCGATTATAAGGGAAGTTGGGTAATCCTTTTCAGCCATCCGGCTGATTTCACACCCGTTTGTACCTCTGAATTCATAACATTTGCTTCTATGGAAGCAAAATTTGCAGAGGCAAATTGCAAACTGGTAGGACTTTCGGTTGACGGTCTTTACAGCCACATTGCCTGGCTTAGGACTATCAAGGAAAAGATTGAATACAAGGGGATGAAAAATGTCGAAGTCAATTTTCCGTTGATCGAAGACATCACCATGGAAGTGGCAAAAAAATACGGTATGATACAGCCTGGTGAGGCCACTACAAAAGCCGTAAGGGCTGTATTCTTTATTGACCCCAAAGGCATAATCCGCGCCATTATATATTATCCGCTAAGCCTGGGCCGTAATTTCGATGAACTCTACCGCGTTGTGATTGCGCTGCAGACAGCTGATGCATTTTCGGTAGCCCTCCCTGCCGACTGGCGCCCGGGTGATGATGTGATCGTACCCCCTGCCGGGTCATGCGGTGTGGCAAAAGAGCGTATGGAAAGCAAAGGTGAAATGCATTGTTACGACTGGTTCTTTTGCACCAAAAAGCTTGACAAAGACCAGGTACTGAAGACGGTCCTGAAAAAATAATGTTGCCGGTTTGAAGGGTGGGTCAGAAACTCACCCTTT
>CAYWCR010000129.1:2186-7774 GCA_964456825.1 uncultured Bacteroidales bacterium
CTTTATCCCCATGGAAACAATCGCATGGGTTGGTTTTTCGCAAAGCCTTTTTGCGGCGCTGCTCATCATGACAAAAAGAGAGCGTACGGTATCGGATAAGCTTTTGGCCGGTTGGCTTTGCCTGCTTGGTGTTGAATTCCTGACCTGTGCCCTTGATTATATTATCATCGGCAAGCCCTTGCTTTCCAGTTCATTTCTTTTATTCAACCCTGCATTCTATCTTTATGTATCCTCATTAACCAACAAGGACTACAAGCTGCGCTGGATACAATTGGTACACCTGCTGCCCTTTTTATTTTTTGAGATAGGGGCTTATGTCATAAAAGAGACCATTTCATTAAGCACTTTTCTTCATTCCGACACCACCCTGGGATTCCGGCTGGCTTTTGGTGTGGCGACCGTTGTTTCCTTGCTGGTATACAACTCACTGAGCCTGATTCAGGTTATCAGGCACCGGAGGAACCTTGAAAACGAATTCTCGACAATTGAAAGCGCTATCAGCCTGGGATGGCTTTTATTCGTCATAGTATTTTATCTTCTGTATTGTGTTGTTTCATTTATCATAGGGGCAACGGTGGTTTTTCAGGGCACCAACCTTTATTTACCCCATATCTTTAATTATGCTGCCATGTTGTTTATGGTTTATGCCCTTGGGTTCTATGGCCTCTGGCAAAAACCCATATACGCAAAAACCACCCCGGAAGAAGTGCACCTGCGATATAAAAGCTCCGTTCTTGCCGACCGGAAAAAGAAAGATATAAAGAACAAAATCCTGCAATATTTTGAAAACAATAAGCCTTACCTTCAGAGTGAGTTAAACATGGACTTGATGTCTGCGGAACTGAGTGTCCCCAAGCATCAGCTGACCGAGGTGCTGAATACGGAAATCGGAAAGAACTTTTTTCAGTTTGTCAACGGATACCGGATAGAAGCAGTAAAAGCCATGCTGGCAGGCAATAAGAGTAAATATTCCATTGAGGCAATCGGATACGAATGCGGTTTCAGCAGTAAATCATCTTTCTTTACCGTTTTCAAAAACCTTACGGGTCAGACACCGCTGGAATATAAAAATTCAATTTCCAACGCTTACAAATGAGTTATATTATTAACAACCTGTCATTTTGAAGTTCAATTTTTCAACGTTGAGAGTCTGAACCTATTGTTCCTGTCCGACTTTTAAAAGAAAAACCTTCCTCATTTGCTTTACGGGTAGTTTTGTTACATAATTCATGCAAAACAAAACGATCATGGAAAAGCACCATTATGCAATATTGGCATGCATGCTCTGGGGGTTTACTGACATTCATGCCCAGGATATATCTGAGAGTGCCGTTACAGAGGCTACGGAGGAAAGCAGCAGGAAAAAGATAGAGCTGAATGGTTTTGCCCGTGGTTCGGCTTTCGGCGGCAGCGAAACATTTGACTATGCATCCGTATTCGGTGAATTCTGCCTGCAGGGGAAGTGGTCGGGCGGAAAGACCTTTCTCTTTTCTGATGTCAGGGTGCGGGGCGGCCTTAACCTGGGAGAGGAATACACGACTTTTCAGCTGAAAGAGGCCTATGCCGGTTACAGCACGGATAAACTGGATATATTCCTGGGAAACCAGATCGTAAGCTGGGGCCGCACTGACGGTTTCAATCCCACGAACAACATCACCCCCAATGACTACTTCTTTCTGTCAGCAGATCCTGATGACCAGAAAATGTCCAATTTCATGCTAAGGACAAGATACAGGGTCTCTGACAAAATTGACATAGACCTTATCGGTATCCCTTTTTATGTATCCTCGATTTACCGGTATGACCTTTTTGATCTGGGTCAGAACGTGAGATTTACTTCACCCACCCTGCCTGAAAAATCTTTCAGGAACAGTACTGCTGCTGCACGGATAAACATAGAATTGCCCGGGATCGGATTCGCTTTTTCTTATTTCAGGGGATATGATCCCTTCCTTGGTTTTGACCTGCAGGATATTGACTGGCAGAGCGATTTTCCCACGGTCACCTATTCCTCCAAACCCTATCTTAAGAACACCATCGGGGCCGACTTTGCTTTACCATTGGGCCCATGGATAGCAAGAGGCGAACTGGCATACAACCATACCCATGATTATGATACCAGCCAGTACGTTCCAGCCCCGAACCTCTCTTATGTAGCCGGGATCGAACGCAGTATCGGCGGAGTAACCGCCATCCTGCAATATGTCGGCCAATATGTCACGGACTTCATACCGCTGCAGGAACCGATACTCAGCGACCCGATGAATCCACTTGCCCGGATGCAATATGCCGAAGACCTGGTACGGTATGAATCAGCCCGGTTCAACCGGAAGATATTCTATCATCAGGAGAAGACCAACCATGCACTCAGCCTTACCCTTAGCAAATCGTTTGCCTATGATGCCTGGAATGTGGAATTAACAGGATATTTTAATATCACATCGAAAGAAACCATGTTCCGTCCAAAAATTTCATGGAGGGCCACCGATGCCTTGTTATTGAGTGTTGGCTGCATTTATATGAATGGGCCGGAGGAATCGGTTTTCAACTATGCAGGCCCTGTACTTAACGGTGCATTCATTGAACTTAAAGCCAGTTTCTAATCACAGCACAATGCAATGAAGAAAGATCATTTCATAATTAAATACAGATGGTGGATCATCATTGCCACCCTGTTGATAATAGCAGCCTCTGTAATTCCCCTGACCAGGGTAACCATCAATCCCGACCTTGAATCCTATCTCCCCGCTACCATTGCGCCAAAAGTCAACACGGATAAGATCGGGGAAGTTTTCGGTGACAAAGAAATGATGATCCTTGTTTTTGCAAGCGACGACGTGCTTAATCCCTCAACGCTGGCACGGATCCGTGATCTGAGCCGTGAATTCAGCAAAATGAGTGAGTTTGACGATGTGATGTCGCTATTCGAAACCAACAGTATTAAAGGGGAGGCAGGCATTATGATAGTTGAGCCGGTGATCCGGGCGATTCCGCAATCCGCAGCGGAAAGGGAAGCACTTCGCAGGGATATAGAAGCCAATGACATGGCCTACAAACTGATAGTGTCGGATGATTTCCGGTACTCCCTGATCATCCTCAGTGCCAACAAAAGCCTAAATGACAAGCAGCTTATGAAGCTGATAGAACAAAAACTGGCAGCAGTTCCCGGAAATGAGACGGTTACCATCAACGGTCAGCCCTTCATGAGGAATGAGGCAGCTCACAAGTTGAGCCGGGATATTTTGCTGCTCCTTCCCATTGGCCTTCTGATCATGTTCCTCTTCCTGTGGATATCGTTTAAAGAAAAGAGGGGTGTGCTGTTGCCATTCTCAGTAGTGGTGTTTTCCATCCTCATAGCTTTTGCAGTGATCCCTTTAATGGGTTGGGAAATCGGTATTATCGGCATCCTCATTCCCATCATGATGATTGCCATAGCCAACAATTACGGGGTTTATTTTATCACGAAATACCAGGAGCTGAATGCGACCCGGCCCGAAATTACGATGCCCCGGATCGCCATTGAATCCTATGAATATCTGAAAAATCCCGTATTGTTATGCGGACTGACCACCATAGCCGGTGTCTTGGGTTTAGTGGTCCATATTCTGCTGCCGGCCAGTCAGATGGGTGTAGTAGCCGGTATTGCCATTGGCTTTGCATTATTGCTCAGCCTTTATTATATTCCGGCCGTGATGTCGCTGCTGAAAAAAGGCAGGGTGCAGAAAAGCTTTACAGGGAAAAGCAACGGAGCGGTCGACAAAATCCTCAGTGCCCTGACAGATTTTGCCATCCGACAGCCGCGTCGCGTGGTTTATGTGTTTGTTGTTTTCATGATCATTGCCGTGGCGGGTTTTTCCAGGTTCAAGGTGGCTTCCGACCATAATAATATCCTTCCCAAAAGCCATTCCTTTAACAAATCACTGGATATTTTAAACGCCCATTTCGGAGGCAATAAAATCATTTCTGTAATGTTTGAGGGGGACATTAAAGATCCTGCAATCCTTAAGAATCTCGACCGGTATGAATCCGATCTTGAAAAAATGCCGGGTGTTGGCAGTGTTACTTCCATTGCCACCGTCATCCGGAAAATAAGTATAGCCCTGAATGATCCCGGTGACGAGCTCTATGATAAGATCCCGGAAAGCCGGGAAGCCGTGGCGCAATATATTGAATTGTATTCCATGAGCGGCGATCCCGAAGATTTTGAACAAATTGTAGATTTTGATTATACCAGGGCTTTGCTGACCATTCAATACCAGGCAGGGAGCATGGAGGAAATGAACCGGATTGAGAATGCCATTGAGGCTATGATGAAGGATGATCCTCATAAATCCCTGGTCGGAGGGTACAGCCTGATCGAGAAAGAAATATGCCAGTCAGTGGTTACCGGACAATACAATTCCCTGCTGTTTGCTTTTATTGTTATACTTATCCTGCTGGCCATAATCTTCAGAAGCATAACGGCCGGATTGCTGGGCGGACTTCCGCTGCTGTTTTCCGTGGTATGTACATTTGGGATCATGGGATGGACAGGCATTGAGCTGAACATAGTGACGGCATTGCTATCATCAGTTTCAATCGGACTGGGCGTGGATTTCACCATTCAGATGTTCTGGAAGCTGAAAACGGAGATAGCCAACGGCCATACCTGTGCTGCAGCCATCACCATAGCGCTGAAAACGATGGGCCGGGGCATAGGTATTAACGCGTTCGCTGTTATGCTTGCCTTTTTGGTTTTATCGCTTTCAGCTTTTCCTTTTTACGCTTTGCGCGGCGGGTAAATTTCAAGATTGTTTGTTAGGCATCCCATATGGTCTATGTCCCCGTTCTGTTTATGACAAAGGTGGATCAGTTTTCATTGCTAGACGGCAAAGTTTGCATGAGGGCAAAGAAATGTTTAGGCTCACCGGTACTAAAATATTCATACCAAGATTCCAGTGTGTTTGATTGAAAAACACCTAAATGCTCAATAATTTGTTTCGCCCACAACAAAGCTCCGGTGGAACTTGCAGTAATAAGGTTGTTATCCGCTACAGATGGCTTGTCTATATAAAAACTTTGCCCTTTATAACCAGGAGAAACCATTTCAAGAAATCCCGGTCCATTACTGGTATGCGGACGCTTATCCAATAGCCCAAAGTTGGCAAGCGCAGCGGTAGCCCCACAGATTGCACACACCGTAGCGCCTAAAGAGAGAAATTCGCTTGCTTTTTCGATGATAGCGCCATGCTTTGGGTCGTTCCATGTATCTGCGCCCGGTAATAGCAACATGCTTGTTTCACTCACAACAATATCATCAATTAAGCAATTGGGCACTATTGTCATCCCGCCCATTGTATTGATTGGCTCTTTAGAATAACTAACCGTTTTGAGCGATACACGTTGCTCGCCCTTTTTGAAAAATCGACCAGAATTCAGCTCCGAAATAACATACCCCAGTTCCCAGTCGGCTAAAGTATCAAGAACGTAAACATAGATTGTAAACATAAATTTCCTCCATTTTCATTGTGTTTCTAATTAACGCGAGTTCGGGATAAGACGAGGATCTCCAAAGGGGGGTAAACTTTTGTCACCACAACGAAAGTCGA
>CAYWCR010000130.1:0-7591 GCA_964456825.1 uncultured Bacteroidales bacterium
AAAATGAGGGGCACTTTCACAAAACTACTAACTGCAACCACGTTATCATTAATCTCGTTTCAGCAGGGGATATTCAGCCAGTGCGCGTTAATCACAGACAATTACAGCGGACAGGTCCCCAGCAGTGTTTGTGCCCCTGTTAATCTTACCATGGATGTCCGATACAAGTTCATCCTTCCCGTTGACCCTTCCCGTGTTGAGATCCTGTATGTATGGAATGATGGAACCGGAGCTACGACCCGTATACCAGCCATTTCACAGGGTGATACCATGTATACCGCCACGGCTGCTCACTTGTATCCGCCGGCCGACAACTGTTCCTACACAGCCGAAGCCTATGTGGTATTTGATGGCACAACATGTGTCAGCAGCAGCCGGCAGGAGCAGACATTCAGTGCCTGGGCGAGGGACAATGAAAACGGGGCAGTGATCATTACTGATCCTGTGGTTGCCCAATTCTGTGAAGGGGAAGACATCATTGATGTCCGGTTCAGGGACAATTCGACCTTTAACTGCAACATCAACATTGAGCCTGACAAGCCCAACCGCATCACGCGCTGGGTTCAGTTCATCTATGGAACCACTTCCATTGGAGGCGACCGCATTCCCAATGTTACCATACGGGATCCCCTGGGAACTGTTTACCAGATGACGGATGCTGCAGGAAATTCATTACCTCCGGTATCCGGCCCCATTGTTGAAATTCCTATCCCTGCTGACGGCCCTACTGAGATTTCCTGGCCCATCAGTGCCCCTGCAGGGGGTACTGCCGGGGATATATTTGAGATCACGATGCGGAACTGGAATATCTGTAATCCATATGACCGGAATCCTTTTGATGCTATTCCTCCGGCCGACCTGGTGGATGGCGACTATGATCCTATTACCACCACAGGGTTGATTGAGATTATCACAACACCGCCGCAGATCACCAATCCCAGCCTGGAATTCTGTGCCGGGAGTCCCATTAACCTTACCTTATCCACATCGGGCGGGAATGTAAACTGGTATACTGATTCCTTATTAAATAATTACATCCATACCGGTAATTCCTTTAATCCTACCGGGGCCCCAACCTATGTTGACAATACGGTTGGCGGGCAATATTCCTATTTTGTTACCGAAAGTATCGGTGCCTGCGCCAGTGCACCCAGTGAAATATCCTTCGAGATATTTGACACGCCGGCGCCTGTTCCGGATGCAGGGAAAGATACGGTGATTTGTTCTGACGCCTTTCGCCTGCAGGGTAATACACCCGTAATTGGTACGGGTACATGGTCAACCACCGGAGGTGCTGATATTGATGACCCGGCTAATCCAAACTCCATGGTTAACGACCTGGACCCGGGTCCCAATCTCTTCCGCTGGACGATGTCCAACGGCCCTTGCGTTTCGGTTGACGAAGTCATTATCACCCGTGATCTGCAACCCGGACCCGCTATTGCAGGACCGGATCGTTCATTTTGTGACAATTCCACGACCACCCTGCAGGGTAATAATCCCAGCAATGACGGGACAGGAACCTGGACCGTGGCTTCCGGCAATGCCACCATCACCAGCATGAATCAACATAACAGTCAGGTCACTGACATTGCAGGAGGGGTGAACGATCTGGTATGGACGATAACGAGCCGTCATGGGGCCTGTATTACCACCTCTGATACGATAACCATCCTTCGTGACCGCACGCCGGATCCTGCAAATGCAGGGCCTGACCGTGGCGTATGCGACTCGATCGCAGTTTACCTTGCGGCCCTGCCTGCCACCCAGGGTGGAATTGGCGTCTGGTCAGTCATATCAGGCGGAGGTATCATCAGTGATCCCGCCACCGATACATCCCTGGTTTCAAACCTGGGATTTGGAACGAACCGGTTCCGCTGGACGATAACCAGTCAATACGGGATCTGCGCGGGAACTTCCGATGAGGTGATCATCTCACGTGACCAGGCTCCTGCCCCCGCTTTTGCAGGCCTTGACCAGGCCTTATGCAGTGCAGTGACCTCACCGCTGGGTGCAAATGCGGCAACGGTCGGAACCGGAACATGGTCGGTGGTCACCAATCCCTCAGGGATCAATCCTGTTTTTAACCCGGATATTCATAATAACTTTGCGACCCTTCAGATACTTCCCGGCAATGAAGGTTTATATGAGGTAGCATGGACCATTGTTAACCTGAGCTGTCGCACCAGTGATACCATGGTTGTGGATTTTGGAGTCCCCGTGCCTCCGGCTGATGCAGGTCCATCGGATTCCGTCTGCGGCACTGCTGCCACCCTGAACGGCAACAATCCCGGAAAGGGAACCGGCACATGGCGGAAAATCAGCGGAACAGGAGCGGTAGATTTTATTCCCGGTCCTCACAGTCCGGGCACCCTGGCCAGGATCAATACCGGAGACGAAGGCTGGTATTCTTTTGAATGGAGGATCGTCAGCGGATCGTGTCCTCCCAGTGCCGATACTGTTACCATACTGTATAAACCAACACCGGGCCTGCCGGGTGTTTCCGATGAAAGCCGGTGCGGCCCCGGACCCCTTGCCCTTGTTTCCACGGTCGGTACCAATGGCAACAGCAACCGCTGGTATAAAAATTCATCTACTGACAGCCTGTTATTTGCTGGAGTTAACTATACCACTCCGGCAATATCAGCCACAACGGCTTATTGGGTGGCTACCTATAACAATACTACAGGTTGTGAAAGCATACGCCGGAGAGCCATTGCCACCGTCAATCCGGTACCTGATATTCCTGTTGTAAGCGGCATTGTGAATTGCGGCGGAGGTGTTTTCACGCTTATTTCACAGCCAGGGGCAAACGGTACAACAACCCGATGGTACGATGCATCGTCAGGCGGCACATTGCTGGGGACAGACACTTCTTATATCACAGGATTCATCAATACCAGCACTATATTCTGGGCCAGCAGTTATAATCCGGTCACCGGGTGTGAAGGGTTGCGTGTACCGGTTAACATAACCATACATGCTATACCCTCCCAGCCTTTTACCAATAATGAGTCGCGCTGTGGTGCAGGTTCACTGACACTGACAGCAGCCATGGGAGCCGGGGGCACAATCCTGCACTGGTATGATGCACCGGCAAGCGGATCCATTATCGGTACTACGGCTGATTTTACCACGCCTTTCCTGACAACGACACGTTCTTACTGGATCACATCATACAATGATTCCACCGGTTGTGAAAGTCCGCGGAAAGAGGTACAGGCCATTATTAATCCTATTCCGGGTTTCCCGGCCGTGAATGATATTGCAAACTGCGGCCCCGATACCCTTGTCTTTATTGCTGTTCCGGGGACCAATGCCACCATCAGCTGCTGGTATGACAGCCTTACCGGCGGTAACTTTTTACTCAAGAACAATACGTTTACCAGTCCATACTTAACTACAACGCGAAGCTATTTTGTATCCAGCTATAATGAAAGCACAGGCTGTGAAAGCAGCCGCAGGGAAGTAAAGGGCGTTATACTGCCCGCCCCGGGTCCCAATCCGATTATCGGAGCTTCGCAGGTAGGCGTGGGGCAATCCAATGTCATTTACTCGGTTAACTACCAGCCCGGATCAACATACAACTGGACAATCCCGCCGGGTATTAACCTGTTGCTTTCAAACCTGAACTTTGTAATTCTTGAGTTTCCCAGCCTTGGTACCTATACCATCACTGTGCAGGAGACAAACAGCATAGGCTGTCCCGGCCCTTTGGAAACCAAGACCGTGCTGGTGAAAAGCAATGTTATTTATATCGACCTGAACATCACCCAGGGACAGGCCTGCGTTGACGAGGACCTGCAAATCTCTGCCGCACCTTCGGGCGGAACACCTTCTTATGCCATTACCTGGAGCGGGGCAGTGCAATACCTTTCTGCCACCGATATAGCAAATCCTGTTTTTAATGCTGCCGTGCCGGGCGTATACATGCTGTATGTCAATGTTACCGATATCAATGCCAACCAGGCCAACGACAGCATTACTATGACGGTTCATCCCAATCCGTATGCCCAGATTGTTAGCGATGACACCATCGTATGCGCCGGAGAAGATCATCAGCTGAGCGTGCTGGTCGCCGGCGGTTCAGGGAACTATCCATCCTATCTGTGGACCGGACAAATCCAGCCCCTGAGCGATTTGGCCAGCCCATCCCCGGTATTCAATACGCTGGTCAAGGGATTTTATGAACTTAAATTTACCGTTACCGATGACAACGGCTGCCATGGTTATGATTCAATCATCATTTTCAATGATATCCCGCGGGCGGTTTATACATCGGATGCCGCTCCCCAATGCAGTCCTTATACCGTTCATTTTACCAATGCATCAGAGGCTGCGGTTGAATACCTGTGGGACTTTGGTGATGGCGATACTTCCCGTGCGGAGAATCCCGATCACCTGTTCCGTAATATTACCACCACAGTTGAACATTACAACGTGGTGCTGACGGCCATAAGCCAAAACGGATGCCGCAACACAGTCAATGACTATGTGACCGTCTATCCGAATCCGGTCACCACCATCAGCACTTATCCCGAAAAGGCCTGTCATCCGGCCGGGATATTATTGTCAGCTACCCCCGGCGGGTTCCGTTATAACTGGGATTTTGGGGATGGCGTTACCGAGGAAGGCAATTTCAATACCCTGCACACTTTTGTCAACACAACGGAAAAAGATACGACTTACGCGGTCACCCTGGTTACCATGTCCTTTTTTAACTGTCTGGACACAACCGCCATCGGGATTACCGTTTATCCTTCACCGGATGCTTCGTTTGAGGCCAGCCCGGTATCCCAGATGTATCCTGAGCGGACCGTGACCCTTACCAATACGACCCCGGACAGGAACTGGGATTATACCTGGTATTATGGAGACAAGACCATTTCCTTTGACAGGGATCCCGGATCTCACTCCTATCCCGGGCCGGATGAATATACGCTCAAACTGGTAGTAAAGGGCGAGCATTGCTCCGACAGTGCCATCACCATGATTGAAATCCTGCCCCATCCTCCGGTGGCACAGTTCAAACCCATACAACCCGGTTGCATGCCGCTGACGATACAGTTTGAGAATACTTCTTCCTATTCGAATTCATTCCTCTGGGAATTTGGTGACGGGGCGGTATCCAACAAACCCAATCCCGAATACACCTATTACGAAGCCGGAGCATATAAGATCAAGCTGACGGCCTGGGGGGAAGGTGGAGTGGATTCGTACAGCACGACCAATGATGTATGGCTGTTGCCGAATGCTTATTTCGAAACAGCCCCGAGATTCGTATATGTCAACGACCAGGCTGTGCATTTCTTTAATCTTTCGGATAACGGCGATATCTATGAATGGGATTTCGGCGACGGTGCCACCTCATCGGCGTTCAACCCTGAACATCTTTATACTCAGGAAGGAAACTATGATGTGACCCTCAATGTATGGACGGAGAATGGTTGTTATGACCTTTATGTGCTTGAGGAAGCTGTGCTGGTGGAACCGAGCGGAAAGATCATCTTCCCGAATGCCTTCAGGCCTGAATCCCCCATCGCTGAGAACAGGGTATTTCTGCCTGCGGTGATCGATAATGTGGATGAATATCACCTGATGATATTCAACCGCTGGGGTGAGCTTATCTTTGAGAGTTTCGACAAGGATACAGGATGGGATGGCTATGTTGACGGCAAGATGTCCAAGCAGGATGTGTATGTCTTCAAGGTAGAAGGTAAATATACCAACGGAATGGGATTTCTTCAAACGGGTGATGTGACCCTGATGCACTAAGGAAAATGAGAATGAAGAAAATCTGTACGATATTGACCTTATTGCTACTGCTGAAACCTCTTTTCGGACAGGATCCACAGTTTTCGCAGTTTTATTCCAATTACCTGTACCTGGCGCCTTCGTTTGCGGGACTTACCGAAGCGAACAGGATAGCCTTCAACTACCGCAATCAATGGCCTGAGATTGCCCATGGGTATCACACCTATTCGGTAAGCTATGACAGATATATTGAAAAGTTCAGGAGCGGAATGGGTGTTCTGGTCATGCAGGATGAAGCCGGAACCGGCAGGCTGCGTTCGCTGAACATCGGATTACAATACTCATTTGATTTTAATATAACGCAGAAGTGGCATTTCAGGCCGGGGATGCATTTCCTGTACACCGAAAGAGCCATCAATTTCGAAGACCTGCTCTGGAGCGACCAGATATCAGCCAGCGGCAATGCCCCTGCTTCGGCTGAGATGACCCCTATAGACAATCACATCGGCGACATAGACTTTTCAACGTCAGCGCTTGGCTACTCCGACCGGTTCTGGTTTGGGTACAGCATCGATCACTTATTGCATCCCAATCAGTCCTTTTTCTACTATGAGGAGGATGACCGTAACACCGGGAAAGTTCCCATCAAGCACGCTTTCTTCGGGGGCACTAAATTCATCACGCACGAAACCTTGCTGAGGCCTATCCCGACTACCCTGCAACTGGCTTTTATTTACAAACAGCAAAAGCAGTTCCGCCAGCTTGACCTGGGCGTATACTGGTATCGCAATCCTTTTGTGTTGGGATTCTGGTACAGGGGGATACCGTTATATAAGGAAGTATTCAACCGCGATGCTTTCACCATACTGGCAGGTATCAAAACCCGTCATCTGAACATCGGTTACAGCTATGACTTCACCATGTCAAAACTCATCACCCGTACAGGAGGATCCCATGAGGTTTCGCTGTCGTATACTTTCAAGACGAAGCCTATAAAGCACAGGCCGAAGATGGTGCCGTGCCCGGAGTTTTGAAGAATGTCTGAACTGTGATTTTTGTGATTTAATTGATTATTATGAGGGGAGTTGAGTCATTGGGTTAGGTGTGTGATTCATTATTTAGGCATTATAGGATATCTTGACCTTTTTGTTATGCAAGCGGTGAAATTCTAAACTTGTCCCTCCGAAATTTATTAACAGGCCTACTTCAAGGTTGTATGCTTCAAGATAATTTATAGCTTGTACCAGATGCACAGGCTCCAGCTTTACAAGCGCTTTCAGTTCAACACTGATTTTATTTTCGACCAGAAAATCAACTCGCCTGGTACCCACCTGAAGGTCTTTATACAGAACCGGCATTTCAAATTCCCTTGCAAAAGCCAGGCACCGCAATTCCATTTCATAAGCAAGCGCTCTTTGATAAATCACTTCCTGAAATCCATTGCCTAATACAGCATGGACTTCCATGGCACAACCTATTATCCTGGCAGTAAGCTCAGAGTATTTATATTGTTCTTTTATCATAACGGTTATGGCAAATCTTAAAGCAGCATAATTATTTATAACATAACCGGAAGGCAAGATATAAAAAACAGCAAAACGAAGCAACACAAAAAACTTCTTATCCTATCATAACCTAACCTTAATTTTCATGTTATTCATAATAATCAAAAAAATCACAGTTCAGACCACCTCATGAAAATCAAATAAATCAAAAAAATCACAGTTCAGACCGTTTTTTAATATACTCAACCACTTCCTCAACCATACAAAAAGCAAGCGCTGTGTAAGTATCAGCAGCTCCATAGTATATGGCGATGCGGCCGGTGGGGGCGTCG
>CAYWCR010000131.1:0-7532 GCA_964456825.1 uncultured Bacteroidales bacterium
TGTCCGATGGTGTAATGGTAGCACTGCAGATTTTGGTTCTGCCTGTCCAGGTTCGAATCCTGGTCGGACAACAAAAATGCCGCTGAATACAATTTTCCCTTCTTACCTGTTGAATTCCTTGCTTTAGTCCTGTTTTTTTCGTAATTTATCGTGAAAATTGAACTTCCTTTAATCGCTCTTTTATAAGCTGTTCCGGTAAAAACCCACCGGGATTATTCCGGGATCAGCCATACGGGTCATGCTGCTGCTACATTTTAATGCTATCAGTCTATGGAACCCAAACAAGTTATTGAAACAACCGGGTGCATCACCAAGGTTGAAAATCTTTCCAACATTGAATTTCACACGCTCGATGATACGCTGGTACTGGAATCGAAACAGGCGTTTCCCGGGCTGACCCATCGCCAAAACGATGACAGGCCCGGAGCTGTATATCTGGCTTTGCTTTTTCGCTATTTTCCGGAGAAAATCTACAGGCTCGCTAAAAACCTGAAGGATAATTACAATGCTGACTGGTGGTCAGCATCAGGTGAAATTCTTATAAAGAATAAAATATATCCCATAATAAGAATAAAAGGTTTATCTAAATATGAATATATACCTGTTATTCAGGATTATTATAAAAATAATGATATCAAGTTCATGCCTTATAAACTGATCCGTGCAGAAGGTAAGATCAAGGTATATAAACATTTCAGGATCATTGAATTAATCGAAGGCATTTATCGTGATTTGTACGAACCTGAAAAGTTCTATTTTGTGATTTCCGAACAGCTCAACTGGAATATGCTGGTCTACCTTACCCGTCATATCAGAAGCAATCTTGAAAATCCTGATTTTGATGCAGCCCTGGGGGTAATAAACCGGTTTAACGGACCTGAAGATGTGATCCGTATTTTTGACCATGATAAAACGCTTGATCGCGCTTTGAGCCTTCGCAGCCATTACCTTAAAGCACTGAAAAAGGAAAACCTGCTGATCCGTCAGAAGGGATCAGCGACGTGAAAACCCGGTCAATCCGTTACCATTTTATACAGCCTGTCTGCCCTGCGTACCTTTTTTTCCAGCGGAATTGAAAACCGTTCACCTGGATAAACGCTGGTCACGGGTCCATTGTCATTATGCATTTCCGTTATTTCGGTTTCAATCACTCCGGTATTGGGTCCTATGATGATTATTTCATCACCGGCCTTCAGCGATTCCGCTTCACATAAAAACTCACCCACGCCCAGTTTATGATAGTAGTTCAGGTTCTTTGCCACATACACTTTTCTTTTTAAGGCCTTTGAACCATGGACTTCGCTCCATTCTCCCAGTTTTTTTCCCAGGTAATATCCATCCCAGAAACCCCGGTTAAAAACCGTTTTCAGCCGGTCTGTAAGGATTTCTGCCTTTTCAGCTGTATAGACTCCGTTAATGATATCGCAAATGGCTTCATTATAACACGATGTAACGGTTTTTACATATTCGGGTGAACGGGCACGTCCTTCGATCTTCATCACTTTCACACCGGATCCCAGGATCCTGTCAAGGAAATGGATGGTGCACAAATCCTTGGGCGACATAATATATTCATTATCAATATCGAGCTCAAATCCGCTTTCCTTTTCTTTTACCGTATAAGCCCTGCGGCAATCCTGCAGGCATTCGCCGCGGTTGGCCGACTGGTTATAATGGTGAAGGCTCAGGTAACATTTTCCCGACACCGACATGCAAAGCGCTCCATGGATAAACATTTCCAGCTTTAACAAATTGCCGGACGGACCCCTGATCTGTTGTTCCCTGATCTGCTCCGCCATGGCGGCAACCTGATCCAGGGTCAACTCCCTTGCCAATACGGCCACATCCGCAAAAGGGGCATAGAATTTTAGGGTGTCAATATTGCAGATATTTAGCTGCGTGGATAAATGAACTTCCATGCCCGCTTCCCTGCAATAACCGATTACTGCCTGATCGGATGCAATAATGGCATTGACCCCTTTTTCGCGGGCCAGTTTAATGATATCCTTAATGCGGTTTAATTCATTGTTGTAAACGGCAGCATTCAGCGTGAGATAGGTCCTCTTATTAAAGTTCCGGCAAAACCGTACGATTTTCACCAGGTCTTCCCGCGTGAAATTGACGGTTGAACGCGCCCGCATGTTGAGCTTTTCTATTCCGAAATAAACAGAATCAGCTCCTCCCTGCACAGCTGCACGCAACGTGTCAAAAGAACCTACCGGGGCGGTCAGGTCAATATCCTCTCGGCTTAAGTCCATTTTTAAATCTATACTTTCAATATATTGTATGATATAATTATATATTAATTACCTAAAGTATTTCTTAATGGCTCCCCAATAATAGGACCTCCATCCTTCCTCCATATTTTCCCAATCCCCGTCAGGTACGTTGGTATGTTCAAGGTCAACATGGGTGCCATCGCCGGATGGTTTTAACACCATGGTCACGACCGACTTTTCGGTGTTCTCTCCGAAATACCATTCCTGAACCAATTGCTTGTTGGGAATCAGGGAAATATTCCTGCCGCTGATATCGCCTTCAAAAAGGGTGAATTCGGTATCCTCAACCGGCTGCATTTCCGCCGGATATCCGCTCCAAAGTTCAATGGTAAGGGGATTGGTCAGTGCGGTGTATACTTCTTCGGGTGTGGCATTAATAAAATGGCTTTGCTTAATGGTTTTCATATCCTTTACATTTTGATCACAGCTTGTTCCGGTCAGCCTCCGGTTTTACCGGACAGCGACCGGAAGGCACAATATATTTATTATTTCCTGTATAAAAATACTAATCTATGCGTATTTTAGTATTGACAATCCGATAATTCTTCCATGTTTTTGAATAAGGGGATCGTAATAAAGACAACAGGCAGCTGGCATAAAGTTAAAGACGGCAACCGGATTATCCTGTGCACAATGCGCGGAAAACTCCGCGAGAAGGATATTAGAAATACTAATCCTGTTGCGGTGGGCGATATGGTCCAATATGAACCGGACAATGACGGTTACGGCATTATATCGAAAATAGAGCCGCGAAGGAACTATATTATCCGCCGCTCATCCAACTTGTCGAAAGAAACCCATATTATCGCTTCCAATGTTGACCAGGCCTTGCTGATGATTACCCTGTCAATGCCTGAAACTCCGCTTGAATTTATCGACAGGTTCCTGCTTTCGGCAGAAGCTTATCACATTCCCGTGGTGATCGTGATCAACAAAACAGACCTGTTGGCTGGTTCATCCGCTGATGAACTTCGTTCCATTGTCCTGACATACGGCTATGCAGGGTATACCTGTCTCGAAATCTCCGTAAAAGAGAAGACAGGAATCGATAATCTGGTTGGGCTTATGAAGCATAAAACAAATCTTCTTGCCGGCAATTCAGGGGTTGGCAAGTCCTCCCTGATCAACCTGATTTGTCCGGGTATTCATCTGAAAATAATGGATATCTCGGCCTCCCACAAAACCGGTAAGCATGCCACTACCTATGCTGAAATGATACCCCTGCCCTTTGGCGGTTCAGTCATCGATACCCCGGGGATAAGAGGATTTGGAATTATTGATATTGAAAAGAACGAGATCGGATTATATTTTACGGATATTTTCAGGATCTCACAGGACTGCAGCTTTTATAACTGTACCCATATTCACGAACCAGGCTGTGCGGTGAGGAAAGCCGTGGAAAATGGAAGCCTCGCCCGGTCGCGCTACCAAAGCTATGTAAATATTTTTTCAGATCGGAATGAAAAATATAGAACAGGATAAAGGATTCTTCGTAAAAAGGATATTATGTTAATAACTTAGCATCAAATTAAGCCATAAAAAAAAGAAAATACTCAAAATTTAAATTTGCATCCACGGCGTTTTATGATGACTGCTTTATTTAAGGAAGAATAATGAAAAAGTACTACCTGATCCTGTCGCTGGTTTTTCTGGCCATTATTGCCCTTATGGTATTTTCTTTCTGGAGGATTTACGTAAGGCAAATGGTATTTCAGCGGGATATTCTGCAAAGACAGGTTCAAAACTGCGGCAATGAAATTGAAAATAACATTGTCCGTTTCAACAATGATGTCAATTATCTTTTATTTTCTGAAGATCTGACAGGGATCATCGGCAGCGAATTGTCCAGGCACAGCGCACTCAGCAAAATTGAAAGGTTATATGCCAGCTATGGCGACCTGATTAAGAATATCTACATCTACGATCAGCAAAAGAATGTCGTTAATCTGTACTATGATAAAAAAAATTCACTTATCATTGACAATTATGCGGCACAGCGTCAAAAAGCGCTTACTGATAAGGAATCGGTGCAGAAGACAGAAGAGGGTTATCAGTACGCGCTGCCGATTTATAAAAATAACCAGCTTTGCGGCAATATTGTGCTTTCTCTTGATTTTGCCAGGTACATCAGTTCCATGGCAGAAAAATTCCATCTCAGCACTACCCTGTGGCAATGGGTAACGGATGAAAAAGGTGAAATGATTTCCAGCAATCTGAAACAAAAGGTCAGTTTTCTATCCATCGAAAAAATAAAGTCAGACCTGTCGAATGGCCTTTCCGGTTTTAGCCGGCATAAAGTCCGGATCAACAACAAGTCCGTCGGCGTGATTTCCTCCTATTATTCGCTGGATCTGTTGACACACCGCCTGGGCATTGTTTTTTCCCTCAATAATGCCACTTTTTCTTCATTTCTTTCATGGCTGCTGACCCTGTGTCTGCTTTCTGTTGTCCTCCTGCTGCTGTTGCTCCTGTTTATGCTTAAAAAAATGGGAATAGGAAAACAACATGGAGAAAAAAAGAGCCAGGATTATACGAATTTAAAATCCATTTTGGATGCCCTCCCGCTGGGTGTATTGGTCATGGACGCAAACCATAACATCAAAATGATCAATCCCGCAGCCAGTGAAATGCTGATGGTTAAACAAGGGGATGATCAGCAGCGCAGGAATTTGCTGGATCGTTTCATCCAGTCAAAGGAATATTTCGAGGATGAAAGCAATGAGACAGCTTTTGATTCCAACCAGTTTGTTTTATATAAGAACGAGGGCGAGGAGGTCATCGTTTACAAAAAGGAGATACCGCATGTGATCAACGACGAAGAGTTGATCCTGAGTGCCTTTATTGATATTACCAGCATTGAAAAGGCACGCAAATATGAAGCAGCATCCAACATGGCCAAATCTGAATTTCTGGCAAAAATGAGCCATGAAATAAGGACTCCCATGAACGGCATCATCGGAATGACCGAAGCGCTGAATCAGGAGAATCTCACCAAAGATCAGAAAGAATATGTGGAGATCGTCAGAAAATCGGCTGACCTGCTGCTGAATCTTATCGATGACCTGCTTGATTTTTCAAAAATAGAGGCGGGCAAAATGCAGTTAGAGGAGATCCCTTTCAAGCTCAGGGATGAGGTCAAAACCTCCCTGGACCTTTTCAGGCCGATCGTGGAAGAAAAAAAGCTGTCCCTGACGGTAAAAGTCAATCAGGACGTTCCGGATAACCTCATCGGTGATCCCTTCAGGTTGCGTCAGGTACTGTCCAATCTCATCAGTAATGCGGTTAAATTCACCCATGAAGGGGAAATTGTAGTAGGCATCGGACTCGAAGAAGAATATAACGGCAATCTGACCTTGCTCTTTTATATTGAAGATACCGGAGTCGGAATTCCTCATCATAAAATTGAAACCATATTCAATTCGTTCACCCAGGCAGATGAATCCACTTCGCGAAAGTACGGCGGATCAGGACTCGGGACAACCATTTCAAAGCAGCTGGTAACCCTCATGAATGGCGAAATATGGGTTGAAAGTCCTTCTTCCATTTCCACTAACCCGCAGTATCCCGGATCAAAATTCAGCTTCACCATTGAAGTCTTCTCCAATGAAAAGCTTATCAAGAACATTAAAACCGACCACATAACCCATCTCAATCAGGTTAAAGCATTGATCATTTCCAAAAACAATGACATAAAGCGCCGCCTGAACCGCTTTCTTGAAAGTGAGCAGATAAAATATGAGATTTTCAATTACAGCCAGGCTGACAAAAAGGAATTGTTTGCTTTGCTGAAAGACAGCAGTCATCCTTTCCATGTTCTGTTCATCCTGGATGATATCGGCCTGAACGGGATGGAACTGGCCAAAAACCTGCAGGATGAAAAGTATATTGATTCTTATATTGTCTTCATGATCAGTTCGAATCACAAAATTGAGAATTATGTTCAGTCAAAACGATATGGGGTTGACTATTATCTGACTGAACCATTTGAATACAATGATCTGACGGCTTATATGCATGAAACCTTCCATAATGTCATCAGGGCTCATGCCGATACAGGCAAAAAAATAAAAAGTGACATTGCCGTCCTGGTGGCTGAGGATAACCTTATCAACCAGAAAGTGGCTTCCACCATTTTCGGGAATCTCGGATTAACCATTGATATTGCCCAAAATGGTAATGAAGCCATCAGTAAGATCAAGGAAAAATGCTATGATATTGTTTTCATGGATCTGATGATGCCTGACCGCGACGGCATCCAGGCAACGGTTGAACTTCGGGGCCAGGGTTACCAGATGCCCATAGTGGCAATGACGGCCACGGCCAGCGCCAAAAGCAAATCAAAAGCACTGGCTTCCGGAATGAACGACTACATTACCAAGCCTGTCCGGATGGAAACAGTAAAGAACATACTCTATAAATGGTTTGCCTGAAAAAACATAGGCCATGAATACAAACGAAACCGTTGAATCACTGGGAAAAATTATTAAAGAAGAAATTCTTCAAAATGTTGACTTCAATACCATACAGAATACCCTGGTGCTTGAGAATCTCGAGCCTTTTCCGGGTTACCACGGGGAAAACCTGCCCCTCGAGACCATGCCCGAATCAATTTTTCTGATAACCACAAAAGGCTTTCCGTCGGAGACTATTTTCAGAATATCTGAGCGTCTGTGCCAATACCAGCATTTGACTTTTACCGCATGTCCCGCAGAGATTACCCTACTGAACAGCCAGTATTATGCGATACGGATCAAGGGGCTTTCATCCTATGCAGCCATTGCCGATATTCAGGGTTGTTATATTGATCAGGGTATCACTTTTCTGAAACATAAAAAGATTAAGGGCACCGGTTTGATTAAAATAGAAAAGGTTTTCCGGCTGGAGCCCGCAGAGGAGTATATTTACAGGGACCGGGATGATGAGCTTACCTATTATTTGCAGGTGCCTTATTCCTTTAGCTGGAATTTGTTTAAAAAGGTAACCTATTCCATTAAGAACAACCTTGAAAACCGGAATTTTGATGCCGCCATGGGCTTTGTCTACCGTTCAAAAATGCTTGATTTTGTCAGGATATACGCCAGGATGGATATCAACAGACTCAGGCTCATCCGTGAAAAATATCTGGATGAAATTGCCCGTTTAAGGCAGCCATCACGGGTATGAAACCTTCCGCCTTCGGCGGGATTATTCGGCCTGTCGGCCTCATGAGATCGTCCCGGCAAAGCCGGTACTTAGTTGTTCGACTTACAAATT
>CAYWCR010000132.1:0-7478 GCA_964456825.1 uncultured Bacteroidales bacterium
TTTTACATGCCGCCTTTTTTATTCAGGGATGCGTCGTTATCCGGCGATTTACTTGCCTCCTCCTCAGGAGGTTCGGGTCCGTAAGCAATACCCTTGATATAGTAGCCGGGATATTCGCCATATCCTCCGGTAGTCTGTTTGTGGGTAACCAGCACGATGGTTCCCTTCATATTAACGGCCTTTTTCTTCAGTTTGATGATGGCTCCTTTTTTTGCAGCGGCCGGACTTCTTGCGCTGGCCGGCGACTTGGCATCAATCTCCCCCAGTTTATACAGCTCGGATACTTCCTTTTTATCTTCCGTAAGCCATACGGCCTCCCAGTTGCTGTCGTCCATCACCACAAAAGCGGCATCATTCAGTATTTCAAGCCTGCCATTTTTATATATTATTTTGTGCACTTCTTTGCGCTCCATGGTAAATTCGTCCGGTCTTCCCGGAATGGTAAAGCTGACATAAGTAGGCGTCACCGTGGTAACATTAACCGGTAAAACAGTTCCGTTCAACTTAAATATGGTATCTGCCGGCTCAGCCTTTTTAGTGTATGACTGTCCCGTCAATCCGTTAAAGGATATCATCGCAATAATAACAATCAACATTCTCCTCATCACAATCATTATTTTATTGATGCAAGTTAAAAAACATTTCCATGATTACCTGATCAAAAATTGTTCCTTTTTTGAACGTATTGATTATAAATTGGTTTTTTGATCAAAAACGGTGACGGAAGAGCAGTGGCTGGTGATTAGTGATTGGTAATTGGAAATTGATGACCGGTGATGAGTGGTCAGTTGGCTACAGCCTGCAGCCTTTAGCCTACAGCCTCTTCCCCAAACCCCCTAAACAGCTAAACCGCTAAAAAGCTAAACTGCTAATTTCCTGACCTGTCTATCGGCAGGCAGGCTGCATGACTGCATTACCGCATGACTGCAGGAACTGCAATTTTTCCCCGAATAATCCATTGCCAAATCAATAATGCCATTATTTTTGCCGGAACATTTGAATGGAAAAATAAATAAAAGGTCCCGGTCATCCGGTTTTCAGTTTTCACGATGAATAATACGATTGCCTCAGCAGTTATAACTGCATATGTCTGGCTGGCTTTTCTTGTCACTATTATACCGTTTTTTGTTATTCATTTGATACTATGGATAATAACCTATCCGTTCGACAAAAAGCTGATGTACTGTCATTATTTTGTTGGCCTTTGGGCCGGTTTCTTTATCCTTATTAATCCCTGGTGGAAGGTGACCATCGAAAACCGTTTCAAGATGGAAAAGGACCAGGTCTATATCATGCTGTCAAATCATCAGTCATTGCTGGATGTACTGGCAATCTATCAGTTGTACTTTCCTTTCCGCTGGATATCGAAACAGGAGCTTTTCCGGATACCATTACTGGGTTGGGTGCTGTACCTGAATAAATATATCCCGGTTCTCCGGGGAGACAAGGCCAGCAAGGAAAAAATGATCCGGCATGCCGTGCAATCGCTGAACCAGGGGATATCCATTCTGATCTTTCCTGAAGGCACAAGAAGCAGGGATGGCAATATGGGCGAATTCCATGATGGGGCTTTTAATATTGCCCTCGAATCAAAGGCTGTCATGCTTCCCGTGATCATTGACGGTGCCTATAATGCCCTGCCCAGGAACAGCTTTTTATTCCGCGGGAAGCAGCATATTGTGGTTAAAGTCCTTGACACGGTGAAACCTGAGGACTATGGTTCGCAGCCCCTGCCCCTGATGATAAAAAATATGGAGGTACTGATGAATGAAGAGCTCACCAAGCTGAGAAATGAAAATATCATCCTGCGCCATGCATGACCGCAGGCCTTATTACAGTGACCGGCTGCCCGGCTTAAAAAGTCATCTGGCCTTATTGCAGCGAAGGCTCAACCGTATTTCGCTGGGCCGGTTTTTGTCTTTTTCCGCTATGGCAGCAATACTTTTCCTTTATGACATCGTTGGGCCGTTTGTTGCTGTTGGTGCAGCGGCATTGATGGCAGTGTTATTCGGGCTTCTGGTGAAACGGCACATTCAGGTTACTGAACGGAAGCAACATATTCAGCAGCTTGTTTCCATTCACGAACGCGAGATTGAGATCCTGTCATACCGTTTTGAACAGCAGGATCCGGGAAAGGAATTTATGGATATTCATCACCGGTATTCCTATGATCTGGATCTTTTTGGTGAGGGGTCATTATTTCAGTTCATTAACCGCACCGTGATGAAAAAAGGCAGGGAAATGCTGGCATCATGGTTTAAGAACCCGGCTACCGACATCACCGCTATCCTTTCGCGTCAGGAAGCGTTGAAAGAGCTTGCCGGCAAAGATGATTTCCGGCTTGATTTCAGGGCCACCGGTGAGTTAACGATGGATGACACCGATGACATGCTGAAGATCACCGCCTGGTTCAGGGAGCCTCATGCATTCAGCGGCAACAGTTTTTACCGCATGGCCCGTACTATCTTTCCTTTATTATCGGCGGCCTGTATTATCCTTACCCTGATCAACTGGGAGTATTACCGCCTACTGATAATTATTTTCCTGGCCGGGCTGATGATAACCGTAATAAAGATCAGGACCACCCAACGCATTCACGATTTGCTAAGCCGGTACTTGCAGACGTTCAGGAAGCTTGGCCGGCTGATTGGACTGGTTGACCGGGAAAATTTCCGGAGCCCTTCTATGGCAGCGCTGAAAGAGCAGTTCCATGCATCCGGTAACCCTGCCCATATAGTCATCAATCAATTGGCGAAGCTTCTGGCAGCGTTTGATACGCGGCTTAATGTCCTGGCCAATTTTTTACTCAACGGATTCCTTTTATGGGATATGCAGTGTATATTCAGGCTGGAAAAATGGAAAAGCCGTTACAGGGATCATTTTACTCCATGGGTGGACGGCACAGCCAAGATCGATGCGCTTATCAGCCTGGCCACCTTTCATTTCAATTTTCCGGATTATAGTTTCCCGGAGTTCACCCGGCAGGAAATGATGAGGGCAACCGCCCTGGGACATCCGTTGATCCCTGATGAACAGCGGGTGTGCAATGATTTTACCATCGCATCAGAAGGCACGGTTGTAGTCATCACCGGGGCTAATATGGCCGGTAAGAGTACCTTTCTCCGTTCCATAGGGGTAAATCTTGTGCTGGCCATGGCAGGCGCACCTGTATGTGCAGGGCAGTTTGCTTTTATTCCCTCCGACCTGTTCACCAGCATGAGGACCAGTGATTCGTTGCTGCATCATGAATCCTATTTCTATGCCGAGCTGAAAAGGATCAAGACGATTGTTGATGAACTTGCCGGGGGAAGGAAGATGCTGGTGATGCTGGATGAAATTCTGAAAGGCACCAATTCGGCCGACAAGCACAAAGGGTCGCTGGCCGTGCTGGAAAGGATCTTTTCGCTGGGAGGCACTGCTATCATTGCCACCCACGATCTGGAACTGGCAAAGACCGAATCGCAATATAAGGGCCGGCTGATAAACAAATGTTTTGAGATTGAGATCAATGGTGCCGGGATATCTTTTGATTACAAGCTGCGCGATGGCATAACACAAAAGATGAATGCGAGTTTGCTGATGAGGCAGATGGGGATAGTATAGTTGGTCTTGCAGTCTTGCAGTCTTGCGGTCGTGCAGCCTGCCTGCCGGCAGGCAGGTCAGGAAATTAGCGGTTAAGCAGTTTAGCGGTTTAAGGGTTTAGCGGTTTAGGGGGTTAGCGGTTTAGGGAGTTAGGTGTCTAGGTATTTAGGCTGCAGGCTACAGGCTAGAGACCTTGGATTGTATTATGAGAGTATGGATTTGTGATAGGAATATGCTGAATGCTAAATGCTGAATGATGATATTTAATACTGATTGCTGGTTTTACGATATAAACACAAAATGTATTGCTGATGATCGATAAATCTCAATATAGCTTATTCCGCAGCGGGCTAATGGTTTTCGTTTACCTGGTTTTGTTTTCCATCGGTGCTAAGGCGCAGTCTTTGCTCTGGAAGATAGAGGACGGGAGGCATTCGCCATCATACATTTACGGTACCATTCATATAAAGGACAAGCGGGTTTTCCGGTTTGACCGGAAGGTATATGATGCGCTGGACAGTTGTCTGACCTTTGCCATGGAAGTGGACCTGAACCAGGACAACATGGCGGGGTTAGCGCAGCATCTGATGCTGCCGGAGGGGAAGACGCTGCAGGATATTTTCAAACCCGCGGATTACAGTCTGGTTAAAAGCATCATTGAAAAGGAGACCGGGCTAGACATGTCGCTGTTTGACCGCATGAAGCCCTTTGCACTGCTTTCAGTTGGGCTTAATGCACAGATTGCCGGTGATATGGAGGTGACGATGGATGAGTTTTTTTACCGTAAGGCCCAACAGGAGGGTAAAAAGATAATCGGGTTGGAGACAGTGGATGATCAGATGGAGATGCTGGAAAAGATTCCCATTGATTATATCACGGATTACTTCAGGAACTTTCAAAAAGGGGCGGAAGACATGGAAAACATCATCACGCTTTATACAAAGGCCGATCTGGATCGTTTGTTAACGCTGATGCAGGAAGACAAGGCCATGGCGTCGCTGGAAAAAAAGCTGATCACGAAAAGGAACAAAAAGATGGCGGTTGGAATCATGACCCTGATAGCAGAGCAGCCGACTTTTGTTGCGGTAGGTGCGGGTCATCTGCCGGGTAAGAAAGGGATATTGAAGCTGTTGGAAAGGAAGGGTTACCGGCTTACGCCGGTTATAATGTGATCTTCAGTAAGCGGGAAATAATATTGTATTAGCGTTTTTCCATTATGCTCTTATGCAGATACAAAAGAGCACAAAAGCCGCCACGATCTGCCTGTTCGCCTGTCTGGACGCCTGCCTTGACGGCAGGCAGGGCAGACGGGGCAGACTGGCTGAGAAAATCAGGCCCGCACTTTTGGTCCCTGTTTATCGGGGCTGACTTATGAGTGCGTCCTGATTTTCAGCGCCAGTCCTGGACATCCCAATGCACACGGCCCTATTCTTCCTTATCGTTTCGTTTGCCAAGCATGACCATATCATTGAGCACCACTTCAGTGAAGTATTTTTTATTTCCGTCCTTACTGTCATAGGTACGATGGACGAGTTTGCCTTCCACGGCGACTTCGCTGCCTTTAATCAAGTATTTTTCAGCGGTTTTGGCCAGGTTTCCCCAGGCGACCAGGTTATGCCACTGGGTTTCGGAGACTTTTTTACCAGCCGCATCGGTATAGGAATCGGTGGTGGCGAGAGAAAAGCGGGCAACGGATTTACCGTTGTCAAAGGACCGGATCTCGGGGTTGGCTCCCAGGCGTCCGATCAGCTGTACTTTGTTACGCAGTGTGTTCATGACGTTTAAATTAAAGTTTAAAAATTGTTTGTGATTTATTTGTGAAAAACTACCGGACAAAGTAACTTACACACCGCAAGCTCATTCGGTTTTTAAATAATTATATTCGTTTTTAATCGTTTGTATATAAGTGCAAACGGATATGTAATTGGCAATTAATTAAATACGTTATGGATAGAAAATGTCTCGAATGCGGTGAAATCGTTCATGGCAGAGCTGACAAGAAATTCTGTTCCGATCAATGCCGGAACGCATACAACAACAAATTAAAGAGTTCCACAGGAAAGGCCTTTATCCGCAAGGTGAACGGCATTCTTATACGCAACCGGAATATACTTGAAAAGTTAAATCCGGAAGGTAAGACCAGTATTCACAAGTCGAAATTGCAGCAGAAGGGGTTCAGGGATGAATACGTGACCCATATTTATACCACCCGTGCCGGCAGGGTTTATTATTTCTGTTACGACCAGGGATATTCCCCGGTCGGGAATGATTTTTATGTATTGGTAAGAAGAGAAAATGATGAATAAGGGAGTGACAATATAACCGGAAAAAGTTTAAATTGCAGGCAGGAAAAGGAATTAATATAGGTTTTTACAGCAGATACAAACTAATATCTTGATTCACAGGGAATATCAATGGATTTGTCTAAGGATTGAAACACGGGAATATTGAGGCTAAGAATTTTATTATGAGGGATATATGATCAGACATCCGATTGAGAGGGAAGGTGAAGTTGATGAGGAAATGGGATTGAGGGGCACGTAGTGTGCAAATATCTGAGTTAATTATAATACGTTAAGCGATGAAAACCGTTCATGTTGAATCAACCCTGCATAAGGGAAGCAGGCGGATAAAGCTGACATTCCCTTTTGATGCGATGATAGAAGACAGGATCAGGACGATTGATGGCTGCAGGTGGAGCCAGACGATGCATTGCTGGCATTTGCCGTATGATGAAAACAGCCTGGGGGAGCTTGAAGGGATGCAATTGGAAATGGAAATAGAGATCCCTGAGTTGGCCGGTTTAAAGGAAGAGAGAGCTACAAGGTATTTCGACAAGAGGCTGACCGGGGAGAAGGAGGAGGCCATAAGGGCGTTTGGGCAATACATGGAGGTACAGCGATACAGTGAGAGGACTATGGCGAGTTATCTTGATGCGATAACCACATTTTTATGTTATTTAAGGAGCAGGGCCATAGAAGAGATCACCAATGCGGATGTGGTGGAATTCAACTACCGGTACATTATTAAAAATGAGTTCTCTGCCTCTTATCAGAATCAGATCATCAGTGCGATAAAGTTGTTTTTTCAGAGCATTTTTAAGAGAGATTTGAATATTGAAGAGATTGAAAGGCCGCGGCCGGCCAAGAAACTGCCTGAGATATTTTCGTTGGAAGAAGTGGAGTTGTTGTTGCAGCATGCAGGAAATCTGAAGCAAAAGGCGATGCTGGGTTTAATCTATGCCTGCGGGCTGCGAAGAAGTGAGCTTATCAATCTGAAGATCAATGCTATAGATTCAGATCGTAAAATATTGAACATTAAAGGAGGGAAGGGACAAAAAGACAGGGTAGTTCCCTTGCCTGAAGTTCTGATTGAAATGTTGAGAGAGTATTACAGGGTATACCGGCCTGAGATTTGGTTATTTGAAGGGAATACGAAGGGCAGGCAGTATTCCGAGACAAGTTTGAGGGAAGTTTTTGAATCGATAAAGAATAAAGCGAAGATAAAGAAGAAGTTAACGTTGCACAGTTTAAGGCACAGTTATGCGACACATTTGATGGATGACGGCACTGATTTAAGGCACATCCAGGTATTATTGGGGCACAAGAGTCTCAAGACCACGGAGATATACACCCATGTTTCGCGGAGGTCATTAGAAAATGTAAAGAGTCCCTTTGAGAAGCTCAAATTGAAATAGATTTTTATATTTTACTAATAATGAAAACCACGTCCCACCACCCCAAATTTTTAGTAGACGGAAAAATCCCAACACCCGCTTCCAATTTCCCATTTCCCCCTTTTAGAAGCGACAAAAATGCATTTTAACCAATTCTATAAAGGAGTTAGGTGCTATTTGGGCAGACTGGGAACTTGAAACAAATTGAATAGAGGAAAAA
>CAYWCR010000133.1:0-7352 GCA_964456825.1 uncultured Bacteroidales bacterium
AAGGGACATTTACCTATTCTCTTAATGTATCTATTGATCCAATAAATAAAGGTGGCGCTGCATTTGACAATTATGATGGTTACTGGTCACATGATAATGGCAACGACTCCTGGAATGGGGACGGTATTGGAGAGGGAGCCCCTGGTGGAATAGACAAAATAGATAATTTCTGGCGTTTTCAGGATGCCGGAGATCCTGAAGGAGCAGGCGTATCAGCAACGGATAATGGTAACCGTAAACTCCAGGGATATTGCGACCTGACTAATTTCGGTGGTACTCCTACAATGCTTGACGATGGTGCAACCTTACACTTTATAGCCAGGATTCCAACAGATGGACCTCTGGATTCGATCATACATACTAACGGTACTAAAGAGCCATATCCAGCAGAGGGTGATGGTTACACTCATCATAACGATGGTTCTCTTGGTATGTTCGCTATCAAACAGGGAGCAGGCGGTTATATTTCATTTACATTAAGAACTGTCAATGATTCATTAAATAATAATGGTGTAGATGTAGGTGTATTCAGCGGTTTACAATTGCTTCCTGCAAGGGGTAATGCAATAATAACCGGAACTGATATTTCAGCTGCAGATACAATTAATACGATTGCACTTGATCCTACTGAATGGCACGACTACTGGATAAATTTCGAGAAAGATGCAACCGGTGCAGGAACACACAAAGTGTCAGTATCTGTTGATGGCGGTGAATTCCAGGAATTCATTGTAACCGCTACTTCTCATTACAACTATGCCGGAAAATCAGTGTTAAGGTTGGGATTGGGTAATACAGGCATGTCCGGTGCATTTGATATCAAGGCCTTTGATTTTGCACCTCTTTTACTCCCACCCCCGGTTATACCGGTTGCTCATTGGAAATTAAACGGGGATGCAATGGATGAATACGGACAATCCGATGGTACTCTTGTCAACGGTGATGCTTCTTCATATATTGAAAGTCTGGCAGGACAAGGACAGGCTCTTGATTTACCTGCCGGTAGTCCCGTAAGGTATATCGAAGTACCGGATAATGATATTGTTGACTTTGATACAAATAGTTTCTCAATATCAATGCTGGTTAATATTCCTGATTTTGCAGGAACACATGAACTTATCTATAAAGGTGATAATGCTGCAAATTGGTGGGCCGTTTCATTACATGATAATACATTAAGAATGTATATTGATGATAATGTAATAGACAAAACAGAACTTGACATCCCGAATATTGATCAAGTTATGGCCGCCGGTGGATGGAACCACATAGTAGCAGTGCGCGATCGTGAACTGGATAAGTTGATCCTATATGTTAATGGACAAGAAGTTGGTTCAATTAACGATGCTACCGAGACAAGTATATCATCACCCGGACTTTCGTTAAGAATCGGAACTAACCGTGTCGAAGCTGCTTCTGCCGCAAGAAAAATTGATGACATACGATTATACAATATGGCTTTGACTCCTGCACAGGTATCTGCCCTATATGCAACATATGTTCCTGCGCTTCCTGCAAACCTGGCAGCCTGGTGGAAATTGGATGGAGATGCAACGGATGAATTCGAAACATCTGATGGTACCCTTGTCGGCGGTGATACTGCAAATTATGTTGACGGAATTTCGGAACAAGCGCTGGATTTGAGAATTGGCTCAGATACTACGTATATAGAGGTTGCCGATAATTCTGTTGTAAACATAGGAACCGAAGAATTTACTTATTCAATACTTCTTTATATCAGCGATTTAGAAAGCAACAGGAAAATTCTTCACAAAGGTTCTTCGAGCGATAAGTGGTTCGATCTTGCTTTGAATGGAAGCAATCTGAGTTTGACAATTGATGATGGTATCAATGAAACAAATCTTGTTGTTGATGACGCGAATTTCCATCTGTATACTGAGGGCTGGAATCATATAGCAGCTATACGTGACCGTATCAAGGATTCCATATTCCTGTACATAAATACAAGGATAGCAGGCTCAGCGAAAGATAATACCGATAAAAGTATTGGTTCAGCTCTTCCGTTGATCATTGGGGCAGGTGAGAACAGGGATGTCAAATTCGATGGTATGCTTGATGAGATACGTTTTTACAATGAACCATTGAGTCTTAACGATCTAAAGAGCTTATCAAAAGAATATGGTATAGATCCTCGTTATATACCATCATCGAATGCTGACTTACGATCGATAACCTTTGTACCTATTGTTACATTAACACCTGCATTTGACAAAGATGTTACCGAATATTCAGCAGTATTGCAGGAAGGAACAACAACTGTCAGAGTAACAGCCTGGCCTGATGATTTCAAAGCAAAAATTACCGGTGCAGGCGATATTAATGTTTCTTCAGGATCCGGAACGGCTTCAATTGTTGTTACTGCAGAAAGCGGATTTGTAAAAACCTATACTATTAACTTTACAATTACCGGTATGGATGATGTTTTTGGTGAAGGCTCGAATATTATTTATAACCCGCTGGAAGATTGTCTGATCTTTGTTAATATCGATAATATTTCGAGGGTTGAAATATATGATGTTACTGGCATGAAACTATTCGAAAAGAATGATGTTTCTGAAAGGATGTATTTTAATAGTGCAAATCTCAAAAAAGATGCTGTTTATATTGTAAGGATTATTGCCGGAAATGAATACAGTGTTATGAAATTTGTAAGATAAGATTACTCCTGACTCTTCATTAATGATGGTTGTTGTATAGCGATCTGCCCCATTACCCATACCAGGGGCAGCGCTGTTACAACAGCCATTTTTTTGCAAATAAAATACTTCATATTCTTTGGCCTCAAGTGGTTATTTTAGGACAAATAGCTTCGCTAAGGCAGGCGAGGGATGAACAGAGAAGAAATAAGGATAATACCAGGTTTTTATAATTTAGCAATTAAAACCTTGTCTTAGGAAATTAAAAACCGTGAAAAATTTAGCAGTAAAAGGTGCAAGAATTGATTATATTGTTGAAATTATTGTTACGCATCTTTAAAGTGATTTAATATGAACAAAGTAAAAATTTTGTTTGTTTTATTGGGCTTTCTATCACTTATCCCTCCTGAAACAGTGCTTGCTCAGCAAGCTACCTGGATATGGTACCCCGGCGATTACGATATCTGGATTGGGAACATCGTACAAAACCGGCGCACCGAACGCGGAACCTTTTTCCCTCCCTTTTGGAAAATGGACAGCCATTATGTGTTGGTCGAATTCTCAAAAACGTTCGAACTTGCATCTAATGAAAACATAAGTATCAGGGTAGAAGGACAATACAATGTGAAACTTGATGGCAGGCTGCTCTTCGGAGCCCCCGAAACATTGGTCATTCCGGCAGGCAAACATACGCTGAAAATAAAAGTATACAATCAGGCCTGTGTTCCGGCGATTTTTGTCCAGGGTAAAACCATTCATTCCGACAATTCGTGGCAGGTAACCTGCGAAGATAAAGAATGGATTGACGAATCGGGAAAAGCATCCGACACTTCATCCGGAACGGCATATGTATATGCAGCTTCCTGGAATTTTAACGCACCCGATACACCGCCGTCGCAATTTAAACTATCCACCCGCCCCATTCCATATATTTCCGAAGAAATGCAGGAGAAAGGCATTTTGTTTGACTTTGGAAAAGAAACGTTTGGTTTTGTAAAATTTCATGGTGTGAAGGGCAAAGGCAATTTACATATATATTACGGCGAATCGAAAGAAGAAGCGTTGACAGTCATGCAAAGTGAAACGCTGGACCATCTGTTTGTTGACAACAAAGATGCCGGAGACGTCACCGTTCCCGGCTCAAAAGCCTTCCGGTATGTTTATGTTGAGACCTTCGACCGGCTCTCATACGATTCGGTTTCCATGCTGTACGAGTATCTGCCGCTTGAATATAAAGGCGGTTTCCGTTGTAATGATGAGCAGCTCAATAAGATCTGGGATGTATCGGCTTACACGCTACACCTTACTGCCCGTGAATTTTTTCTCGACGGAATTAAGCGCGATCGCTGGATGTGGAGCGGTGACGCCTATCAGAGCTACCTTATGAACTATTACCTGTTCTTCGACACGCCTTTGGTCAGACGCACCACTTTTGCCTTGCGTGGAAAAGATCCCGTGACCAGTCATATCAATACCATCATGGATTATACCTTTTACTGGTTCCTGGGGATTTACGATTATTATCAATATACGGGTGATAAACAACTTATTGAACAGTTGTATCCCAGGATGAAGAGCCTGATGGATTTTTGTCTCTCACGCCGGAACAGTGAGGGTATGATGCAGGGATTGGCCGGCGACTGGATATTTATCGACTGGGCCGACTTTAAAATGAGCAAAGCCGGTGAGGTTAGTTTTGAACAGCTGCTTTTCTGCCGGAGCCTAGAAACCATGGCGCTGTGTGCAGGCATTATGAATGATACGGCAAATGAAAAGATATACACACAACTGGTTGCCGATTTGAAAACAAAACTTCATAGTGTGTTCTGGTCAGAAACACAGAATGCATTTATCCATAACCGTGAAAACGGGGTTGTAAGCACACAGGTAACCCCCTTTACCAACATGTTTGCTGTATTATTCAATTACCTCGACCAGGAAAAAACAAGGGCAGTGAAAGAAAACGTACTGCTCAACCCCGATGCACTGAGAATTACAACCCCCTATATGCGGTTTTACGAATTGGAGGCACTTTGTATTTTGGGCGAGGAAAATTATGTATTGAACGAGATCCGTGATTACTGGGGTGGGATGCTTGACCTGGGCGCCACATCCTTCTGGGAGAAATACAATCCAAAAGAAACGTATCCCCATCTGCTGGCCATGTATAACCGTCCGTTTGGTAAAAGTCTCTGCCATGCCTGGGGGGCCAGTCCTGTTTATTTACTGGGAAAATATTTCCTGGGCATCAGACCGGTCGAGCCTGGATTTCAATCCTACATCGCGGAGCCCTTTCTGGGCGATTTGCAGTGGATGGAAGGCGATGTGCCTACACCGGATGGCAAAATACATGTGTATTGCTCGACGAAAGAAATTCGAATAAAATCAGACACCGGAACGGGCACCCTGCGTTTTAAAAGTCAATCAAAGCCGGTTTGTAAAACGGCCGCCATTAAAAAAATTGAGGGTAATCAATACGAACTTCCCATCATCAAAGGTCAGGAATTAGCCGTTCAATACAAGAATGTAAAATAATACCAGGCATGAAGATTAAATGACGAGTTGAATACTATAAAACATTAATTAAATTTATTCATGATTTGTTAAGAAAACAAAATCTTTTCTTTTACTTTCGATTTCTTTTATATATTTATGATTTTTTATAATTTTATTACAAGTTTGGATATTAGTAAAATAACAATATAAATGACAAAAGAAAACTCACTTAAAATTTTAGAGTTACAACTTCAGGCAGAAAAAATCAGGAAAAGGGTGGTTGAGATGATCTTTTCATCGAAATCAGGTCACATAGGAGGCTCTCTTTCATCCGTGGACATTAATACCACATTATATTTTCATATTATGAATATAGATCCTGAAAATGCATTAAAAAATGACAGGGACCGCTTTATTCTCAGCAAGGGCCATAGTGTGGAAGCATTGTATTCTGTGCTGGCAGCCAAGGGATTTATCAAAGATAGTCTATTAAAAACCTATGGACAGTTTAACTCAATCCTTGAAGGTCATCCTACAAAAAAGGTATCAGGGGTGGAACACAACAGCGGCTCATTAGGGCATGGGTTGTCTGTTGGTATGGGTATTGCGTTGGCTGCCAAAATGGACAATAAATCTTATCGTACGTATGTATTAATGGGGGATGGAGAGCAGGGAGAAGGATCCATTTATGAAGCAGCTATGTCAGCAAGTCATTATAAATTAGATAACCTGATTGCTATTATCGATCGAAACGAATTGCAGATTAGTGGCAATACCGAAGAAGTGATGATGCTGGAACCCATACGTGAACGTTGGGAAGCTTTTGGCTGGGAGGTATTTGATGTTGATGGTAATGATATTAAAGCCCTGGTTGATGTTTTTGAGAGTCTTAATTTTAACAATAAAAAACCAAAATTGATCATTGCGCACACAATTAAGGGATGTGGAATATCATTTATGGAAAGGTTAGCCAATTGGCATCATGGCGTTGTTAATGAAAAGCAATATGAAGAGGCAATAATTGAAATCAATGAAAGAATAAAAGATTTGTTATTAAGAATAGATGAATATGAAAAATGAATATAAGATCCCATGCAGAAAGATGTTTACTGACACCCTGCTGGAACTGGCAAAACAAGATAAAGATATTATTGCAGTTACTACTGATGCCCGTGGTTCAGTTACACTGACCTCCTTTGCAAATGAGCTACCCAACCAGTTTGTTGAATTAGGAATTGCAGAACAGAATGCCATTGGAGTAGCTGCCGGATTAGCTTCAGCAGGGAAAAAGACATTTGTTTGCGGCCCGGCTTCCTTTTATACAGCGCGTTCCTTAGAACAGATAAAAGTTGATGTTGCTTATTCCGGAAACCCGGTAAAGATTCTGGGCGTTAGCGGAGGATTAAGTTACGGTGCTTTGGGTTATACTCACCATAGTCTGCACGACATTGCCGTGCTCAGAACATTTCCGGGAATGCACATTGTACTGCCATGTGATATCTACCAGACCAAGAAACTTGTAAGGGAACTGATAGACTATCCATATCCGGTATACATTCGATTGGGCAGGAATGCGGTGCCAAATGTATATGAAAATGAGAATACAGGATTTCAAATAGGCAGGGCCAATGTTTTATTGGAGGGCAACGATATTACACTTATTGGCACCGGTGAAACAGTTTACCATTGCCTGCAAGCCGGAAAAGAATTGCATTCCCAAGGTATAAAAGCCCGCGTTATTGATATGCACACCTTGAAACCAATTGATAGAAATATAATTGTAAAAGCAGCAAAAGAAACAAAATGCATAATAACCGTTGAGGAACACAGCATATTCGGAGGATTAGGCGGAGCTGTCGCTGAAATAATGGCTCAGGTGTATCCTGTTCCCATGCGTATTCTGGGAATTCCCGATGAATTTGTTGTTCATGGCAGTCCTTTGCAGGTTTTCAAACACTATGGAATAGACAGCAAAGGCATTTACAATGTTGCTTCAGGGCTCTTCCATGAAACCAGCATATCAAATGAAACCATGAGCAACACACTTTAGACCCGAATAAATTACCCGTAAATGAAATATACATTAGCCATAGATCAGAGTACCTCTGCCACCAAAGCCATCCTATTTGATGAAAATGCTAACGTGTGCACACGTGTTTCTGTCGACCATAATCAATATTATCCCCAACCCGGATGGGT
>CAYWCR010000134.1:0-3125 GCA_964456825.1 uncultured Bacteroidales bacterium
TTCACAAGGATCCCCTGCGGCTGAAAAATACCGGTGGCTCAAACTGGTCAGTCCGTGACCATGGTTATACCGGAAATGATCTGAAGAATGTCTGGTAGAAAGAGTCAATAGCCTACTGGCTGCAGCCTGCAGCCTAGCTGAATCCCTAATCCCTTCCCCAACACACACTCAACTTATCCCTGGTCCCTTTTCATTCCCAAAGATTCACCGGATAAACCCCCTCTTCGAGCAGTTTGATCAGGTTATTGATGACCATGGGACGGTCTTCTTTATACGTCACCCCAAACCATTTTTCGGCTGTCTGAAGTACTTTAACACGGGCTGTTCCTTCTTTCACGACCTCATTTACAACCGATGGAAGGTAAAACTCAGCACTCAGATTATCGATATTGGACTGAATGAAAGTAATGAACTGTGACTTCAGTTGCTTAAACATAGAAGGCATGAAACCCATAAGGTTCATGGATACAATCTCTTTTCCGGTAAACCGGGCAAAATGGGTGTCGTCTAACTGGCTTTTAATGACTGGGCCTTCACGGAATATCTTTTTATGTTCGATAATGCTATTGAGGAAGCCATGTTCATCGGCAACACAAACTCCCCTGGAGACGTGGCCTGATTCAGAAAGGGTGTTTTCAAGCTGATAACCGACGACGCAATAAATGTCGATGCCGCCTGACTGCGGTTGAGTGAGAAAATCAGCCATCACTTTATAGGAATCGGAGCCATAAAAATCATCCGCATTAATAACGGCAAAAGGTGTAGATATCTTCCGCTCTGCGACGAGCACAGCGTGCCCTGTCCCCCAGGGCTTTGCCCGGTCGGGAGGAACCGACAGGCCTCTGGGTATGTTTTCAAGTTCCTGGTAAACAAAATCGATATCCGCTTTTTTTAAAGCTTTACTAAGGATAAGGTCTTTAAAATCATTCACAAATTCCTTCCGCACCACCATTACGATCTTGCCAAATCCTGCCCTCAGGGCATCGTAAATGGAATATTCAACGATAGTCTCTCCGGAAGGTCCAAAACGGTCAACCTGTTTGAGGCCACCGTAACGGCTGCCCATGCCGGCAGCGAGAATCACTAATGAAGGTTTCATTTCAGTAATTTGATAATCAGTTTAATTCCATGTTTTCAGCTTATGTCCCCATACGGCATAATAAAAAATAACCAGGTAACAGGGCAGCAGGATTGCATAAGCCTGTTGCGATCCGATACCGTCAGACAATCTTCCCCAAAGCAAAGGCAATATGGCTCCGCCTGCAATGGCCATGATAAGCAACGCCGTCCCTGTTTTAATAAAACGGCCCAGGTTGTGTATGGCCAGCGGCCATATGGCCGGCCAGACGAGGGCATTTGCCAGTCCCAGCAGGGCAACGAAAAGTACCGTAAGCGGAATTTCCAGGGTTACTTTATGGAGGGTCATCAGATCTAAGAAGGGCAGGCTCAGCTTCAGGTGGGCAGGGGTCAGGAGAACCAGGGTTGAAAAGATAAGGCCGAGGATGGCGCATCCGATAAGGGCAGTGCGTTGTGAAATCCGTTTGGGAATCAGGATTATTCCGGCAATATAACCCAATATCATAGCGATCAGCACAAGAGAAGTGAAATATTTTGCTGATAACAGCGAAATGTCCAGGGCTAGCCCATAGCGGATGATGGTATCACCGGCGATGACTTCTGCGCCCACATAAAAGAATAAAGCAATGGCCCCCATGATAAGGTGCGGGAACTGCAGGATGCTGGTTTTGGCAGACAATGTATTGTCTTCCTGTTCCTGCTCCACATCGACCTCCGGCAGGGGAGAGAATTTCACCAGCAACCCCAGCAGAAAAAGGACGCCTGACATCACCAGGTAGGGATTTATCACCCTTCGCGCAAGTCCGTCAAGTGCAGCATTTCTCGCCACGCCGTCGAGGCCTTCCAGGCTCTTAATGAATGCATCACCATCGCTCAGGATAAAGTAGGCTAGGATTAAAGGTGCTATCGCCCCGGCCAGCTTGTTACAGATCCCCATTATGCTGATACGCACTGCGGCAGTCTCTCTGGGCCCCAGAATAGTAACGTAAGGATTGGAGGCAGTTTGCAAAATAGCCAGGCCGGTGCCCATGATGAACAAGCCGGAGAGAAAAACAGCATAGGTTCTGGAGAGGGCGGCAGGCACAAAGACCAGGGTACCGGCTGCCATGACCATCAGGCCGATCATCATGCCATTCTTAAACCCGGTTTTTTTCAATACCCAGGCCGAAGGAAATGCCATGACAGTATAGGAAATATAAAAAGCAAACGCCACGATCAGGGCTTCAAAATCCGAAAGCTGACATGATATTTTGAAGTAAGGGATCAGAATACCGTTAAGCCAGGTAACAAAACCAAAAATAAAAAACAAGGCGCCAATAATGGCTATGGACAATATATATTTTCCCCTGGTATTGCCGACCTGTGAGTTCATCCTAATCAGTTTTGCTGTAAAGTAATGGATTTTTTTCCGGATTAATCCTTTGCCAGTGTACTTTTCTACGGTACCCGAACGTAACTTTCAGGCTGTCAAACAGTATCTTGTCAATGGAAATCCTGGTTTCATAACGGCACAATAATAAATACAGGACTTCGTTTGTTATCTGTGCGCAACCAAAAATAAGCGTTGTGCATCCAATAAAAAAAAGGAGAAAGATCATGAAAAGAAAGATTGCTTATGCAGCCCTGGTTGTCCTGTTTGCCTTTGCGACATGCAAAAGTCCCGGACCCGAACAGACAACAGAAGGAAGAAATTGCGTGCCGGGATGTAACAAAAATAACAGTGCTTCGCATCAGCTTGCCGGAAGCTGGAGCTGGATTGAAACGGCCTATTTTTCAAAGCAATATGGCCGGCTGGTAAAAACACCCCGGAACACCGGAAAAAAGCTCACTTATACTTTCACGGATGACACCCTTATCATATCATCGGATGGAAAAGTGCTTGAAAAAACCCGTTATGAAGTTGGGACATTGAAGGATCTGACGCATTTTCCGCAGGACACAACCCTGATCATCAGGCTATATAACACGGAAGACAACCATAAGCTATCCCTGTTGCATTTCTGTGGCGAAGATATCATTATGGTGAACAGTTACAATAACCTGGGGGG
>CAYWCR010000134.1:3225-7013 GCA_964456825.1 uncultured Bacteroidales bacterium
CCTAATAAAGAAATACCTGATCCCTATCGCGGCATTCAGGTCGAAATCGGTAGCGGGAAACAGGTTCATCACCGGGACGGTCTCCACAAAAACATCAAGCCTGTCCCCGGCAAAGATATACGCCAGGCCAATGGGCACCCTTGCACCAAGAAAGACATCCCGGCCCGATACCCGCATCCTTCCTCCCAGTCCCACATACAAAGGCATCTTTCCTTCCTGTATTTTGATCAGGCTGAAATTGTGCCAGAGATAGTCAGCATGGGTGTGGAAGGCTCCGGCACCCGGAAAAGACCAGGCAGCGCCCGCATCGATAGCTGATCTGTCGGATATCCATGTTTTAAAACTGATCCCCGTCGGTTCACCCAGGATAATGCCTATGCCCGTGCCACCTTCCTGGGCCATTAACTGGCCGGTAAGGGAGGAGAAAACAATACAGGCAACCGCCGGGATCCAGCGAAGTCTTTTCATACAAACGTTTATATGCGAAGCAAATATAGAGAAATTATGCCATCCTGACGGAACTTTAAAACTTCCCAGGCTTTCCTGAATCCAAAGGTTGTTTATCTTTGGAAGATTATTGAACGGCCCTGATAATTTTAATGAATAAGTTATGAGTGTAATCCGATTTGGTGTTTCACTGGATACAGAAGTCATGAATGAACTCGATGAGTATGTGAAGGTGAATCATTTCCCCAACCGATCACAGGCCATCCGTTCACTGATAGAAAAACATGGCGTGGAGAAGAAATGGCAATGCGATAATGTTGTTGCAGGTGCCATTGTTGTTGTATACGACCATCATAAAAGGGATATCAACAATAAACTTAATGACATCCAGCATCATCATCAATCCCTGATATTGTCAGTCCAGCATGTGCACCTTGATGCTGAGAACTGTCTTGAAACCATTGCTGTTAAAGGAAAAGCAAGTGAGCTGACGCGGCTAGCTGACCTGATCATAACCCTGAAAGGAGTGCATCACGGGAAACTGATCATGACAAGGACATGATCAGGCTATAAGGGAATTAAAAGCCAGGGTTGAATAGTTTGCGGGTATTATATTTATATTATCGTTAATTTTGCTGACAATTAAGAAGCTATGATAAACAGAATACAAAAAGTAAATTTAGTTGTCCTCGCTGTCGTTTTGTTCTTTGCGTCATTTATCAATATTGCAAAAGCGCAGAAGCTATACACGACCTCAGGCGGTGAATGGATTTTTCAATCAGGGGTGATTGAAAAGCAAAATGATCCTCTCAATACCAACCTGCGTTTCACCATGTGGTTCCATGTCAATGAAAATGTACATCTTGACCTGGGCAATACCGCAGGACTTTTCTCAGGATTAGCCTTGCGTAATGTGGGCTTTATAACCGAAGAAGGCAACTTAAAAACCAAATACCGTTCCTATAATCTTGGAATCCCCCTGGCATTGAAGCTGGGTTCATTCAAAGACGAGATTTATTTGTTCGGGGGAGGAGAGTATGAATGGATGTTTCACTTTAAGCAGAAGACTTTTGATGACGGAATAAAAAGAAAACACGCGGAATGGTTCAGCGACCGCACTCCATCGTTTATCCCTTCTTTTTTTGCCGGCATTCAATTGCCGCATGGCCTGCAATTGAAATTTAAATATTACCTTAAAGACTTTCTCAACCATACATTCCAGGGTTCGGGAGATTTCAGCGATTATACCGCATTTACAAAAACCCGGCTTTGGTATATCTCCCTTTCTTTCCAGGTAAAGAATTCCAGGTTGAAAAAAACGGAAACCCCTGCCGGAGATATTGCCTTCCGGTAAGTTTTACCTGATCTTCAGCCTTCCTTTCACGTTTTTTTCGGGAATCTTATCACAGCTGATTTCCATATTGAACCCTGAACCCTTATACTCTTTTGTTGTTATTTCAATGAGTTATCAACAGCAAAGGCAGGGGCAAAAAAATTATCTTAGCGTTTCAGGAATTGTAATTACAACGTTAAATATCATGATGAGGAACATATTCATTGCAGGATTGGTGTTGTTACGGATGTTCAATGCTTATTCACAGGATGCGAAAAAGATACCTTCAGAAAAGCCAAAGCTTATCGTTGGCATTGTGGTAAGCCAGATGCGCTATGATTATGTTTTCCGTTTCTGGGATAAACTCAGCGATAATGGCATTAAGATGCTGATCGACAGGGGAACTTTTTGCAAGAACACCAGTTTTAATTATCTGTATTCGCAGGAAGGGGTAGGCAATGCCAGTATAGTCACCGGCACAACGCCTTCCAATCATGGCATCATTGCAAGGGAATGGTACCTAAACCTGCAGGATAAAATGGAAGGCTATACTGACGATCCCGGTCATAGGGCTGTAGGCGGAGATTATGATAACGGGCATCATTCTCCCCGCAACCTGATGTGCACAACTTTTCCCGATGAACTAAGGCTTTCGAATGATTTCAAATCGAAGGTATTTTCGGTAGCCCTTGAGCCTGGTCCTGCTATTTTTTCAGCCGGTCATACCGGGAATTGTGCTTACTGGTTTGATCCGCTTACGGGGAACTGGATTACCAGCACCTATTATACCGACAGCCTTCCGGGATGGGCTGACGAATTCAACAATAAAATGTTACCCGATGTTTACCTGGAACAGGAATGGAACACGCTTTTACCGATTGACCAGTATACGGAAAGCCTTCCGGATGACAACCAATACGAAACCGGGTACAAGGGCAAAATTACCTTTCCTTATCCGCTGAAGACATCAACGGGCAGGAAGGACCCCAAAGACTACGGCATGCTGCTGAAAACCCCCATGGGTAACACCCTGACCAAGGATTTTGTTTCCTCCCTGTTGATGGGGGAAGAACTCGGGAAGGATGATTACACGGATGTACTGATGATATCCTTCACCGCCATGGAAAATATCGGCATCCAGTTCGGCCCCAATTCCATCGAAATAGAGGACGCCTTTATAAGGCTGGACAGGGAAATAGAACATTTTATCCAGTTCCTGGATACCTGGGTGGGAAAGGAAGATATGCTTGTTTTATTAACATCCGGTCATGGCGTTGCCCAGGTCCCGAATTATCTGATCGATTCCAGGATACCCGCCGGATATTTCAACCAGCTGGGGGCCATCTCGTTGTTGAAGAGTGCGCTGAATAACACCTATGGAAGAGGCGACTGGGTAAAAGCCTACCAATCGCAGCAGATCTTCCTGAACCATACCCTCATTGAAGATTCAAAGCTTTCGCTGCGCGATGTCCAGGATTATGTTGCCATGTTTATGCTTCAGTTTGCCGGTGTTGCCAATACCATAACCTCCTATACCCTGCAGACCACGAATTTCACCAGTGGCATTTTTGAAAAGATCCAGTACAGTTATAACCAGAAGCGCTCGGGTGATGTGATGATCAACCTGAAGGCCGGATGGGTGGAAAAGGGAAGCGGTTCAACCGACCATAATTCGTCCTATGCCTACGATTCAAAAATTCCGCTGATATGGTACGGCTGGAAGATAAGCCGCGGAACGATAACGCGTCCGGTTGACATCACCGACATAGCCCCAACAATATGCACTTTTTTGAATATAAGCTATCCCAATTCATCTACGGGGAGCCCGATACTGGAGCTGGTGCAGTGAAGAAGGGACCAGGGACAAGGGACCAGGGACAAGGCAGTAGGCAGCTTCGTAAATCATAATAAAACAAGAACCAAGAATCAAGACAAAAGAACAAAGATTAAAGAACAAAGAAAGGAGGCATTCTCTCAAATGCCTCCAACCTCACATTAAACAAAACTA
>CAYWCR010000135.1:0-6774 GCA_964456825.1 uncultured Bacteroidales bacterium
CCGGCAGTGTTGGATATCAGTGAAAAGAAATCTTCATTGCCGAGATAATTAATCCACGGCCATGGGGTGCGGGGATTGGTAATTACATACTCACGCCTTGAATCATCAAAGTATCCGAATTTCATAAATATATATTTGAGTTTTAAATGCTAAAAATAAAACTTATTCCTATCGGATTGTCATAATCTGCTAAAATTTCACTATTATTTATAACCAGCAGATAATTGAATAATAATCTCGGTCGAATGACCTTTTTCAGTTTTTCTTATTATCAGTAACTTGATTCCTTTATTATGTTCTTCAGGTTCCATCTGTTCTGCTGAAATAACCTCAAAAACAGCATCATCGGGTTGAATTACAGCAGCGCATACTATTTTCCCTCCCTTTCTGAGTTCAGCTTTTCGGCCAGACAACGTAATATCAGCATCTGTAAGCATTTGCCATTGTACCAACTTTTGAGATCCCGCCCAATTAATCGTATCTTTCAAAATAATTCCTGATTTTTTATTTAGCGTTATAATTCTATAAACTGATTGTGCATGAGGAACATAAGCTTCTGATAAATCTATAACTCCAGTGGATTCATCCGCAGAAATCTGCACATCACCAATTTCTGATTTTGCCCTGGCCCGCTGGTTATCATTGTTTAAAACAAGTGTATTATGGGAATGGGTATTCAATCTGAAATACTTCCAGCGTCCTCCTCCTTCTGACAGATCAAAATAACCGGGTAAATCGTAATTATCACGACCCAATTCTAATGCCCACCGCACTCCATTCATATCAACAACAAAGGAACCTTGATCGAGATGAGCATGGTCGGCCTGATTATTTCCACCTTTTATTGCAGTAAAAATAGCCTCATTATTTGCCCATTCACTTCTCATATATAAGGCATTAATGTCACTAAACAGCTTGGTTGTAGGTAAAACCCGGGTACTTCTTACAGCAGGTTGATACCAGACCAGGTTAAAAGCATTAATTTCTTCATTATTCAGCAGGCTTTTTTTAAGCAAACGGTGATTTTCGGCAATACAGGCATCTAAATTGAATTTTTTCCCCAACCAAAATAATACGGGCAAGGGTTTGTAATCCTCCTTTGCATCAGCAAAGTTAAAATACCGGTCATTGGGCCCGGCAGCGTATATCGGCAACAGACCGGTTTTTTCAAACCCCTTTGTTTTTGAAAGTCCCAGGTCATTGTCTGTTACTGACTGCAATGCATCAATAAGCAAGACACTGTACCAGGTAGTATACTCCCAGTAGTCAGGTCCGGCCTCCCAGCCCCCGTCTTTTCCATAGCTGTTGAAAGCCAAAGACAGATTTTTTGTAGTAAACCGGAATATTTCACTGGCCAGCTGAGGTTCTTCATCACCAATCGATAAGGCACCTATAATAAGAGCTCCGTTACATACCTGATTCCAGTTATATTTATGTGTAGCCCACCAGACATTGTTTTTGCATTCTTCAAGGCCCGGTTTTAGACCTTGATTTATCATTGCACTTTTAATGATTAAAAGATCGGCTTTAGTCAGTATATGAAACAGCCAATCATATCCAATAGCAAAGGCAGTAATTAATTCAGCAGTGTCCAGAAAATGATCTTTATTCCAATGTGGAAAACTGGCAGCCGAAAATAACTCCTCTTTTGCACGCAGCGCATATTTGTTATCTCCGGTCAGATGAAAGGCCAAAGCAAGAGTTGATACGCGTGACAGGATCTCCTGGCAATTTTTTAACATACGCGGACCTGTAATCTTAAATTCCACCGGATTCTCGCGTGTTAACCGGTTAGCCTTTTTGAATAATCCTTCCTTAAGCTCTTTATAGAAGGTATCGGATTCTGCTAAATTCTTTATCTCCTTCAGTAATTCCGGATAAATATATAAGCGTGGGTGTCCCGTTCTTAAAATTTTTACCATTTCATTTAATGTTAATTATTCATACGCCGGAGATATTTTATGAATATTCATGGGATCAGTATCTTCCAAAATATCCGGCTAAATACCTTGTAGTTTTAGAGAAAAATGACAGGCAACCTGGTGATCATTTTTTATCTCCCGCAAAACCGGCTGTTCAATTTTACAAATATCTTTAGCATACTGACAACGGGGATGAAAATAGCAGCCTGAAGGTAAATTTGAAGCATCGGCAACGCCACCTGTAAGCCTCTTACACCGTTTCGTTTTTGAATCGGTACGGGGTATGATGGACAAAAGTCCTTCGGTGTAAGGATGGGCCGGATTGTTAAATATGTCTTCACTCAACCCCATTTCCACTATTTTGCCAACATACATAACAGCAAGGGTATCGCACATGTACCGTATCACACTCAGATCGTGAGCAATAAAAAGATAGGTCAGGCCGAGGGTTTCCTGGAGTTCTTTTAACAAATTCAATATCTGGGCCTGAACTGAAACATCAAGTGCGGAAACGGGTTCATCGGCGACAACCAGTTGGGGTTTTGTAACCAGCGCCCTGGCAATTCCGATTCTTTGACGCTGCCCACCGCTGAATGCATGAGGATATCGATCCATATAGTCGGCACTTAAGCCCGATTTTTGAAGAATGGCTGCAATTTTGTTTTTATAATTGTTCATGTGTTCCTTACCTGCTGCCCTCAAGGGTTCTCCGACAATTTGCTGAATTGTCATGCGTGGATCGAGGGAAGAATACGGGTCCTGAAATATCATCTGAATTTTCCTGCGCAAAGGTCTCATTTTCTTATTAGAAAGTGCATTTATCTCCATTATGCCTGTTTCGTTATCATGGAAAATAATCGTTCCTCCGGTTGGTTTCATAACCTTCATAATGAGCCTTCCTGTAGTTGTTTTACCGCAACCGCTTTCTCCGACCAAACCAAAGGTGGAGCTTTTAAAAAGGTTGAAGGTGACTCCGTCAACGGCTTTAACCACACCTCTTACCTTATCAAAAAAGCTTCCCTGAACAGGAAAGTGCATACATAAATCTTTTACTTCCAATAGAAGTTCTTTCTTTGCTTTGTTCATCATTAGCTGGTTTTCTGTGATGCGTTATATAAATGGCATGCTACCCGGCAATTTAAGGAAACATCAAGGAGACGCGGTTGAACCATGTCGCATAAACCATGAATTAACTTGGGACAGCGGGGATGAAACGGGCATCCGTCAGGATGATTATATGGATCAGGAATACTTCCCTGCAAAACTTCTAATTTCTGGTTTTTATAGTCTTTGTCAATGTTAGGGATAGAGTTTAGCAATGCTACTGTATAAGGATGTTTTGGAGAAGCAAACAAGTCGGAAACCGGAGCGTGTTCAACAATTTGTCCGAGGTACATTACCATAACTTCATCAGCAATATTGGCGACAACACCCAGGTTGTGTGAAATGTATAGAATGGATGTTCCCAATGTTTTCTGCCGCTCAGCCAGCAAGTCGAGAATTTGCGACTCAGTTGAAACATCGAGTGCTGTTGTAGGCTCATCGGCAATCAATACTTGCGGATGACAAATAAGCGCCATGGCTATCATAGCACGTTGCCTCATACCCCCGCTAATTTGATGGGGATATTGTTTTATTAGCTTTTCTGGTCGGGGCATTCCGACTGCGCGCAAGCTTTCAACTGCCATCTCAATGGCTTCAGTTTTACCTATTTTATTATGCAATGTTAAAACTTCTGAAATCTGATTACCAAAGGTATGCATGGGGCCAAAAGATGTCATCGGTTCCTGAAAAACCATGGCTATTTCTTTCCATCGGAGTTCTCTGATTAATTCGCCTGCCGGATCCAACCGTTGAATGCCAACTTTGCCCAGGCTTTTTGATTGGAAATTAATTTCACCTGATAATAATTTTCCGGGTGCTTCAATACGCATCAGCGAGCGGGCAGTAACACTTTTCCCGCATCCACTCTCACCAACAATACCGAGAACATGACCTTTCCTTAGCTGAAAGGAAACATCATTAACTGCCGTTACATTGCCCTGACGCATTTTAAAAGCAATCTTCAGGTTTTCTATATTAAGTATGACTGCATTATCTTCCATAAACCTAGTTTTTGTATGGATCGGCAGCATCACGTATTCCGTCACCCACAAAATTAAAGGCCAGCACCGACAATATTACCATTATAGCAGAGATCATCAGCCAGGGATAGGCAGAAATAGCTGCCAGATTCTGTGCATCCTGCAAAAGCACTCCCAGGCTTACGGTTGGAGCCCTCAGGCCCAACCCCAGGAAACTTAGTGTTGTTTCCCCCAGGATCATTTTGGGAATTTCAAGGGTTAAACTAACAATAAGATAACTCATAAATCCTGGCAGTAAATGGGTCGTAATAATTTTCCAATCGGAAGTTCCCGCAACTTTGGCAGCCACAACAAATTCTTCTTCACGTAGTTGCAGCAGTTTGGATCGAACCTGGCGTGAAAGCCCGGTCCAGCTTCTGAGTGCCAGGATAACTGTGATAGCAAAATATACTTTCAGGTTTCCCCAGTCCGATGGAATGATGGCTCCCAAGGCCATCCACATGGGAATGGTTGGTATGCTGGAGATGAATTCCATTAGCCGTTGAACGATATTGTCTGCAATCCCTCCGTAATATCCGGCAATGCCACCAATAATACAACCCAGTATAAAAGTGATAATAACCCCAATTAAACCCACCGTAAGAGAAATCTGCAATCCCCTGATATTTCTTGAGAAACAATCGCGTCCCAATACATCGGTGCCCATTAAATGGATACCAACTTCATCAACAACACCAAATAAATGCCTGTTTCCTTTAATAAAACCAAGCCAGTGATATTCAAATCCTTTCACAAAAAACCGGATGGGATACGGTTTTGAATAGTCGGTTTTGAATGTCCGGTTGAAAGTTTCCGGATCGGTGAGAATATTCTCCATATATACAAAGGGTCGGTGAATTTTCCCGGCATGAAACAGGTGAATGCGTGTTGGCGGACAATATATATATCTTGAATCTTCCCATGGATCGTAGGGCGTAATTATTGGAGCAAAAAGAACCGCAATATAGAATAAGGCAAGGATTATTAATCCAACCAGGGCTAATTTGTGATCTTTAAATTTTACCCAAATCAGGGTCCACTGAGAAGCGGAATAAAGCGGATTATAATTTTTGTTCCCTTCTTTTTTGCTTTTCGAGTGGCTTTTTATTTTTTGCAGTATTTTCAACTTATCGGATTTTTATTCCAGTCGGATTCTTGGATCGCTTATGGCCAATATGATATCCGAAATAAGTAATCCTATAATGGTTAATCCGCTCAGGATCATTAAACAACCTGCTGCCAGATACATATCTTCCCCCAACAGAGCCCTGTACAAAATGGGCCCAATCGTTGGCAGCCCTAAAACAATAGCTGCAATCGTTTCCCCTGAAAAAAGCTCAGGCACCAACCATCCTCCGGAGCTGATAATCGGATTCATAGCAGCCCTGACCGGATATTTATAAATGAGCTTATTTTCTGCAAGCCCCTTTGCCCGGGCCGTAGTAACATATTGTTTCCCAAGCTCATCTAAAAGTGTGGCACGCATGGTTCTGATCAGTGCTGCCGTCCCCGACATGGTAATCACTATAATAGGGACCGGCAGATGCTTTATCAGATCAATGAATTTTCCCATTGTCATAGGTTGATCCATAAACTGCGGAGATTGCAGTCCTCCAATACTGACGCCAAAGACCTGATAGGCAATCCACATCAGAATCAGCGCCAACAGAAAACCGGGAACTGCCATGCCGATGAACCCCAGAATAGCAGCTAAAAAATCCCACAATGAATACTGTCGACGGGCTGCAAAAACCCCAACCGGGATAGCAATAAGATAAATAACCAATAAGGATGAAAACGACAGCATTAAAGTAGCCGGTAGCCGCTCCTTTATAATGGTTTCGACTTTTTCGGTATAGATAAATGAAACCCCCATATCGCCCTGGATAAACCGGTAAAACCATTTGCCATATTGTACTATAAATGGCTGATCGAGGCCATAGCTATGCCTAAGAGCAACCATTGATTTATTATCGACTGACATTCCTGATTTTTCCAGACGGGCCATATAGGAAGACAAATAGTCTCCGGGAGGGAGCTGGATAATAAGAAAGCTGAAAAAGGACACAAACAGCAGCACCAGTGCTCCCCATGACAATCTTTTGATAACATACTTTAATAACTTCATATTGTATACCTGCCTTTTATTAGTTGTGGTTATCAGGATCATCCCAGAAAAAAGTCTGGACCATGTACGATTTTGCCCAAACCGTGCCATATCCCATCTTAATTATGTCTTTCACATTTTTTAATCCGTTTTTTACCACTACAGGCATCGGGGCATAACCGACAGTTCCAATACAAACCAGTTGTTTACTAAAGAAATCCCATACCTGGTAACCCAGACCTTGATATTGTTCATCATTTTTGGCATGGTACCATTTCTCCATTGTATTGAATTGTTCTTTCCATATGTCCGGAGGTTCAATGCCATCTTTCCCTTCTGAATAGTACCAATACCACCAGTCCATTGCATAGTATAAAGAATTGTTGGGATTCCATTTTGTAACCCAGGGAAGATAAGTGGCTATTTCTTCAACCGAATCAGCATTCCAGCAGGTGCAATCATGCTCGCCCGACATGCATCGTTGTCTCCTGAATTGCTGATCTGTTTCCCTCAAAATAATATCCATACCTGTTTTGCTCCAATCCTGACGTACAAATTCCATTAATTCAATTTGAAAATCTTGCTGATTGTAGAGGACTACTGTTTTTAACCTTTTTCCATC
>CAYWCR010000136.1:0-6752 GCA_964456825.1 uncultured Bacteroidales bacterium
TTTGATGTCCTTCTGTCCATCCTCGATCTACGCAATTCTGCGGGATAGGACTGACCGGTAGAAAGATCGGTGATCTTTTTGTACTGTGCCGAAGCAATGATCTTCAGATCCGTTTCGCTGTCGAGGAACGATTCGGCAATAAAAGTTTTATTGTCATATAGATAAAGGCTGATTTCGGAGGGGCCTTCCATGGAAATTTCCAGTCCGGTGCAAAGTACCTCCCTGATCTTGTTTAGCACCGGGGAGGGCAGGTTGTAAAGGTCGGCAAAATTATCCGGAACGGTGAATACAAACAGTTTTCCCCGGGAATATTCCGCCATGTGCAAAATCGCGGTTTCGGGACCGACCCCAATTTTACTGAGACCTAACCACTTTTGACCCGTTAAAACTCGTGGATAAATATATCATGATTAGCGCATAATTTAAAATATGTCATATTTAGCGCATATTCTTGGTTATATCAAAATAAAAGCATATTTTTACATAAAAAATTATGATCAGTGTTGTCACTGGCGATATAGTAAACTCAAGGACACTGACTGCAAAGTCCTGGTTGCCTGAGCTGAAGAAAACGCTGTCCAAGTATGGTAAAGAACCTGCCCAATGGGAAATGTACAGAGGCGATAGTTTTCAGCTGGAAATTAAGCCCGAAAAAGCACTGGATGCTGCCTTGCATTTAAAAGCCACTATTAAACAATTCCCGGAACTGGATATCCGCACTGCCATTGGTATTGGAGATAAAACCTACGCATCAGGCAAAATTACCGAATCCAACGGCAGCGCTTTTATATATTCGGGAGAATGCTTCGAAGGACTGAAAAAACAATCGCTGGCTATTAAAACTCACCGGAATGATGTAGATGAACAGTTGAATCTTATGTTTACACTGGCTTCACTGACCATTGCAAACTGGTCACCAGCCTCATCTGCCATAATCAAAACAGCTATTGAAAATCCTAAGGCCAATCAGAAAAGACTGGCAAACCTGCTTAAGATGGAGCAAAGCAATATCAGCCGGGGCTTAAAGCGCGGCGGCTATGACGAAATCATGAAGATGATTGAATACTACAAAAAAGTCATAAACACCATATGTTAGTCTTTTTCATTAAACTATTACTGGCAAGCCTCGTGGGCGATTTCCTGCTTCAACCTTCGGCCTGGGTAGAAAATAAGCAGGTAAAAAAGGGGAAATCACCCTATCTGTACCTTCATATTGCAGTACATATGCTGACTCTTCTGGTTGTGCTTCAGTTCAATATGCATTACTGGGCCGGAATTTTAATCATCCTGGTTTCTCATTATATCATCGACCTGATTAAAAACACGCTGTTTAACCATTTGAATGAACGTTTGTTATTTTTTGCCGATCAGTTGTTACATCTTGCGGTTATCGGATGTGTGGTTTATATCTATTACCCATACAACATAGACGTTGAATGGCTGTATTCTGCCGCTACGCTGCTTAAATTTACAACCTTATTGTTCGTCACCGTTGTCTCATCCGTTATAATGAAAAAGATCATATCGCGCTGGGATCTTGGCAGTTTAAAAGAAAAAGATTCATTAGCCAATGCCGGAGCCTTTATAGGAATTCTTGAGCGGATGTTTATTATTGGTTTTATCGTTTTGGATTACTGGGAAGGTATTGGATTTTTATTAGCCGCAAAATCGGTGTTCCGGTTTGGTGATTTATCAAAAGGTAACGATCGTAAACTTACAGAGTATATTCTTATCGGTACATTGATGAGTTTCGGCCTTGCGATTGCAACTGCCATTACCTATCAGATTATGGCAGCATTAATAAAGCAATAACTTTACAAATCACCATTTCTTACTTATTAAAAATTACTCATAACTGCGGATATATACCATGCTGTGTGACGTTATTATTTTTACTTTTAATGAACATCCCTGCTGCAGGCAGGTACACTATCCCTGCCAACCGGCAGGCTGGGTTTCTGAAATTATTATTTCCTTGATTTAAATTGTCTATCTTGACCATACAATAAGGAACCCCAAATCCAATGGCTTTTTCCCTTAATGCATTCTTTTATCAGGTATTCATTGACCCTGTCCTGTCGGGATTGAGGAAGAGCATTGTAGCATATGTGAAACCTGACGACCGCGTAATTGATATTGCCTGCGGAACCGGTGCGCTGGCATTGGCAATGGCGGGCAGGGCCGGTCACGTGACTGGCATTGACCTGGCCGAGGGAAATATCACTGCCGCAAAACAGTCTGCCCGTCGCAGAGGAGCTGATAACGTTATTTTTGAGCTTCGTGATGCTGGCGACCTGTCATACTATGCCGACAATGCATTTGACCTGGCCGTTACTTCCATGGCCGTGCATCAGTTTGATGCCGGCCTGGCCGTAAAGATACTTACTGAGATGAAGAGGATTGCCCGCAGGCTGATCATCGCCGATTATAACCATCACATGGTGCGGGGGTGGGGGAGACCGGTGGCTTGGGGCATTGAACGCATGGCCGGGGGTGATCACTACAGTAATTTCAGAACCTATATGCAGCGGGGCGGCATTCATCATTTCGCAAAGCTGGCGGGAATAACACTAAATGAATTGGAAATAAGGGGAGGAGGGGTGTTTGTTGTGGTAACCGGTGAAATGAATAACTCAGGCATAACCATTTAATTTCTTCTTCATATTATCATTGGTATCCACTAAGGAAGAACCGGATCTCAATTTTTTATGTATCTTGCATATAACATGGTTTATTCATTTATAAACAAACGGATCGTCATGAAGAAACAAAAGTGCTGTCTTTTAATGCTGTTGGTTTTTCTGGTCCTGAATGCATTTAGCCAGCAAGACCCGGGTGATATGGTGTGGACCCCGTTATTTAACGGAAAAGACCTTGCCAATTGGGATATCAAAATCTCGGGTCATACGCTGAATGAGAACTACATGAACATATTCAGTGTGAAAGATGGTATCCTGCGGGTATCCTATGACAGACTCGATTCGTTCAGGGGTGAGTTTGGGCATTTGTTCACCCGGCAGGAATTTTCACACTACAAACTGCGTGTCGAATACCGTTTTACCGGTGATCAATGTCCCGGAGGGCCCGTATGGGGTTTGCGCAACAGCGGCGCCATGCTGCATTCACAATCGGCTGAAAGCATGGAGTTCGATCAGGATTTCCCGGTGTCGGTGGAGGCACAATTCCTGGGCGGGCTTGGAGAAGGGGATCGGACTACGGCCAATGTATGCACGCCCGGTACGGATATTGACTTTAACGGACAACCGGTAGAAGGGCATTGCACCCGTTCCACATCAGGAACATACAACGGTGATCAATGGGTTATGGTTGAAATGATCGTACTAGGTGATTGTATAGCCCATCATATTGTGAATGGTGACACCGTGTTAACCTATACCCGAATGCGCATCGGGCCGGATATGAAGCCTGCAGGATTTTCAATTCCAGACGGTACACCCCTGAAGAAAGGTCATATTGCCCTGCAGGCTGAAAGCCATAATGTGGAATTCAGAAGAGTTGAGCTGCTGGATCTGTCCTGTCAATGATGCAGTTCTGATACTATCCATCAGCTGTTTAATTTACACCGGTTCAACAATAAATCGTATTTTTGAATGAAATTAAAATATATACAGGAATCAACTTTTGCATTATGAGACCATTATTAATTGCTGACTTACTATTCGGAATTTTTATTTCCTTATCACTGAACCTTAATGCACAAACACAACAAGACACACTTTATGCTTATGTATCGCAAACGCCGGTGGTGGTCGATGGCAATGCTGCTGATGCCTGCTGGGATGATGCCCAATGGCATCCGATCGATCAGGTTTGGATCCCCTATAATGCAGTGATGAATGAAGGTGATTTCCTGGGCCGGTTTAAACTGGCATGGGATAGCCTGTGCCTTTATTTACTGGCTGAAATTGTCGATGATTCGCTTTCCGACGATCATTCCGATCCGCTTCAAAACTGGTGGGATGATGATTGCCTGGAGATATTCATTGATGAAGACCGGTCAAAAGGGAACCACGAAAAAAACAACAATGCCTTTGCCTACCATACCAGCATTTTTTACGATGCAATCGACATGAACGCATCAGGTGCCGGCGTTAATTATAAGAACAATATTGAAGTAGTAATGGACACCCTGGAAGGGGATACTTATCGTTGGGAGGTAGCCATTAAAAACTACACAGCAGCCTTTACGCTGAGTAATCCTGAAGCAAGCCGTGTTTTATTGCATCACCATAAACTGATGGGCTTTTCCCTTGCCTATTGCGATAACGATGAAACCTCGGCCCGTGAAAACTTTATAGGAAGCCAGACCATGACTCCTGCAACAGCCAACAGCAATTACATTACTGCCGATTATTTCGGTTCGTTGCTGCTGGTCGATCCTGATTATGAAGAACCAACATCAATACAGGTCATCAACCGGGATGAGCCGATGTTCATATTCCCCAATCCGGTAACTGACAATTTGAACCTGCAATGGAATAACGGTCAGGAACAAACGGGCAAAATTGAAATCAGTGATTTGTGTGGAAAGCTGATGTTGAATCATGCCTATGATCCCGGTAACATACTCATTAATGTAAGTGAATTTAAAGAAGGTGTGTACCTGTTGCATCTGATCACTGACGGGCAGGTTTATTCTCAACCATTCATCAAAAGGAATTGATCTGAATTGGAGTAGCGGGAAGGGATAAACATTATAATATAGCAACATATTGTATAAAATGCTAATTTTGTTGGTATAGTGAAATATTAAAGCGCGTTTTTTAATTTGGTGTGGACTAACGAATGTTTAACTTAACCTAATTACCATGAAAAACATTTTACTTATCGCATGGCTATTTGTTGCATCAAATTTGTTTGCACAGGATTACTATGCCCAGTTTATCTTAAATGGATGGCAATCGTTTATCGAGATTCCTGAATACACCGTTCCCGAAGGAGCAACCCACTTTACGGCTGTTGCCAAGTATGCTGTCGGCGAAAGTAACGGAGGATTTGTCCTGGGTCAGATCAATATTTTTCTGAAACTTGCGAATTCTGATTTTACGGTTGAGATTGGTGCCGCCGGCAGTTCTGCAACAAGCGATTTCCTGGAATATGCGGTGACTATAGATACGTCAGGTTTGGCCTCCCGGCTGCAGGTTGCCGGACAGGAAACTTCAAGTTGGGGAGCATTGACAGGCGATACGTTGTGGGTAGGTGCCATAACCGTATTTTCCGATATAGGGGAGGATGTCATTTTTGATCCGGCTACCCATGATGCATCAACGCTTCCCGTTGGCGTGACCATTGTAGAAATTGGACCCCCAAGCGCTGTTGACTCCAGAACTATACAACAGATCAGCCTGTATCCTAACCCCGCCCGGTCAACTATTACGGTTGAAGGTATTCAGGACATCGCTGAAATAAACGTAATAAGCCTTGCCGGTTCAAGGGTGATGACGGTTAAAGAAACTAAGGTTGTCAATATTGAAAACTTAGCCGAAGGAATATACTTCATCAGGATACAAACCGGAAATGAAACATTGACAACAAAATTTGTGAAACAATAAAAAGCCTGATATTTATAATGAAAAGGGGAGATCTCCTGTAGGAAAGAAGGCTTCTTCTTTTTAATCAAAAGAATTCATCGGAAATCTGAGTCCGGCATTTTACCCTCCTTGACTATTAATTTTTGTTCATTGACTATCAATTTTTGTTCATTAATAGAAATGAACCAGTTCGTAAAATATCAATTGTCTGAAACAGGGAAGCTTAGGATGACAAGTTCCAAAACAAAAGCAAATAAATACTTTTGTTTAAATATTGTATTTAATTAAATTATCATTAATTTCAAAACCGATAATTTGCAAAATTACCGGAAACTTATTTATTTTAAGTCATGTTTTCATTGGCATAAACAGAAACTAACACCATATGAAGAAATCAATATTAAATTTCAAAAATGCAGCTTTGGCATTTGCTATGCTGTTGGTAGGGTTTGGATGTTCTGAGAAAATGGATCGGTATGAAGATCCGGAATGGCTTGGCGGGACCAATATTGAAACCCTCGAGAAAGCAGGAAAATATACGATCTTTTTGCAGCTGATGGAAAAAGCTGATTACAGAAATACGGTTGAAAAACAGACCTCTACATTGTTTGTTCCTGACGATGATGCATTTAGAACATATTTCGAGAAAAAGGGCATTTCATCCATAGACGATATGTCCGAAGATCAGGCATTTGAGCTTTTTACGCTTCACTTTCTTGCAAACTCTGTAAATGCCAATCATTTGGTATACGAAAAAATGTGGAACCGTTTGGAAAGTGCAACAGCGGAATACAGATCTTTGTTTTTCAGAAAGCAAACCATAAGTTATTCCATACCCTATATAGAAATACCCAGATATGATCCTACCTATCAGGGCCAAGAACTGTTTATTTACACCGATTTAAAATATATACCCTTATTCTCGAAGTTCTATTTTCAGGATTACAACGGCAATGGTGAGATAGATTATCCCATGATGTATCCCGACAGCAAATGGAGCGGATTGATGAACTGGCACAATGCTGTGATATTGCCACCGCCCGGCAAAGAGAATACTACCGAGATTGAGGATTTGGCTGTGCCTACCGGAAGCGGCTTTCTGTATTATCTCGACCGGGTAGTGGAACCCATGCCGAATATTGACCAGTATCTCGCTGCCAATCAGGATAAATATGGTTTGTTCTACGACCTGATGCAACG
>CAYWCR010000137.1:0-6682 GCA_964456825.1 uncultured Bacteroidales bacterium
GTAAGAAATTGCCGCGTAATATGTTGGATGCCAGGAATGATATTCAGGCGGCCATACGATATGCCGGAGAATTCAACCCTGCGCCGGTAGTCCTGTTCGGAAGTTCATACTCGGCCTCGTTATCCCTGGTGGAAGCCAATAATAATAACCGTGTCAGGGCAGTGGTTGCCTTTAGTCCCGGAGAATTTTTCCGGCCCGGCCTTGTCGTTAATGAAGCCCTTAAAGATTACGATAAGAGAGTGTTTATTGCCACCACCCGCACCGAGTACAATTATGTGGATAAAATGTTGGCTGAGATCCCGGAATCAAAAAAAACCTTTTTCACGCCAAAAGATGCACAGGGCATATCAGGAGCAAAAGCGTTGTGGGAATCCTCCGCCGGCCATGCTGAATACTGGCTGGCCCTCCTTATGTTTTTCAAAGAACTCAACGGCACCGGAACCGGTCATGAAAAGCCTGTCCTATGAAGACTAAATTCCTGATCATACGGTTTAGCTCCATAGGGGATATTGTGTTGACCACTCCGGTTATCCGTTGCCTGAAACAGCAGGTGGAGGGAAGTATCGTACATTTTGTTACCAAGAAACAGTTTTTGCCTCTGCTTCAGGCAAATCCGCATATTGATAAGATCCATTGCCTGGATGATAGCCTTACAGCATTGGTCAGGGAACTGAAAAAGGAAAAATTCGATTACATCATCGACCTGCATCACAACCTGAGGTCATGGCTGGTAAAATCAGGACTCCGGAGCTTTGATTTCTCGTTCCGTAAACTGAATATTGAAAAATGGCTGATGGTCAATTTTAAAATTGACAGACTTCCCCGTATCCATATTGTGGACCGTTATATGCAGACCCTGGCATTATTTGATGTGGTAAACGACGGGAAAGGCCTCGATTATTATATTCCTGAAAACGACACCGTTGATATAAGCATCCTTCCCACTGCATTCAGACAAGGCTATATTGCACTGGTAGCTGGCGCCAGGCATTATACCAAGCAGCTTCCGATGAACAAGCTTGTTGCGTTGTGTGATCTGATCCGCAAACCCATAATATTATTGGGCGGAAAAGAAGATATTGTCATGGGAGATGCGGTGGCAGGCCATACGAAAGGTATGGTATATAATGCCTGCGGGAAGTTTTCGATCAACCAGTCAGCTTCACTGGTTCAGCAGGCACGCCTGGTGATCAGTCACGATACCGGACTGATGCACATTGCAGCTGCCTTTAAGAAAAAAATCATTTCCCTGTGGGGGAATACCATACCGGAGTTTGGGATGTTTCCCTATTTCCCGGATGAAAATTCACGCATCATTCAGGTGGAGGGATTGTCCTGCAGGCCCTGTTCAAAAATCGGATTGGCGGACTGTCCCAAGGGACATTTCAGGTGTATGAACGAACTGGATGAAAAGCAGATCGCTTCCCTGGCCCATGTTTTATTTTAACGTTACGGCAAAGTTTTTCTTTTATCAGCATAACTTCTGGGCATAATAAACGTACATAGGTTAATAAAACCTTGTTATTGGAATGTTCTTTTTTGTATATTTATCAGAAAAAGTAATAGCAGGAAACAATCTCACATTGGTTTTACAGTTATTTAATTAACCTTGTACTAAAAGCTATAACAAACTAAGATGGTAAGCTTAAGGATTTTATTCGGTTTAGTCCCGAAAACAGCTGAATACGAAGCAGCGATGGATACACTCAGAAGAGAGTACCAGGAACTTATAACGTTTAATGAGTCTAAGGAACTGTCGGATTACCTTGATCTTGAAAAAACCATTCAATCTTCTGATTTTGCCCTGAAGAAAAAGCAGATTCAGGAGCAAAAATATGCTGATACCCCTGAATACAGACAGGAAAAAGAATTCATTTCACTGAAAAAATCCAAGCCAATCCGCCAGTATTATTCGGTCAGGAATTCGGTAGAACTAAAGGAATACCAGTCAACAGAGGGATCCGACGCGCTGGCAAGATATTATCAGCTTGAGAAATTCATTCAGTCGCCGGAATTCCGTGAAGTGAAAAGGAAAATGGCAAAACCTGCCGCTGAAAAATTTAAGGCTTCCGAACTCTATAAAACCTTTACGCAATATCAGGAATTGACTAAGAGCTCAAGGATCGCCACCTATCTTGACATGCTCAGATCAAAATATTATCCCGGCTATAAGGCATTATCTAATACCCAGAAGCTGGTTGATTTTGAACTGCTTAAAAAAATTGTCGGTTCTGTTGATTTTGAGGTCAAGAAGAACAGCATGAGCGCAAAGGAATTTGAAAAGACGGAAGATCATGCCAAATTGATTACCTATGAGAAACTGGAAAAATCACCGGAAATGCAGCATTATATAGCTTTTTCCGGCCTTCCGGGATATAACCTTTTTAAAGAATTAGAAGGCTCAAAGGAGATCAAAAATTTTGAAAAACTGCAGAAGGAAGTCACATCTCCGGAATTTGAGCGTGAAAAAAAGAAAATCGAAAGCCAGCAGTTCAAGGATACTGATGAATATAAAAAGCTGGTTGAATTTGAACAGCTTAAGAAATCCGATAAAATCCGCCGGTTTTTTTCCTACGGAAAATCCAAGCTCTATGAAAACTTTAAAAGACTGGACGGATCAGATACCATTGCCCATTACGAAGAGCTTGAAAAAGAGGTTGCTTCGGAAGCGTTCCGGAAAGTAAAGGAATACATGCTGCTCCCGGGGAAAAAGAAATATGAGATGTCGGATGAATATAAAACAGAACAGGATTATTACAGCCGCAAGAATTCAGAGAAGTTCCAATGGTATTTCAAGGTTAAGGATTCGCATAAATACGATGAGGTAAAACGCTGGAATCAGACATTTACAGAGGACTTTTCCGGCGGAATTGACCGGAAGAGGTGGCTTTTGCGGTATTTCTGGGGTGATGCGGTTTTAAAGGATACATATGCCCTGGCGAATGAGAAACACCTTTTTACCGACGGGAAAAACCTGGAGGTAGCCCATGGGAAACTGAAGATCATTACCAGGAAAGAGAAGATCCAGGGCAAAGCCTGGGAAGGCAAAATGGGTTTCTTCCCCAAAGAATTTGATTATACTTCAGGTCTGATAAGCTCCAGCAAAAGCTTCCGGCAACAGTACGGATTGTTTGAGGCCAAGATACGGATGAACAAAAGTTTTCCTGTTAACCATGCATTCTGGATGGTAGCTGAACAAATGTTACCCCATGTTGATGTGGTGAAATGCTCCAAAAAACTGAATTTTGGAAATCTCTGGGCTGTCGATGGAAATAAGGCAGGCAAGAAGGTTTCTTCAGCAGGTTCAGGAAAATATACCAGTGATTTTTTCATCTATTCCCTGGAATGGTCAAAGCAAAAGCTGATCTGGAAAATAAACGGTGTTCCTGTTATGACGTCAGAGCAGGGAATTCCTGAGTCTCCCATGTATATGAATTTTAGTTCAGGATTGTACCAGGAAGCTGACGGAACCGTGCTCCCGGCCAGTATGGAAATTGACTGGATCCATTGCTATCAGCACTCCTGATCAGGTTAAAACCTGGTAAACCCCGGTCACAGGGATACTAAGATTCCCGGAATTTTCAGTAACCATTTTTAACCCTAAGCGTACCCAATAAAAAAAAGGACCCTGTGAAACAAGGTCCTTTCTTCATCGGGAAGGGAATGGTTTATTCCTTCACTATCTTTAACACAGCTGTATTATGGTTGTCGGCATCAATGATGACCATGTAAAAACCTGATCCGAGTTCTTCCAAATTCAACTCAACCGACTTTTGTACGTCAGTATATGTGCAGGTCGCTACGATCTGGCTGTTTAGGTTCAATACGCTGATATGAACCAGATTGAAGGAGATTGGAAAATCAAGGATTAGCTTGTCAATGACCGGATTCGGAAAACCAAGGATTTGATTTTCAAATTGATTATTCTCTATACCCTGTATGATAACCGAATAAAAATCAGATGTCATGGAACATCCGTTTTCACTGACAATTACTGCATAAAGGCCATTCCGGTCAGCCATAAAATCCTGATGGGTTTCTCCCGGAAGTATGGCATTTCCGTTATCACCATCTATCCATTGGTAGGATGCACCCCCTGCATTGGCTTTTAAGTAGGATCCATCCTGGGTAACAGACGCATCCACCGTCTTGACATTCACCTGGGTAACCACTGTGCTGTCACACCCGGAAACTGAAGTTAAATGACTGGTATGGGTAAAGGGTGTGGTAATATCATCCTGTACCGTTCCATCGGGTAATGTATAACTTTCACCACTGCAAAGGTTAACCGTTTCGGAACTCGCATAAACCGGCTTCACCATTACTTTTGTTATAATAACACTGTCGCAGCCAAATATGGATGTGAAATAACTTGTATGTGAAACCGTGTTGAGAATATTGTTCCGGACTTCACCATCCGGGAATATATACCCGTCGCCGCTGCAAATAAATACCGTCTCTTCCCTATGGTAAACCGGTACTATACCGACATGCAACGGGACTCTGGGTGCACTTGAACAAACATTCCGGGCTTCAATATAAAAAGTGGTTTCTTCGGTAAGGGTGTCTGTAACATATGCAGGGCCTGATGCCAGGGGATAAATGTCAAGTTCTCCGGCGTACCATAACAGGGTGTCGCTTCCTGTAGCTGACAACAAGGCGCGGGTGCCGCTGCATATGGTTACATCGCTGACAACCGGATCTGCTGGCAAAGCATACGAATAAATGGTGATATTTACACTGGTTCCGTTATTCAGCATGTTTGTATCCATTGCCGAAGAGCCAATAATGTTGGCATAAGTTGTAAGGACCTGACCTCCTGTACCTGTATTCACATTTCCTTCCAGCAGCAATGTGACAGTATTGCCGGGAGCAATGGATGGTATGCTCCAGTAACCCGAATTTTTATTGTAGTCTCCATAAACCGTAAAAAAATTCTCCAATGTAATTCCCTGCGGAAAGGCGGTTGTCGAAACTACATTATAGGCGGTATCAGGTCCGTCATTATAAACATCAACCCTGTACAAAATATGGCTTGACTCACATAATCTGGTATCCAGGCCAGATATGGTGACAGTTAAATCCGCGCTGTCGGATGGCAATTCGCCAAACACCATGATCCTGTGCATTTCGCGGCCGTTTACCAGCAATCTTCCATAGAGATCGGTTGCAATATCGTATATCCTGCTTACATTATTTTTTGCAGGTGACCCCGAGGGTGCAAAAATTGCGCTGGATGAAAAACTGGCCTGTCCCAGCACATTATTGGCATGAGCTCCATGGGCCTGTGGCACGGAATTAAAGATTAAGATCCTGTTGTTACCAAACTCCCCTATGGCGAGCTTGCCATCAGATGTAACCGCTACCGCAAAGGGAAAATACAGGGTAGAATCTGAAGTACCGGAAGTTGAAAGTCTAAAATCCTTCTGCCCGATAACGACCGTGGCGGATTCTTGTTTCGAAACCGGAATTGAATCATATACAAATACATGGTTTGAGGAAGCACAAGCTATTAGAAGTCTTCCATCGGGTGACATACTGATTCCCCTGGGACCATTCAACTGATTTGCTTTGTCTCCGGCAATCTTATTATTAAAAGTGGGTTGTCCGATCAGGTGATCCGCCGGGGCACCGTTTTTTTTCGGTATTGAATTCCAGATTAAAACACGGTTGTTATAATAATCCGAAACCAGGAGTTTCCCTGAAGGAGTTACCATAACATCACATGGATTATCAAGCAAAGTCTGTCTGGTTCCTGATGCTGTTGAGGTGAAATCGGATTGGCCCAGCACAACATCTGCCGGCTGTCCGTTCATTTGCGGAATGGAATTCCAGATGAGGATCCTGTTCTGGGAACCACAGGTAGCTATCAGTTTATTTCCATCGGGGCTCCATGCCACGCCATCAAAGTTTTCCGCGTATTGCCTGGTTGGCCCGTCATTGGTTACGGAAAACCCTGGATTGCCGACTTCCACATCGGCAGGTTGCCCGTCTTTTTCAGGGATTTTATACCATATTTTTACAGACTTGCCAAATTGCTCGGCTACAGCCAGCATACCCTTCGAACTGACAGCGGAGCTGGCAGGTCCGTATGTAACTGAGTTGCTATGATTCTGCAGCAACGATTGAAAGTCGGGCTGACCAATGACCCTGGCGGCCTCCTGAAAATTGGTGAAGGTCTGTTGCCCAAACAGTCCGATGGCAGTTGTTAATGCAATACAAAGCAAAAGCAACTTTTTCATAATCATTAGTTTTTCTTCGCAAAGCCTTTTCATACTCTTTTACAGGTTAATCCCCGGTATAGTTCAGGAAATTTTAGTATGAATAGACCAATCGGTTCGGAATTCTGACTTGGATTGAATGCCAGACCTTGCCTGGCGCCCGTTTCATTGGTGAAGACAAAAACAGAACCTGAGATTTGTCATGTTTTTGATTTTGACGAAGGGCTGTTTTTGATTGATTAATAAAAAGAAAAGGACAGATTAATGAAAGCGCAGTTACAAACTTAGTATAGCGAAGGTCAAGTCAGCGTGAGCATGAGCGTGAGAATTGAGAAATCAGCGTGAGCATGAGAGTGCTCGCTCTCGCTCTCACTCTCACGCTGATTTAGTAGCCCCACCAGGAATCGAACCTGGATTTAAGGTTTAGGAAACCTCCGTTCTATCCATTGAACTATAGGGCC
>CAYWCR010000138.1:0-4991 GCA_964456825.1 uncultured Bacteroidales bacterium
TTTAGCGGTTTAGCATAAAACCTGAACACCTAAACTGATCCAATTACCGATTACCGGTTATTCGTTACCGCGTTTTCTGTGGACTCTTTTTATCAAATATGGAAATAAATTACCATTCGAAACTACTGGAAGCGGCGGTGGCCGAGTTTGCGCGCCTGCCGGGCGTTGGCAGAAAAACTGCCCTACGCCTGGTTTTACATTTGCTGAAGCAGGACAAGGTGACCGCTGAAGCATTGGGAAATTCTATCATACAGCTGTGCAATGAAGTGAAGCAATGCCAGGTATGCATGAACATATCGGATAATGATACCTGTCATATCTGTACCGATTCTTCGCGGGATCATTCGGTGATCTGTATCGTAGAAAGCCTGAAAGATATTCTAATCATCGAAAATACGCAGCAATACAGAGGCGTTTATCACGTACTCGGAGGTATCATTTCTCCGATGGATGGTATCGGACCTGGAGATCTTACCATTCCCGCATTGGAGAAAAGGATTAAACAGGGCGGGGTCAAAGAGCTGATCCTGGCTTTAAGCGCCACCATGGAAGGAGATACTACCAATTACTATTTGTACAAAAAATTCCATACTCCTGATCTCATTATGACAACCCTGGCGCGGGGCGTCTCTATAGGGGATGAACTGGAATATACCGATGAGATTACCCTGGGGCGTTCCATCATCGACAGGATCCCGTTTGAGGTGAGGAAGGGGTAAGAGTGGGGGGAAAGTGAAAAGTGAAAAGTTAAAAGTGGTTGGTGGTCAGATGTTTAGCTGTTTAGCTTTTTAGGCTAAAGACTAAAGACTGCAAGACCGCAAGACTGCAAGACTGCAAGACCGCAAGACTGCAAGACTGCAAGACCGCAAGATTACTTATCCCTTGTCCCTCACCTCTTCAGGTGATGCTTCAGATAAATCCTTGCCGCTACAGCAGCTCCCACGATACCGGCATCATTAAGCAACAGTGCCGGTTCCACTTTTGCCCTCAGCTTGAGCTGATGGCTGAATTTATCCATTTTCTTACTGACGCCTCCGCCGATGATGATTAGTTCCGGCCAGAAAAGATTCTCCATCATCGTCAGGTATTCGTTGAAACGGACTCCCCATGCATCCCAGTCAAGTTCATCACGCTTCCGGGAAGCATCCGACGCACTGTATTCCGCGTCCTCCGGTTGCCCCTTTAGGAAAATATGACCCAGCTCAGTATTGGGGTATAACTTCCCTTTAACGAATAATGCACTGCCTATGCCTGTTCCAACAGTGATCAGCAGTATGGATCCTTTAAAACCTGCGCCGGCACCGAATTTTATCTCAGCAAAGCCGGCTGCGTCGGCATCATTCAACAGCCAAACAGGCAATCCGGTTGCCTTTGAAAACAATTTGCGACCGTTGGTCCCGATCCATGCCTTGTCAATATTGGCAGCACTGCGGACAATACCATTCTGAACAACGGCTGGGAAACCGCAGCCAATAGCCCCTTTCCACTTGAAATGTTTTACATGCTCCGCAATGACGTTAGCGATAGCATTAGGAGTAGACTCTTCAGGAGTGGGTATGCGGTGCTTTTCTTCCAGCAGCTTTCCGGTCCTTACATTTACAGGTGCAGCCTTGATTCCGGAACCGCCAATGTCCATGCCAAGTATGTTCTTTAAAACCATATAGTTATGTTTATTAGGTTTTGCAAAGTGAAAAGTGAATGCATCATTGATAATACGGTAACAAAGAAATTAAAAAAAAACCATTTAAAAAGGATTTTCTGGTTTTCTCCACCTGTTGATAAAAAAACCTAAAGTTAACAATTGTATTTCTGTAAATTAAATATATTGCCTCGGTTAAAAATCATCATAATCATTCAGGTTATGGAAAAACATATATTAAATTTATTGAATACCAATCTCAGGGTGATCATCCCTGATTTTGGTGCTTTTATTATCCGGCAGAAGGAACCCCTGATCCTTGTTTTTAATGAGTTTCTCCGTTATAATGACGGCTTGCTTATTGACTTTATTGCTAAAACTGAAAATATTGACAAAGACATGGCAAAGCACCAGGTAACAGAATTCCTTGAAAACCTGGTAAAAGGGCTTGAAGCCGGTAAGGAAGTCAAATTGGAGGGGATAGGGATGTTGCATAAGAGCAGTGACGACAAAATTGAATTTGTCCAGGCCGGCAAAGAAATTCCAAAAAGAAGTCCAAAAAAGGTACAGGAAAAGAAAAAGGATGAATCCGCAACGGATACTTCTGTTCCGCTCGAGATCCTTCCTGAGGTGCCCGTCAAAGGAACCAGGCCGGCCTCAGAATCCAAAACGAAAGCTGCTAAGGTCAGTAATGCACAGCCTGCTAAAACCGAGCCCAGTCGCGAAACTATAAAGCAAGCGGTGGCTGAGCCGGTTAAGACCGAGAGCAAAACAGCAGAAAAAAAGCCAGTCTCTGATGGTCCGGCAAATAAAACAACAGAACCGCCTAAAACAGATTTACAACCGAAAACGGTTGAAAGACCTGTGATGAGACCACCCGTTTCCAGGACACCGGTTGCTAAAGCCCCCGTCACGAGGGAAAAAGGCAACAGAAAGCAGCAGATCGGCTGGATTATTCTGGTAGTAATCCTGGTTGTATTGATAAACATATGGTTCATTTTTAATAGCCAGATAAAGAACTTCTTTAGTACCCACCAATTGTCCAGACCGGTTCCCGATACCCTGGGACAGGTCATCGAGACTGAACCGGAAACAGTTTCAGCCACAGCTTTGGCAACGGATACTGCTGCCAGATTTCAGGAGGTTGTAGAGGATGATTTTTATGTGGGTAAAGAAGCACCTGAAAAAGAGCCGGTTGTCGTTACTTCGAAGTCGGTCGTTCCCGGAGAAAAGAGATTTTATATTGTGGCCGGTTGTTTTCGCGATGAGGTCAACGCCGAAGCCATGGTCAGGGAGCTTAATCAAAAGGGATTCAAGGCCGAAAAATTCGGTACCATTGGAAATCTTCATGCCGTTAGTTATTCCTCATTCTCGGATAAGGAAAAGGCAATTAAGGAATTGGAAAGGATCAGAAAAGAAGTAGCCCCGGAGGCCTGGATGGTTCACCATTAATTCATCTTTGTCCATGTTGTCATTTTGTGAAAGATATTTCACGGCAAATGTGAGGAAGTTCAGAAGTTTACTTGTGATGTTACTATGGTGTTCGTATCTTCCTTTGCTGGCACAGACGCACCCACGGATAATGGTCGACCAGATAGGGTACCGGCCTGCAGACGAGAAAATAGCAGTCCTTGCTGATCCGGTGATAGGCTTCAATAAAACAATTGATTATACACCGGGAGCAATTTTACAGGTCAGAACGTTAATGGATAACTCGGTGGTTTTTTCCGGAAGTCCGGTCGCATGGAAAAACGGGACTGTCCAGGAATCCTCAGGAGACAGGGGATGGTGGTTTGATTTCTCATCCTTTCAGGTGCCGGGACAGTATTATGTATTCGATGAGCAAAATCAAATCAGTTCATATCCGTTCAACATATCCGAGGATGTTTACGCAAAACTTCTCAGCGCTGCGATAAAAATGTTTTATTATAACCGCTGCAATTTCCCGAAGCAAATACCCTGGGCAGGCAGCGCATGGACTGACAGTGCGTCTCATCTGGGGCCCGGGCAGGATGCAGAAGCCCGGTATGTTAAGGACAAAGAAAATCCCGCCTCAGTAAAAGATATGCGTGGAGGCTGGTATGACGCGGGGGATTATAATAAGTATGTAACCTTTGCCTTTAACCCTGTTCACCTCCTGTTCACTGCATATGAACAAACTCCGAATGTGTTTACTGATGATTTGTGCATCCCTGAATCGGGGAATGGCATTCCTGATCTCCTGGATGAACTGAAATGGGAATTGGACTGGATAAAACGAATGCAGGAAACAGATGGTGGTGTTTATATTAAGATCGGATATATTGATTATAATACCAGTGCCCCGCCCAGTGCCGACAAACGGCCGCGATATTATGGACCGCTATGTTCCTCATCCGCCATCACGGCATCGGGTATCTTTGCCCACGCTGCCCTGGTTTATGCGTCAGTACCTAAGCTGACAGTGGAAGCTCAGGAATTGCGCGACCGGGCGGTGAGCGCATGGAATTGGTATCATGCCAATCCCAAAAGTGAATCGTGTGATGACCAGGAGATCAAATCAGGGGATGCTGATGTACCTTTTACTGCTCAGGAACAAAGGGCACTGACAGCTGCTATCTACCTTTTTGCCCTGACCCATGAACCGGTTTATCATCAATATATTAAGGATAATGTCAGCCTGGCCCGTGAATTTGTGATCCCGGAATCAGCAGTCTATGACCCCGCCCAGGGTGATGCCCTGCTTTATTATACCCAGCTGCCTGAGGCATCTGATGCTGTAAAGGGCATAATTCTGTCACACCGTTTGAATGACGCTCAGAAACTGCCTTTTTTCAACTATGATATAGCGGATGACTTATACCGGGCCTATATGCCGTCCAGGCATTATCATTGGGGCAGCAACGAGGCCAGGGCGAATATAGGCAATGTCAATTATGACCTGGTCCTTTTTTCAATTGAACCCTTGAAACATGCTGAATATTTAAGGCATTCGATAAACCAGCTGCATTACTTTCATGGAGTAAATCCCATAAACCTGGTATATATATCCAATATCAGTTCACTGGGTGCCGATCATTGCGTCATGCATATGTGGGGTGACTGGTACAGTATTTTTACACCATGGGCTCACAATCCTCCCCCTGGTTTCGTTACCGGTGGTCCAAACCGTGATTACGACGGGACCAATCCGCTGTTGAAGGATAAGGGACAGCCTGATCAGAAAATGTACATCGATTTTAATAACGGCCCTCCTGAAAATTCCTGGACCATCACCGAGGCTGCCATCTATTACCAGGCAAGCTATATCAAACTGCTCTCGAAGTTCGTCCCCGCGGCTGATAAAAGCCGCTAGCCATTCCCCTTTTGCTAC
>CAYWCR010000138.1:5091-6646 GCA_964456825.1 uncultured Bacteroidales bacterium
TAGTGTTCAGCAAATGAGCACTTCTTCGATGTTGTGAATTATTTTTTTACTAGCTTTAGCCCGTACATTCATTCGCGGAGGTATACTTGAGCAGAAGATTATCTTTTTCTTATTATGCTATTGTATTTCTGGCAGGTGTAATTACCATGCTTTGCCAGATCATATGGATGCGTCAATACACGGCCATTTTTGGCTTTCATGCTATTTCCGTCACCACATTGCTGGCAACTTTTTCAGGTTGCCTTGCCCTGGGAAGCTATTGTTTCGGTAAGGTGGCCGATAAAAGGATCAATAAGCTTTTTCTTTTTGCACTGATGATGGCTGTTATCGGAATTTTTATCCTGGTTCATCACTTCCTGATCGGCAAGGTTGCTGATTTTTACCTTTATCTCAATGAACAATTTGATCTGGGATCGTATTCCGTGATGTTCATCAGGACTATGGTTTCATTGTTTTATTTTCTGATCCCTGTTTCCCTTATGGGAGGATTCCTGCCGGTGCTCAGTAAACAAGTCATCATAAACATGACACACCTTGGAAAACAGTTCAGTGTTCTTTATGGGTTTTATATAGCGGGACTAATGACAGGAGTTATACTGCCAGGATTTGTTTTAATACGCTTGCTGGGAACTCAAAATACATTGCTCATCACAGCTGTTTTATCATTGCTGCTGGCCATATTATCATTCATATTTTTTATCTGGGAAGGCCGGAAAGAAAATCTCTCCCGAAAAATAAATATCCGGAGATCACACTATTCAGACGAATTTGTGACCATTGCCGCAGGCAAATGGAGGAGAAGGCTGCTGAGGATCTTTACGGTTGGAAGTTTTGCCGCAGTCACCTATGAGATAGTATGGATCAGATTGCTGGTCGAATCCTCTGCGGATAAAACGGTGTACTTCTATACCATGTTGACTGCAAGTATCCTGGGTTGTCTCGCACTGGGGAGTTTTCTGGCCAGTATATTCGCTGATAAAATCCGAAAGAAATTTTTTGTCTTTGCTTTAATGGAGATACTCATAGGCTTGACATCATTATTGTCCATCGGCTTATTCGGTGAAATCATGCCTCTTTTATCACAGCCTGCCTCATTGCAGGATTCCTGGCATGCAACGATGACGGGGAGCACAGGCACAATAATTGTACTGTTCTTATTGCCTTTCACCCTCACGGGTTTTGTCTTTCCTCTGGTGACACGGATGTATGCTGAAGATCTGAAAACACTGGGACAAAAGATTGGAATGCTGGGTGTGCTTGATGTTGTGGGTACCATCGCTGCCTCTTTTATCATTCCTTTTATCGTTATTCCCCTGTTGGGAACCTATAAGGTATATGTTGTTGCAGCCATGGTAAATACCGGCATAGGCATTTTCATCCTGCTTCGCTACCGGCGGATCAGGAACTCCCTCAGGGCAGTACTTAGTCTGTCTTCACTGATGCTGTTTATCTGGATGGTCATCTTTTTTAGTGAAAAGAAAATGGATGCTGCAAGAAGCATGATTTCAGGAGACGGCATGGTTGAAGCCCGTCATGAAGGAAGCACGGCAACTGT
>CAYWCR010000139.1:0-3344 GCA_964456825.1 uncultured Bacteroidales bacterium
TAATTTCCGGCGCCGGTTCACCGAAATGGCCGTGATCAGCCTGGGTGTTTCAGCGGTGACTTTCGGAATCAGCTTTATTATTAAGATGGCGCTGGGCATTGATGTGTAGAGATCGTATGTTTTGAAATCCCAGTTATCTGACGGGTTCTTTTAATATCCCGAAACAAATAATACCTTTGCAGTCCTGAATTTTTTTTAATTACTTAACAGGTGCTGCCATAATGCCCCATAAATCAGGCTTTGTTAATATAATCGGTAATCCCAATGTCGGTAAATCGACCCTTATGAATGGGCTGGTGGGCGAGAAACTGTCGATTATAACACCCAAGGCGCAAACCACCCGGCACAGGATTTTGGGCATTGTGTCGGGGGAGGATTACCAGGTTGTGTTCTCTGACACCCCCGGTATCATTAAGCCGGCTTACCGACTGCAGGAGAATATGATGAAGGCCGTAAGTACTGCCTTCACCGATGCCGATGTAATCCTGTACCTCACCGATGTAAAGGAAATCCCCGATACACAGCTGCCATATGTGAAAAAGATCAGGCATTCTAAAGTACCGGTATTGCTGGCCATCAACAAAATAGACCTGGTTACGCAACCGGAAGTGGAAAAGCTCATGAATGGCTGGAAAGAGATCGTGAATGCCGAAACCATCATTCCGGTCTCGGCCCTTCACAATTTTAACGTGAAGGAATTGTTTGGCGAGATCCTGAAGCATATACCCGAAGGGCCTGAATATTTTCCCAAAGATGCGCTCACCGACAGGAACCAAAGATTTTTTGTCAGCGAGATCATCCGCGAAAAAATCCTGAAGAATTACCAGCAGGAGATACCTTATTCCTGTCAGGTAGAGATAGATTCATTCAAAGAAGGTTCGGTTCTTGACAGGATCAGGGCCATCATCTATGTTTTGCGAGAATCACAGAAGGGGATTATCATAGGCCATAAAGGCGATGCCCTTAAAAAAACGGGTACCCAGGCCAGGATAGACATCGAGAAGTTCCTGGGGAAAAGGGTCTTTTTGGAATTGCAGGTGAAGGTGGCAGAGGATTGGAGGAATAATGACAAACAACTGAAGAGTTTCGGGTATTAACAGCAGATACGAGGCATGCCTTGTATTTACCCGCAACAAATCAACAAACCTGCCTGCCGGCAGGCAGGTCAACAGATCAACAGATCAACAAATATTATGATAAAGCACATCGTCATGTGGACCATCCGCGAAACCGGGTCACCTAGGGGAAAACTGGAAGCAATGGCCGAGTTGAAATCCAGGTTGCTCGGTCTGAAAGATGAAATTCGGGTAATAAAAGACCTTACCGTACATTTCAACTCGATTTCTGCTCCGGAGGATAATTTTGAGGTCGTTCTTGAGAGTGAATTTGCATCACGGGCCGATCTGGAAAGTTACCAGAAGCATCCGGCCCATGTAGCAGTAGCTGAATATGTGAAAAACATCAGGCAGAGCAGGGCAGCCATTGACTATGATTTTTAAAACAGGATAAAGGAATGAGCAATATCGTCGCCATATTAGGCCGGCCCAACGTGGGCAAGTCAACTTTTTTTAACCGCCTTACCGAAAGCCGTTCCGCCATCGTTGATGAAACATCAGGCGTGACGCGTGACCGTAACTATGGGAAAGCGGAATGGAACGGGGTTGAGTTTTCGGTTATCGATACCGGCGGTTATGTTGAGGGTTCCGATGATGTTTTTGAGGAAGAGATCCGCAAGCAGGTAATCCTGGCCATTGAGGAGTCTGATGTCATCCTGTTCATGGTGGATGTTAACAGTGGTATTACCGACATGGATCAGGCTATCGCTGATCTGCTGAGGCGCCGGGGTAAGAAATCCTTTGTGGTGGCCAATAAGGTTGATGAGCCGTCAAGGACTTTTGAGGCCGATGTGTTTTATGCCTTCGGGCTGGGAGATCCTTACCGGATCTCTTCCGCCAACGGAAGCGGGACAGGAGAATTGCTGGATGATCTGGTGAAGTCGTTTGAAAAGAAAAAGATCGAAAGCGGGCCGGATCTTCCCCGTTTTGCCGTGATAGGGCGACCTAACGTGGGAAAATCGACCCTGGTCAATACATTGCTGGGTGAAGAACGGCATATTGTAACACCGGTTGCCGGAACCACACGGGATTCGATATACACACGGTATAATAAATTCGGACACGACTTTTACCTTGTGGATACCGCAGGCATACGCAAAAAGGGAAAGGTTACCGAAAATATCGAATTTTATTCGGTGATGCGTTCCATACGGGCCATTGAAAATTCCGATGTCTGCCTGCTGATGATCGATGCCCGGGAGGGAATTGAATCGCAGGATATCAATATCTTTTCCTTGATCCGGAGGAACAACAAAGGTTTGGTGATACTGGTGAACAAATGGGACCTGGTGGAAAAGGACACCCATACTTCGAAATATATGGAAGAGAGCATCCGGGAAAAAACAGCCCCGTTTACCGATGTGCCGGTTGTTTTTATTTCAGCCATGAACAAACAACGAATACACCGTGTACTTGACCTGGCCATGCAGGTATATAACAACCGCATTAAACGGATTCCAACATCTCAGCTCAATGAGGTGATGCTGAAAGTGATTGAGGATTATCCTCCTCCGGCGGTTAAGGGAAAGTATGTCAAGATCAAATATGTAACGCAATTGCCTACCCATGCCCCGTCGTTTGCGTTTTTCTGTAATTTTCCGCAATATGTTAAGGAACCTTATAAACGCTATCTCGAAAATAAAATAAGGGCAAATTTCAATTTTACAGGCGTACCTGTTCAGATTTTCATCCGAAAGAAATAATTTTGGCTTATGATTTGCGGGAATTTTTCTTGTAATGAATGTCACTGATGATGCGTAATGTATTTATATTCTTGCTGATTGCGGGTTTGCTCATCGCAGCCTGTGAGCCGCCGGAAAGGGTAAGTCCCGTTCCTGAGATTACTTTTAAGAGCTTTCTGCTTGAAGATTATATTGATTCTCTCGACAATAAGGGTAAACTGGGTACCCTTAAATTTAATTTTATCGACGGTGATGCGGATATCGGATCCTTTGTTGCTGATACAGAAACAACGGAAGAAAGCCTGAAGGGTAAGTACAACGTATTCCTGATCCCTTTTGAAAAACTTTCCAACGGGTTTTATGACTCGGTGGAAGCAGATCCGCTCAAATACATCATCCGTTATAATGAAAAACTTGACCGGGTAGGCCAAAACAAAACGATAAAGGGAGAAATCAAGATCAGTATCCAATACTCCATAATTCCGGCGCAGGATACCCTGCAGTATGAATTTTATATTCTTGACCGGGCCGGGAACAAAAGCAATGT
>CAYWCR010000139.1:3444-6554 GCA_964456825.1 uncultured Bacteroidales bacterium
GTTCAGGAAATTTGCCATTTCCTGCTGGTCCTCGTCAGCCAGGCTTATGATATACTGTTCCGTAAGTTTTGTGCCTACCGGAAGGAAAGGATAAGCTTCATTGTCTTTTTTATCCACCACCTTGGGGGTAGTTTCACCGTAACCTTTTGCCACCAAACGGTCACGTACGATACCTTTTTCAATAAGGTAGTTCACCACCGACTGGGCCCTTCTTCTTGAAAGGTCATTGTTGTATTCATCTGTGGCGCGAAAGTCAGTATGTGAGCCAAGTTCAATGACGATGGTGGGATTATCATTGAGGGTTTCCACCAGCCTGTCGAGTGATACCATTGACTCGGGCCGAAGGTCAGCTTTGTCTAGGTCGAAAAATATATTTTCAAGTTCGATGGGGACTTCAACCGAGGCAAGGTAGATCTGGGTCCTGAATTCCGTGCTTTGCGAAATGCCTTTGGTGGATTCCCGTTCCTTGCCTTTCAGAAAACCTTTTTTTTCTGCGATGAAAACATAGTCGGTCCCGGGTTTCAGGTTAAACCGGAAACTTCCGTCACTGGATGTATTTGCTTCCAGCGTAATGCCGTCGCTACCGATTGATTTTACGAGGGCTTCCGGGATCACTTCATCGGTTTTTTCATTTTTAACGGTTCCGATAATGCTGAATTTCAGGGGCGGCAACAGGAATGAGTATATATCAACATTTTCTTTCCCTTTGCGGCTGGAGCTGAAATATCCGCTTTCCCGGTCATTCTCGAATGTGATCCCGAAATCGTCCGAAGAAGAATTGATGGGATATTTCATATTTTCGATTTCCCATTGACCGCTTTCCGTTTTTTGGGCCTTGTAAATGTCGAGCCCTCCCATACCGATCTTCCCGTTGGAAGAGAAATACAGTGATCCGTCAGCATGAACGTAAGGAAACACTTCATCTCCGGGGGTATTGACAGGCAGTCCCAGGTTTACGGGGGAGCTCCATTTGCCCTGGGCATCCGAGCGCGTGACCATCCAGATATCTTTGCTGTACTTTCCGTCGGGAGTTTTTGTGCTGCCCTCCATATCGGATACAAAATACAGGGTCAGGTCATCTTTTGAGATGGCGGGATGCGCGATCACCAAACTGTCGGATGCAATGCCCAGCGACTCTTCCTTTCCCCAGGTCTGACCCTGGCGTTCAACCTTGAAAATCTCACAACCCAGCGGTTTCCTTTTGCTGATATTGCACCGTGTAAAATACAGGGTATTGTAATTACCTGATAAGATCGGAGTCCCTTCTTCAGCCTCGGTATTGACAGGTTCAGTCAGGGGCAGGGGAGTGCTCCATTTTCCTTTCTTGTCCATGGTAGAATAAAAAATGTCGGCAAAGGACTGGCCGGTTCCGCCATGTTCAGCATTGCCAATGGATTCTTCACGGGAGGAAGTGAAGTACAATTCCTGGTAATCTTCGCGGGCGTATGCGGGACTGTAATCAAAGTTTTTGGAATTGATGAATTTCATCTCTTCAACCTGATAACCGGTGGCGTTTTCTATCCATGACAACGACTGGTCACAGGAAATAATGCCGTCAGCTCCGCGGGGATCATCGGGTACCAGGTCTTTGTAATGCATATATTGTGAGCGGGCTTCTTCGTAATTCTGGTTCTTTTTCAACGCGTCGGCATAATACAGGATGGCCACCGGATTTTCATAATCCTTGGCCACCACCTTGCCATACCATAATGCGGCCTGGGTCGGATTATCCGTAATGCGGTAACATTCGGCAATATAAAAAGCGATATGCAGTTTTTCCTTTTTATCCGTTATCTGCTGATAGGCTCTTTTGAACTCATCAATGGCTAAATAATATTCTCCGGCATCATAGGTTTCATAAGCTTTTACAGCTTTTCTGTTCTGGCCGGAAACAATCAGGCTGATCCCGAACATCAGCCCTGTAACAAGCAATAATCTAATAATTTTCATTATTCCTGTTGTTTAAAGAAAAAGTTAAACCGTAAACGGTAAACAAAACGATCTTATTTTGTAAAGTTATATTAATTACCAAATATAGTAAAAAGAAGATTTGCACAACCCGGAGGAGAGTTTGAAGATTTAAGGGTTGAAAATTTGAACGTTTGATCGTTTACAGATTGACAGATTTACCCTGCAACAATGATCCCAAATCTGTAAATCAGTAAACCTGACTGCCGGCAGGCAGGTCAGCAAATCAACAAATCAGCAAATACGCTGTGTATAGGTATAAAAAGAAAACCCTGCCATTTAACTGACAGGGTTGTCCCGTGAAGATCCTTTATCTTTTGTTACCGGGTAAAAAGCAACTCACGGTATTTGGGAAGCGGCCACATCTCATCGTCTACAATTAGTTCAAGCTTATCGACATGATACCGGATATCTTCAAGGTAGCAAAATACATTGGTTGAATATTCCATGGCTTTATCTCTTTCATCCTCAATTTTATTGACAACTTTCCGGACTTCAACCAATTCATTGACTTTGGTCGTAATATAGCTTATGTGCTCTGAAATAGCGCGGATCAGTTCAAGCCGTCCCGAGGCAATTTCGCGGAAGTCCTTATCGGGGAATATTTCCTTCATGCCCTGTACGTTCTTGATCAGCTCGGTCTGATAACGCACAGCGGTTGGAATGATGTGATTCAAAACCAGGTCTCCCAGCACGCGTGCTTCGATTTGAATTTTCTTGGTGTAGGTATCCCAGCGGACATGGGTCCGGGCTTCATTTTCCCGTTCGGTCATGACTTCCAGGCTGGTGAAAAGCTTTTTGCTCTTATCGGTAAGATAAAAATCAAAGGCTTTTACCGAATTGGTTTCATTCTTAAGTCCGCGTTTCAGGGCCTCTTTTTTCCATTCATCGCCATAGTTATTGCCTTCAAAACGGATGGCCTTGGATTCGATGCTGTATTGCCTGATCACCTGAAAAATAGCCTCATCTTTTTTCACTCCTTTATTGATCAGTTTGTCGACATCTTTTTTGAATTCAATAAGTTGTTCAGCAACGGCAGAATTCAGTGCTATCATGGCGATGGCAGGATTGGCTGATGCGCCCACGGCACGGAATTCAAATTTATTGCCGGTGAAAGCGAATGGGGAAGTACGGTTCCGGTC
>CAYWCR010000140.1:0-6531 GCA_964456825.1 uncultured Bacteroidales bacterium
TTTCACTGGCATTTAACCGACGACCAGGGGTGGCGGATCGAAATAAAAAAACATCCCCGTCTTATGGAAACCGGAGCCTGGAGAAAAGGAACAGGAGCTGAGGAGTGGAATTATTTTGTTGAGTTGCCCGATCGGGATGGTGAAAAGTATGGAGGCTATTATACACAGGATGAGATCAGGGAAATTGTCGGATGCGCTTCAATACGGGGGATAACCATTATACCCGAAATCGAATTGCCGGGTCATTCGTGGGCCGCCCTGGCAGCCTATCCTGAGCTCTCCTGTTCAGGAAAAATATTTAAGAAACCGGAACATGTTGCCTGGGAATTTTCGGATCCCTATTGCTCCGGAAATGAGAAAACGTTCAGGTTTCTGGAAGATGTTTTTGATGAAGTGATCACTCTGTTTCCGGGAGAATATATTCATATCGGAGGGGATGAAGCCAAGAAAACACCCTGGGGAAAATGCCCCAAATGCCGCGCAACGATGAAAAAGATGGGGTTGAAAAACGTTGAGGAATTGCAAAGTTATTTCATATGCAGAATTGAAAAATATCTCAATTCGAAGGGCAGAAAAATAATCGGATGGGATGAGATTCTCGAAGGCGGGCTTGCACCGAATGCAACCGTGATGTCATGGAGAGGAGAATCAGGAGGAATTGAAGCGGCCCTTTCAGATCACTGTGCTATTATGACTCCGGGCGAAGTTCTCTATTTCAACCGTTATCAGGATCTTGCAGAAATTGACTATCAGGCTGAGGGCAGTTACCTACCGCTGGAGGCAGTATATCATTATGAGCCTGTTCCCGATTCCTTGCCAGCAGCATATTACAATTATATACTGGGAGCTCAGGCCAACGTGTGGACCGAAAACCTGAAAACACCCGGTCAGGTGGAAAATATGGTACTGCCCCGCTTATGTGCATTGGCTGAACTGACCTGGAGTAATTCATCCGATAAGAACTATGACGATTTCCTGAGACGGCTTGGTTCTCATTACCGATTATGGGATCAAATGAAAATAAATTATCACATCCCCTATGTTTCAGGAATAGACAGAGAAATTAAATTTATAAATACGCTCACCTTTGAAATGGTAAACCCGATCAATACAGGCCGGATTTACTATACCCTGGACAACAGCAATCCGGATAACCGCTCTTTTTTGTATAATGGGAAACTTGAATTAAAAGAAAACACTATTGTGAAAGCCATGATTATACTTCCATCAGGAAAAACGGGGCCGGTTACCAAGGGAATTTGCCGGAAAGTAAAGCCATCGCCCGCCTTGAATGATATCAAAAAACTTACAAAGGGTATTGAATACGCCTATTTTGAAGCCAGACTTGATTCAATTGGCGGGATCAATAATTTAAGGGCCGTTAAATCCGGAACCGTTAATGCCATCAAAATCCCTGATTGGGTCAGAGAAGATTTCTGGGCAATGGAATTCAAGGGTTTTCTTAAAATTGACAGTACTGCAGTATATAAATTTTTCACAGACTCTGATGACGGAAGTCGCTTGTTTATTGACAATTCTTTGATTATAAATAACGACTCCATTCATGGCGTTCAGACCCGAACCGGCCAGATTGCCCTTGAAAAGGGATTTCACCGGATAAAGCTTCAGTTTTTCGAAGCAGCATTTGAACAGCATTTTGAAGCAGGAATGATGGGGAATGACAATCATAAAATTACCCTAAATGACAAGGTATATCATTAATCGAATGAAGCGAAAATAAATAGGTAACAAATTCTAATGCAAATAATGATTCCCCGAATTTTATCTATAAATAATAATATCTTCCCGCTATGAAAATATTTTTTCTCACTTTTCTGGTCATTGTTTTAATTGGATGTAAACCCAACACATCTGTAAAAATCCCTGAAATCTCAAAACGCTTTTTTTCCGACAGCAGCTTTTGGAATCAACCCATTGCTGAAAATGCAAAAATTGATCCCCGTACCGGCTATTGGGTAAGTTTGCTCAAACAGGAGCCTACCGGAGAAAATTTTGGTGTTTCTTACCGGCAATGGACCATACCCGTGTATGAGGTAGACAGTATGACGCCGGTATATCAAATAAAGAACCACTATTTGTCGGAAGATGAAAAGAAAGGCTGGAATACCCAAAGAGACTCCTTTGGTCACGGACCCGGATTTGATTTTGTTCCTATCCCCGATGGTGCCACACCCGACGCACAAAGCGATGCCCATATCGTGCTGGTCGATTGGCAACGTATGATTGCCTGGGATATGTGGGGCCTGAAGAAAACCGCCACAGGAGATTTGGAATCGAATACCGGCATGACATATCCCCTCGATGGACCAGGTGTATTTGACAACAAAGCATTGGGAGCGGTAGACGGTGAAAGCATTCATTTTCATGGACCCAGTCGAGCCGCCGGGGTGCCGGCTATGGCCGGACTGATCATGTACGATGAGGTAATGAGCGGAAAGATCCGGCATAAACTATCCTGTGCCACCCGGTATGCCGCGTTTAAAGAATTTGTATATCCGGCTTGCTGGACAGACGGATTTTTCAAAGGGGGAATTCCAGAAGGAGCTGTCATTCAGCTGGATCCGGATCTTGATTTGACTCCCTTTCAATTGACAACCGAAGAGGCTGTTATTGTAAAAGCGCTGCAGGAATACGGAATGGTGATTGTTGATGTAGCGCAGGGACAGCCTATATATGCAGAAGGGCTTTGGGGACATCCCGGAAAATCATGGGAAGGAAAAGTAAGGGAATGGGATGGCGGCATCAACGATATTCCTTACGACCATTACCGGGTACTGTTGGTTGAAAATGCAGTATACAAGGGCGATGAACGTTCACTGCACAATAAATACTGGGAATAGCGATGAAAATAACTGAATTGATGTTTATATTTTTGAGCACGAACATAAATAAATCATTCCTATGAAAAACATATTCAACCTGCTCATTTTATTATATGCAATGAGTCCCATAGAGGCTCAAAATGCACTTCTTCCATTATGGGAAAATGGACAGATTCCGAATTATCAGAAATCAGACGAAAAGGAAAAAAGAGATACAACGGATATAGTCAGGATCAGTAATGTTCAGAATCCAGATATTGCTGTTTTTCTGCCTTCCGTAAAAAATGCTACAGGGCAGGCGGTTGTCATTTGTCCGGGAGGTGGATACTGGATTCTGGCCTATGATTGGGAAGGATCCGATATTGCCAAATGGTTGAATGCAAATGGCATTGCTGCAATTGTCTTAAAATACAGGTTACCGGTCTCCAAGAGCAATGTTGTACCGCATAAATCACCCCTGCTCGATGCTCAAAGAGCCATGCGGTTAGTCCGATATCATGCATTGGATTGGAATATTAATCCTGAAAAAATAGGGATTATGGGATTCTCAGCCGGAGGTCACCTTGCTTCCACGTTGTCAACACATTTTGACCGGGGGATTCCAGAAAGCAAGGATCCGGTTGATCAAATGAGTTGCAGACCGGATTTTTCCATCCTTATATATCCCGTTATTTCTTTTACGGGTGATTATATCCATACAGGTTCCCGAATTGCCCTTATCGGTGAAAATCCTGATCCGGAGTTAATTACTTATTATTCAAATGAGTTACAGATAAAAGAAGACACACCCCCGGCATTTCTTATTCACTCAGGCGATGACACTGGTGTACCGGTTGAAAACAGTATTTCCTATTTTAGCGCACTAAGAGCCAGGAAAATCCCGGCTGAAATGCATATCTATCCTTATGGAGGGCATGGGTTCTCGCTGGCTATCGGAAAAGGATATCTGGCATCCTGGACAAACCGGTGTATCGATTGGATAAATAGTCTGAATTCGAAATAACTTCCCTGCAATAAAATACCGGAACAATTAGGGAAAATAGCAATCCATAGTCCTGCGGAAAAGGAATAATTTGTACGGATTTTTATTGAACCAATATAACTACAATCTGTATGATTAAGTTCCTGTTCAACTTAAGCCAGGCCATTATTGCGTTTGTTATCCTGTCGCAATGTGCTACCAGAGAAAATCATCAGCTTCTCTATAAAAACAAGGACTTGCCGGTAGAAAAACGGGTTGAGGATCTGCTGAAACGGATGACCCTTGATGAAAAGCTGGCGCAACTTCAATTTCAGGATGATACCAATGCGATCGGGGTTAATGGAATTGGATGTGTGGGATTTCTAAACAATGGTCTTCTTCCATCCGATGCCGCCAATGAAATAAATAAAATTCAGCAATTCCTGATCAGCAATACCCGTCTTGGAATTCCTGCCATTAAATCGGGGGAGGCCATTTTTGCATACATGGGTAACAAATCCACTGCTTTTCCACAGTCAATTGCACTGGCTAGCTCATGGGATACAAGTCTGATGACAAGGGTTGCTGAGGCTATTTCCGAAGAAGTCAGGGCCCGCGGCATCCGCCAGGTATTTGCTCCCGTGGTTAATATTGCAAGGGACTCCCGCTGGGGAAGAACGGGGGAAACCTTTGGGGAAGATCCATACCTGACCTCCCGCATGGGAGTTTCCTATGTTAAGGTATTTGAAAAAAAAGGTATTATAACAACACCCAAACATTTTGCTGCCAACATGGGGCTGGAAGGGCGGTTTGGGGCACCTGTGCATTTCAGCGAGCGGCTGTTGCGTGAGATTTATTTCCCCGGATTTAAAGCCTGCTTCCAGGAAGGAGGAGCAACATCGGTTATGATGGCTTACAATACACTGGATGGAATACCTTGTGCCACCCATGACTGGCTTATGAATGATCTGATCAAAGGCGAATGGGGTTTTAACGGATTCATCATTTCGGATGGGGATGCGCTTCCTATCATTTATAATGCTTTTGGCATTTACGGTACAAAGAAAGAACTATCCACCGCTGCTATCAACGCTGGCTGTGATATCTCAATATCATCTGCATCAGACGGTTATTATGGTGAAATTCTGAAGGAAGCCGTTGAGGAAGGTCTGGTATCAGAGAAAAGAATTGACGATGCGGTCAGAAGGGTGCTCCGGCAGAAAATAAGAACCGGGCTTTTTGACAATCCATTTGCTGACCCTGATTATGCTAAAAAAATTACGGATTGTGCAGAACACAGAGCCCTGGCTCTTGAAGCTGCCCGTCAGGGTATCGTATTGGTAAAAAATAATAAAAATACACTTCCGTTGGGTAAGAACGTACAAAGCATAGCCCTGGTAGGTCCCATGACTGACTGGCTTCTGATAAATCATTACGGTGGTTTTGGAAGGCATGAGGTTACCCTGCTGGAAGGATTAAAAAGTCAGTATCCCAATATAAAAGTTGTGGCGGCAAAAGGAGCCGAAGTTTCCTATACGGCATTACCTGCTATTCAACCTGAAAACTTTTTAGGGGGAATCCGGGGTGAATATTACAATACGGCCGACTTATCCGGAAATCCCCTATATATTAAAAATGATGATAAAATTGAGTTTGACTGGAAAGAAGGCTCTCCGGAAGGTCTGCCCAGAGACAATTTCTCGGTCCGGTGGACCGGAAGGCTTCAATCACCGGTTAACGGAACCTATAGCATTGGAGTTACCGCAGATGACGGTGTCAGGCTGTTTATTGATGATAAACTTGTAGTAGATATGTGGCAAAACGGAAGCAGGCGTCTGACGGAGGCAAAATATACTTTTCAAAAAGGGAAAATTTATTCATTCCGGATGGAATATTTTGACAGTGGCCATAGGGCTTTTGCCCAGCTGGGCTGGAACATTGATCCCCTGGCCCTCATCCCGGAAGCCGTCAAAGCAGCAGGGAATGCCGATGCCATTATAGTGGCAGTGGGTATGAAGGACGATGAGAATGGCGACAGGGCATATTTGGAACTGGATGATGCACAGGAACAGCTGATCCTGGCATTGGCAAAAACCGGAAAACCGCTGATTGTGATTATTCAGACCGGCACTGTAATTGCCATGAATAACTGGATCGACAAGGCTGATGCCGTGATGTTTGCCTGGTATCCCGGAGAGGAAGGCGGCCGGGCAATTGCGGAAATCTGCATGGGTGATGTGAATCCATCCGCAAAACTACCGGTTTCCATACCCAAAACTACCGGTCAGGTACCCATTAATTATAATCACCTGCCTTATAAACCGGATGATTTTTATGTTGGAATCGGAAATGAGCCACTGTATCCATTTGGTCATGGTTTATCCTATACAACATTTGAATATTCCAATCTGCGGTTTTCAGCGGAAAAGATCCGCAAAGATGAAAACATAGCCATTTCGGTTGATATAAAGAATACGGGTGCCAGAACAGGTTCAGAAATTTTGCAATTGTATATCCATGATGAACTGGCCAGTATAGCCAGACCTGTGAAAGAACTTAAAGGATTCGCCAAAATAAAACTGGAGCCCGGAGAATTAAAAACAATACGCTTTATCATTGCTCCGGAACAACTTATCCTTTACGATATAAATATGAAACCGGTTATTGAACCCGGGACATTTAAGGTTATGGTAGGTGCTTCCTCGGAAGATATACGCCTTACAAATC
>CAYWCR010000141.1:0-6305 GCA_964456825.1 uncultured Bacteroidales bacterium
ACCACCCTGTCAGGGTGGGGGGACCCTGTCAGGGTGTCAAGTGTGTCAAATTAGGAATTTTTAAATATATGATGTAGTTTTGGTAAGGATAAACCTTAAAAACAAAATGTTATGAGAAAAGCACTTGGGCTTTTTTGTCTTATGGCCGCAGTTCTTAATACTTCAGCTCAATATACAAAAGAACATGCTTTTAATGATCAGGCATCGGTTAAGATACATATGATCAGACTGGAAAATTCGGGTCAGAAAATATGTGTTGTCAACATACCTGACAGTATCACTTACCAATTTGTTTTTTACAACCCCGATTACACTGAATTCAAAACCGTTACCCTTCATCTTGAACCCCTGTTTATCGTAACGAATTATAATTCGCCTTCGCTGGATATCAGTTATATAGCGGAAAATGTTTTCGATCAGGATCCTGATATTGACATGCTGGGTTGGCTCTCATACTACGATGAGGGAAATGCTGAATATGCCCAGGTTGTTGTTTTTAATGAGGATGGCAGCACCCTGTTCGAATCGGATATTGAAAATTCAAATACCTGGATCATCAATTCATCCGTGGCCAACTCCTCATTGGTTTCCTCGCTAACAAATACCGGTGAAGGCGCCAAAATGATACTGGATGTTTATTATTTCAATGAAGGACTTTACAGTTATGATGTGTATGATCTTCCGGGGACTTTGCCATCTTCTGCGATGGATCACATGCTTACCGGCGAACCAGCGGGCAACTATCTGCATGGATACCCTGTTCCTGCCAGTGAATTTGTAGATATGAACTACCAACTGGCCGGAGATCAAAACACGGGGATCATTGAAATCATTGATGCACAAGGGAAGTCCGTTCAGCGGATCAGGGTTAATACAAACCGTGGGACTATACGGGTGCCGGTCACCCATTATCCCAGTGGCTCTTATATTTATAAAATTGATACAAAAAGGGGAGTCCCGAGGTCGGGAAAAATGATCGTGAAATAATCCTGGCCGGTTTTTTTGCATCATAATGCCTGGTATGGCCGGGACACTATGACAGTGCTTACGGAAGGCCCGGAAAATGATCTACAAACTGAATCTCTATATCCGAAAAATTTTCGACAAACTGAACTTCAATGTCGGGGAAACTCTCCACCAGCTCCCATTCACCGCATTCATCGGGAAAATTTTTAACGATCCTGACTTTCAGGTCAGGAAAGTTTTCAACCACCTTTACCTTAAGATCAGGAAAATGTTCGACGATCTTAACCTTACCATAGAGCTTTATCTCTTTGCAGGTGCAGTCGGGTTTAACAGGATCATCACCGGCTGAGATCAATGCACATGCCAGTAGAAAAAACGGAATCAATGCTTTCATAATATCAGATCATTTTCTGTATGATCTTCACAAATCATGCCGTATTATTTGATAAATTCATTTTGCCGCCATCAAGTTCCAAATGAATTAATTATCTTTTTTCTTTGATCTTTGTTCTTTTTCTCTTTGTTCTTGGCTCTATATTTTATTTCCCGATACAAAAATGTTTAAAGATATAGCCCAGTATCTCATCGTTGGTAATCTGTCCGGTTATCTCTCCCAGGTAGTGCATGCATTCCCGGATGTCCTGGGACAGGAGGTCGCTGGGCAATTTGTTTTTCAATCCGTCAGCAGCGCGTGAAATCGCTTCTCCGGCTTTCGTCAGCGCTTCATAATGGCGCAGGTTAGTGACGATCACACCTTCATTGCTTAGGTTGCTGATCCCGCTTAATTCAACCAGTTTTTCTTCCAGCACGTCAATATTGGTTTTTTTCCTGGCACTGATGAAATAAAACAATTCATCCGGATGAAGCTCTATGTTTTTTTTCAATTTGTCAAAAACCGGTTTTTCAGCTTTATCGGCCTTATTCAGCAATACAATCAGCTTTTGGGTAGTGATCTTCTTTCTGATCTCCTTCAGTCTCTTGTTGATATGTTCAGCACTGGCATTGGCATCCGCCATAAAAAGAATGATCCGTGCCTTGCGTATCGACTTATAGGTTCGCTCGATGCCAAGGGTTTCGATGGCATCTTCTGTATGCCTTATTCCGGCTGTATCGATAAAGCGAAAGACCACCCCTGATAAGGTCATGGTATCTTCTATGGCATCACGTGTTGTGCCGTGGATCTCAGAAACAATGGCCTTGTCGTCACGGAGCAGGGTGTTTAACAGGGTTGATTTTCCAACGTTGGTTTCCCCTACGATGGCCACCGGGATACCGTTCTTAATGGCATTCCCGGTTTGAAAGCTATCGGTAAGCGATGCAATTTTCGATTGCACTTCTTCAATAAGTTTGATCAGTTGGGTGCGGTCGGCAAATTCCACATCTTCTTCGGCAAAGTCGAGTTCGAGTTCGATCAGTGAAGTGAATTTCAGCAGTTTAGTGCGAAGCTTTTCAAGGGCTTCTGAAAATCCGCCCCGCATCTGGTCCATGGCAAGCCTGTGGGAAGCTTCCGAACCGGCAGCAATGATATCGGCCACGGCCTCTGCCTGCGAAAGATCCATTTTCCCATTCAGGAAGGCACGCTGGGTGAATTCTCCAGGCTTGGCCATAACGGCCCCATGTTTTATCAGTAAATGAATCAGGCCTGAAAGTATGAAAGGTGATCCGTGGCATGAAATTTCCACTACATCTTCTCCCGTGTACGAGTGAGGCTCGCGGAAAACGGTCACCAATACCTCATCCAGAACCTTTTCCCGGGTGCCAATGGTACCGAGGATTACGCTATTGGGAGATTGTTGCTTCAGCTTTCCGGTTTTCCCGGCCGCCCTGAAAACCTTATCCGCTATTGCAATAGCTTCATGCCCGCTCAGCCTGACGATGGCAATGGCTCCCGAACCGGGAGCCGTCGAGGGTGCGCATATAGTGGTTCCGCCTTTCAATCGTTGTTTTTTACAAAGATATAAAAAATGAGCAAGCGTTTTATCTATAAGGCAGAGAGGAGGGAAACAGGACAACCATGGCCAACAGGTGTAACCGTTTGTCACCCGGCAAATCCGTGCGACTGTTGGAAAGATGTATCAAATAATCTACTTTTGAAGCAGCATAAAACATGCCTGAACTATGAGTGTATTAGTCAATAAAAACTCGAAGGTTATTATCCAGGGATTTACCGGGAGCGAGGGAACTTTTCATGCGCAGCAGATGATTGCGTATGGCACCTGTGTTGTCGGCGGAGTCACTCCGGGAAAAGGAGGGCAACAGCATCTTGAAAGGCCAGTATTCAATACGGCAGCCTATGCCGTAAAAGAAACCGGCGCTGATGTAACGGTGATCTTTGTACCTCCTGCCTTTGCAGCGGATGCCATTATGGAAGCCGCTGATGCCGGTATTCAGGTAATCGTATGCATTACCGAAGGGATCCCGACATCCGACATGATCAAGGTAAAGCATTACCTTCAGGATAAGAATTCAAGGCTGATCGGTCCCAATTGCCCGGGCATCATCACTCCCGGAGAAGCCAAAGTAGGCATCATGCCTGGTTTTATTCACAAAAAGGGAAGCGTTGGTATTGTTTCACGCTCTGGTACATTGACATATGAAGCTGTTGACCAGGTAACCAAAGCGGGGCTGGGACAATCCACCTGCATCGGTATCGGGGGTGATCCGATCATTGGCACCACAACCCTTGACGCTATTAAATTATTTATGGACGACGATGAAACGGAAGGAATTATTATGATCGGTGAGATCGGCGGCAGCATGGAATCGGAAGCATCCCTGTGGGTGAAGGAGAATGGCACCAAGCCTGTGGTTGGATTCATTGCCGGACAGACTGCCCCTAAGGGAAGAAGAATGGGGCATGCAGGAGCAATTATCGGCAGCAAAGATGATACAGCAGCAGCAAAAATGAAGATCATGCGTGAATGTGGCATTCATGTTGTGGAATCCCCGGCTGATATCGGCAGAACCATGCGCAATGCGTTTAAAAAGTAGCCTTGCCAGTTGTTAGCAATATTTATCATAAAGTTTATATCTTCGCACTCCAAATCATTTTAATTAATAGCTGATCCCATGAAACTACTCGAAGGTAAAACAGCCATTGTCACGGGCGGTGCCCGGGGCATCGGTAAGGCGATTGCCATGGCATTTGCCGGTGAAGGAGCCAGTGTGGCCATCACCGATCTTAAACTAGATGACCAGACGGCTGCAGTAGAAAAACAGATTGCCGCCCTGGGCGTGAGATGCAAAGCCTATGCATCGGATGCCAGCCAATTTGATGATACGGAACGGGTTGTTACGCAAATAGTGAATGATTTCGAAACGGTTGATATCCTGGTTAACAATGCGGGAATAACCATGGATAACCTGTTGCTGCGCATGACGGAGCAACAATGGGATGCCGTATTGAACGTAAACCTGAAATCGGTTTTTAATTTCACCAAGGCCATACAGCGCATCATGATTAAAAAGCAGTGCGGTTCCATCATCAACATGAGTTCCGTGGTTGGGGTGGGAGGCAATGCAGGGCAGGCCAACTATGCCGCTTCTAAAGCCGGGATAATAGGATTTACAAAGTCCATGGCCCAGGAACTCGGTTCCCGCAACATTCGCTGCAATGCCATCGCACCAGGATTCATCATAACCGAAATGACCCATAAGCTGCCGGATAATATCAAGAAACAATGGGAGGATAAGATACCGCTGAAACGGGGCGGGACCCCTGAAGATGTTGCCAATGTCGCCATTTTCCTGGCGTCCGACTTTTCATCCTATGTCAACGGACAGGTCATTAATGTGTGCGGGGGACTCAGAACTTAGGGAGGTTTATAAGTTGGAATATTTGAAGACCTGCCTGCCGGCAGGCAGGTTTGAAAGTTATATTATTATTAGTGTATTGATATATAAGGTAATATATAAAATAACCTAATTAGTAACTTTAAGTACCACTCACCAATCAATAGTCACTTCATAAAATGCATAATGCATTGTTTTATATAATACTCGGTATAATCGTTGTCGATTTTGTGATCGAGAGATGGCTTGATTACCTCAATAGCAAAAAGTTTTCCACTGAACTGCCTGAAGAATTAAAAGATGTTTATGATGCCGGGCAATACAAAAAATCACAGGAATACAAAAAAGTCAATGACAGGTTTTCGCTGATCACCAGCAGTTTCAGCTTTCTGTTAATTTCAGGCATGTTGATTTTTGGTGGCTTTAACCTGGTTGACAACTGGGCACGTTCCTTCACAGGGCATACCATACTTATTGCCCTGATATTCTTTGGCATATTAGCCATTGCCTCGGATATTCTTAATCTGCCGTTTACCCTTTATGACACCTTTGTAATCGAAGAGAAATTCGGATTTAACAAAACAACGGCACGGATTTTTATATTGGATAAGTTGAAAGGTTATATACTGGGAGCGGTCATTGGCGGCGGGATACTCTCACTTATAATCTGGTTCTACCAGCTGACCACGACCAGTTTCTGGCTTTATGCATGGATAGCGGTAAGCCTGTTCAGCATTTTCATGACCATGTTTTATTCCACGCTGATCGTGCCTATCTTTAACAAGCAAACACCGCTGGAAGAAGGTGAATTGCGCAATGAAATTCAGAAATTCAGCGACAGGGCCGGTTTTAAACTGGATAATGTTTTTGTTATTGACGGGTCCAGGCGTTCAACAAAGTCCAATGCCTATTTCAGCGGCCTTGGATCCAGGAAGAGGATCGTTCTTTTTGACACCCTGATCAAGGATCTCAGTGTTAATGAGATTGTTGGTGTATTGGCGCATGAGATCGGCCATTATAAAAAGAAACACACCTTGACTGCCATCATTACCAGCATTATTCAAACTGGTATTACACTGTTCATTTTTTCGCTGTTTGTAGATAATCCGCAATTATCAGCTGCACTGGGTTCGGATATCCCCAGTTTTCATCTTGGCCTCATTGCCTTCGGAGTGCTCTACAGTCCTATCTCTATGATCATAGGTCTCTTTATGAATCACTTCTCGCGGAAACATGAATATAGTGCCGACTGGTTTGCCAAAGAGAAATATAACGGTGATGCATTGATACAGGCCCTGAAAAAGCTTACCTCCAAAAACTTAAGCAACCTCACGCCCCATCCCATATATGTATTTTTTCACTATTCGCATCCGACACTGTTACAGCGCATCCGTGCGTTAAAGCAAAAGAGCTTTCCCGGCAACCGGGAAAATTGATATATTTGCACCGGTTCTTTTAGCGTTTTTTCAATTGCCTCTTTAGCTCAGCTGGTTAGAGCGGCGGTTTCGTAAACCGCAGGTCGGGGGTTCAAATCCCCTGAGAGGCTC
>CAYWCR010000142.1:0-5993 GCA_964456825.1 uncultured Bacteroidales bacterium
GCGCGATTCTCGAGCGGCTTTGCGCGGGTCTATGGGCAGCGAGTCATCGCGCCGGAAAGAAAATGCCTGTAGCAACTCCTAAAGTTTTCAATTTATTAACGATTATCAGTTTTATTCTCGAGCGGCCTTGCGCGGCTCTATGGGCAGCGAGTCATCGCGCCGGAATAAGCTGCTAAATGCCCCTTTAACTGTTAACGTTTAAATAACATAAAAGCTGGCCGAACCAGCTGTCACTGCTGATAAAAAACCGCCAACAAACAAATAGGGATTAATAATAATGAATTATTATGGTTGAAAATCTCCTAATAGGAATTTTCAAATCTTTCTCTGAGCTCCTTCTGGAGCAGTATGATTTTCTCCTCCAGATCTTTGTTCTCATTTTGAAGTCTTGAAGCATCTTCCTCTTCTGACAAAAGTTCACGAATGAATCTGCGGTTTATTATAGTTTGCTTCTGACATTCATAAATGTTCCGGATCAATCTATCAACACTTTCCTTTACATCCAGCATAACAATAAGTTTTAATGAATAACGTCAAACATGATCAGTTAGAATGTACTTTTCATATTTGATATATATAAATATATGAAACAAAGGTACGACTTAAAAAGAGAGTTATCAACAATACTTTGGTACAATTTATATAATTCGTCACCATTCTTTTAACGTTTCAATATTATGTTTTAGTATTCACCTCAATCAAGTATTATGTTTACCGGCTTACCGTTAATATAATACTTGTTATTTAGGTTAGGAACAGAAATAATAATAATATAACTTGCCCCACTTATTGATAAAGATCGTGATTTCGCTTTGAATATAATCGAAGGATAGATGTACAAATACCTGATCATCATTATTTTATTGGCTGATGCTTCTTTATCCAGGGCCGGTCAGTATATTCCTGACACAAAAGAAGAAACTGAAAATGAAATAACGGAATCTGCGAAAGAATATAATAGTTTTTTCAATAGAAATTCCGGATCGGGTTACCTGATCATGGGGGAGATGGAATACGGAATAGCCGTCGACTCTTTTAAAACGGATTTTATAAAATTCAGTCTTATAAACGGTTATAGATTCAATCCCTTTCTTTCCCTTGGTTTTGGTGTGGGCATAAAGACTTTTTTAGTCGAGGATGATCCCGACCTGGTTGTCCCCTTGTTTTTGGATATCAGGGTATGTTTTATAGACCAGCGGTTTTCTCCGTATTTAGCCCTGGGAATTGGATATGCAATAGACGTCGGATATGATTCAGTGGATGATAACAAGCATTATTTTTTTGAAGCAGGTGACATCCTGATTAATCCAACCGCAGGGGTGAAATTTAAAATCACCGGCAGATCCGCTGCCAATATTGGAATCGGATGTGAAATGCAAAGCATGAGATTCAATGATACCTTGCATCAATCCAAACTTGCCGGGAATTCTACCTGCATCAGCATTAATGCGGGTATTTCTTTCTAAGTACTCTTCCCTTTCTTCCGTTAATGCTGAATCTTTTGTATTACAGGACCGTTTCAGCCGAAACCAGCTTTTCCAGTTCAATGAGATCAATGGAATTAGGGTGAAATTCGCCAAACCACCTCATGCAGCGGTTGGCATTCAACGGTAATCCTGCAACCGTGATGTTGTTTTTACGGCAATTGCGCATACCCCAGAGCAGTTCGGGAACACAGGCAATTCCCAGGACAGCAAAGGTCTTTCTTTCCTTCATCGTGTACCGGGCTAATTGTTTCATGTTTCCGCTCATCCAGATATAGGGTTCAATATTATGTTTTTTCAATAATAGGGTTGTCTGATGCTGAAAACAATGACCGGAACAATGCCGGCACTGATAATCAAATCCGTTTTTGGTCGCCTTGCAGTTCACCGAGAAATCACGCAGGCAATAGGGTAACAGGGCAATCTTTTTGTCTGCTTTTTTAAATGCGGAAGCATTCAGCCGGTTGGTCAGTTCAATTTCAATCATGTAAAGATGATATTGTTCCCGCGTAGTACTAAGTCTCCTGTCCCACCATTTCGATACCGGAAGTGTTTTCAAATGTTTTTCAGTATTTTCAGTAAATGGCTTTAAAGGTGGAGTGATCAGTTGCAGTATGGTTGAAATAAGGGAATCGTTTTCCCTGTTATTCAGGAGCTTCCGTAAATACCGCTTTCCGGATGAATAGTGACCTAGGGTATCCAATACCTGCTTAATATCCTCAGCTTCATTTAAAATTTTGTCTGCCAGCGACCTGACCGTTTCATAATAATCACCGGTCGATCCGGTATTTCCAAATAAGGTATAGGTCTTTCCTTCAACAGGTGAATATTCCGGCCTTTCCTTGCTCATGATATCAATTTTTTATCAAAATAAGCCCATTCTATAGAAAAATAAAAGCCTGAAATGCATTAAAAGATCCGGCTGGCTGTATTGTTTGCCATCAGGAATTGTTTTCTCAGGGATCCTTCAGTTTGCGAAGGTATTATTAACGATGAAACTATTATTTTGCGATGAAAGTTATCAGCTCATAAAAAAGTTTTATATTAGTATAGGTATTAACCAAATCTTAACCGTATGCTGAAAGAAAATCTGGTTTCATATTTTGAAACAAGCATCAAAGATAACTGGGACCTCCCGGCACTTTCTGATTATAAAGGTTCCACTTATACCTATGGGCAGGTTGGGACGCAAATCAAAAAAATGCATTTGCTTTTTAAGCTTGCCGGTATTAAAAGAGGCGATAAGATCTCACTGGTGGGCAAAAACTCGGCCAACTGGGGTACCGCCTTCCTTTCCTCCGTAACCTACGGTGCGGTAATTGTACCGATTTTGCCGGATTTTGTAGCGGAGGACATTCAGAATATTGTTAACCACAGTGATTCCATACTGTTATTCGTCAGCGAATCCATTAACCAGATCCTGGACAGAAACAAAATGCCAGCCGTAAAAATCAGTATCTCGCTGGAAAACTTCAGCATCTTTCACGCTGCAATGCCTTCTGTTCCTGCAACCAGTGAAGATATAGATAAGTTATTTCACAAAGAATATCCGGAAGGAATAAATAGCAGGCAATATGCATTTGATCCGTTTCCCAATGAAGATCTGGCTGTCATTAATTATACTTCAGGCACAACAGGCTTTTCAAAGGGCGTTGTGCTGAATCTCAACAGTCTGAGCGCGAACATCCGTTATGCCCGCGAGAATATGCCGCTGAAATCGGGTGATTCCATAGTATCTTTTCTTCCGCTTGCGCACACCTATGGTTGTGCATTTGAATTTATGTTCCCTTTTTCACTGGGATGTCACATCACCTTTCTTACCAAGTCACCTTCACCACAGGTAATTATTGAGGCCTTCGGTGCCATCAGGCCACACCTGGTGCTGGCTGTGCCGCTGATCATTGAAAAAATATATAAAAAACAGATCCTTCCGGCCATCAGCAAAGGCGCTGCCAAAATATTGATTAAAATACCACTGTTGAACAACCTGGTCTTTGGCAAGATCAAAAAAAGCCTTACAAAAGCTTTTGGTGAACGGTTCCATGAAGTGGTATGCGGTGGAGCCGCATTAAATGCAGAAGTTGAGACCTTGCTTGCGAGGATTAATTTTCCTTTCTCGCTGGGATACGGCATGACAGAGTGCGGGCCTCTGATCAGCTATGCCGGCTATAAATTCAGAAAGAAACACTCGGCAGGGAAAATGGTCGACACACTGGAAATCAAAATTGATTCCGTTGATCCCTATAACACCGTGGGTGAAATTCTGGTACGGGGTGATAATGTAATGCAGGGTTATTACAAAAATGAAAAGGCCACGGCGGAAGCCATTGACAAGGATGGCTGGCTGCATACCGGCGACCTGGGTATTATTGATAAGGATAACTACGTTTTCATCAAAGGCAGAATTAAGGGGATGATCCTTGGTCCTTCAGGTCAGAATATTTACCCTGAAGAAATTGAAGAAAAACTGAACAACCTGGTTTATATTCAGGAAGGTATCGTTATTGAACGTGAGGGGCGAATTGTTGCCCTTGTTTATCCTGATTTTGCAGCACTTGAAGCCGATGGTGTCCCCAGGGAGGAAATCGGGAATAAAATGGAGGAATACCGGCGTCATCTGAATTCAATCCTTCCGAATTATATGGGCATAGCAAAAATTGAAACGGTCGACGCCGAATTTGAAAAAACGCCGAAGAGGAGTATTAAGAAATTTTTATATCATTAGGAGGAGGGGAGGTAAAGAGTAACCGGTAATCGGTAATCGGTAATCGGTAATCGGTTTGGTCGTGCAGTCATGCAGTCGTGCAGTCGTGCAGTCGGGATAAGCAGGTTAGGTGTTTAGCTTTTTAGCTTTTTAGGGGGTTAGCTTTTTAGGCTGAAGGTTTTCAATTAACCATGAACAATGAACAATTAACCATTAACCGTTAACCATTTTACTTATCAGCCTTATGCCTTATGCCTTATACCTTTTGCCTTGTGCATTCTTTAACCTGAAATACATTATCCTATGAAATCCTGGCATCTTCTTCTGGCAGGCTTTATATTCGCCTGCAAGCCTGCTGTTCAAAACCCAATCGATGAGATCACCCAAATTGGGATTACCAGCGTTAATACCCAAAAGCCACATTGCACGATGCTCCCCTATTCCGATGTTGCTTCTGCCATTCAGGATGATCCGGAAAAAAGTCCTTATTTTCTGTCACTCAACGGTACCTGGAAATTCAAGTGGGTTCCGAAGCCTGAAGAAAGGCCGGCTGGATTTTACCGGCAAAACTATAATACCCGGCAGTGGGATAACATCGAAGTACCTTCAGACTGGCAGATGAAGGGCTATGATTATCCGATCTATGTCAACATCCGGTATCCGTGGGATGAACCCTACCCTCAGATACCGCTTAATTATAATCCTGTCGGATCCTACAGCCGGTATTTCAATCTTCCGGAAAAATGGGAAGGCCGTGAAATAATATTGCATTTTGGTGGTGTCAATTCAGCTTTTTATGTGTGGATCAACGGCAGTTACGTTGGCTACAGTGAAGACAGCAAGACGGCATCAGAATTCAATATAACCAACCTGTTAAAATCCGGGAAGAACAGCATTGCCGTTCAGGTTTTTCGCTGGTGCGACGGCAGCTACCTCGAAGATCAGGATTTCTTCAGATTGAGTGGCATTGAAAGGGATGTATATCTGTATGCAATACCCCGTTTGCACATCAGCGATTTTTTTGTCAGGTCTGACCTTGATGACCAATATAAAAACGGCCTTTACACTGTTACCTATACGGTGGTCAATGCTGACACCCTTCAGCCCGCTCAGGGTGAGGTAGAACTGACATTGGTAGGATCAGAACTGAAAGCTATGGCCGGGCCTCTCCGGCAAGCCATACAATTGGCGCCGGGAGAAGAAAAGCCCTTTCAGTTCTCAGCAGAAATTGAAGATCCACTGAGGTGGACCGCTGAAACTCCGAATCTCTATCATACCGTTTTATCGGTAATATCACCTGACAAAAAAGTACTGGAGACGGTAAGCGCACAGACAGGATTTCGAAGGGTAGAGATAAAGAATGGGGTGTTGCTGGTAAATGGCAAACGGATTATCCTGAAAGGGGTCAACCGGCACGAACATGACCCCCTTACCGGGCATGTTATCAGCCAGGCATCGATGATCAATGATATCAGGCTGATGAAAGGACTTAACATCAATGCTGTCCGCACCTGTCATTATCCCAATGATCCCATGTGGTACAAGCTTTGCGATCAGTACGGCTTATACCTGATTGGTGAAGCCAATATTGAATCTCATGGAATAGGCTATGACCCTGACAAAACCCTGGCAAACAAACCTGAATGGTTGCAGTCCCACATGGAAAGAACAATCCGGATGGTGGAACGGGACAAGAACCATCCTTCCGTTATTATCTGTTCACTGGGAAATGAAGCAGGGAATTGTTCCATTTTTATGGCTACTTACCGGTGGATCAAAGATTTCGATAATACACGCCCGGTTCA
>CAYWCR010000143.1:0-2518 GCA_964456825.1 uncultured Bacteroidales bacterium
GTGCTGCCTGACAACTCGCATGTCTTGCTAAACGAGAACAGTACTCTCCATGCTCCTGAAGTTTTTTCAGGAAATAACCGCAAGGTCATGATCCAGGGAGAAGGTTATTTTGAGGTAACCAGTGACGAGACACGGCCATTTAAGGTGAAGGCCGGCAAAACCATTATAAAGGTGCTGGGGACTGCTTTTAGCGTAAAAACAGAGAAGGAAAGCCAGAACGTATCCGTTTTTGTTAACAGCGGGAAGGTGTCTTTTTCAAGGTCGGGCAGTCTGAAAGGAAGCCATATATTGACGCCGGGCACCAAAGGAAAATATATGGCTTCAAACCGCGAAATAAAGACTGCTGCCGTCACCGATCAGAATTATCTGTCGTGGAAAACCGGTATATTAAGTTTTGACGCTGCTCCTGTCGATGAAGTTTGCAGCCTGCTGAGCCGGCATTACCACAAAAAGATAACAACTACCCTCAGCGATACAAACCTGACGTTAACCGGAAGTTTTTATCAGGAGTCACTGGAAGAGATTTTGGAAACGATCAGGCTTACCCTGGATATTAAAGTAAAAGCTTCCGAAGATGAATATGTATTGTATCAATAATGAAAAAAAACCATTGAAAATTACTTAATCCTATACTAAAAATTGTGAATCCCCTACGCCTGATCATATTGCTGCTGACAATCCTGCCATGCTTTCTCTCCCCGGCCCAGATCACGGAAAGATTGCAGCAGACCACTGTTAAGTTCAGCAGTATAAATCTGACCGTGAAAGAAGCCATCGATGAAATGAACAGGCTGCCCGAAATAAGTATTGTATATAATGGCAACGAGTCATTTCTGAAAATAGACGTTGTCTTGCCGAAATATCCCATAACCGTTCAACAGGCACTTGATGAAATAAAACAACAGGCACCGGTCGAAATTCTTTTCAATCACAACCATGTCATTATGAAAGCCAGGAAAATGGCTGAGCTGTATTCGCTGGACGGGACTGTGAAGGATGAGGCAACCGGAGAAGCCTTGATCGGCGCAACCATCAGTCCTGAGGGGACAGGGACCGGAACTGTCACTGACGCACAGGGTAACTTCATTCTCCGGCTGAAACCCGGAAATTACCGGCTTATCTTCAGATATCTCGGATACAAGGACAAAAAACAGATGGTTAATCTTTACCAGGACAAGGTGCTCAGGATCGTGATGGAAACAAAACAACACGAACTGCCACCCGTTAATGTGATAGGCACCAGGGGCGAGGTTGAAAATCTTGAACGGGGCAGGACCATCGAGAAGATCGAGGCAAAAACGATTGACCGGCTCAGCACCAACGACGTGAATGACGCATTACACGGCAGGATAAACGGGGTCTGGACGACCAAGGTATCAGGCGCCCCCGGCGATCACAATAGGATAAGGATCAGGGGTATCAGCTCCATATTCGGAAGCACCGATCCGCTGTATGTTGTCGATGGCATGATCATCCCCGTGGCCAATTTCAAAACACTGGGTATCGCCGACCTGAATACCCACGATATCAATAGCATCACCGTTCTGAAAGACGCGTCATCAACTGCCCTGTATGGATACCTGGGTGGGAATGGCGTTGTGTTGATCGAAACAAAACGGGGAGGAGGAGAAACAAAGTTCAATCTCAACGTGAAAAAAGGATTTCAGCAATTCTCCGGCCGTTATCCCCTGATGGATGCAGAGACTTTTCTGAACACGCTCGACACCAGCGACGCTATAATCAGGACCAGATTTTACTATGTGAACCGTGATCAACGTATCTATGAAAAATATCCAACCTTCAGGGACAGCCTGGGCAATACCCTGGGGTCGGATGATTTCCAGGAAGAGCTTTTTTGCACCGGTGATATCAGCGAAGTACAATTGTCGGGGCAGGGCAGCCTTAAAACAGTGGATTACTACCTTTCAGGCAATTATTACCATCACAACGGCATCATCACCAATTCAGCCTATTCAAAATATACCTTTACGGCAAATCTATCTAAAGTGTTCCTTGACAAATTATCGGTACGTCTGCTATATAAAGGCAGCCACCAGGAAAACAGGAACAACCTCGATAATTATATGGGGAATAATGTGATCTTAAAGGGAATTAACTTCGAACCTGCCTACCGTACTATGCCTGACAGCTTTAAAATGAAGGGTGACCGGCTCTTTTATAACGACATTACGGGAGGAAGCATCGAAAGCCTTTCCGATCACCTGACATCACCCGATAAGCTTTTTCATGTGCAGGAAAAAAAGAAGATTGAAAATACCCATTCGGGTAACCTGCTGTTTTACTACCCCTTTCGCGAATCCTTCTACCTGCGTGCGTCATATTCACTTGCCTTTAAAGGCATCCGGTACAGCTCCTTCATTCCTGCAAGGTTAGGTATGGATGATGAAAAATTCCTGCTTAGCGATGAGCATTTTGTGATCTTCAGCCAGCAATATGACCTGGGTTATGAGAAACTGATCAGCAACCATAGCATCAGCGCTTTCATCCGCTACAGGAA
>CAYWCR010000143.1:2618-5955 GCA_964456825.1 uncultured Bacteroidales bacterium
CTGAACAGCCTTTCGAACGACCTGTACTCGACCAGCTCGGAATATTTTGCCGGCGACAGTATTGTCAATGGTGTGTATATATCGAACCTGGCCAATCACTACCTGACGCACGAAAAGGTGACGGAACAGAATTACGGCACTGAAATTGCCTTCCTGAAAAACCGGTTGATCATATCAGCTGACTATTTTGTAAAGTATAACTCCGATCTGCTCATTCAGCGCTCCATCCCTTTGTATTACGGAGGAGGTGTTTTTTATCAGAACATCGGTGTAATGAAAAATTCCGGTGTGGAAGTCAGCCTGGAAATCACTCCGGTTGACAAGCCGGACTTTACCTGGATGACCCGGGCAGGATATTCTTCCAACCATCAGTTTATTACAAAGCTGTATAAAGGGGAGCCCATCAGTTTTAACCATACCGATATACTTTATCCTGATTTTTATGCCGAAGAAAACAAATCCCTTGGTTCCATCACCGGGTACAGCTACCAGGGAGTTTGGGATGATAGCATACATTCGGATCAGATAAACGGATTTATTAAGTACAAAAACCATAAGGGGATTGCCTATCTTAAAACGGACACATTGGGCCGTCGGGTAATGAATGAAAATGATAAAACAGTAATAGGAAACTCCATTCCCGACTTTACCTGCAACTGGATCAATATGATCCGGTACAAGAATTTCAGCTGCGAGATGCTTTGGTATGCGGTGATTGGCGTTGACAAATACAATGCCACCAAAGCTTCTACTTTCATAGCGGGCACCAATATGGCAGTCCGCGGCATTATACTGGATTCCATGAATTATATTACTGATAAGGTTTTTTATGAGAGCTCGTTTTTTGTCGAGGATGCCAGTTTCATCCGGCTGAAAAACCTGAGCTTTACATACAGCCAGCCGAAAAAGATAGCTTCAAGGATCAGTGTTGAATATACCCTGAGTTTTGAAAACCTGTTAACGTTCACCCGCTACACAGGCTATGATCCTGAGGCCACTATCTATACCAGCAACAATTTTTCCGACAACGCGATGGACAGGGGGTCGTATCCCAATGCAAGGGGGTTCTATTTTAATATAAACCTGAGCTTCTAAAAACCAAACTATGCAAAAATACAGGCTGATCATAATACTGCTGATTTTGATTTCCTGCGAAGGTCTTTTTCATGACGATGACAATGAATATCTGATTATCGACAGCCGGCAGGAAAAGATCGATTTGCTGAACGGCATATATACCAGGCTGGTTAAGGTTCATGACGGGAATTACTTTACTGCACTGGCCCGCAGTGACGATGTGAATGTCTATATGAATTATAGTTTTTCATATACAGATGAGAATGGTCCCCATGATTGTTCACACCCGGGAGGTACTATTGACTTTAACGAGGTGACAGGAAACATCTATCTTAACCTGTACACTGCCATTGTCAGTATCAACCGGTTGCTAATGGTACTGTCGGAATCTGAAGATCCTGAAATTGCCGGTGAGTTATACTTCCTTCGCGCATATTGTTATTTCAAGCTGGCACGCCTGTTCGGAACACCTCCCCTGGTGACTGACATCGATGTGAATTATTTTGTTGAAAAACCCACCTACAGGGAGGTCTATGAATTCATTGAAAGCGATATGTTAAAAGCGATTGAATTGCTACCCGAAACATATACCAGCGCCCGCATACCGGGGGAAACGCCCAACCAGGGCACGGCGAAAGCCCTGCTGGCTGAAATATACCTGGCCATGGCCGGTTTCCCCGTAAACGATGTGGCAAAATATGCCGAGGCTGCCCGGCTGGCCGGAGAGGTGATTGAGCAGGCCGAGCAATATAATTATAGACTCCTCGATGATCTGGTTGACCTTTGGAAAACAAAGCACAGGCATAACCGGGAAACTATCTTCGGCCTGTATTTTAACGGCGATGACACAAAGAATGAAATTAGCAATTTAAGTATAAGTATTATAGTACTTAGTATAACTAGTAACTACAATCCGGAATTCAAGTTTTTTAATACCTTTCCCAACAACTACAGGAAATATAATTCATTTGTTACCGGAAATTACTATTGTAACTTTTTTGATACCTTGTATCAGCCGGGTTCGCTATCTATTTCCACAGTTCGAAGTGAGTCCGGTCTGGTATTTGTACCCTATGATCCGCTTGTTAACCCCTGTGAATTTGTAGATTATGCGGTTTCGCTCAAATGGCTTGACCGGGGTGCATACAATCTGGGTGAAGCCCAATGGGACTGGTGGTCGGAAACGGGGGGATCGGGGGTGACGCTTTACCTGCTGCGATATGCCCAGACCCTGCTCACCTATGCAGAAGCCAAAGCAAGATCAGGCGCGTTGGATGAATCGGCCTATGAGGCGGTGAACCAGATCCGAAGAAGAGCAAACAAACTCGATATTTTCACACCTTCACAATTTGATTTACCGCCTGACCTGACACCCGGACAATTCCTCGATTCTGTTGTATGGGAACGCGCTTGGGAATTATGCACCGAGCCCGAAGGACGCTGGTTCGATATTGTGCGGCTCGATCTGAGGAGCAAACTCGCCGGATACAGGTATCCGCAGGATCAGCCCACGAAAGTGAGCGATGACCTCCTGAACGAGGACTGGTATTTCTACCTGATACCCCAGGAAGACCGGTGGCTGAATCCAAATTTTAGCGAAACCATCAATGAATGAATACTACCATTGCTATAAAGTGAACATTATGTCAGTCTATTCAATACCTGAACCCGCGAAGCAACTAGCATCCCTAGAGATAAGCCGGCTGATTGTCATCGTGATTGCATTGCTTTTTTTCCGGCACAGTTATGGTCAGATCGCTGATGAATACCCTCAAACTATACAGACTTATTCTCTGAAAGCCGAAACAGCTAATCATGCGATTCTCGATTCAATCTATGAACTAAAGTATTTAGGATACTTTGGTGAATTATATCGTTGGTATTACCATTACAGCAAAGATCAGAAACCTGATACCCTATGGAGATATTTTTTCAATGCAAACGGCGAGTTCGAGCAGATCACAGAAATAAGGTCATACAATGCCAATGAACAATTGGTAAGCCTGGTGAGGAAAAAACCAGGGAACATGATACTTCCTGATTTTATAACCGATACAGCATTAGCCATTGCCTATCTTGAGGAATACCGGTACGAAGGGGTAAATCTGGTGCAAAAAACCGTCATCTCACATGAACTTGCTCCTGATACTTCCGACACATACTACTTTTATGATGCAGGAGGCAGACTGACACATGACAGCATCGTTGAATACGGTGCCTCAGGTTGGAGCATAAGAAGTGGATTCGACAACACTTATAT
>CAYWCR010000144.1:0-1311 GCA_964456825.1 uncultured Bacteroidales bacterium
TACCGATTACCGATTACTGATTACCTTCCTTCTTCTTCCCCGAATTCAGCAACGGCATCAGCACCATGGCAATGGAGCCGAAGACAAGATAGATCAGGTTGGTGCATGCATGTGCGACCAACGCAAAAACTTTGCCCTCGGGTTGGGCAATACCATATATGACCAGGGTTTCAATGACCATGAAATGCCAGGCACCTATACCGCCCTGAACCGGGGCCAGCATGGCCAGTCCCCCCATAAGAAAGGTGATCATCCCGACCTCTATACTGAGGTGTGCAGTTGGTTTATAGGCGAGAAAAACGACATAAAGCATCAGCAGCCACATCAAAAAGATAAAGAGGGTATGACCGATAAAAAGCCACTTGTTTTCGAGTTTGCTGACTGACTTAATACCATCAATAAAATTGTATTTAATCGATTTCAATTTTGAGGCAAAAGAAGTATTATCATCCCTTTTTTTGCGGAAATATCTGCGGAACACAATAAAACTCAAATAAGCAACACCCAAAATCAGCATTACAATAATAAAGTTCCGCCAGGATAAAATGGAAAATAATTTGTCTTTCATTTCGGGATGGGTGCTGAAAAATCCGATGAAAACCCTCAATTGTGACAAAATGATAAAAACTGCCAGAATCATGAGCGTGACAAAGTCCGCCATTCGTTCAATGAATACTGTGCCTACTAATTTTGTGAAAGGTATTTTCTCATGACGGGTCATTACCGTACACCGGAATATCTCACCAGCCCTGGGGATAATAAGATTAACAAAATACATGATATATACAGCCAGGAACGAATTATAAAATTTCGGATTATAACCCAGGGGCTTAATCAGCATATTCCATCGGATAGCACGCGAAACCTGCGCCAGGATCCCGAAAATAATGGAAACAGCTATCCAGAAATAATTCAGGTCGCTGAATGACTGAACGTATTCTTTAACAGGCTCATCTTTATATATCCACCAGAAAAGAAATACACCAATGGCCAGAAAAAAGATGTATTTGAAGACATTAAAAAGCTTCTTTTTCATAAAGACCTCAATAGAAAGACGACATAAATATAAATAAAAATAAAACAAGGAGTGAAAATGGCTCAACTTGTTTCAACAGGAAATCATTACCCAAACGCAAAAAAACAACATAGTTTATAATTTTCATTATCTTTATATTAAGCGGGATATGTATATATTTCAATGTCAGCCAGAACCATAATATCTTTTATCGGTACCTCAAAGGTTACTTTTCTGATCTGCCCCTTTCTGTTATGGCAGTTTTTTTCATTTAATGCCTATGCTCAAACCGCTGA
>CAYWCR010000144.1:1411-5699 GCA_964456825.1 uncultured Bacteroidales bacterium
AAATTCCTTGCATCAGAGGACTCAGATATTTTATGACAGCCTGAAAATAAAGGCCGAGAACAAACGATTTACGCGTGAACTATATAAAGCCCTGTTCGCAGATACGGCAAGGAAAGTGCAGCCCCAGAAAGTGCTGGATCCTGAATTGTTCAGGACCTATGAAAACAAGGTCATCCGGTCCATAACCGTAAAACGCATCGACCCTTTCGGCCCGACCATTGAAGATACCACACTGGAAGCAGCCCGCTTCATTAAAAGGGTGGGCAATGATATGCATATCAAGACACGGACAAGGATTATCAGGCAAAGCCTCATGTTTAATGAAGGAGACAAACTCAATCCCTTTCTTATGTTTGAAAATGAACGGTTGCTGAGGAACCTGCCCTATATTGATGATGCCCGTTTTCTGATCAGCGACGCCGATACACAACATGACACGGTGGATGTGGTACTGCTTATAAAGGACCTGTGGCCGTTGGGTTTTGGATTAGAAATGAGTAGTGTGGATGCGGGCAATATTTCATTATTGCATACCAATATGATTGGATTAGGCCATCAGTTTGAGGCAAAGCTTTTCTGGGATGCAGCAAAAGATAAGCCGTTCGGCAGCAGTTTTATATACAGCATCGCCAACCTGGGGGGAAGTTATATTACGGGTAACCTTTATTACGTTAACCGATGGAATCTTGAAACATACCGGCTTGACCTGTACAGGAACTTTATGGCCTCTGATATCAATTGGGCCGGGGCAGCCACGCTCGAAAAAACTGAAATCACCACGGATGTGCCATTGCGGGATACTACCCTGAAGGATGTTCATCTTGCTTACCTGAATCATGATTTCTGGCTTGGACGTTCTTTTCGCATTGGGTCACAGTCGGGACTTCAGCCTACCCAAACTAATTTCTTTATGGCTGCGCGCCTCTGGTATAATGATTATACCCGCTGTCCCGATACCGACGAAGATTATCTCTACCGGTTTCAGGACAAGACCCAGTTGTTATTTTCGCTGGGCTTTTCACGGCAGGGATTTTACCGGAGCACCCATATTTATAGTTTCGGACAAACCGAAGACGTCCCTTTCGGCTACCTGATCAAACTTACCGGTGGGTTTGAACAGGGGCAGTACAACTACCGTCCTTATGCGGGCCTTTCTGCTTCTTTCGCCTTTAATATCAACCAGATGGGCTATCTATACAGCATGGCCGAACTGGGTTCCTTTTATTATAACCGGAAGGCAGAGCAGGGTGTTTTTCATGCGATGATCAAATATTATACGGATCTCCAAACAATTAACCGTTTCAAATTCAGGCAATTCATCACCATGGAATACACGCAGGGCATCAACCGGTATCCGGATGAATATGTTACCCTTGAAAACCGGAGTGGCATCACAGGCCTTCGCAGCCGGTACCTGCGGGGAGATGAAAAGATTTTGCTGAAGCTGGAATCCGTCATGTTTACCCCCTATTCGTTGTTCGGATTCCGCTTTGTGGGCTTTGCTTTTGCCGATCTCGGCACGATCAGCGGAAGCACTTTCGCTGTAAGCAATAATAAAATGTTTTCCAGTATCGGAGTGGGATTGAGGATCAGGAATGAACGGCTGGTGTTCAATACCCTGCAGCTGAAATTTACCTGGTATACATCGCTTCCGGATGAGGCGGATTACCAAATGTTTATGGCTTCGGGTGAACCAAGGCTGCTGCTGAGGAATTTCTATATGGATGAGCCGCAGATTATTGGGTATTGAAATAACACCTCACCCCTGCACCCCTCTCCTGAAGGAGAGGGGAAGATCGTATACACATAGATTAGTTTAAGCTTAATAATGTTGATATGAATAATAATAATAATCTTCATTTGGAATCTAAAGGCGAAATATTTTCAAACGCTAAAGAATTAAGGCGAAAAATGACTGAAGCAGAAGAAATGCTTTGGAGTGCCTTGCGTAACAAAAGACTAAATGGTTTTAAATTTAGACGCCAACATCCCATAAATAAATTTGTTGCTGATTTCTATTGTCATGAAGCCAGATTAATAGTTGAGGTTGATGGGGAAGTACATGATGAAAAAGATCAAAAGGAACATGATGAATTGAGGACATATGTATTAAAAGAATTTGATATAACAGTGATTCGTTTTAGTAATCAGGAAGTATTAAAGTCATTAGATATGGTTCTGAATCTGATTAATTTGAAAGTACAACAGTTAATCAGTTTACAATAATCATTTTTAGTACTTCTTCCCCTCTCCTTCAGGAGAGGGGGATTGAGAAACACCTCACCCCTGCACCCCTCTCCTTCAGGAGAGGGGAATGTCGTACAATGAATCATTCTATAAAGCTTTTAAAATTAATGAAATAGGAATTCTACAATAATCATTTTTAGTACTTCTTCCCCTCTCCTTCAGGAGAGGGGTTGGGGTGAGGTGTTGATTGTTGGGGTGAGGTGTTATTTCAGATTAATACATTATTTTTACCCCATGCAAACGGATGCAGTCCATATTGCTGAAGGATTCATGAGCTTTCTGACAGAGCGCTGTAAATGCAGCGGGAGGGAGTCTTTTCTCCTGGCTGTCAGCGGGGGCATTGATTCGATGGTGATGCTGGATCTTTTTCATCGCAATGGACTAAAATTTGCTATTGCCCATTGCAATTTCAGCCTGCGCGGAAAGGAATCCGATGTCGAAGAGGAGTTTGTAAGGCAGACAGCCGGGAAATTAAAGAAGGCATTTTTTACCAGGAAGTTTGATACACAGCAGGTTGCCGGTGACAAAGGCATCTCCATACAAATGGCGGCCCGTGAACTGCGCTATCAATGGTTCAGCGAGCTGGCACGGGATCACAACTATGACCTCATTGCCACAGCCCATCATCAGGATGATTCAGTGGAGACCTTCCTGATCAACCTTTCACGGGGAACGGGGATCACAGGACTTACCGGCATTAAACCCAGAAACGGAAAGCTTGTGAGGCCGATGCTCTTTCTTTCACGGTTAGCGATCAGATCCTACGCGAAATCGATGGAAATAGCATGGAAAGAAGACTCATCAAACGCCACGGTAAAGTATTTGCGCAATAAAATAAGACATATCCTTTTGCCGGAGATCAAAAAAGCACTTCCCGGATTTGATGAGGCGGTAATCAAAACCATGGCGCAACTGCAGGAGACAAAAGATCTGCTGGATACTGCAACCGCTCAGTTCATGAAGGAAACAGTTACCGGAAATGCTCAGCGTATGAAAATTAACATTGCCAAGATAGGCGATTTGCCGTCATCCGGGATATTATTGTATGAAGTGCTGCAGCAATTCGGATTCCATTATGACACGGTTGAACGATTGTTCGGTACGCTGAAGGGCCAGCCTGGCAAACAGTTCTTTTCACGCAGTCATGAACTTACGGTCGACCGGTCTTTTCTTATTATTCAGCCGCTGCAGCAGGGGGTTGAAGACAAGATTGAGATACAGGAGGGTACAGCAGCCATTCAATACCCGGTGAACCTTACATTTCGCCTGACTGATAATCTGAAGTCCTTTGATATACCGGCAGACAGCGACATAGCCTCGCTGGATATGGATACCATTCGCTTTCCCCTGATCCTCCGGAGATGGAAGAAAGGGGATTATTTTTGCCCGCTGGGCATGAAGGGCAGAAAAAAACTGAGTGACTTCTTTGTGGATGAAAAAATTGCCCTGCCCGACAAGAAGAGGATATGGATTCTCGAGTCGGCCGGGAATATAATATGGGTGGTGGGATTGCGGATAGATGAGAGGAATAAGGTGACTGCCTCCACTGGTAAAATAATGCAGATTGTGTATCATAACGGAGATCAAGAGTAGCTGTGACTATTCAGGGCAAAACGCACGCGCCTTTGTCATTCCGGACGACGCTACACAAATTAAAAAGCTTCCACACTGTGTCGTGCGGAGATCCGGAATCTCCTCGCAGAAGCACAAGGTTTCTTCACACTGGTTTTTCTATAGAGATGATAATGTTTTTTACGCTTTTGCAACGCTTATCGTTGCGCAATTTATGGAAGATTCCGGATCTCCGCATTAACAACTATGAAAGCTTTATATTTTCATGTAGCGTCGTCCGGAATGACATCAACCGCTTACGTTGTGCTGTAATGAACTCTCCTGCCGGAACCTGAGCAACAAAATGCAACTCCTTTTACACAAATAATATTTCTATCTTTGCAGATCTGTTATTATATGGAAAAGCTAACTCCACAGGAAAAAGCATGGATAGTCCAGCTTGAAAGCAAAACACCTGCTGTAATACTGG
>CAYWCR010000145.1:0-5391 GCA_964456825.1 uncultured Bacteroidales bacterium
CTTGCCGACGGAGAAAACGGAGTTCCGACTTTCCTTTCGACACACCCCGATCCGGCAGGCTTCAGTCACTATTATAATAATTTTTATTCTCTGCTGGCCCCTGGTTGAAACCAGGGGCAATAGATGAGCTCCGAGCAATGTTCTGCATCTATTGCCCCTGACTTTAGTCAGGGGTCTCCAGCAATAGATGAACTCCGAGCAATGTTCTGCATCTATTGCCCCTGTCTCCAGCCTACAAGTACTCCTGTATCCTCCCGCTGATCTGCTTCAGGGATATCTCAGCGAGCTTGGCCTGGTATTGGGCGCTGAGCAGACGGTCTTCGGCATCGAGGTACATGCGTTCTATTTCACGCATTTCGATGCCGGAGAGGTTACCCAGCCTGAACCGTTCCATGGCAATGTCAAAATTGTCGTGGGCAACGCTGAGGTTTTGTTTTTCGAGTTCCACTAGCTTAATTCCGTTCTGATACGACAGGAAAATTTCGCTCAGGCTGGCCATGACATCCTGTTCCAGGTTCTCGAGGTCCAGTCTTGAATTTTCGATCTCAAGCTGTGCATTTTTGCGCTGCCGGTGCAATTCAAGTCCGTCAAGGATAGGATAGGACAGGGTAGCTCCATAATTCCACCCGGCCTGCCGGTTTTCGAGCAAAATGCCCGTCTGAGCTTCGCTTTGTGTAAAATTATAGCCTCCGTTAAGTCTGATGACCGGATATATCTTGGCATTGATGAGCTTCAGGTCAAGTTCCGACAGGGCTTGCTTATGCAAGGCAATCTTTAATTGTGTATTCTGGTTAAGCGTTTGCTGAAGCACATCATCGTATATAATGCCATATTCGATCACGATGGTATCATCAATAATCAGGGTGGTATCAGGATTCACGGCCAGGATTCTGTTCAGCTGTATCCGGGATGCTTCCAGATTCTGAACCTGCTGCAGGCATAAGGAAGAATCGGTATGGTATTCAACCTTGGCTTGTTGAAAATCAAGTTTTGACTGGTAGCCGATACGGTATTTTTCTTCCGTGATACGAAGTCTTTCCTTTGAAAGCTCCATTACATATTGTAATGTTTTCAGCCGTTTCAACTGTTGAAGATAATTATAATATTCCGTGCCTATGTTTGCCATCAGCACCTCAACCGTCAGGCGGGTCGTCAGTTCTCCCATTTCAAGCAGATCATTCAGCTGGCGGTATTGAACAAACATCCCGAAACCATCGAACACGGTCCAGTTTAATGCAATATTGGCATTTAGTGAATTGGTCTTGGCATCATCGCGCTCACGGATTTCACCTGAGAACATCTTTTGCCGCGAATCGATGACAGCGTTACTCGAGGTTCCGGTGGCGTTGATGGTTGGCATCATGCCCATGATCCCGAATTTGAAATCATTGCGGGCGATTTGTTCCGTATTCCTGACCATCTTCAGCGAGTAGTTCCGCTCCAGCCCTATTTCGATGCAGTTGCTGAAGCTCAATGAATCCTGAGCCGCAGCAGCAACAACCAAACCTTTAAGGGCAGCAGCAATGGCCAGGATCAGCGTTATTTTACAGGGTATTATCCGATGTGTCCTTTTCATTATTTTCCGATAATAATTCCACATTCGAAACCAACTTTGACTTTTCAGAAAGGTAAGTATACATGGCAGGCACGATGTAGAGGGTAAGAAAAGTTGAAAAGATCAGGCCTCCAACTACGGCAATCCCCATTGAAACCCTGCTTTCAGAGCCTGCTCCCCATGCCAGGGCAATGGGAAGGGTACCCAGGATGGTTGACAAACTGGTCATCAGTATGGGACGGAAACGGGCTGTGGCTGCCCCGATAATGGCATTTTCACGGGTTAATCCCCCGCTTTTCCGCTGGTTGGCAAATTCCACTATCAGGATGCCGTTCTTGGCCACCAGTCCGATGAGCATGATGATGCCGATCTGGCTGAAGATATTCATGGTCTGGTTAAAATACCAGAGGAAGATCAGGGCTCCCGAAAGGGCGAGGGGGACAGTGAACATGATGATCAGCGGATCACGGAAACTTTCAAACTGGGCAGCCAGCACCAGGTAGATAAGAACCAGGGCCAGGGCGAAGGCAAATAACAGGCTTGATGAGCTTTCGGTGAAGTCTTTTGAATCACCGGCAAGGGATGTCGAATAGGTATCGTCCAGCACGCGTTCAGCAATACGGTCCATCTCCGCGATCCCCTGGCTGATGGTTTTTCCTTTGACCAGGCCGGCAGAGATGGTGGCTGACATATAGCGGTTATAATGGAACAACTGGGGAGGGCTGCTCTCTTCGTTCAGGGTCACCAGGTTATCGAGCTGGATCATCTGGCCGGTATTATTTTTAACATAGATGGATTTTAAATCGATGGGGGCACTCCGGTCAGGCCTTTCAAACTGTCCCAGTACCTGATACTGTTTTCCGTTCATCACGAAATAGCCAAAACGGGTTCCGCTTAATGCAAGCTGAAGGGTCTGACCGATGTCGCGGGTTGAGACGCCCAGCAATATGGCTTTCTCACGGTTTATCTCCACCCGTATCTCGGGCTTATTGAATTTCAGGTCAACGTCAACGACCTGAAAAATGTCGTTCTCGGATGCCTCAGCAATAAAACGGGGCACAACGGCTTTCAGCTTTTCAATATCCTGCGCCTGGATAACATACTGCACGGGTAGTGCGGTCCGACGGCTTCCGAAGGTCTGCTGCTGGATGACGAAGGTACGGGCTCCAATGAGTTTTTTAAAAGACCGCGAGAGATTATCGGCTATTTCCTGCTGGGAGCGCTGGCGTTTTTCACGGTCGGGAAGAATGATCCGCAGAATACCGTTGTTGGCTGTACCGGCAAAGCCTGGTGAAATAATTGAAATGATACCCTCTGCTTCAGGGATTTCCTTTTTTGCCAGCTCGTATAATTCCCCCATATATTGCTGCATATACTCGTAGGTGGCCCCTTCCTGCGCGGTGGCATTAACCCTTAGATTGGAGCGGTCTTCCATCGGGGCCATTTCCGCCGGCAGAAAACGCCAGATTATAAGGATCAGCAGGAGGGTTGCGGCCATAACAGGAATGGCGATCCAGCGGTGTTTCATGAATTTTTTCAGGGATTCTCCGTAGCCATTGATAAACCTGACAAAGAAAGGCTCTGTCTTCCGGTAAAGCCAGTTTTCGGTATGGTGTGACTTAAGGATCCTGGAAGCCAGCATGGGGGTCAGGGTAAGGGCAACAAAGGCAGAAATAAGGACCGCTCCGGAAATGACAAAGGAAAACTCACGAAATAACCTTCCCGTTGTGCCCTGCAGGAAAATGATGGGGGCAAAAACCGCGACAAGGGTAATGGTGGTGGCAATAACCGCGAAGAATATCTCGGCCGATCCTTTTATTCCGGCTTCCACAGGTGGCATACCCTTCTCAACTTTTGTATAGATATTCTCCAGGACAATGATGGCGTCATCAACCACAAGGCCAATGGATAACACAACGCCAAGCAAGGTCAGTACATTGATGGTATAACCCGAAATATACAGGATAAAAAAGGATCCGATCAGCGAAACCGGGATGGCAATCACGGGGATCAGGGTTGTCCGCCATTCTCTCAGGAACAGGAAAATGATCAGGATCACCAGCAGAAAGGCAATAAAAATGGTCTCTTCCACTTCCCCGATTGATTTACGGATGTAAGTCGTGTTGTCGAAACCAACGCTGGTAATAATATCGGGAGGGAGGTCCTTTTTGATCTGTTCAATGCGCCTGTAAACCTCGTCCACAATTTCTATGTGATTCGACCCGGGCTGGGGGATCACCACATTGCCGACAGTCGGCATGCCATCCCGCAGCAAACCGGTACGGAGGTTTTCAGGTCCCAGCTCAGCGCGGCCGATATCGCTGAACCTCACAATCCTGTCTCCTTCCTGTTTGAGGATCAGGTTGTTAAAATCAGCCGGCGTCACCAGCCTGCCCATGGTGCGCACGGAAAGCTCGGTGGCATTGCCTTCGATCATGCCCGATGGAAGTTCCACATTTTCGCGGGTCAGCGCATCCCTTACGTTGATGGGTGTAAGCTGGTAGGCAGCAAGTTTGCCCGGGTCCATCCAAAGCCGCATGGCCGGGCGTTTGCTGCCCCATACAAAAACACCGCTTACGCCGGGTATGGTCTGCAGCCTTTCCTTGAATATATTTTCAGCCATGTCCGAAACTTCCATCAATGACCGTTTGCTGCTCTGAATATTGATGTTGATGATAGGCTCAGCATCAGCATCGGCTTTCTGAATAATGGGTGATTCGGCATCGTTAGGCAGTTGTCCCCGTGCTCCTGCAACCTTATCGCGCACATCATTGGCGGCCGTTTCAAGGTCAACATTAAGGTCGAATTCTATGGTAATGCGGCTTGATCCGTCACGGCTTGAACTCATCATAGAACGTATGCCTGCAATACCATTAATGGCCTGCTCCAGTGGCTCTGTGACCTGGGTTTCAATAACATCGGCATTGGCACCGATATACATAGTACTAACCGTGACAATAGGCCGGTCGACATTGGGAAATTCACGAACACCGAGGAAAGTCAGGCCAATGGCTCCAAAAATGACGATGACAATGGTCATCACCGTCGCCAGCACCGGCCTGCGGATGCTTAATGAAGAAATGCTCATTGCAGCTGCTTTTGATTTTCAACACTGTCTTCCTGCTGCACACTAACCGGCATATCAGAACGAAGCTGCATGATACCGCTAACGACAACCGAATCACCGGGCTGCAATCCTTCTATGACCTCCACCATATCAGGTGTGCGCAGGCCAATAATAACAGATGTTGATGCTGCCTTGCCATGAACGACGGTAAAGACTTTCTCTCCGCCCAACTCGGGTATGAGGGCCTCAGTGGGTATCTGAATGGCATCCTGCCTTTCACGGATGATCAGCTGCACCGAAACGAACCTCCCGGGCAACAACCTGGCATCTTTGTTGGGGAAAAGAGCCCGGAGCGTCATGGTCCTGGTTCCCGGATCAACGGCGGGCTCCAGTGCATATACCCTGGCTACGTGATTTTCCGGCGAGTTTTCAATAGTGAAATTCAATTCACTGCCTGCTTTAACAAGGTCTGTATACCGTTCCGGAACGGCAAATTCAATTTTCAGGGGCTGGATCTTGATCAGACGGGCCATCCGGGTGGCCGGACTGACATAAGCTCCTTCACTGATATACCGCAGGCCGATAATCCCGTCGAAGGGTGCCCTGATCTCGGTTTTATCGATCTGTACCTGGATTATCTTTATCTCTGCTTCGTTGCTGTGCAGATCCGTCATCAATTGATCGTAGGATTCCTGGCTTATGGCTTCCCGGGCCAGCAACACCTTCTGCCTGTCGACCCTCTCCTGCAACAGTTTATTCTGCAGGGTCA
>CAYWCR010000146.1:0-5328 GCA_964456825.1 uncultured Bacteroidales bacterium
ACGCCCACGAAGTGGAGCAGCAACTTCTTCTGGAATCTGTTCGGCTACGAATGGGAGCTCACGAAGAGTCCCGCCGGCGCGCATCAGTGGCGACCAAAGCATGGAGCGGGTGCAGGCACGGTGCCGGATGCCCACGACAAGTCGAAGCGTCAGGCTCCGGCCATGCTGACCACGGACCTCTCCCTGCGGTTCGACCCTGCATACGAAAAGATTTCGCGGCGTTTCATGGAGAATCCGGATCATTTCGCGGATGCCTTTGCCCGTGCATGGTTTAAACTTACTCATCGCGATATGGGACCACGGGCACGTTACCTGGGTCCTGAAGTGCCCGCAGAGGAACTAATCTGGCAAGATCCAATACCTCCTGTGGATCATGGTTTGATTGACGAGAAAGATATGGCCGTCTTAAAAGCCAGCATATTGAATTCCGGACTAACCGTATCTCAGCTGGTATCTACCGCATGGGCTTCGGCCTCTACTTTCCGCGGATCCGACAAACGGGGTGGCGCCAATGGTGCCCGCATCCGTCTTGCTCCACAAAAGGACTGGGTTGTCAATAATCCTGCCGAACTGACCAAAGTGCTGGGAATACTGGAAGGCATCAAAAAAGAATTCGACAATGCCCAATCCGGCGGTAAAAAGGTCTCTGTTGCAGATCTTATCGTATTAGCCGGTTGTGCAGGTGTTGAAAAAGCTGCAAAAGATGCAGGTTTTACGGTTACTGTTCCTTTTACGCCGGGGCGTATGGATGCCTCACAGGAACAAACCGATGTGGAATCCTTCAAAATGCTGGAACCGGCAGCAGATGGTTTCCGTAATTATGTAAAAACGAAATACAGCATACCGGCTGAGGAGTTGTTAATAGATAAAGCCCGGTTACTTACCCTGACTGCTCCTGAAATGACCGTTCTTATCGGCGGTATGCGTGTACTAAACACAAACTGTGGCAACACTCAATATGGTGTTTTTACGAAACGTCCGGAAGTTCTTACCAACGATTTCTTTGTGAACCTGCTTGATATGAGCACCATCTGGAAGCCAACTTCTGAGGATAAGGAGACCTTTGAAGGATGTGATCGCACAACCGGCACGCTGAAATGGACAGCTACGCGGGTCGATCTGATTTTTGGTTCAAACGCCGAACTCAGAGCCCTTGCCGAGGTTTATGGAAGTGCTGATGCCGGGGAAAAATTTGTAAAGGATTTTATAAATGCATGGAATAAGGTAATGAACCTTGATCGCTTTGATTTAGCTTGATTATTTAGTAATCCAACAAATATCAAGGTAACAAATCTTCTCTGATATCACTGAGGGTGTCCAAAAAGTGAAGGGCACCCTCTTTATAATTTATCCTAAAGTGATCGGTCCGACTCCAATTCCCAGATTCCTATTGTTTTTGTAAATAAATCGGAGTAAATTTTGAACGTAATAGTTATTAAATGAAATCAATTATATGATTATGCAGCAGGAAAATTCTTGTTGGGCACGAAAATCAAACCATGGCATTTTTATGGTTTATATACTGTTTGTAATGGTTGGTTTAATATCATCCTGTGAAGATGAAAAACCTTCATCAAAGGAATATCCGCTGGTAGATCGCCTGGATAAGCTGCCTGCTGATATTGCAAAACGGGGACCTGAAACAGATCAGCATCCTCCTTTACTTCACCTGGATGGGTATGAAGATCCGATACCTCTTCCTTCCGCTATCAATACGGCAGGTGCTGAAGATTCCCCTTTTGTCCTTCCGGATGGCAAAACAATGTATTTCTTTTTTACTCCTGATGTGAGGATTCCTCCTGAACAACAAATTACGGACACGGTATCGGGCGTATGGGTTTCCCAAAAGGTAACCGGTGACTGGGGAAAGGCGGAACGGTTATGGCTTCAGGAACCCGGGAAGCTGTCGTTGGATGGCGCCGTGGCCGTACAAGATGATGAAATGTGGTTTGCATCGGCCCGCGAAGGATATGAGGGCGTCAATATGTTCACGGCGCAATATATCGGCGGCCAATGGGCCAACTGGACCTATTCAGGCGACCGGCTGATGAAAGAAATTCAGATAGGAGAAGTTCATATCCATGGGGATGATCTGTTTTTTCATTCCGGCAGGCCAGGGGGACTTGGATCTTTTGACATTTGGATGACCACAAGAAACGGAGACAGCTGGTCCGATCCGGTCAATATCGAAGGGGTTAACAGTGAAGTCATGGAAGGTTGGCCATATGTGTCACCGGATGGCAACGAACTTTGGTTTACACGCTGGTACCTGGGCACCCCTGCCATATTCAGATCAATAAAGAACAAAGGTGTCTGGGATGAACCTGAGCTTGTTATTTCTCAGTTTGCGGGGGAACCAACGCTGGATGATAAAGGGAATATTTATTTCGTCCATCATTATTATGAGGATGATGTGATGATTGAAGCCGACATTTATATCGCCCTTAAGAAAATAATCCCGGAATGAATCCTCGTTTACAACGTTTACAGTTTATTTCTCCTCAGCTGGTTGTAATCGAGATAGTATAGCACCTTCAGCGAGATGCTGTTGGTTTGGTCGGCATGGATAGTCTCGTCCAGGTTTTCGAAGTAATCCGGTATGACTTCATCCTGCTCGTTGTATATGGCATTTTTCCAGGCCAGGGACAGCTCGGAGCCGGGGGCAAAGACCCACCGGAACACCATGTCGATATTGAAGGTATTGTAATTCAGGTCATGGTTTTCCTGGTAGCTGTCATCGGCAAGCAATGACCCGTCTTCCGCCAGCCGGAAATACTGTGTGGCGTCGGCTCCCGACCAGTAGTGTCTCATCCTGAAGCTTATACCGGCCTTGTTGGTCATGGCATAGGCAAACTCCAGCACATTTTGCAGGGTTCTCTGATCGCGCCTGGCAAAATAGATAATGTCATCATCATCTGTTTTGTCAACAAAGCCGGGCTCGCCGAGTTCAAAATTCACGTCGTTGTCCAGGCGGGTTTGTATCCGCTGTCCGATCCTTAAAATTATTCCTCCACCGCAGTTGTATCCGTGCTGGTCAAAATCAGGTTTGATATAGGTTCCCAGATAGGCGTATAAACCAAGCGGTTTTCTGGAATCGGTGGACCCATAAATGTTAGTAAACGCATACCAGGGATTGGCATAAAACCTGCCTTCCACCCTGGGCTCATAATAATCGTGCCGGTTTGTCTCGATGCCGCTGTTTATCTCCAGTTCATAGTTGTTTTTAAACAGGGTAAACCAGTCGATGGCTATCTCATGGCCATACCTGTCCGAAGGATTAAAAATCCGGGCATAATTCCACCATGCATTGATATGGGTCTCACGCACAATCCAGAAAGGTTCGAAAATGTGATATCCCAGGTCAAACTCGGTTCTTAATTCGTTGTTCCTTCGCAGGTAGCCCATGTCATTGATATCGCACTCATCGGAAATGAGGCTCTGTAATATGCCGAATCTCAGTTTTCCGCTGTTCTTGGCCACCCCGATCCTTCCGCCGTATCCCTTTTCCCGGCTGGAATCACCCCTTGTGCTGTAACCGGCCATACCGCTCACGGCATAGGTCTTGGCTTTGTTTCTCAGCTCGAATTCAGCAGCCGTGACATTGGCCATGAAAGGATTGTTGGCCATCATCATATTGGTATTGATTAGGCTTACGTAGGAACTGTTCTTCAATGATTTGTCGATCACCGATACATTGTAATTGGTAAAGGGCTGGGTGATGACCTCGCGGGTTTGTCCCGAGAGCGTATCTTTCAGCACGGCATGCGAGGGCAGGGTCATGGCATTCAACAGCCCGAGCCCCCAACCTTTGATTGTGCGGCCCGAAACCTTGGTTGCGTTCAGTAATTGGGTTTCAGCAGGATTATAGTTGACCACCTCGTTTTCTGCCAGGGATGATTCAGCCTTATCAGAAAACCGGGGCACGCCGCCGATCCTCCGCGAATAAAAGATATCCCCGCGCTGGAATAATTCGGTGCTTTCGGTGAAGAATTGCCGCTTTTCATTATAGTATAACTCATAAGGTGACAGGTTCAATTCCTTATCGTCTGACTGTATCTGTCCGAAATCGGGGATCAGCATCATGTCGAGGGTAAAGGCTTCGCTCAGACCGTATTTCAGGTCCATCCCCCCCTTGTAAGTGTAATCGGGCTTTGACTCGCCGGTCCTGAGTTCCATATAGGCGGCAGCATAGGGACTCAGGGAAAGCCGGACGGGTGGTTTAATGTTTTTGATACCGGTAAGCACTCCCCCCTGGTGAATAAAACCCGAAAGGTTACGGTCAACCAGGCTCCAGGAATTATTCGAGTTGTGCCTCCTGATATTCCTGAACATGTTTAGCCCCCAGGTATGTACTTCCTTGTCGGGGAAACGCAGGGCGGAATATGGGATCTTCATTTCCACAACCCATCCCTTGTCAGTAATGCGGGTTTTGCTTTCCCATACTGCATTCCAGTTACTATCTTCGTTATCGCCGTCGCTTCCTTTGGTTGCCTTTATATCAAATTGCACGCCGGCGGGACTGATAAAAAAACCAAAGGACAGCTGGCCTTCATTGTATGGGTCGAGATAAACACCGAAATAATCAAACATCCCAAACTGATCACGTTCGGTAAAAATATTGAAAATGCTGTCAGGGGAACTGTCATATAAAATGGCGCCGACATAAACAGCCTTCTGGTCATAAAAGAAATATGCTTCAGTAGGCTGAAATGATGGTCTTCCGTTGTATGGCTGCAGTTGGACAAAGTCCTTTGCGAGCTGAGCCTGCCGGTATACGGGCTCATCCAGGATGGCATCGATGGCAAGGGGCTTGTCAATATAGAGCGCTTCCACGCTCTTCTTTACCTGCGCTTCGAGGCCTGACAAAAGCATCAGCAAAAAAGCTGACAGGATAAAAAACCTCATGAGACGGGAATAAGTTATTTATATTGCGCCGGATTAAGGATGTGAAAATAATATTTAAATTCATACCTGATTATCTGACATTAATTATTTATGAATTTTTAAGAAAAATTTCGAAATACCCATGAAGAGAATCCTTTTGCTGACAGCATCCCTGATCGTCATAAAGGCATTTTCACAAGATGATTTCAGACCGGGATATATTATGGCCCGGCCGGTGCGTCATTGCGAGCCATGCGACATGGGATGTTGGATATTTCAACAGGATGATGATGCATGGCGTGGCAATCGGATCGAACAGGCAAAACTTAACCATTAGCAGCATACTTTTCATTGATTGTAATCGAAGTTGTACGCGATTAAGTATATTTGTTATTACTACATTCATTTATAATATCGTTATGTGGAAAGGTGGATGCATTTATA
>CAYWCR010000147.1:0-5278 GCA_964456825.1 uncultured Bacteroidales bacterium
GGTTGTGAGGTAACTAAGAAAACTGTTTCTTTTCAATTTTCTTTACCAGTTCATGCAATTGTTTTTTCAATGCTTCAGGTCTCAGCGCCATAAATCCGTCGGCGTACATCATCAGCCACCGGGTAAAATAATTCAGGTCACTGACCAGAAAAATCATTTCAGTCTTGTCTTCCACCTGTTCTTCGCTCACAAAACCATAGTAGAATTTAATATGCTGCAAAAAAGCAGCGGTTGGTTTATCAAACCGCAGGACTACTTCAGTGAGTTCCGTTTCATCTGTCAGCCGCGAGAAATATTCCCGCAGGGTTATCCTTTTTTGAGCGACAAAGACTTCATCATTGGTTTTTAAGGTACTGATCCTGTCTATCCTGAAATCGCGGTATTCTTCCCGCATCCTGCAATATGCAATAAGGTGCCAGTGCATACTGTAAAAACAGATTCCCAGGGGTTCAACAATACGGTTTTTGGTATGCTCTTCCTTGTATTGTGAACGATAGTCAATCGTCAATGTTCTTCGCTGCGCCAGGGCAAGCTGGAGTTCAGAAAGATATCCCGGGGAAGGTTCCTGAGCCATGGAATGGAATACCTGTATGGTGGAATTCAGGTCATTCAGGAATTCCTTTTCCTTTTCAGGCAATACTGATTTTATCTTAAAAAGTGCCGATTCAAACTGCCGGTTAATGGATTTGTCGGTGAACTTTTCCACCATTTTCCCTGCCATCAGCAGGGCGTTAGCTTCGTTTGGCGTGAACATCACCGGGGGAAGATGAAAACCTTCGACAAGGAAATAACCCTTGCCGGCTTCTGCACCCAGTGGAATACCTGCTTCATCCAGCGCTTTCAGGTCACGGTATATGGTTCTTTTGCTAATGGAAAACCGATCGGCAATTTCACCTGCGGTAACATATTTTTTTGTCTGTAGCTGAATGAGTATGGCGGATATGCGGTCGATGCGGTTCATGGGGAAAATTATGCAGTAGCGGTTTAGGGGTTTAGCTGTTTAGCGGTTTAGGGGGTTAGGCTGGAGCCAGAAAATGAGTGCAGAGACGCATTATCGTACGTCTCTGCAGCCAACCGCGACCGGTTACCGGTTACCGATTACCGTTTACCGGTTACCGGTTACCATATTAATCCTTGCCCCGCAGGGACATAATATCGCGGTCAAGGATATAGAGGTTTTCACCCAGCAGGCTGAGCTTATCAAGAATCTCCCGTGCGTTGGCTTCTTCTTCAATCTGTTCCGAAACAAACCACTGAACCCAGTTATGCGTGGTATAGTCTTTTTCCTTTACACAGAGATCAACAATTTCATTGATGGAATCGGTAACAAATTGTTCGTGCTTCAGTACTTCCTGAAACATGAGTTTCACCGATTTAAAATCTTTTTCGGGTTTCTTGAGGGCAGTCACCAATGCGTGACCTTCCCTTTCATTGATGAATTTAATAAATTTGAGCATGTGCAGGCGTTCTTCATCAGACTGGGCATACAGCCAGGCCGCAATACCCGGCAGGCCTTTTACTTCAGCCCATGATGCCATGGCAAGATACAATTGAGAAGAATAGGCTTCTCTTTCTACCTGACGATTCAGAATATCTTCAACTTTTTTATTCATAAAATGCTGTTTTATTTGTTAAGTGAATAATGCTAAACAAATATACGGATAAAAAGTTGCATTATTCAATATGTTTCATCCAGTAACACCCTGTGGTTTTATAATCCCTTGGGTTTGTTTTGGCAATTGGCTAATCCATTTTCCGGACAATCTCATCCCCGAATTCCGAACATTTCAGTTTTGTGGCTCCCTCCATTTGTCTTTCGAAGTCATAGGTCACCCGTTTGGCTTTAATAGCATCTTCAAGACCCCTGACGATCAGCGCGGCTGCTTCATTCCATCCCAGGTATTCCAGCATCATCACCCCTGAAAGGATAACCGATCCGGGATTCACCATATCCTTGCCGGCATATTTGGGTGCTGTGCCGTGGGTGGCTTCAAAAACGGCATGTCCTGTCTCATAGTTGATATTGGCCCCCGGCGCTATGCCAATACCGCCAACGATAGCCGCCAGCGCATCTGAAATATAATCGCCGTTCAGGTTGAGGGTAGCAATAACAGCATATTCCGCAGGCCGTGTAAGGATCTGTTGCAGGAAAGCATCAGCGATTACATCCTTGATCATGATATCCCGTCCGGAAACAGCATTTTTAAAAGTGCACCAGGGACCGCCGTCTATTTCAGCAGCACCAAATTCAGTTTTAGCCAGGTTATAACCCCAATCCCGGAAAGCTCCCTCGGTATATTTCATAATGTTACCCTTATGGACCAGGGTAACCGATGGCAAGTCCTTTTCAACGGCATACCGGATGGCTGAACGTACCAGCCGTTCAGTCCCCTGTCTTGAAACCGGTTTGATACCGATGGAACTGGTTTCAGGAAATCTTATTTTCTTCACGCCCATTTCATTTTGCAGGAATGAAAGGATCTTTTCTGCTTCCGGAGTTCCATTCATCCATTCAATACCGGCGTAGATATCCTCGGTATTTTCACGGAAAATGACCATATTGGTAGCGGCAGGGTTTTTTACTGGTGAGGGGACGCCGCTGTAATACCTGACCGGCCTGAGGCACACATAAAGATCAAGCATCTGGCGAAGGGCAACGTTGATCGATCGTATACCGCCACCCACCGGTGTGGTAAGGGGGCCTTTGATGGCTACCAGGTGGTCGCGGATCACGGAAAGCGTCTCATCCGGGAGCCAGACCCCGGTTTCCCGGAAAGCCTTTTCACCGGCCAGCACCTCTTTCCAGCATATCATCCTGCGATCTCCGTATGCCTTTTTTACAGCTGCTTCAAAAACCCTGACAGCAGCATGCCAGATATCCGGCCCGGTTCCGTCTCCTTCAATAAAGGGGATAATGGGATCATCAGGAACGTTGAGTACGCCATTTTGTATTGTAATTGCCTTTCCTTTCATAACGTTGTTTTGATAAATTTTCTACCGGATTTCATTCCAATTCAAGTCCCAGATCCTGGACCAGTTTTGTTACCCATGGATTTTTCCCGCTGAGGTATGTCAGTTTTTCTTCTGCGGTATACAGCTTCCGGTTTTGTGCATCCGTGGGCAGCATGTTGGCTTCAACGCGGATGCGCGGCTTTTGCAGTTCACGCTGCAGAAAGCGTTCGAGGTCAGATTTTATGTTCCTGTTAAATGAATCAAGCTGTGCCTGGTTGCTGAAAAAAATACCGAGTACCTGGTTTTCCATAATGACCGGTTCAATACTTTTCAGAGCGGACGAAAATCTTGGTTTTTCATTCTTTATCGAGTCGGCATAGGCATTCCAGCATTTAAGCATAAATTCAGCAACGATTGGGGTGCCCTTAGCTTCATTATCTTCGTGAAATTCTTCTTCCGTTCCGGGAATATTGTTTTCCATAGCGTCCGTCTGGTTGCCATTCTCAAGGCCCTGGAGTGCATCCTTAATAGAAACGGTCTGCAGGTTTTTTGGATAAGGCTGATTCCCCTCTTTCACCTCTTTTATGGGTCTACCTTCTTTTATTTTATTTTCATCGTTCTTCTTATTATAATAGGAGGGGCTATCCTTAATTGTTTCCGGGTCATCCGATGGGCTGGTTTTGACAGTTTCATCCGGTTGCTTTTCCTTCGCCGGTATTTTCAATTCTTCAGATGATTTCCTGTCGGGATTTTTTTTTTCACCGATAATGCCGCACAGCCGGATGAGGGCAATTTCAACATGAAGCCGCTGATTCCTGCTGGACTTAAAATATATCTCACATTGATTGAGAATATCGAGGGCTTTAAATAAAAACTCCGGTTCGCAGCTTCTGGCCTGTTCAAGGTACCTAGAGCGGATTGATTCACCGGCCTCCAGCAGCTGCAGGGTCACGGCGTCACGGGATACCATGATATCCCTGAGATGGCTGGCAAGACCGCTTATGAAATTTAATCCGTCAAAGCCTTTCAGCAGTATGTCATTGAAAATCAACAGCGCTTTTGGTATATCCTTCCTGATAAAACAATCGGTAAGGCTGAAAAAATATTCATAATCCAGTACATTAAGATTTTCGATAACCCCTTTATAGGTGATCTTGTGCTGGGAAAAGCTTACCAGCTGGTCAAAAATGGTAAGGGCATCGCGCATGGCGCCATCGGCCTTAAGGGCAATGACGTGAAGAGCCTCCTCCTCCGCTTCTACGTGTTCTTTAACGGCTATTTTCTTCAGGTATCCGACGATGTCCTCCACGCGGATCCTGCTGAAATCATATATCTGACAACGTGAAAGGATGGTAGGGATAATCTTGTGTTTTTCAGTGGTAGCCAGGATAAACACGGCATGGGATGGAGGCTCCTCCAGGGTTTTCAGAAATGCGTTGAAGGCCGATTGCGAAAGCATGTGCACTTCATCGATGATGTATACGCTGTACTTGCCTGACTGTGGTATGATCCTGACGCTTTCGATAAGGTTCCGCATATCGTCGACCGAATTGTTCGAGGCAGCATCAAGTTCATGGATATTAAATGATTTCGACTCATTGAAAGATTTGCACGAGTCACATTGATTACAGGGTTCAGCATCTGCTCCCAGGTTGATGCAGTTAATGGTCTTGGCAAAGATTCGTGCACAGGTTGTCTTCCCCACTCCCCTCGGGCCGCAAAACAGGTATGCATGGGCCAGGTGACCCGAAAGGATGGCACTTTTCAGCGTGGCGGTAATAACCGGCTGGCCGATCACTGTATCAAAATTGTCAGGCCTGTATTTTCGTGCAGATACCAAAAAATTCTCCATGCGGTAATATTTCGGTAGCAAATATAAATAAAAGTGAAAAGGAACCCTAAAAATATAAAATCCTAAAATTAATTTGATTAGATAAAAAAAGTTAATACTTTTGCGTTCCGAAAAATCAATTTTAAATTAAAACTTAAAGCATGTTGAATCATTACGAAACCGTTTTCATTGTAACTCCCGTTTTATCTGAAGCTCAGATGAAGGAAGCGGTTGATAAATTCAGAAAGGTGATCGTCGACAAGAGCGGAGAGATTGTACACGAGGAAAACTGGGGGCTCAGGAAACTGGCCTACCCCATTCACAAAAAGTCAACCGGGTTTTTCTATCTGATTGATTTTAAAGCACCCGGCAACCTTATTCAGGTGCTGGAAACAGAATACAAACGCGATGAGCGTGTTATCCGTTTCCAGACCGTTAAGATGGATAAGTATGCTGTGGAATTCAGTGAAAAGAGAAGAACTAAAAAGGAAAACG
>CAYWCR010000148.1:0-5049 GCA_964456825.1 uncultured Bacteroidales bacterium
GTTAATTTTTGATTTAAAAGATGAAAAAAGGGGATAAGGAATCATTGACGTTCGATAAGATATTAATGCAGACCGATTATCTGGAATTTATCCACAGCGAGCAGTCAAAAATTGATTCCGTTGAAGAAGGAGAAGTTTTACGGGGAAACGGATGGAAGCATGAGCTTGAGAAAGCGGCTTTTATCAGCCAAGTCTTTACCGCTCATAAAAAAGTCAGGTATTCCGATGAAATTAAAAAACTGCAGGCCGTCCGGCTTCTGGCAAGGATTAAAGCAGACGAGAAATCAAAACAAAGCCATATTCTCCCGTGGTTATCGCGCATAGCCGCTGCAGCCATTATGCTGGTCGCAATTTCATTATTGTTGCTTAAGCCTGTCAGATCCCTTTTATCAGATAAGGAAGACCAGAAACTGGAATTTATTGTTCCTTCCGGAGAAAAATCGCAGGTGATCCTCGCAGACGGGACAAAAATATGGATCAATTCAGAATCAAGGCTGGTTTATCCGTTAAGCTTTGAAGGCAGGGACAGACGGGTGATGCTGGAAGGAGAAGCTTACTTTGATGTATCGAAAGTTAAAGATTCACCTTTTATCGTGTACACGCAGGATGTAAAAGTTAAGGTACTGGGAACAAAATTTAACATTAAAAGCTATCCGAAGGACCATACCATTGAAACAACCGTTGTGGAAGGGCTGGTTAGTGTTGAAGACGACGAAGAAAAGGTGAGGTTTTCTCCGATTCTGCTTAAAGCAGCCGAAAGGATGGTATTCCGGAAAGATGACGCAAAAGATGAAGCCGGCAATGAACAGGCAAAGTCTTCCGGCAAGATCCTGCAAAACAACCTGCCCGTTGCTGCCAAAGAAATACTGATCAGTCACGTTAACACCGATAATATTACCAGCTGGAAAGATCACCTGCTGGTTTTTGATAATGAAACCCTTGAAGAAATTGCGCTAAAAATGTCACGGTGGTATAAGGTTCAGGTTGATATCACGGATACTGACCTGAAGACCCACCGGTATACCGGAAAATTCATCAACAATGAAACCCTGGATCAGGTGCTGGAAGCTATTAACCTGACCACGCCCATTCAATACAATATCAAACAGAACCGTGTCCAGATCAGGTCCAGGTCGAAAAAACAATAATTAACCATGTAATCCGTAACCCTGACAGAATAAAACAAAAACCCATAAGCCTATGAAGATAATACTTCCAGATTACCTATAATTCTTTTTTCTTAAAGAAGGATCGGTTAATGCTGCAACATTGACCGATCCTGTAAAAACATAACGCTAATGCAAATAACTCAGTTATTATGCATTAGCCAGTCATAAATTTAAACCTCTACAAATATGAGAAAAAAAAATTTACTAAAGTTCTTACTGATTATGAAACTAACATTTATTTTGATGTTTTTGGCGATGGTGCACCTTTCTGCAAGCGTGCATTCCCAGAATACGGTTATCAATCTTTCCATGAATACCGGAAGCTTTGGGGAGATAATCAATGCCATTGAAGAACAAAGTGAGTTTAAAATTTTCTACAAAAATGAGCAGATAAACCTGGACCGAAAGGTCTCGCTTACCTCGAAAAAAGCTCCTGTTTCAGCCATCCTTGGTGATGCGCTGAAAGGAACCGATATTGGCTATACCCTTATCGACAAGGTAATCGTCCTGGCCCCGGTGGAAAACAATCTGGTCAAACAGCAAAAAATTACCGGCAGGATCACATCCGGTGACGGATCTCCGCTGCCAGGCGTGAATGTCGTTGAAAAAGGGACGACCAATGGAACCGTTACCGACATAGACGGTAAATATTCCATAACCCTTATCGGGCAGGAACCCGTTCTTGTTTTTTCCTTTATCGGCTATTTAACCGAAGAAGTTGAGGCAGCCGGGAAAAACGAGATCGATGTTCTGCTGGTTGATGATATCCAGCGTCTTGATGAAGTGGTGGTCGTCGGATATGGAACCGTGAAAAAGAGTGATATTACCGGTTCTCTGTCTTCCGTAACTTCAGAACAAATCATGTCGTTGCCGGTGCAAAACCTTAACCAGGCCTTGCAGGGGCGTGCAGCCGGAGTTGACGTGTTCAACACCGGTTTTACACCGGGAAGCGCACCCACCATCCGTATCCGGGGCAACAAGTCCATTAAGGCAGGCAATGATCCCCTGTATGTGCTGGACGGGATACCGGTGGAATCCGGTATTGAAGAAGTGAATCCGCTTGATATTGAATCAATTGAAGTATTGAAAGATGCATCGGCATCCGCTATTTACGGTTCGCGGGCAGCCAACGGTGTAATCCTGATCACCACAAAAAGGGGAACGGGCCGCAAAGCATCCGTAAGTTATGAAGGCTCATTATCGTTTGAAAAAGCATTGGTTACCATCGACCTGATGGATGGAGGGCAATGGGCCGAGATGCGGCGCACGGTATTGCGCAGTGAAGAGGCTTATCCCTATGATTATGCCGATCCGGAGGCAGATGAAGAATGGTTCGGCAATGAAATGACCCCTGATATATGGGAGTCGGTAAAAATGGGATATACCCTGGATGAAAACGGAGATTATGTTATTGACCCCGAAACAGGACATCCCCTGTACGATCCTTCCAAAGTCAGGTCATATGACTGGGAAAGTGATGCCTTGCGAACGGCTCACTCCCAGATCCACCAGCTGAGTGTCAGCGGTGGCACGGAGAACCTTGGCGTCTTATTATCGGTAGGATATACCAACCAGGAAGGGATTGAGATCGGACAGGATTATAAAAGATTCAGTCCCCGCCTTAACCTCGATTACCAGGCCGTTGACTGGTTTAAGATCGGCATGAGCACCAGTTACAGTCTTGCCCTGCGCGATCCCGGCGTAGGTATATACGGAGGCGCTACCTCTCAGATACCCTTGTCATTACCCTATGACACCGCTGGTAATTTCCTTATGCTGCCGGCAGGCGATGACCTTATCAAAAATCCGCTTCGTGACAACAAATATATTAACATTGAAGAGAGAACCAGCCGTTACCTGGGCAGTTACTATGCTGAGGTGACCCTCTGGAAAGGTTTGAAATACAGGATTAATGCCGGTATCGACTATAGACATTACCGGAGAGGAGATTTCATCGAACCTGAATCGTCGAGGCTGGTGAATGTAAACTCAGCACAATACCGTCAGAATGAGCGTTATGGCTGGACATTGGAAAACCTTGTTTTCTTCGACAGGACATTCGGACAGCACGATATAGGGATAACCCTGTTGCAGAGTGCCGGAGCCACAAGATATGAAGAAACCAATATGGAGGCTCAGAATTTTGCTTATGTCAGCCAGCAGTGGTATAATATGGAATCGTCTTTATCCCCTGACCTTTCTACACTTTCCTCAGATTTTAACAGAAGGCAGATCCAATCCTATATGGGAAGGATCAACTATGATCTGATGGATAAATACCTGGTAACGGCCACCCTGCGGTATGACGGAGCCAGCGTATTCTACAAAGGGAACCGTTGGGATTACTTCCCGTCCTTCGCCCTGGCATGGAAAGTAAAGAATGAATCCTTCCTTCAGAACATTAACGCCGTCACCCAGCTGAAATTAAGGCTGGGGTACGGGACGACAGGCCAGTCGGGTGTTACTCCTTATGAAACCGATGGCACCCTGGTGGAAACGTTGTATGTTTTCGGAGAAACGCCTGCCAAGGGATATGCTCCCAATCTGCTGGCAACCCGCGATGTAGGCTGGGAAAAGACAACGACAACCAATTTTGGGATTGATTTCGGCTTTGTCAATAACAGGATTTCCGGATCCATTGATTTTTATAATGCCAATACGCATGATCTGCTGCTGGAAAGCAAACTGCCTGCCGTCACCGGGTATTCCATAACCCGCGCCAATATAGGCAAAGTTAACAATAAAGGCCTTGAAATCACCCTGAACACTATTAATATAAGCAATCCGGGTGGTTTCCGGTGGGAGACCGATCTCACTTTTTCATTTAACAGGGAAAAAGTTGTCGAGATTTACGGTGATAATGTCGATGACATCAACAACAATCTGTTCATCGGCTATCCCATCGGCTCATACTATAATTACGTGTACGACGGCATCCTGCAGGATACACCTGAAGATTCCGTATGGATTGCAAAGTATAATGCGAGTGGTTCATTCTTTGAAACCGGCGAGATCAAGGTGAAGGATATCGACGGGAACGATACCATCAATGGTTTTGACAGGGAAGTGGTAGGCAGCAATGTGCCCGATTTCACCGGTGGTATCAGCAACAGGGTTGCCTATAAAGGCTTTGAGTTGTCATTTTTCGTATATTTCAGGGTTGGCCAGGGGATATACAACAGGGCAAGAGTACCAGCTCTGGACGGCCGTTATATGGCGTGGGATGTCAAATACTACAATCCCCTCGATCCCGACAGAAGAAATGCCACTCACCAGCAACCCAGGGATGGACAGATCGATTTCCAGAATGCGTTGTGGTATAAGGAGGCATCATTCTTAAAAGTGAGGAATATTACCCTGTCATACAACCTTCCCAAATCTATCATTTCAAAGGTGAAAATGAACAGTTTGCAGGTTTATGTAATGGCCACCAATCCTTTCCTTTTTACCAATTACGATTATATGGACCCGGAAGCGCAGGGAAGATACGTAAATACTGGCTGGAACCGCAACCAGGTTGATCCCGTCCAGGGCATTTCCGGTATCAGTACAAAAGGACTGGTCTTGGGAGTAAGGGCCGGATTCTAAAGCCTTAATTCATGAATGAAAAAACTCAATACTATGAAAAAATATATTTTATTACTGTTCGCAGCTTTCACCCTGGTCACATGCAGTGATGAGTTTCTTGATGAAGAGCAGGTGGGAGTCCTTAAATACGATTATTACGAATCAGAAGACGGTATAGAAAAGCTGATCAATTCCTGTTATTCTGTGCAACGGAAAAAATACGGAGATGAATGGACCTATGCTTTGTGGAATTATGGAACCGATGAATGGAAAAGAGGGGATCATGCCTATACCACGCATGCCATGGGAGGTT
>CAYWCR010000149.1:0-4974 GCA_964456825.1 uncultured Bacteroidales bacterium
CTGCAGCTTGAAATATCGCTGGGTAACGACAGGGTCAGGACTGCCGACATTGACAGCTACTACAGTGAAGGACGGATATCGCAACACCCTTATCAGCGCGAAAAAACCTCAACACGAACCGTGTTCTTTCTCGACAGGTCCATTTACCGGCCCGGACAAACCCTTTATTTCAAGGGGCTGGTATACTCATCCGATAACCGGACTGCCCGGATCATGCCCAATGAAAAATATACCGTTACCATTTTCGATGTCAACTATCAGGTAGTGGCGAATAAAGAAGTCGTTACCAATGAATACGGCACCTTTAACGGCACCTTCACCACGCCTGCTTCAGGACTTACCGGACAGATGCGCATTCAGATCAATGACAATCAGTCGAGTAGTGCCTATTTCTCCGTTGAGGAATACAAGCGGCCAAAATTTGAGGTGAAGTTTGAGCCCGTCAAAGGAAGTTTCCGGCTTGGAGAAGTCATCAGCACCGGGGGAAAGGCACAGGCTTATTCCGGTGCCAATATTGACGGGGCATCTGTGAAATACCGCGTGGTGCGTCAGGCACGGTTCCCCTGGTGGTGGTGGTGCTGGTATGGTTATTATCCCTCATCACCCGAGATGGAAATTACCAACGGCGTTGCCACAACCGATGCAGCGGGCAAATTTGCCATTGATTTCAGGGCCATCCCTGACGAAAGCTTGGACAAGAAATCCGATCCGACATTCACGTATACGGTTTACGCTGACGTAACCGATATCAATGGAGAGACCCACAGCGGACAGACATCGGTAAGTGTCGGATACAAGGCCCTTGTGCTGGGAGTGGCCATGGGCGACCTCGACAAAGGCAATGAAGATGCCCTGAAACAAAAATTCCCCATTACCACCAACAACCTTGCAGGGGAATTCGAAGCGGCCGGGGGCACGATAACGATATGGAAGCTCAGGAATCCTGATAAGGCTTTCCGGGACAGGATGTGGACAAGGCCCGACAAGACTGTGATGACACGTGAAGAATTCTATAAGCTTTTCCCTCATGATATGTTTGAGGAAGAGAACAACTTTTACAAATGGGAAAAAGAAAAAGAAGCCTGCATGCTGAACTTCAATACCTCCGTTTCCGGGGATTATACGATCCCGGGCCTGGCTTCATGGGACCCTGGTAAATACATGCTTGAGATCACGGCCAACGACCGCTATGAGCAACCAGTCAGAGAAGTCGTATACTTTGATCTGCTTGACTCCAGGGATAAAACCGTGACTTTTCCTGCCGTTCATTATTACAGACCCTTAAAAGCCACTGTCGAACCCGGAGAAAAAGCCATGATCATGACAGGCAGTTCGGAAAAGGTCAATGCACTATACGAAGTGGAACAGGACGGACAGATCATTGATAAAAAAAGGATAATACTGGATCATGAAAAGCAGCAGATCGAAATCCCCATTAAAGAAGATTACCGGGGCAATATTGAGGTCCATTATACCCTGGTGAAGGATAACCGGTTATATAAGGAGACGACCGTCATCCAGGTTCCTTATACAAACAAACAACTGGATATACAGTTTGAATCCTTTCGCGATAAGTTGCAGCCCGGCCAGCCGGAGCAATGGAAGATAAAAATATGCGGGGTCAAAGGGGAACAGGTGATGGCAGAAATGGTGGCTGCACTCTATGATGCTTCACTTGATGTGTTCCGCCCCCATAATTGGGTTGCTGGTTTTTACAATGCCATCATCGGCCGCCTTCCCTGGCAGAGCCGTAATGGTTTTGAAACAGCAGCATTCCGCAACCATGAAAAGGATTGGAATGATTATCAACCGAAGGAATATGCGGGGCCGGATTACGATCAACTGAACTGGTTCGGGCTGGAATTTTACCGCTATTCCGGCATGCGTTATGAGCTGGATGAAACAGTCGCTATTTCAAGACAGGCAGTCTCCGTGAAGAGCCCTTCGCGCATGAAAATGGCTGAAATGGTAATGGCTGTGTCCGACGAAAGCGAAGATAATGTCATGCAGGCTGATGCGGAACAAAAGTCCGGTGAAGGCCCCGGTCAGCCTGTTGCTCCGGAACAGGGTAAGACTGATATGGGAGATGTGAAGATCCGCAAGAACTTCAATGAAACAGCCTTTTTCTATCCGCAGCTTCAAACCGATGAACATGGCGACCTTATCATCAGCTTCACCATTCCCGAAGCCTTAACCCGCTGGAAAATGCTGGGTTTTGCCCATACCCGGGAACTGGCGTCCGGAAGCATCATAAAGGAACTGGTTACCCAGAAGGACCTGATGGTGGTCCCTAACCAGCCCCGCTTTTTCAGGGAAAATGACAGGATGATCTTTTCAGCCAAGATCACCAGCCTTGTTGAAAGCCACTTGTCAGGCACTGCACAGCTGGAGTTTTTTGATGCCCTGACGATGAATCCCGTAAATGCGTTGATGAAAAATACCGACAATACAAAATCGTTTACGGTAGAGGCAAAACAGAGTACCCAGGTGGAATGGGCCATTGAAATTCCCGAAGGCATTCAGGCCATAACATACCGGATCAGGGCAAAAGCGGGCAATTTCTCCGACGGAGAGGAAATGATCCTGCCCGTTGTCACCAACCGCATGATGGTAACCGAAACCCTTCCCCTGCCTGTACGCGGAAAGCAAACCAGGACATTCCGGCTGGACAAGCTGGCGGACAACACTTCCACAACCCTCAGGAACCATCGCCTTACCCTGGAGTTTACTTCCAATCCGGCCTGGTATGCCGTGCAGGCACTCCCGTACCTGATGGAATATCCATATGAGTGCACCGAACAGGTATTTTCAAGGTTCTATGCGAACTCGATTGCTTCGCATATCGCCAATTCCAATCCTAAGATCAAAAGGGTATTCGACACCTGGTCGGCCATACAGCCCGATGCCCTGTTGTCGAACCTCGAGAAGAACCAGGAATTGAAATCAGCATTGCTCGAAGAAACTCCGTGGGTGCTGAATGCAAAAGACGAAAGCCAGCGGAAGCGGAATGTTGCCCTTTTATTTGACCTTAACCGGATGGCTAACGAACAGGAACGTGCCCTGAAAAAAATTGTGGATGCCCAGCTTGAGAATGGCGGATTCACATGGTTCCCCGGATTCCCTGATGACCATTATATCACCCAGCATATTGTTGCCGGACTTGGCCACTTGGATGTAATGGGGGTTAAGAGCGTGCGTGATGAAAACCGCACGTGGAAGATGGCGGAGAAAGCATTAAGGTATATGGATATGAAAATGCAGGACCGTTATGAGTATCTGAAAGCCCAGGCCAAAAAGGGAAATATAAAGCTGGAAGAGAATCACCTGGGCTACCTGGAAATACAATATCTCTATGCCCGAAGCTACTTTAAGGATGTTGCGTTAGAGAACGGGTGCAGGGATGCTTTTGATTATTTCTCGGGACAGGCAAAAAAATATTGGCTGCAGCACGACCTTTACATGCAGGGCATGATAGCGCTGTTCCTGTATCGGTACGGCAACAGCGACATTCCGGCTGCCATCATCCGATCGCTGAACGAACGGGCCCTGCATTCCGAGGAAATGGGCATGTACTGGAAAACCGGGCGCGGGTATTTCTGGTATCAGGCCCCGGTAGAAACCCAGGCATTGATGGTTGAAGTATATGATGAAGTGGCCGGAGATAAAAATGCCGTGGAAGAACTTAAGGTATGGCTGCTGAAACAGAAACAAACCCAGGACTGGAAGACCACCAAGGCAACCTCGGAAGCCTGTTATGCCTTATTAAGGAGGGGCACCGATGTGCTGGCGACGGATACCCTTGCAGAAATAACCGTCGGCCGTGAGAAGATTGATCCGTTCAGCCGTCAGGATATCAGGGTGGAAGCAGGCACAGGATATTTCAAGACTGCATGGACCGCTTCGGAAATAAGCCCGGATATGGGGAATATACAGGTAAGTAAAAAAACTGAAGGAGTTGCCTGGGGGGCGGTCTACTGGCAGTATTTTGAACAACTTGACAGGATTACCCAGGCTGAAACGCCGTTGAAAATTACAAAACAGTTATTCCTGCAGCAAAATACCGACCGCGGGCCGGTCATCACACCGGTTGGCAGCAATGCTGCCCTGCATGTGGGTGATCTGATTAAAGTAAGGATTGAACTGCGTGTTGACAGAACCATGGAATACGTGCATTTAAAAGACATGCGCGCAGCTGCTTTTGAACCCGTTGAAACACTGTCGGCTTATAAGCACCAGGACGGGCTCTATTACTACCAAAGTCCCCGTGACCTGGCTGTCAATTTCTTCTTTGGCTACCTGTCCAAAGGGACTTATGTATTTGAATATCCGCTGCGGGTTTCACAAAAGGGGGATTTCTCCAATGGGATCACCACCATTCAGTGCATGTATGCACCTGAATTTTCGAGCCATTCCGAAGGGATAAGGGTGAGGGTGGAGTAAGAAGAAAAGGTAATCGGTAACCGGTAATCGGTGGGTTTGGGTGTTGTGGAAGTGTGTGGTAATCCCTGAAAGGTCATGTAATTCAGGAATAACCATTTGTTTAATAATTAATTTCATATGTGGAAGACCCTGCCAGGGTGTGGTTGAGGGTAGTGGCAGAAAGTGATAAGTATTGGATTACCGATTGAATTGGCTGCCCAATATTTCCACTTAAATGCTTTTTTTTTACACCCCGGCTATTAATGGTATATTTATTTTTAGGCCAGTAAAATCAATCCGGATTTCATTTAATTTTTACTATCTTTTACGACTCCCTTTCAAAATGGACAAACCTTAATAACTTTATTTATCCTAATCACAAGTGTATTTATCACAAACCTTAATTATAAAACAGACAAACATGAAAAAAAGATCTAAACCTTTGAAACTTTTGTGTGCTCTGGCTTGTATGTTCTTTTTCCTTCAGGCAAATGCACAGGAAATGGATGTTTCCGGAACCGTGACCGACGAATCCGGTGAAGCGGTTGTCGGAGC
>CAYWCR010000150.1:0-4972 GCA_964456825.1 uncultured Bacteroidales bacterium
GTCACTATATTCGCTCCTATCTTCCTCATATCCTCCACAAAGGTCGGATAGGTCACCTGCATCGCTCCGGCTGTATCGACAACGGTTTCTCCTTCCGCTGCCAGACCTGCTACTGCCAATGCCATCACCATGCGGTGATCGTCATAGCCATGTACATTGGCCCCCGTTAGTTTGCTCTGATGAATGACCATTCCGTCCTTTAATTCCTCAATCCTGGCTCCCATTTTGGACAACTCAGCATGGCACGCAGCTATGCGGTCACATTCTTTCAGCCTGGCTTGTGCCACATTCAGCAGCCGCGTCTTGCCGGAAGCATAACAAGCGGTGACAGCCAATGCAGGCAAGGCATCTGGGGTATCGTTCATATCGATATCTATGCCCTGCAGCTTATCTCCCTTTATCCAAACTCCTTCAGCCGTGTGTTTCAATACGGTTCCCATTTTCCCGAGATGGTTAAAGAGCGCTTTGTCCCCCTGGTGGTCGGCAAAATCAAGTCCCTTTATCAGCACTTCAGAACCGGTTATGGCAGCCGCACAAGCTGAAAAAGCAGCGGATGAAAAATCAGCCGGTATTATGCGTTCAAAAGCTTTATATTGCTGCCTTCCTTTGATATAAAACCAGTCGAGGCCTTTTTGATCGAACTGAATATTCATTTTTCGCAACCAGTCGAGCGTCATCTCAACATAAGGCTTTTCATGCAGGTTTTCAACCGTAATTTCTGAATCGCCTTCAGCGAGGGGACATGCAATCAGCAAGGCTGTGAGAAACTGCGAACTGATTCCGTTTACAGTAGTTTTTCCTCCTTTGATCGGACCCTGGATTACAAAAGGACATTTTCCATCATTGGATTCCGGGACTGAAACTCCCAGCTTTTCAAGAGCCGATAGCAACGGTGTCATGGGCCTGGTGCGAATGGATTTGTCTCCGTCAAATTTAACAGGATGATCAGCCAGGGCGCAAAGGGCGGTTTGTATACGAAGGGTAGTGCCTGAATTACCTACATCGATCAGCCGGCAATCAGCGGAAGGTATCCCTCCTATTCCTTTGATGATCCAATCCTTCCCTGTTTCAATCCCGGCGCCCATCTCCCTGGCACCGGCTATGGACGATAAGGCATCGGCAGAGATGAGTGGATTTTTTAGCACCGAAACACCACTTGCCATGGCGGCAATGGATACCGCACGGATGGTATGGGATTTCGATGCCGGGATCAGGATCTCACCCGCCAATGTTGATTTCGTTGATCGGAGCCTCATGCATGATAAAATTCAGGTCGGGCGAAGATAGTGAATGGGATAATAAATTACAAATACAGGGATAAGGGACAAGTTAATTTCGTCTATCATTCAACAAATTTGATGCTGTAATATAACTGCACCCAGTTCTCTGAAGACGGCACCGAGAATACTTGCTTTATCCATTTCTAAATCAACCGGAGCTATATTTCTCTAAAACAACGTCATCTGCCCTTTGTCGTCAGATCCTTTTTTTTTACCCGGTTTTTTGGGTTTGCCCTTCCCTTCGGGCTTTTGCGGTTCTTCGGATTGGATCTTTCCTTCGGGTTTAACAGGCCTTCCGGATCTGGCCGGTTCTGCTGTTTTACCTGATTCCCTGGATTTAGACGATTCTTTTAATTTTTCCTGTATCTCGGATCTGGCCGATCCTGCAGGCTTAACTGATTCTTTTAATTTAGCTTGTTTTTCTGGCTTTACCGGCTCTGCAGGTTTAATTGAACCCTTTGATTTAGCCTGCTTTTCAGGCATTTCGGACTCTTCAGATTTGCCGGATTCAATGGGCTTTACAGGTTTTTCTGATAGTACCGTTTCTTTTGATTCATCCGGTATTTCATGAACCGTTGTATCCTCAGGCTCAGGTGCAGATTCTTCTGCCAAGGGCTCAAGATTTAATGGCTCCAGTTCAATGATCTCCTTTACCTCATAATAGGTAAGCCTTTTGCCTTTGGCCTTATAGCCTTTCACGGCAATGAAGTCCGATGCTTCAATGACCTCATTGTCACGATTTTTGTTTTTCCCTCCAAAATGGATCTCAATGCGTGGATGATATTGGTCAGACAATAACACAAGATATGATTTGGGATGCTCGTCAATAAACGCAGCAGGTTTTTCTGAAGGTTCGGCGACAAACCGTTTTATATAATAGTATTTCTGCTCCCCGTCATAATATATAGCCGTGTATATTTTTCCGGGTGTAAACTTATGCAGCATCAGGAGGTCATCTTCAAAATGACCCGACAGGTCAAAGGATGATAGCCGGCATAATCCTGAACGTGTAAAGACAATCAGTTTTTCAGCACCCGAGAACTCACCCAGATAAGTCCCCCTTCCATCCTCATCCAGCCGCATCACGGTTTCATTCCACCATATCTTTTTAGCGCTCAGGGTTGATATGCCTTTCTCTTTCAGTTCCACTTTGTGCACCGGATGGCGTGTCACAATATTGCCAATGGAATGTTTCCCTTTTATGGCCAGCTGCCCCAGGTCAATGTCAAAGATCAGATTTTTCAATCGTGGCCGGGGTTTCAGTGTAATTTTCAGGGTTTCGGCTTCACCGTTGGGATTAACACTCAGATAAATGATTTTCGTACCAGCGGTCTCTTGTGTCAGATCGTATTCCTTATCCCGCGTGAGGCCTGAAATGGAACAGCGCTTCATATAAACAACGCCGCTCTTGCCGTCACGATAAACAACGTTATATATGGTGCGGTCATCATTTTTCTTGAACACATTTACATATTCGATATCCTTGCCTGCAAACTGTTTTTCTGACACCTTGGTTACTTTGTATTTACCGTCTTTGCGGATCACAATGATATCATCAATATCTGAACAGTCGCATACATATTCATCCTTCTTTAGCCCGGTGCCCACAAAGCCTTCAGCCCGGTTCACGTAAAGTTTCTCATTGGCCATCACTACCTGGGTCGCTTCGATAGTGTCAAAATTCCGGATCTCCGTCCTGCGCTCGCGGCCCGATCCGTATTTCTTTCTGATCTGCCTGAAATAATTGATGGAATATGGAATAATATTATTCAGGTGATTATTGACCTCTTCAATTTCAGCTTCAGTCTGCTTTATCTGTTCATCAGCCTTAAACGCACTGAACTTCGATATCCGTTTAATGGGAATGTTGGATAACCTTACGCAATCCTCACGCGTCACCTCCCTGCGCAATAATTTATGAAAAGGCTTAAGCTCTTTTTCAATGGTTTGCAGAATGGATTCCTCGGTCTTGCATTTTTTTATGGGTTCATAGAGTTCATTCTCGATAAAGATCTTTTCCAATGAGGAGAAATGCCAGATCTCTTCCAGTTCGTCCAGCCGAATCTGTAATTCTGCAGTGAGCAGCCTCACGGTTTCGTGTGCTGAATGCTTCAGTATTTCGGTGACTCCCATGAATACCGGCCGGTCGGCCTGGATTATGCATGAATTGGGGGAGACAGGAGACTCACAATCGGTAAATGCATACAGGGCATCAATGGTCTTGTCGGGATCAATACCGGGATTCAGGTGGATCAGTATTTCAACATTCCCGGAAGTATTGTCATCGATCTTCCTGATCTTTATTTTTCCCTTTTCATTGGCCTTTAAGATCGAATCAATGAGGGTTGATGTTGTTTGTCCGAAAGGAATTTCCGTGATGACAAGTGTTTTCTTGTCCAGTCTGGAGATCCTGGCCCTGATTTTTATGAGGCTGCCCCTCAGCCCGTCATTGTATCGGCTTACATCAATCATGCCGCCGGTGGCAAAATCCGGATAAAGCTCAAAACTTTTTTCCTGCAGGGTGGCGATGCAGGCATCAATCAATTCATTGAAATTATGCGGAAGTATCTTGGAGGCGAGGCCAACCGCAATACCTTCAACGCCCAGGGCCAGCAGCAGCGGGAACTTCACCGGCAGGGTTATGGGCTCCTGATTGCGGCCATCGTAAGATGATTTCCATGAGGTGGTCTTTGGATTGAAAACCACTTCAAGGGCAAATTTTGACAACCTGGCTTCGATATAGCGCGGAGCTGCAGCTCCATCACCGGTATATATATTGCCCCAGTTACCCTGGGTATCGATCAGCAGATTTTTCTGGCCAAGTTGCACCAGCGCTTCACCAATGGATGCGTCACCATGCGGATGAAATTGCATCGTATAGCCGATGATATTGGCGACCTTGTTATAACGGCCGTCTTCAAGCTGACGCATGGCGTGCAATATCCTTCGCTGAACCGGCTTCAGCCCGTCGTTAACATGGGGCACAGCCCGTTCAAGGATAACATAGGAAGCATAATCCAGGAACCAGTTCTTATACATTCCGGTCAGTTCGGTAACATGACCGGTTTCTATAAGATGGTCCTCGGCTCCCTCTTCCAACTCAAAAATGCCGCCCTCCTGCTGGGGAGTATCTTCACCTTCCTCTATTATGTTATCTTCTTCAGTGCTCATAATAACAATACCATCAGCGCATTAACTATATACAAATTGGATTCACGGTTTTCCATGAATTATAAAACCTCCTGCAGTATTTCCTCTACCTTAAGGTTGTCAATGATAAAATCCTGCCGCTCGGGTGTGTTTTTTCCCATATAAAAGGGAAGAATATCATGGATATGATCACCCTTTTTAATGCGTACCGGTTCAAGCCGGATATCCTTGCCAATAAAATATTTGAATTCATCGGGGGATATTTCGCCCAGTCCTTTAAACCGGGTGATCTCAGGATTGCCTCCCAGCTTTTTAATGGCCTGTAGCTTTTCTTCCTGTGAATAGCAGTAAATGGTCTCCTTTTTATTCCGCACCCTGAAAAGAGGTGTTTGCAATATATACAGATGTCCCTGGCGGACCAGTTCGGGGAAGAACTGAAGGAAAAAGGTCAGCAGCAACAACCGTATATGCATACCGTCAACATCCGCATCGGTGGCGGCCACAACATTATTGTACCGCAAGTCTTCCAATCCGTCTTCAAT
>CAYWCR010000151.1:0-4915 GCA_964456825.1 uncultured Bacteroidales bacterium
AAATACGATCTGTCCGGACGGACTTAAAATCTCAAGATAGCATTTTTCAGACAATTCCGAAGGGATCTCAAGGGTGACGCTTTCCGTAAAAGGATTGGGATAGCCGGTTACAGTAAAACCTGCAGGGCTGTTATAATGATCCCGTATGGCATTCCGCGTGCCCGTGGCAAAATAGACCGGCCAGGCGCCTCCGGTAAACATATTAATAACAGCACCATCAGAGGCTATTTCATTCTGGTCACTGATAGTAACACCAACATAATTAACCGAAAAGTTGTCTGCTTCGTATGCAGAGTTAAAGGCAATACGGGTGTCGTTCTTACTGAATGAAGGCCATCCGAAGTGGTTGTTTTCTGCAATAGTAATAACTTCATTGGTCTCGATATTGCAGCCGAGTATCGCATATACATCTTCTCGTGCATCATAATAGTCAAAGGCCAGGATATTGGGCGAATTCTTTGAAAAGGAAGGATTAGCAATGCTTACACCTTCCGGTATGCTAGAGAACAGCTTGTAAATGGCACCATCACCAAAATCGTTGGCTGCATTATTCCAAACGCGGATAAAATTGACATCCCAGTATTCTATATCCTCACCATCGTTGTTTCTGAGTATGTTATAGGCATCATACACCAGGAACTCCCCGCTGATATCAAATTCAAGCGCATCAGCGTATATAACACCTGCGGATGTAATATTCTCAAGGTAAGTAGGATTATAGAGGATAAAATCCTGCCATCTTTCTGAAATATAATCGTAAACCCAGATCGTTGTATCAGCAAAGGCAGTAACAGCCCCAACCCTGTTTCCGTCTTTCGATAAGACAACATTCCCCCAGATAGGCTCATCCTGGATGGAAATTTCCTCGGTTACATATTCCGGTGATACGATTATGGAATGAAGGGTGCTGTCGCCTGTCACAAAAACAGCTTCAAAGCCATCATCCTGCACACTCGGACGGCTTGCAACCGGGGTAGTGGACAAAGGTTCGAAGTTGAGATCCATATCTGACCGGTACAGGGTATTGATATCGCCCGGGTCAGTATTCAATAAGAGCAGATATTCTTCCCCCGGATTTTCCGGCAGGTTGGTAACAACATCGGTGGCTTGTCCGTTGGATATTCCCACAGCATCAAAGGCAAGGCCTGCCTGGGTTACCTGGTTTGAACCTTCACCATAAATGTCAGTGGCTGCCTGAATAACAGCCAACCTCAGATCGATGAACTGGGATGATTTGGTAAGGTAGTCTGTTAAAGCCCTGTAATAAATATCGGCAGCCTGATCTCTTCCGACAGCCGATGCAAACTTGAAAAAAACATAATTCACAATTCCGCTGTTTATGTGAACGCCATTGTTATCCTGTGAACCGGTATATTTTTCATTCATATGACTTGGCTGATAGCCCCGGTCACCGAGTTTGTCCCCTCCGTTATGGGGATCAGAAAGCGAGCGAAGTGCGCCTGATGGAAAAGTCTGGGTTAAAACCACATCCTCACCAATGAGCCAGTCTTCATCATCCATCATCGATCCAAAGATGTCCGCAAAGGATTCATTGATAGCACCTGCCTCACCATTATATTCCAAATTGGCCGTATTTTCAATAACCCCATGGGTCATCTCATGCCCTGCCACATCCAGCCCTCCTGCCAGAGGCTTGAACGCCACATCGCCATTACCATAGCACATGAATCGTCCGTTCCAGAAAGCATTATCCAGATCCTCCCCGGTTTCCTCATCGGGAACATTGATTATGGATATAATGGTGCCACCATTACCGTCAATGGAATTGCGTTGATATTGCTGACGGTAATATTCATAGGCAATGCCAGCGTTATAGTGCGCTGATACCGCAGACGGATTGCTCCAGCTGTTATTAGTGGTCACAAGATGCTGAAATGACTGATTGTCTCCGTATGTATTATTCATATCAATGGTCAGTATGCCTCCCTGTGGATTATCGGGAAGTGCAGATTCGGCTGCATTATACATCTGACGGCTTATGTCCAGCAGATAGTAATAACTGCCAAGCTGGTAGGTGTTGATCGTGCGGGTTATGTCGTTACAGTCTTTTGCAGTGGCAGTTCTGGCCCCGTCAACATGACAGGTATTTTCAAAATAGTGAATTATTTCACCGTTGGAGGCATCAACAAAATACTCCCATCGGTGATGATCGGCGGCAAAAAGTACCACATGGTATGCTAACTGGAATTTGGATAATAATTCCTTTTTCCAGTAAATGGTGAGAACGGCTTTAGGTTCCAACCTGTCTGCGATGATTGAAAATGCAGGCACAGGTATAGGTTCTTCATTTCCTTTTTGCAGATGCAGGGTTGCTTTTTCAATGGCAGCTTTTGATGAAATCTCCGGGATTGTGTTAATGCCATCGGGAACTTTTACATATCGGCCGTTGAATAATTCACCTGCACCCTTTTCGTTTAAATGAATTACAACATCCGCCCCGTATACGGGCACTCCTTTATATACCTGGTCAAGCCGGACATGTGTTTTGGACAACCGGTCGGTGCTTTCACTTCTGATGACAAAATGTTCTTCGGGATAATCCACTTTCAATATGGATTTCAGCTCATTCAGGTAGGCATAGCTAAGTGAAGATGTTGTTTGCTGTGCTGTTGATTTGGTTCCCGATATACTTTCCGGTTTAGTCTGGATAAAAATTGGCAAGCCGGTTTCTGATGAATAAACTGCCTTTTTGCCATTATTGTCAAGAGACTGCAAAGGCACATATGAGTTTCGGCTCAAGGCTTTTTGCAGATGGAAATTTGACGCTGGATGTATTTGAGTTGATTTGGTTAATGAACGTGATGCATCAGTTCTTAATACGTTAAGGATTGGAACAACACCAGTTGTCCCGTTTTTCTTTTTCGCATTAAAAGTTCCCTGTGCCATACCCAGTATGGGAATTCCCATCAGCAGCACAATCAATACAAGATGGTTAATGGAATATGTTTTCATTTTTTTGGTAATAAATTATTCAACAGGCTTTTTAACCGGTTTAAAATCAACTTTTGAAAGCCTGTCTATCGTGTTGATATACATTTCTTTAATAGATTCAGCAACTTCAAACCCGTTCTCACCCCAGGTATATTCCGTACTATAATCTTTTCCGGTTTTCCGGATAAAATAATATACGTTCCCGGGATGATGAAAGGCGCTGTCCTGAATATTTTCCATATCATCGAACAGCTTTCTGGCCTCAGATCTTTTGATCTTTCCTTTCAGCGTATAGCGAATGTCCGTCAGGCCGGAACCTTTGTATACTTTACCTCCTGGTGAGATTCTGTATTGCAGGACTTCACCCGAAAACCCTCCTCCTTTACCGATCACCAGGTATTCAGTCCGGGCGCATGCCTGGAATGATAACAGGATAAGAAAAGAGGAAAGTAACAGCAATGATTTCATGGTATGTTTGATTTTAGCGGTAGTACCTGATAAACAGAGAAGCCTGCTTTTTGTTAATAAAACAATATAAATTTAATGAATACTATTATAATATTATGGTATTTCACCGGATATTATATATTTGCGTTGAAGAGTCAGCGGTCGAAAGTTGGTAGCTAACAGCTAACAGCTAACAGCAAATAGCCAACAGCCAGCAGCCATTGGCTTTATATAACAGATCAATTAACAAAAAAATTCATATGGACCTACAGGCACAGGAGTTAAACAACCAGATTAAGCAACAGCATCCTCGTATTTTTGAAATGTTATCCGAAAGGGGTAAGAACATTTTTTTCCCGAAGCTTGGAATTCTGTCACAATCAGCCCAGGCCAAAGGAAAGAGTATTAATGCCTCCATCGGTGAGGCGGTTGAGGATGACGGCACTTCCATGCATCTTCCGGCATTTGATGCGTTAATTAACCTGCCGGTCAACAGCATTTTCCCTTATGCTCCGAGTTACGGTAAAAAGGAGTTTCGGGAACGCTGGAAGAATTTCCTGATCAGGAAAAATCCTTCCCTGAAAGACATGCTCTTCAGCACGCCGGTTGCCACCAATGGAGTAACGCATGGCATCAGCATGGCAGGTTATATGTTTGCCGACAGGGGTGATACTGTTGTCCTTTCTGATTTATACTGGGAAAACTACAACCTGATTCTGGAAAACGGGTATGGTGCCGGTATTAAAACGTTTGAACTTTTCAGTAACGGAGGATTCAATATCCGTTCTTTTTCAGCAGCGCTTTCTTCCGTAAAACAGGAGAAGATCATCCTGCTGCTGAATTTTCCCAACAATCCTGCCGGGTATACGCCCCTGGCAGAGGAGGTCGATCCGATCGTAAATGAGATCAACAGGCAGGCTATGATAGGGAAGAAGATAGTCGTATTGATCGATGATGCTTATTTTGGGCTGGTCTATGAAGATAATGTCTATAAGGAGTCAATTTTCACCCGCATTGCCAACCTTCATGAAAATGTGCTAGCGGTGAAACTTGACGGTCCGACTAAAGAGGACTATGTTTGGGGTTTCAGGGTTGGCTTTATCACTTACGGTACAAAGAACGGAACGCCCGGATTATACGAAGCGCTGGAAAATAAGACGGCCGGCGCCATCCGCGGCAATATTTCCAATATCAGCCATCTGACACAATCCTTGCTGCAGGCGGTGTATGCCCATGAAAGTTATGATACCGCCAAGCAGCAGAAATATGAACTACTGAAGAGAAGATACACCCTGCTGAAAGAGACTGTTTCCCAGGCAAGGTACAATGAATACCTGGAGCCTCTACCCTTTAATTCGGGATACTTCATGTGCCTTAAACTGCGAAAAGGACTAAATGCCGAAAAAATAAGATTGCATTTGCTGGAAAAATACAGCACCGGGGTGATCGTTTTTGGAGATGTCATCCGGCTTGCATTCTCGGCAGTGCCTCAGGCCAGGATCCCGGAATTGATTGA
>CAYWCR010000152.1:0-4879 GCA_964456825.1 uncultured Bacteroidales bacterium
TTTGGCAGGGATAAGTCGCACGGCTGGGCTTGGGTACAACCCGGATGAGAACCCAGATAACAGAGGCCAGGCCAAGAACAATCCAAAGCCACAAGGTTTTTCTTTTTACTGTTTCAGGTCCGGTTATTTTACCGGTTCGGGGGCACACAGTGAACGGTTTCATTGCCAGTCGTCTGATTTTTGAAAACATGGGTTAGGCTTGTTTAAACAATAATATTTTCGGTTAGATTCGAAATGTATCAAATGTTTGTATTAAATACAAGGATATAGGGGTCGGATTAAAATATATCATTGAAAAATCTATTATCATGTTCACGTACGTACGGACAGGTCGCTACCTGTCCCTACATTCCCGTTCCTCCCTTCCCCCTCGCCGTTCATCCCAATCCTGTGAAGTTCAGCACAAATATTTGAATTCCGGTAGTCCATCTGCGTAAATTAGAGGTGAAAATTACGCTGATCAGTAGGTTATAAAAATCCATCACTATGACAAGAATGGATCAATATCCGGCAGGGATTTACCTGTTGAAGGTCATCCACCCTGGGAAGGGAATAAGGACTTTTGAGATTGTCAAAAAATAAAGCCTGAAACCATGAAAAACCTTAGTCAATCCATGGCATTCCGATCTATAACGAGATCTGCCTGTGTCTTATTAATGATGGTGTTAACCCTAAAATCTGCCTTCCCACAGGCGCCAGGCGGCTTTACCTATCAGGCAGTGCTGCGGGATGCATCCGGCACAGTAAAAGCCAATACCGATGTCAGCCTTACCCTGACCCTTCTGCGTGGCAGTGTAACAGGATCGGTTATTTACAGCGAGACCCACGAAGCCAGGACCAACGGTTTCGGGCTCATCACACTGGAGATCGGATCCAAAAGTCCGGATGGCCTGTTTGGGATTGACTGGACCGACGGTCCTGTATATGTTAAAACTGAGGTCGACGGTATTGACATGGGCACCAGTGTTATGCTAAGCGTGCCTTATGCTTTGTATGCCCTGAAATCAGGTACCGCTGATGAAAATGATCCTGTCTTCACGCACCACCCGTCCAACGACATTTCATCCACCGGCATCAGCCAATGGAACACAGCCTATGGCTGGGGTGACCATGGCGCTGCAGGGTATGCCTCCGGGACACATAATCATTCAGCCTCCGCCATCACCTCGGGGACTCTCCCGGCGAGCCGGGGAGGCACAGGCATTTCCTCATTTACAGCCGGAAATTACCTGTCTGCAGGCGGCACCACGACCCTTCAGCAACGCACTCCGGCCCAGGTCCTCAGTGATATCGGTGCAGCTGAAAGCTCGCATACCCATGCCTCCATGTGCACGGGTTCGGGTTATGCCGGGAAGCTGGCATACTGGACTGACACGAGGAACCTCAGCTATGACAACAGCATGCATTGGGATAACAGTACGGGAAGACTGGGTATCGGCACTTCATCCCCGGGAAGGATGCTCGATGTGACGGAGGACATTGAAGTCAATACGCTCAGGATCGGACGCGGCGGAGGAAATGATGCCTCCAATACGACGGTTGGCATAGCAGCGCTATCACTGAATACTTCAGGCACCAACAATACAGCCTTTGGCTACGGTGCCCTCTTCCTGAATACGGATGGAGTGAGAAATACCGCAAACGGCTACCAGGCGCTTGCCGAAAACACCTCCGGCGATTATAATACAGCCTGCGGCTATATGGCACTTAAATCAAATTCAACCGGTAATAAAAACTGTGCTATCGGTAACGATGCTTTAACCGGAAATAAGGAAGGAATTGGCAATACTGCCGCCGGCATTGCCGCCCTTAACGATAACACCTCGGGAGATTATAACGTAGCGGTCGGCCACTGGGCATTGGGTTCCAACACCACCGGCAACAACAATGTCGCAGTGGGAAATCAGGCATTATACCAGAATATTTCAGGCGAGAATAATGTGGTGGTGGGTGACGATGCGGGCATGTTTATTACAGGCTCAAATAACGTCGTCATAGGAAGCGGAGCCGGCGTGCCCGCATCCGCAGGCAGCAACCAGGTACGCATCGGAAATATTGCCGTTACCTATGCCGGTGTTGAAGTTGCCTGGGATATCACTTCCGACATCCGGAAAAAGGAATCGGTGAGGAAACTTGCCTATGGAATTGAATTCGTCAGTCATCTGAAACCGGTAGACTACATCAGGAGAAACAATGAAAGCAGGACCCGCGAGGTCGGGTTCATCGCCCAGGATGTGGAAGTACTGCTCAAAGAGGCAGGGATTAATGATTACGGTCTTCTCAACAAGGATGATAACGGTTTTCTTGAGCTTCGTTATAATGATTTCATCCCCATCCTTACCAGGGCCATCCAGGAACAGCAGCAGGAGATCGAAATGCTGAAGGAAGAGATCAGGATTCTGAAATCCATGGTGCTCCGGACTGCAGAAAAGTAGGGCAGGGGTGTGCATGCAAATAACATTCGCATGTACGGACAGGTTGCATAGGGACAGACCAAGTACGGACAGGTCGCGACCTGTCCCTACGACGGATGATCGTCGTATTTTAATTATCCCATGAATATGGTTTGGCATGATCACAAATGTATGGTATAATACATATGGGTATTGTTGAAATAAACAATCCCATTGCATCTGTCCATTTGCTTTCCCCCTGAATTTTATTTCTTTCCATTGCATCTTTTATCCACACTTGCAGGAGATTTTGTAACTGATTTATGGAAATGAAGTTCAGTATTCTTAACAATTAAGTATTTAATTTGTATTATTGATGGGTTGGCAGGAATGCAACTAAGTAACCCATGATGTCATTAAAACAAAAATATGGTACGCTGGCAATGGTAGCCGGTGCCTCCGAAGGAATCGGGGCAGCCTTTTCCACTTACCTGGCAGCAGCCGGAATGGATCTTGTACTTATCGCCAGAAGAAAGGAGCCACTCGGTCAATTGGCTGCCTTGTTGATGAATCAATACCAGATTAAGGTGGATTGTATCAGCTGCGACCTGTCGGATGTTGATGCAGCGCATACTGTTAAAGAAGCCATACAGGGCAGGGAAATTAATATGCTGGTTTACAATGCAGCCCTGTCTTATATCGGTCCTTTCGGGCAAAACAGCCCGGAACATCATAATAAAATTGTCTGTGCCAATATAATCACGCCCATGAACTTGATCCAACTGGTTGGATTACCTATGCTTAAAACAGGAAAAGGCGCTGTGATTATAATGTCCTCATTAGCGGGTTTTCAGGGCAGCGGATTTTTGGCTGTTTATGCGGCTACCAAAGCCTTTGGCAGAGTTTTGGCTGAAAGTCTCTGGTACGAATGGAAAGACAGGGGGGTGGATGTAATTGCCTGTTGTGCCGGGGCCACGGCAACACCTAATTTTATCAATACGAAACCTGAAAAAACCGGCTTTTTTGCTCCCGGGGTGCTAAGTCCGGAAGAAGTAGTCAAGGAATGCATGGATCAGCTGGGTAAAAAGCCATCCTTCGTTACAGGCCCTGGTAACAAGTTTGCCAGTTTTATCATGCAAAAATTATTGCCCCGTAAAATGGCCATCAACATCATGGGAGATACCACCCGAAGATTATATCGCCTGTAAGCTTCGCAATGTTGAAAAGGGTGCTGCTTAATAAATGGTTGGGATAATCCGGTAGCGAACTTTCTGTTTGTACTGATCCCAAAGCGCACCGTATTTCAGGGCGCATCGTTTATCATCAGCTAACTGGCGGGGAAACAGGAGGACGATATAATATAAGGGATAGAGCCAGGGCCATAATAAAAATGGATGTCCTGTGCATAGCACGATGCCAATGGCCATACCGATTTCACCCAGATAATTAATGTGCCTGCTAAGTCCCCAGAAGCCATTTACCAGTATAGTTTTATTACCATCTGTAATCGTTTTTGGTTTAATTCCCAGGAAAGCCCGTCCCGGATCTTTCTTGAAATAATATTTCTGCAGATTTGCTCCCCGCGACAGACTCCAACTGATGAAGAACAGTAACAGGGATATTACCAATACGGTTTTGGGCATTTGTGTGCCCGGCATGTCTATTGCAGACCAGACGGGAATGGAATAAAAATAGGGATAAAATGCAATACATCCGAATCCCAGTTTGAACCCGACTCTTTCTGCCACAAAATCATAGGTATAAAGGTGTACTTCCTCGAAAGTGATGTAATCGATAATAAAAAAAGATAATAATGCCGCAGCCAGATAGATACCCACAGAGGCCTGGTCTCCGTATGAAATATGGTGGTGAGCCACAAAGCTCAGTATATTGATTTCCAGCATAATGGCTCCCGCCAGATACAACCACATTTTTGCATCAATTCTGCCTCCCCAAAGCTGTGGATTCTCTAATCTTCCCCAAAAGAAATCGGCTAAAAAAGAGTTTTTGACCGCGGGACAGGGCAATACGATCGCAAATGAAAAAATCAGACCCGTGATAACTGCCCCTGCAAGCCCGTACCACCTGTATTTATAAAACCAATCCCACGGCATAAGACCGAAATAGCATACAATAACCCAAATAAAAATTACGGTGAAAAAAACCAGGAACCCGTTGAGTCTGTACCTGAGTTTTTCATCGGAATGCTGCCTGGTTATGTACCCCGTGACCCAACGACCGGGCATTACGGCATTCAATACAAAAATGATGAAGTACACCAATGGAGGTGTTAAAAATCCTATAAGTTTTTCCATTTGAATTGCTTTTATGAAGGATGAAAGTAGTAAAAAAAAGTATCCATGAAACTTTCAGAAGTTCTGGTCTTAACATCAGGTCTTTTCGCAGGCTGTTAATTTAATTTTACGTAATTTTATATAACATTTGATTACCAAAGTATTGGAACAAAGAACAGGAAAGTTGGTTCA
>CAYWCR010000153.1:0-4836 GCA_964456825.1 uncultured Bacteroidales bacterium
GGATTAATTATCTCGGCAATGAAGATTTCTTTTCACTGATATCCAACACTGCCGGCGGCTATTCCTTTTACAAGGATGCTAAATTCAGGCGTATTACCCGATACAGATATAATGGCGTGCCCATGGACAGCGGAGGAAGGTATTTTTATATCAAGGATCAGGATACAGTTTGGTCACCCGGATGGAAGCCTGTGAAGACTGAGCTTGACAGTTATGAATGCAGGCATGGCATGAACTACACCGTAATTAAAGGCTCGAAAAACGGAGTGACCGCTGAGGTGTTGTTTTTTGTCCCCCTGAAAACATGGGCTGAAGTTCAAAAGCTGACTCTTTCCAATAATTCAAAGGATACCAAAAAAATCAAATTATTCTCATTCGTTGAATGGTGCCTCTGGAATGCCGCTACCGACATGGAGAACTTCCAGCGCAATTTTTCGACCGGAGAAGTAGAGATTGACGGATCGGTACTGTATCATAAAACCGAATACAAAGAGCGCCGGGATCATTATGCATATTACTCGGTAAATGCCCCCGTTCAGGGATATGATACCGACCGGGAGACCTTTATTGGCCTGTACAATGGATTTGACGAACCCCGGGTTGTTGCAGACGGAAAACCCGGCATGACCGTCGCTCACGGCTGGTCGCCTATAGCCTCGCATTATCTCGAAATAGAGCTGAAACCAGGTGAGCAGAAAGACCTTGTTTTTGTACTGGGCTATGTTGAGAACAAAGAAGAAGAAAAGTGGGAATCAAAAGGGGTGATCAATAAAGCGAAAGCAAAAGCCACCCTTGCAAGGTTTGATACGGTTGCCAAGGTCGATGCTGCCCTGGCCGAATTGAGGAGATACTGGGATGACCTGCTAAGTGTATACGCTGTCAGTTCGGGTGATGAAAAACTCGATCGGATGGTCAATATCTGGAATCAGTACCAGTGTATGATCACCTTCTGTTTTTCCCGCTCGGCTTCATTTTTTGAATCAGGTATCGGCCGGGGCATGGGCTTTCGTGATTCGAACCAGGATCTGGCCGGATTTGTGCATCAGATCCCTGAACGTGCCCGTGAACGGATCATCGATATAGCCTCCACCCAATTTCCCGACGGAGGATGCTACCACCAATACCAGCCGCTTACAAAACGCGGCAACAATGATATCGGCGGCGGCTTCAATGATGATCCGATGTGGCTTATTTTCGGCACAGTCAACTATATTAAGGAAACCGGTGACTTCGGCATACTTGATGAGATGGTACCTTTTGACAATGACACGACGATTGCCCGTTCGTTGTTTGACCATCTGACTGTTTCATTTGACCATGTCATTCATAATCTTGGTCCGCACAAACTGCCTCTTATAGGCCGTGCAGACTGGAATGATTGTCTGAACCTGAACTGTTTTTCAAACGATCCGAACGAATCATTCCAGACCACGGAAAACAAGGCCGAAGGCTCAAAAGCTGAATCATTGATGATAGCCGGACTGTTTGTGGTTTGCGGCCGCGATTATATTGAGCTCTGCAGGCAACTGGGCAAAAATGATGAAGCAGCCCGTGCTCAGCAACATGTTGATGCCATGGTTGAAGCGGTAAAAAAACATGGATGGGACGGCGAATGGTTTATCCGGGCTTATGATTATTATGGCCGCAAAATAGGCAGCAGGGAAAATGAAGAAGGGAAAATATTCATTGAATCAAACGGCTGGTGCACGATGGCGGGTATCGGCAAAGAAGGAGGAATGTGCACCAAGGCCCTCGATTCGGTGAAGAAACACCTCGATTGCGAACACGGCATTGTTTTAAATAATCCGGCGTATACGCGGTATTATATCGAGTATGGCGAGATCTCATCCTACCCGGCAGGCTATAAGGAGAATGCCGGTATTTTCTGCCACAACAATCCCTGGATCATGATCGGGGAGACGGTCGTAGGACGCGGTGATGAGGCATGGGAGTATTTCCGGAAAATATGCCCCTCTTACCTCGAAAATATCAGCGACCTGCATAAAACAGAGCCTTATGTTTACGCCCAGATGATAGCGGGGAAAGACTCTTTCAAACCCGGCGAGGCAAAGAATTCATGGCTGACCGGGACGGCAGCGTGGAATTTCTACACTATCAGTCAGTATATACTGGGCATTCAGCCATGGTATGACAGGCTGGTGATCGATCCCTGCATTCCATCCACCTGGAAGGAATATACCGTTCAAAGAAAATTCAGAGGGGCTGAATTCACCATCGTGGTAAAAAATCCGGATGGAAAATGCCGCGGGGTTAAAAGCATTACGGTGGACGGGAAGAAGGTGGAAGGGAATGCCGTTCCTTTGCAGAAAAATGGGACGAAACACGTTGTTGAAGTTGTTTTGGGAAATAGCAATGGCTAATAGTCAACACATAAGATAAACAAAAGATCAGAAAATGAATCACGTAGTCACTTTCGGAGAGATCATGCTGCGGCTGAGCACACCCGGATTCGAGCGTTTTGTCCAGGCCGGCCGCTTTGACATCAATTTTGGGGGCGGTGAGGCCAATGTGGCGGTATCACTGGCCAATTACGGTATCCCGGTGGAATATGTCACCCGTCTGCCGAAGAACGATATCGGCCAGGCAGCTGCCATGACCCTGCGCAAATACGGTGTTGGCACCGGGAACATTGTCTGGGGCGGTGAGCGCATGGGAATTTATTTCCTGGAGACCGGTGCTGTCAGCCGTGCCAGCAAGGTGATCTATGACCGTGCACATGCATCGATATCCACCATTGAACCCGGCATGGTTGACTGGGACAAGGCATTTGAATCTGCCGGCTGGTTTCACTGGACCGGCATTACGCCGGCCATTTCCGAAAGTACGGCCCGGGTGTGCCTCGAAGCGATCAGGGCAGCCAACAAGAAAGGAATAACCGTTTCAACCGACCTGAACTACCGCAAAAATCTCTGGAAATACGGGAAAAAGGCTTCAGAGATAATGCCTGAGCTCGTTTCCGGATGCGACATCATCCTGGGCAACGAAGAAGACGCCGAAAAAGTGTTTGGTATCAGGCCCGAGGGCGTTGACGTTACGGGAGGTCATGTGGAGGCTGCGGCCTACGAATCGGTCTGCCGCCAATTGATGAAGCAGTTTCCAAAGGCTAAAAAAGTGATCGTCACCCTCCGGGGATCGATCAGTGCAAACCATAACACCTGGTCGGGGGTGCTGTTCGACGGCAAAAAGCTGTTGCGGGCTCCCCAATATGACATTACCCATATTGTTGACCGTGTGGGCGGGGGCGATTCCTTCATGGGAGGACTGATATATGGCATGCTCACGTTTAAGGATGATGACCTGAAAGCACTGAATTTTGCGGTTGCTGCTTCCTGTCTGAAGCACACCATTCCCGGCGATTTTAACCTGGTTACCATTGAAGAAGTGGAAAAGCTTATGCAGGGCGACGCATCGGGTCGCGTATCACGATAAATCTAAATTAAATTAATCAATCATGGCACGTTTTACCAGAATAGAAACTGCGTTAAAGATGAAAGAATCGGGACTGGTCCCGGTCTTTTACCACGCTGACATTGCGGTATGCAAAGAGGTTGTATCAGCCTGTTACCGGGGTGGTGCAAGGATCTTTGAATTCACCAACCGGGGTGATTTTGCCCAGGAAGTCTTCCGTGAGCTGAACCAGTTTGTGATCAGTGAAATGCCTGACATGATCGTGGGTGCCGGCTCGGTGGTCGATGCTGTTACAGCCGGCATTTACATCCAGTTGGGGGCCAGCTTTATCGTATCTCCCATACTGAATGAAGAGATGGCCCGCATCTGCAACCGCCGAAAGATTTTGTGGTCACCCGGCTGCGGATCGGTTTCCGAGATCTCCAGGGCAGAGGAACTCGGGGCTGAGGTGGTGAAAATATTCCCGGGTGCCGAAGTGGGAGGCCCCCGTTTTGTGGAAATGGTGAAAGGTCCGATGCCATGGACCAACATTATGCCCACCGGAGGCGTTGATGCCACCAGGGAAAGCTTATCAGCCTGGTTCAAAGCAGGTGTCTGGTGCGTGGGTATGGGGTCAAAACTCATCACCAGGGAAATGATAAAGAACAAGGACTATGCAGCGGTTGAGGACAACACCCGCAAGGTACTTGAGATCATTGCAGGCATTAAAGGATAATCTGTCCACCTCTTTACGATAGTTTGTCTGCCCGACAGAGTGTACCATTGTTTACATTTGAGAGTGACGGATATAATCAGGTGTTTTATGTTTCTAATTAATATTCTAAAAATAATGAACAAGCCTGCCTGACCGGCAGGCAGGGAAAACCGAATGTAGAATATTGAAGATTATGTGGAAGAAAATAGGATTTCTGCATTAGTTTTTCAATATTCACGGTTTGGTACCTAAAAAAATTAATTCAAATCAAATGATTAAGGAACTCAATGAAAAAATCGGCAAGTACCGCTGGACGATCTGTGCACTGGTATTTTTTGCCACCACCGTAAACTATCTCGACCGGCAGGTGCTCAGCCTGTTAAAGGATAATCTTGAAGTTCAGTTTAACTGGAGCGATTCCGATTATGCCAATATCGTATCTGTTTTTCAGTTTGTATATGCCATATCCATGCTTTTTGCCGGCCGCGTCATTGACTGGCTGGGCACGAAAATGGGATATGCATGGTCATTGATCATTTGGTCTGTAGGCGCGATGGTGCATGCATTGGCCAAGGGCACCGGTGGTTTTATGGTTGCTCGTGGCGTACTGGGTTTTGGTGAATCAGGAAACTTTCCCTCAGCCATCAAAACCATTGCAGAATGGTTCCCGAAAAAGGAAAGAGCACTGGCAACCGGTATTTTTAATTCCGGTG
>CAYWCR010000154.1:0-4835 GCA_964456825.1 uncultured Bacteroidales bacterium
CTGTGCAATGATTTTAAATACACGGCCCCCGAGTTTCTCAACATACTCTCCTTCAAGAGGATTATAAGGTCCGAAACTATACCACTTTTTATCGTATTTCAGATCAGCCCCAAATGATTTTGATGACAATAAATAGCCGCTCTTATAATTTCCTGCCAGATGAATACTCTGTGCAGCTGTGTCCGACCAGCAACCTTTGCCTGCATAAATTGAAAAGTTAATTATCGAATTAAATTCTCCCTTGACTTCATCAAGGTCACCTCCCGTATCCGGATCATAAACGCGGATATACACAGGATCAGTTTGTGATGTAGGAATGACGGCAAAGAATATCTGACAAAAATCATCATCCCCCCAGGCTGTTTGGGCGTTTCCTCCAAAGGTCACCAGGTAAGGAATATTTTCATCAATCGCCGGAGCAGCTTGTGAAAAGACAGGTAAGCCGGCTCTCAGAATAAATAATATGATCCATGCATATTTAATCAATGCCATTGATTATTAATATTTCATGAATATAAATTCGATGATTCCGTCCATTGTTTTGCTGTCCGGTACAAATGAATTAAAGACCGCATGAGATAAACCAAAGCCTTTACTGTGGAATGAATCCGTGTCAATTGCCTTGTTCTTCAAATAGAAAGCCAACTCCTGAGCCCATCTTTCTGATATTTCTATTGGTTCGCCCGGTATCTCATCTTCCATGGCATGCAGAACCATCTCAAGCCTGATATCTGAGTTTTCTTTTAAAATCCCGGCAATCTTATCAAGAAATGGATATGAAGCGGGTATAATCCCGTATTGGTCAAATTTGACGGCCAGTTTTCCGGATTCCTTTAATGCTTCTTTGATTTTTACTTTTTGACGTTCAGACAGATCATCCATAAAATAGATCCTGCTTTGGATTGTTTTGTTTTGTTCTGCGAAAGAATCAGTTTTTTTATTTACTTCATCTTCTTCTTCCTCTTTTTCACCTTTTAATGCCAATTCCTGATAGGTGTCATAAATTCTTATTGTTTTCATGATACATGTTTTAAGCTTCCTGCCCAGGCTATCTTCTTCAGCAAGCAAGCCCAGCTGAACCGTATACTCACCCTTCTTTTTAAATGCCATACTCATAAAAGGTCCGCCGGGTTTAAAACCTTCTCCAAAGTTCCATAAATAATCTGTTATTCCGAAACCTTTAAGGTTGGTTTTTACCCCGTCGAAAGATATTGATGTATCGACAATACCAACGTTATATGAATTAATGTAAGCCTGTTGGATAGGTGAAAGTTCTACCTTATATTCAACCTGTTCTGCTATGGCCTTACCTGTGAGTTCATCCATTATGCTGAGCTTAACCAGGTATTCTCCGGGACCGGGAAAGCAATGCTTCACCTCTGAACCAACCCATTTCTTTCCGTCACCAAAATCCCACTGATAGGTTACCGGTATGGTATCAATAAGCTGATGTCGTTCATCATAAAAGGTAAAACAATAATTATTCTCCTTTAAGCTGTCACAATTCGTAAATTCCGCCGGTGCTGAACTGAAACTGAAAATATCATCTGTTTTCCGCCTGTTTGTTGAAAAATACCCGTTCTCAAATGTTGAATCCGCAACAAGTCCAAAATCATCAGCTGTCGAATTTATTGCTGAATCCATGTGCACCGGTACTATCCATTCTCCATTTATTTCCTGAGTATAAAACAGGTCCTTCCCGCCAAAACCTTTATGTCCGTCGGATGCAAAAAAGAGTTTACCATACATGCCCGCAAAAGGAAAGGATTCATTTTTCGGCGTATTTAAAACCGGGCCCAGATTAACCGGTGGATCCCAGTCAATCTTGCCCCTGTCACAATAATAAAGATCCATTCCGCCTCTGCCTCCAGTCATATCGGAAGAAAAATAAATTCTTTTTCCATCGGGTGTAAGTGCGGGTGTGCAAAAAGAATACTGTGGGTTATTATAGGTGAAAGGTTTGATATTGGTCCATATTCCATCTATTAATTCTGCAGAATAGATACCCAGTTTATTGGCGGTATCTGAAATATTCCGTAAAAAACTTCCAATGGAATTATTCCTGGAATAGTACATGATATTCCCATTTTCATTGAATGTAACCGGCCCGTCATTCACATCAGTTGTTATTTCCTTTGCCAGTATCTTTGGGTGTTTCCATCCTTTATTGTCCTTTTTGGTTACGTATACTATGTTAAAAAGCCTTTTTTGTTCATCCTTATAACCAACCAGGGAATTGTCACGTTGGTTTGAACAAAACACAATACCTCCCTTATAAAATACAGGGGAAAATTCATCATTTGTTCCGGAACTAAATGGGGCCTTTTTTACCACCAAAAGCTGAGACTGGGCATACGATTCAGCTTTTACAAACAAGGTTATTAATATTATAAGAAGGTATTTGTTCATATCAATCCGCTAAAACTGTCTTGGTCCCATTACTTTTCTTTCATAGCTAAATACATAGTTCAATACGATCTCATGAGAACCATTTCTATATTTTCCAATACTGCCTAAATCAAAATCATAGGAATATGCCATTCTGAGTTGATCATTGAGTTGACACTGAAGCATTCCGATCAGCATATCGCTATTCCGGTAACCAATACCTATCCAAAGCCTGTCTTTTAAATTGATCTGTGCATTATAATCAATCTGGACAACATGATTTGGATGATATTTTATTAACAGGGAAGGGAGAAGTTTTACATGGGGACTTATACCCACCTCATAGCCTCCGGTAAAAAAGTAATTATATTCGGAGAAATCGTTTTTAATTTTATAGTTGCCGGTGCTTTGATCAGGCTCATGACTTAAGAACAAGGGCAGGGAAATGCCAAAAAAGTACTTTTTTGTATAATAATATGTGCCCAGACTAAACGCCGGTAAAACTGCGGATGTGGGATTATTCATCAGTTGTATATCATCTGCATCGGTTGCATCCAGCTCATTCCATGCAATATTGTATACAGTGACGCCAAAACCTAATCCCAGCGCTATTTTGCCATTATATAGTTCCATTCTGTATGCATAATTACCAATGAAACTGGTTTCTTTATATATACCAATACTGTTATTCTCAATAAGTAATCCCAGACCAATCCGGTCATTTTCAACCGGTGTATGAACGGACAGTATAAGGCTTTTTGGGGCATCCTTAAAACCAACCCACTGATTCCGGTATGAAAGGGTTGCGCTCAATGCGTCGTGGCAACCTGCAAAAGCAGGATTAATGACGAGGGCATTATATATATAATGATCCGATAACGGAAACATCTGTCCCAATAGCTGCAATGGAATTGACATTGTCAATATGCTCAGAATAAAACGGTTCATTTACCTTTTGATCAAAACAGATCCCTTTTTTATTTTACCATCTTCAAATTTCAATACATAGAAATAAGTATCATTTGGAAGTTCCACACCCTTATTATTTCGTCCGTCCCAATTATTTAAATAATTGCTATTTGTATATTCTTCATTTCCCCACCGGTTAAAGATGATCAGTTCCACCCGACCAATATTTTCAATGATCTTGAAATAATCATTTTTACCATCGCCATTGGGTGTAATTACTGACGGTATAAACAGATCATACACAGTAATTCTGACTTCTGCGCCTGCAACGCAATTGCCATTCCATACTTTCCATAAGAATCTATTTTCCCCGATTGATAATTCAGTTACCCTGGTGGTTGGAGAATGAATATCAATCATATTGCCTGTACCGGAAATTAAAGACCATTCACCTGTTTCGGATGAAGATAATGCTGCATTCATCTGCGTTTCAAAGACAAATTCCAGTTCCTGATCGGGCCCCGGAATTGCAACCGGATTCTCATTCACAACGATAGACTGTGTGGCCTTATTGGCACATACACCGGTGTAGTTATATTCTAAATTGATAATGCCGATACCTGTTGCCAACAGAACATTTCCGGTAATAGTACCCGGTCCGTCAGATAGATTAAACGTCCCCCCGATTGGACTTCCTGTTAACGTCCTCGAATCATTAACACACATTGAACTACTGCTGCTGGTTATGTTTACCAAAGGTAATGCATTGACTACTACTGTCGTAGTGGCTGTCTTCGTACATCCACTGGCATTGGTAACGGAGAGAGTATAGACCCCTGCCCTAGCTAATGTGGCGTTGGCCGACACGGGTGGATTTTGCAATGATGAGATGAACCCGCCCGGGCCTGTCCATGAATAGGTCGTCATGCCTGCAGGTCCTCCTGCCAGACTGAGGGCATTGCCTTCACATACCGGGCCGTTATTACTTGCCGTAGCTACCGGTAATGCATTTACTGTGACATTATATGTCGAAGGACTAGTTGCTGTACATCCGTTCAAATTGGTATAGTTGACAGTAACAGTTTTTGCTCCCGTCGTCGTCCAGGTTATTGTGGCTGTATTATTACCGGTTCCTCCTGCTGTTATTGTCCCTCCTGCCGAAACGGTCCAGATATAATTACTCATATCAGACTCTGTGGCATATACATTCCCTGCCATACCTGCACAGACCGGAGTTGGCCCGGCAATGGTTGGTACCGGTAATGGATTGACTATGATATTATATGTCGCCGGACTTGTTGCCGTACATCCGTTACCATTTATATAGTTGACTGTAACGGTTTTTGCTCCGGTCGTCGTCCAGGTTACTGTGACTGTATTATTACCGGTTCCTCCTCCTGCTGTTATTGTCCCTCCTGCCGATACGGTCCAGATATAATTACTCATACCGGCCTCTGTGGTATATACATTTCCTGTCGCACCTGCACAGACCGGAGTTGGCCCGTCAATGGTTGGCGCCGGTAATGGATTGACGGTGA
>CAYWCR010000155.1:0-4592 GCA_964456825.1 uncultured Bacteroidales bacterium
TCGGTATTCGGTATTCGGTAGAATTGGGTATTGAGTGAGGGGGGGTGGAAAACCCTGTAAGGGCTGCGGTAGGTTATTGCATGGGGCCCTGACAGGGTGTGGGTCGAGAAGATTTTATTGGTGACCGGTAATCAGTATCGGCGTTTGTGTTTGGTAATCATTAAGTTATGTAAATTAATTTGTTGTACACCTATGAATTATGTTAAAAGTTTTAAGGAATTGGAGGTTTATAGAGTATCAAGAGAACTTTCAAAACTGATTTTTTTTATCAGTCAGAAATTTCCAATTGAAGAAAAGTATTCTCTGACGGATCAGGTTAGACGTTCTTCAAGATCAGTAGGAGCGCAAATTGCAGAAGCATGGGGGAAAAGGAGATATAAGCAGCACTTTATTTCAAAACTTACGGATGCCGATTCTGAACAATTTGAAACTCAGCATTGGCTTGAAATAGCATGTGAATGCAATTACCTTAGTGCATCTGACAAAGAAAAAACCATTATATTTTGTGAATCAATTGGTAAAATGCTTCGATCAATGATTGACAAAGCATCCTTATTCTGTAAACAATAGAAATTACATAAAATTAGACTCACCGATTACCGATTACTGATTACCGATTACCGTTTAACGTTTACCCCTCAGACCACTGACAGGGTTTCCACCCGCAAGCTCGCACACACCGCTGTCAGGGTCTTCTTTCGGTTACCGATTACCGATTACCGATTACCGATTACTATTTACACCACCGCATAACTCAATACTATACCTCACCGCCTCCATATCCCCATACCGCTGGGCTTTTTGCAGGCACGAGCATGCCTCTTCCTTTTCCCCTGTTTCATATTTTGCCAGGCCCAGGTAGAGCCATGCTTCACCATCATCCGGTTTCAGGTCAAGCGACATGGAAAGGTCATTGATGGCATAGGTATAAGTCTTTGTTTTCAGGTATGTCTTTCCCCTTGCTTTATAGTATTCCGGACTATCCGGATCAGCCTTAAGATTCTTATTGAAATATTTCAGGGCATTGATATAGTCCCCGTTCAGAAAGTGCATCTCGCCGCATAAGGAAGTGGCCTGCCGGTCATCGCTAAAATATTGAAGGTAAAGCTCCACATCACTTACAGCAGCATTGAAATCCTCCAATCCGGCATTCGCCTTTGCCCGTTCAAGATAAAAGTCAAAGCGTGCGGGATCTGCCCGCAGGCCTTTGGTGAAATCATCGGCCGCATTCCTGTATTTGGCCGACCTGAGGAAAGCGATACCCCGGCCGAAATAAAAATCAGGATCTGTCTTGTCCAAGGACAAAGCCATGGAATAGTCTGCCACAGCCGCGGCATGGTTTTCCTTCAGGGCATAAACCTTTGCCCGCAGGGCATAATACCGGGGCTCCCTCTGAAAGGAAGCCAGCTTGTCATTGAGGTATTCCAATGCTTGTTCCGGATCTTTTTTCTTCAGATAGTACCCGACTTCAGCCTCGGCTTTTTCAATATCACTGTACCATTCCTGCTGCCACAGGTTATACCATTCATCCTTTTGCTGGATTTTATCGAAAGCAGGGTCTTTGGTGATTACCGATTCAGCCAGGCGGTATTCTGATTGCAGGTGACGCTTCAGATAGTCAATGGCCTTATCATCCTCCCCTGTTGCTGCAAAAACCCTGGCGAGTCCCAGATCCCCGCACTCCGGGGATATACTGTTGGCTTCTTCATAATCCCTGCCGGCCAGCTCGAATTTCCCCAGTTTATAAAAGGCATCGGCCCGGCCCAGATAATATCGTTCATCAGCATTATTGCGTTCGATGGCATCTGTAAGCACCTGCATGGCCTCCTCAGGATGGTCCTGCTGCAACGCTGCCATGCCTTTCAGATAAACCTGATCCGGTGACTGCCCCGATAGCATGCAGGCATTGAGCAGCGAGATTCCTATAACCATAATTCGTTTCATGCCGTTATTCATTTGGTATGATGGTCCCCTGCCCCGAATACAGATGGATAAATCCGGTGAGGGTCCTGATCACGGTGCCGACTATCCGGGGTTCATACACATCGCATATATAATAATAAACACCGGGCGCCACATCTTCTTTGCTGTTTTTGTAACTCCCGTTCCAGCTGATGGCAGGGTCGCTGGTCTCGTAAACCAGCAGGCCGAAGCGGTTGAATATCTTCATATCCACCTTTTCGATGGCATTATTCAGGTTCTTTGACAGGTAAATGTCATTCATGCCGTCGCCGTTCGGCGTGAATACATTGGGCAATTCATACAGCACGCATTCATCCACACACTGGACGACAGAATAAGCGCTTTCATTTTCGAACGAGTCAACGGCAGTTACTGCATAGCATCCTGCCAGCTGTGTGCCGTCTTCCAAAGTATGATAAAAGATGGTATCCGACGGAGAAAAGGTGCTGGTAAGCGAATCCAGTTTCCCGTCAAAACTCCGTCCGAAATAGATATTGTACCTTACCACATCATTGGCACAGCTGTTGTTGGGATTGGTCCAGGTCAGCACATTCATGAAGCTGTCGCATTCCGAACGCACCATAAGCACAGGGGGACAGGGAGGTTCGATGTCAACCGGCGTGCCGCAGGCAATGTGGGAAAGGTTTGAATTGGTAAATATGACGCTGTCAATGGGCCTCCAGCCGATGCTCCTGGCCTTGTAGCAATAGGTCCTTCCGTTCTGCAGTCCCGTATCGGTGAAGGATTTTCCCTGCGTTGTCGTGAGGGAATCATAAGCCATGGTAGCGGTATTCTGCCGGTATATCACATAATCCGAATTGATCCAGGGCACTTTTTTCCGGAAGGTCAGCACCAGCTGGTTATCTTCGGTTGCTACGTCCAGATATAAAGAGGACGCGAACTCGTGATTCTCCGGTTTCATTTCGAACCTGTTTCCTGCCGTGTTGTTGAACATTTTAATGGTGTAATGATACGGATATACCAGTGTATTTAACGGGGAATCATAATATACAGTATCTTCCAGGTCAGCAGTTTGTATGGAATCGATGAGGACATAATTTTCCTGATCATCCGGGGATGAGCGGAAGATCTGAAATATGTAAGGACCGGAGGCTGAAGCCAGATCAAAATTACGGGGTTTGGCCCAGGAGACGAAAATTTCGCCATCCCCCTCCCCTATCCTGGTCACGCTCACATTCAGCAGCGCCGGGAAGCCGGGGATCAGGGAGGCACAGGCCTCTTCGGAGGCAATGCTCTCGGCCCCGTCTTTATACAGGGCTGTAACGCGGTAGCAATAATCAATGCCCTGGGTAAGGCCTTCCCCTATATTATTGTCGGTAAAGGTTGTCACGTTGCCGGACACTTCCCCGATCTTGACAAATCCTGTATATTCAGGCACGCCGTTTTCGCAGCTGTCGGGTACAAAACCCGAATTGCCTTCCCTCCTGTATATGGCATACCCGGTCACTGCACCGCAGCTGCTGGACTGCCATGCAAGGTCGATCTCCGAACTGGTAGGGGAGGTGGTGAGGTTAACGGGAGGAGGCGCCAGCACTTTAATATAGAAGTTATCGATGTCCACCAGGTTGATATCCTCGTTGACATCCTGGCTTTTGACCGTCACCTGGTAAGGAAGCCTGCGGATGTGACTGCAATCCGTTATCCATTGAAATGCCGAAGTCTTGAAACCAAGACCTCCGGCAACAGTGGACCAGGTCGCCTTGTTGGAGGAAACGACAAAGGGCCCTCCTGACAGGGTATGGTTGACCGAATCATTATCGGCATCGGTAGTGGTAAATTCGAAGCCGATGGTATCCCCTGCGACAACGCAATAATCGCGGAGGGGCGGATTAACGGGAGGGTTATTATCGGTACGGTAAACGTCAATCTGCATATCCCTCACGATATTGCCGATCTTAATGCCGTTGCGATACTCCATGATATCCATGGCAACGTTGTATTTTCCGGTGTCAATGGGGGTATACCATACGAGATCACCGTTTACGGCATCCACATAGAGGGTATCACTGTACAATGGCAGTATATAGCCTGAAATAGGCTTCCCATCCTGGCCGGTGCAGGTGGTGAGACGGTAAGAAATGCTGTCTCCGTCGGTATCATAGGCGGAGGGATTATGGATGAAGATGTGTCCCAGCGCAGCCCGGTCGATCGGGTAAGTGAGGAGCTGGGGCGTGTTGTTGGTCCCTATTTCGGGTGCTATCAGCATGGTGGTTGTGATGGAAAAGACCACGTTAACCGAATTGGGGATATTGCGGACGCCGTAGTTCCGGTTCGGATCCTGTACCAGCACCTGATAGATGCCGGGACCGGGGAAAGTGTGGCGGGCCACGTATTTGTTGTGATAATAATCCTGTTGCAATTCCGCGCGGCTGATGAGCGGAGCGATGGAAGTGGTATTGTCGCCCCAGTTAATTTCAAGCTGAAGCCGGTTGGCAGCGCTGAATCTGTAGGTAAAGGTGGTGATGGTGTATTCAAAGGTATACGGGGATATCTGCACATAGGTGATCTCCCCTGCCCTGTTATGGGTAGAAAAGGCCTGTAATGACGTCAACAGCAACAGTGCAATATAGATCAGTTTCATCTTCATCCCTGCAAAAATAGCAAATTCC
>CAYWCR010000156.1:0-3157 GCA_964456825.1 uncultured Bacteroidales bacterium
CCCCCAAAGATACACCATCCCTGTTAATAATTATTAATACATTACCATAACCTATTTATTATTAAATAATTATACGGCCAGATGACGTAAATCACCTGTTAATAATAATGCAGATCATACATGAACCATTGCTTAAATGTGGCGTATTTAGTATATTAGAAACCAATTCCATTAACGTATGAGAATTTTTCAGATTGAAGGAAGTGAAAATTCACCCTGGGTCTGGCTCAGTGAGAAATCAGGGATTATTGAGATTTCAGGCGTTTCAGCGTTCCACGATCCCTTTCATTTTTACCAGTGTCTGGCCCGGTGGATCCATGCCTTTAACCTTGGAGAGCATAAAACCCGTATGGTGAACATGCGGTTTGAGTATCTTGACGAAGCCTCCATGAATGGGATGGAATACATTCTTCAGCAGCTTTATAACCTGGGAAAGGAAAATGTCGGACTGACCATTAACTGGTATTATACCAAAGAAAATTCCCTGGTGAAAAGAGTGGGCATGCAGTATTTAAACCGGAGCAGGATCAGGTTTAACCTGGTGGCAGCGTGAGGGTAATAAGAAGTAACTGGTAATCGGTGACCGGTAATCGGTAATCAGTAATTGGTGACCGGTAATCGGTTGTGTGGGGTTTGGGTGTTGAGAAGTGGAGAGGGGAAGAAAGATTAGAAAAACAGGGTAGTTAATAACTCTTGATATTGTTAACATTCCATGGGTATGAAATTCAGTAATTTTATCCATTATTTTTCTAAATCCGCCATGATGCCAGGGATCAGAGAAACCTTACATACCCCCCGTGTCCGCGTTCTTAATGACGAGAAGAAGATCACCGTCACCGGACACTCGCGACTTGAAGATCCTTCTTCCTTCTATGAGGAATTCATCAACCTGGTGGAAGAATGCATGAATGATTTCAAAACGCATGCAACCCTTGATTTCAGATTCAGCTACCTCAACAGCAGTTCATCCAAATGGCTGTTCCACATTTTGAAAAATATGCAGAACAAATACCAGGGCAAGAAGATCATCACCATCAACTGGTATTACGAAAAAGATGACGAAGCCATACTCGAAGCCGGGGAAGTCTTTCAGTCGCTGCTCAGCCTGCCGTTCAACATCATTGTGATAAAGTAATACACACCTCATCACCCTGCCCTTAAACACCTCACCCCCTACCCCTCTCCCAGGGGAGAGGGGCGATTACTTGTGCCAAATATTTTGCTTCTGCTTCAGCATGCTTATAAAAAAACTTCAGAGAAACGATTCGCAGATCACTAGATAATTCTTGAGACACCTTTCAAATTGGCACGAGTTGTCTCCCCTCTCCTTCAGGAGAGGGGGCTAGGAGGTGAGGTGTTTAGGGGCAGGGGTGTGGTGTTGAAAGCTAGGGGGAAAGGGGGTAAGGTTTCCAAAAATTGCATAATTTTACTGCCGCTTTACCGTTAATCTTATTGTCAATTACAAAAACAGCTATATGAAAAAAATATATTTTTCAGCTTTTTCCCTTTTCCTGTTTGCCTTTTCATCCCTGTCAGCCCAGGAACAGGTCACCCGCAAGCTTCCCCCCTTCACACGGCTTTATGTGGCCGATAAAATGACCGTCCAGCTTATCCGCTCCGCCCACGATTCCATCACCATCAAGGCAGAAGGCATCGACCCTTCCGGGATCCAGGCCATGGTTGAGCATAATACCCTGAAGCTCCAACACGTTGGAACTGACTTCAGTAAAAAGAAAGTGATGGTCAACCTGTATTTCAGGGATATCACTGAAATGGAGATACTCAACGGTGCAGAGGTCATCACAGGCGGGCTTTTCAAGGCCGATTCCCTTGCCATTACGCTGAAAAGCGGCGGGATGCTGTACCTCGATGCTGATATAAAATACCTGAAAAGCTACGTGATCGAGGGAGGATTGCTTACCGCCGAAGGTTACGCAACCGCTCAGGATATCACCGTGGCAACCTATGCCACCGTTTCCGCTTATGACCTCGAGAGCGAAATCATTAAAGTAAAAGCTTCCTCAGGGGGCAAAGCCAAGATCAATGTCGAAAGCGAGCTCAACGCAAAGACCTCTTCCGGGGGCTTTGTTTCCTACAAGGGAGAGCCTTCAGTGAAGAATTTACAGGGCACCGATATCGTGCCTTATCAGGAATAAACAGCATTCTCATTCTGTTTCTGTTTCTGATTTCTGGACTGTTCCACTGTTCCACCTTTCCACTATTCCACATTCCAATATTTTTCACTAAATTTATATATGCAACCCCGTAATACCCGAATATCATGAAAAACATCATCGTACCGGTTGACTTTTCAGAGGAATGCCTGAGCGGTTTGCAGCTTGCCCTTCTGTTCTCTCGAAAAACGCCCGTTAAAATAGAACTGGTCTACGTGCTGCAGAAACTGACAGAACACAGACCTTCCACCCTTGATGCGGAAAATGAGTATGCCGTTAAGCAGCTGGATACCCTGGTGGCAAAATTCAGTCCCCAGCTCGGCAAGGATTCAAAACTTCAATACATCATCAAAAAGGGAAGGATCTATCAGGAAGTGGTGAATCAGGCCCAGGCCCACGCCGACTCAATCATCACGGCATCCACCCATGGGGCGTCGGGATTCCAGGAATTCTTCATCGGCAGCAATGCCTATCGCATTATATCGGCAACGGACAGGCCCGTGATCACCATACGCCGGGGCAACTGTCCCGAAAACATAGGGAGGATCGTCCTTCCGGTCGACAATACCATTGATTCAAGGCAAAAGGTCCCTTTCACCGTTGACCTGGCCAAGATCTTCCGCTCGGAGATCCATGTGGTCGGCATCCAGACTTCCAAAAGCGAGCGTGAGATCAGGCGGATCCGTACTTATGTGGGACAGGTGGCAGGCTTCATACAGGGCAAGGTCGCCGTGGTCACCAATGAGGTGAAGGGCGATGATGTAGCCGATATGGTGGTTAACTATGCCCGCACGGTGAAGGCCGACATGGTCTCCATAACGACGGAACAGGGGGCAGGACTTAGCCTTATCATCGGCAACACCGCTCACCAGGTACTGAACAAGAGTGAGATACCCGTCCTGAGCCAGAGCCCCAAGAACCTCCGCATCACCGGCAGCTTCAGTGCATCGGGGGGGTGATTTTTACTTTAACACCTCACCCCC
>CAYWCR010000156.1:3257-4533 GCA_964456825.1 uncultured Bacteroidales bacterium
GCCTATTCACACCTGTCATTTACCACACCCGGTGTACCCAAATCGCCCGTGCTGTAGGCAGAGGTGGCGGTGCACCACCAGGACCCCGAATGGGCATCGGAAGCGTTAAGATGCAGGGGATTCAGGCTCAGCGTGGCACCTGTGGGCACGGAAAACCCTGTCCCTCCATAGGTCACGGAAAAGATCACGCTGCCGTCTGATCCGTTAGTGCCGTAATTGCTGATGCTCAGCGTTGCACTGGTATTGGTGAGGGAGATGCTGCTGCCATATACATAGCTGGTGCCGCTCACGGCGGTGTCAGTGCGCGCGAGCACATAATAATTGCCGGGGCTTAGCGCAATGGACTCGCTGATTAAATGGGAGTCAACGGCATCCCTGCGGATCACCAGGTTCTGCAGGTTGACGGCATAGGAAAGGGTATTGTAGACCTCCATCCACTCCCCCCCGTTATCCGCCATGGCGCCAGGATTTGCCATGATCTCCGAGATGATCAGTCCCCCCGACGGTATGGCCCCGCCAGGCAGCGTGCCGTTTTCCTGCAGGGAGACCACCTGCGTTGAGTCGACGGATTCATCGAGGATGATGCGGATAGCCGAACTTCCACTGCCGGGCAATGCATCCACCCTGATCTCATAATGGCGGCGTGCCTGGGCATTGTCGATGGTGCCCGTCAGCACCTTGACGGCCGGAGTGCCTCCCTTGTCCCATGCGAGTGAAGCATATACAGAAAGGGATGCCGGCGTAAAATACCCTGCCCTGATCTCGCTGCGGCCAAAAACAAGTGAATCTGCCCCTGCTTTTACTACCGCGTAGTAATCGGTGAAATTATTCCTGACATTGTCGGACCAGGCAACGGTGACCATGGTGTTGGCCAACTCGCAGTTTACCACCACCGTTTGTTCTGTGTTCCCGGCCAGGGTAAAATCATCCGACCGGCCATAATAATAAGGATTCTCAAAGGCTGCGGGCAGGCTGTTGTTCGAATGGACGACAACATAATAGGTGCCGGCATCGAGCTCTATCGAAGCCGGCATGTCGGAAACCCTTTCGTAGGCCAGCACCACCGTGCCATCGGTGTGGCGGATCTCCACACGAAAATCTTCAACGGCCCGGGTCGACTTCAGCGGATTATGGACGGCATTGACATGGATGAACAGGCCGATCTCTATCGTAAGCCGGCCTTTTTCCCGCGTGGCGGGATCAGGAGTGTCCTCCTTTTTGCATGAACTTGTTATTGCCAATAAAAGCATGAATAACAGTAACGGTTTTTGTTTTT
>CAYWCR010000157.1:0-4342 GCA_964456825.1 uncultured Bacteroidales bacterium
TACTGGCGGAATTGGCAATTTCGGTAACTATACCCTTGAATTTCCGGTCGGGATAAGCATCTATCTCAATCAGGGCAGAATCATTGAGGCTAACCCTGACGATATCGTTTTCATTCACTTCGGTAAGCACTTCCATCCTGCTGAGATCAGCCAGTCGAAGCAGGTCAGTTCCGGTCATCATGGAGGTTCCAACTACACGTTCGCCCTTTTCGACGAGCAAGGTTGTTACTATGCCATCCATCGGCGCATAAATAGAAGTTTTACGCAGTTCTTCCTCGGCTTCTTTCAGGGTGGCTTCAGCGCTGCGCACCGAGTATTCAGCGGCCTGAACCGTTTGAAGGGCTGCATCGACATCGGCTTTGGCCACTTTATAATTCGATTCGGCAGCCTCCCAGTCTGAAGCGGAAATTGTTTTTTCTTTCCAAAGGATCTTGCTGCGCTCATAGGCAAGACGGGCCTGTTCAAATCTTGATTCTACCTGCACCAGCATGGCTTTATTATTGGCAAGGTTTGCCTTTGCCCCGTTCAGAGCGGCAACGGTCCTGTCCCTTGCCGACATATATACATCGGGTTTGATCTTTAGCAGAAATTGTCCCTTTTTCACTGCATCACCGTCTTTGACAGCAAGTTCCACGATCTCACCTGCAACATCGGGCGTGATTTTGACATCTGTTTCAGGCTGGATCTTCCCATTAGCAGTAATCATTTCGGTAATATTGCGCAGGGCGGCTTTTTCAGTGGTTACTTCATATACCATTGTATTCCCGATCCATCCTGCTTTCTTTCCGATGATCAGAAAAACAATGAGGGCAACAACAAAAAGGGAGAGATATAATAAGATTTTTCTGGGATTCATTTCGGTTGAGGATTTATTGATTTAGATGTAAAATTAGAATTTGATTGATAATAATGAACAAAACCCACCTGTTTTTTCGTGAATTAAATGGTTGGATCAGGTATTTGGACCTCAATTTTTGAATAGTATTGCCAGTATTTTACTTTTTGATACTAACCTGATAAATACCGATAGAATTTTCCTAATCTAAATTAGATTTGCATTTTTTAGAGCAACATTGATGAAGGGTAAGGACGAAAAGCCAGTCAATATAGAAATGGAGGGAATAGGAGAAGTCCATTTTGTCAGAAGCCGGACTTCCAGATACCTTCGCATCAGTATGAAACCCTTTCAGGGTGTCCGTGTGACAGTTCCCGCATTTGTCCCCTTTAATGAAGCGAGGCAATTTGTCGAAGAGAAAAAGGCATGGATCATACGGCATGCGGAAAAGATGGCTGAAAAGGAGAAAAGCACAACCCGCTTCAGGCCCGGCACATTATTTAAAACCCGGGACCACACGCTGTATTTGCATGCGCACGAGGAAAAGTCGATCAGGATCATCATAAAATCGGGCGGCATCCACATATTTTATCCCTCAATTGCTCCCATTGAAGACCCGCGCATTCAGCGGGCCATACGCAAAGGGATCACAGAAGCGTGGCGGATAGAGGCAGCAAAGTATCTGCCGAAGCGCGTTGAAGAACTTGCCTCTGCCCATGGTTTTTCGTATAACAAGGTATCGTTCAGAAATAACAAAACGCGCTGGGGAAGCTGTTCAAGGGATAACAACATCAGTCTTCACATTCAGCTGATGCGGTTGCCTCAGCGCCTGACCGATTATATCATCCTGCATGAGCTGGTGCATACGGTTCATAAGAATCATGGCAAACAATACTGGCAGTTGCTTGACAAGGTCAGCGGAAACGCAAAGCAACTGGATAAGGAGATGAATGGTTACAGACTGGAAATATGGTGAAGCCCCCCTATATGCCCCCAAGGGGGGACTCTTAATGCCTCATATAATTTTATTTATTTCCCGAATCCCAGGCACTGGCGGAGGATATCATCCAGCCGGTTTACATAAAGGATCGCGGTTTTCCTGCCCATTAAGGATCCAAACTGTCTTATTAACAGATCTTTAATATCCGATTGCCAGTCGAGGAATGACAACGTTGCTATACGACCCTGCTCTCTTTTCTCAAAGAAGCGTTTTAACGGATTAATATAAGTGTAAAATGCAGTATAGGCTTTGATGGATAAGCGAAGGTCTTTGGAAAGGTGTGCTTCAATCTTTTTCAGCTCACTGGGCATCAATTCCGATGTAGCGTCATAGATGGTATAAAAGGGATGGTTCCAGTTGATAAAATGAATGAAATAATTAACAAGCTTGAATAATTCCTTTTTTTCAATGGAATCAATTAAATTCAGAAACAGAACTTTCAATTCTTCCTGAAATGATGATTTAATATAGTCGTCAATGATATCCGTGATTTCCTTGACACAATTTTCGTACAGCTGTCCGATACCCGAAAGGTCAGTCTTCCCCTTTGGGGTAAAATGCAACCCGATCACTTTTTTCAGCATATTGACTTCATCGGTCATAAGGTGATAGACCGGGAATTTCTTTTCCCTGCTTATTTTTTTGAGCCACGGTTCCGACAAAAGTCCGGAATTCATCAGCAAGGCAAGCTGCTTATCGCCGTTTGTCAATCGCTCAATGGGGCCGTTGTATATTTTCAGGTATTCGCTTAAACCGCTCCTGATCTGCACTTTTTTACTGTCAGATTGAATGGTGAGGTACAAAGGATAAAATTCCCCGGCAGCATAAGGAACAGCTTTGATTTTTGTATTCAGGAAATGCTTTATGGTAATCTTGTCAATCATATTGCATAAAAGTATTCTCTATAAAGTTACTCAGAAATATTATCGCATACAAGATGTAAGCTTATAAAAATATAATCTGCAGACAAACGATCCATTGCTTTCCTGAAAGGGCATTTGATTCTCAACCACTTCATTGTTACGGTGGCAGTGGGTCAATTCTTCAATGCTATTCCGTCTTTTTGCGATAAAAAGGTTTCAGTTCTGCCTGAAAAAACATAGCGAAAATCAATATTAATTGACTGATAATCTATAACTTTTTAGATTGTCTCAACGTAAATAACGCATACTGCCTTTAGAATGTTAGTAAAATTTATTAAGTTACTGTATCAAATAGGATTAAAATACTAAAATTTAGCCTATAGATTGGGTCGGGTTTTGACCCTCTCTGTAACTTATAAAGCTGCATTCAGGGCACGCGCACTTTGGGCAAATTCATGATAACCTTTTTCCAACATAACTCTCAAAAGTTGGGCAGAAGCCTTAGGGCTTTTGTTGTTATTGTAATGTTGCTGTTGTTTCATAACCTGAATTCTTATACTCAGATAACATCAAGGGCATCAGATTGGTGGCCACTCACGAATACTTGGAATGGAGGAGTAGTACCAACCGTTGCTGATAATGTGATAATTAATGTTCCCCATATTGTAGATATCAGGGGAGGAAGTGGAATATGCAATGACCTTACAATCAATGGGACCCTTAGATTTAACACTACCTCATTCAGGACGTTGACAGTTAATGGGACCCTTAGCGGAGCTGGACCAATAACGTCAGCCAGTACTGGTAATGCAATTTTCTATATTGGTGGTGATGTCAATTATACCGGAAATCTGGGAGCTTCGACTACACTGACAATTAATTATAATGGAAATAATCAAAATGTATTCTCAAGTGTCAATTATTATAATTTAGTAGTATCAGGCACCGGAACAAAGACATTACAAGGAAATTCGACCGTTAATGGAGATTTTACTATCGAGGACGGTACGACTTTTAATGCAAACGGTAATATATTTTACGTTCAAGGGGAATGGGTAAATAACAGCACTACTGATGGTTTTTCAGAAACCGGAAGTACTGTAATTTTCAGCGGAACTAATCAAACAATTGCTAGTGCAAATGCCAGTGGCGAGACTTTTGATAATTTGACCATTGACAATACGGGTGTAGTCACTCTTTTGTGCGATGTAACGGTAACCGGTACCCTGACTATAGGAGATTGTTGTATAGAATTAAATAGTCATTCATTAAATGCTGCTAATATAGTTGAATCCAATGATCCTGAAGCGTTTTGCAAAACCTATACAGCCTATCTTGATGCTGACGGTGAAGCTACAATTAACACCGGTAATATTAATAATGGTTCTACAGTTTATTGTGATAATCCGATCCTTAGTCTGGATAGAACTTCTTTCACCTGTGCGGATGTCGGAGATCAAAACGTAACACTTACTGTCGCTGATATTTATGGAGTAGAGGATGCCTGTATTGCTATTGTAAAGGTGAGTGATAGCATAAAACCTACCATCACCTGTGCCATACCTGCAGCTTCCTATAATGCCGATGCAGGAGAATGTTTTTATACAGTTCCCGATAACAGTTTAAACCCCACCGCCACCGATG
>CAYWCR010000158.1:0-4340 GCA_964456825.1 uncultured Bacteroidales bacterium
TTTCCTCGGTTGAGGGCAATTCAATACCGTTAACCGTAATTTTATTCATTTTGGAATCAATTCCGCGAACAACAACCTTTGAACCATCAAGGTGAATACCAGGTAACCGACTAATGGCCTGTGCTGCGTTTTCATCAGGCAGTTCCCGTATCCGTTCTGCTGATACTACATTGATTATCTGGTTAGATTTGATCTGTTGGTTCATTGCAGCCAGCTGTCCCCTTGCCTGGGCTGTTACAATGACCACCTCGCCGGTGAAAGTCGCTAAAGAAAGAGATTCATTCATTACAAGTGTCTGATCGTCTTCCACTGTTACGGGCATTTCTTTTGTGTCATACCCGAGATAAGATATCACCAATGTATGATTGCCAGGTTTCACGGTCAATATGTATTCGCCGTTGAAATCAGTGACGGTACCGATGGTTGTTCCTTTCAGGCTGACCGTTGCAGCCACCAGGGGAACATTGTCCTCGGCGTCTGCAATTGTACCCTTTATAATTCCCTGGCCAAATCCGCTGGTTATGCTTATTAACATTATAAGTATGGTAAAGCAAAACCTGAATATTGACTGAAAGATCTTTCTAAATGTACTTTTTTTCATAGGTTATAATTTGGTTAAAGTTATCTGATGTTTTAGGTTTATTGTTTATTTAACTAAAAATAATAACAAAAAAACAAAAAATAATTAAAAAAACAAAAATAAAAACAAAATTAAAACAAATAATTTTCATTGCTTATTGTTTATCTGACCTGTCGCTATGGTACCATTTTCATCCTTTTACTAAGCGATATTCCTGCAAATGACGGAATTCATCCAAAATGAAACAGTTTCTGTATCATCTGCCTGCCTCTGAAACTTTTTTGGTCCGGAATGCTGAATGTCAGCATAAAGACAATATGTTTGTGGTATAATTGTGCATATATAATACGTTTATTTATTATTTTTTTCAAATGATTTAAAGTTTAAGGTCTATTTGATATATAATCATTTTTTTTGTTTATTTTTTCCGGTTAGATACAAAAAATTAAATGGTTACCTGCAAATATGAAATTGATTTGTAATCGGATATCGTTTTATATACTTTTTCTATTTGTGAAGCAATTGGTTTTTGTCAGGAACTCTTCAAATAGAACCGGTTCAAATGAAGGGATTGGTTGTTTACGTATTATTGGTCATACCAATGAAGTGTATTTTTATTACAGTGCTGACTTGGGCGAATGGAGAATGTTTGAACGCTCTATAAAAGCTAGTGCCTTCAATTGTATTGTATTAGGTGAACTCCTGAGTTTAAGAGCAGGTCTTTTGGAGATTGGCACATATTACCAACCTGATAATCAAAAGATCAATGAAAAACGGATATATTAATTTTAACTGGTTCAGATTAACTAAAATAAATAACAATGCTGGCAAGGACTTATAAAATCTCGATTTTTGGAAGCCTGTCTTTGACAATTTTCCTTTTATTTGTATTGAATGCTTCTGCACAGAAAATGAAAAAGCTTACACCCGAAGTGGTCGTTGATGCGATGAAGCGATCATCAGATTACATGGTAAATACGGTTTCCTGTCATGGCGGATACCTTTGGTATTATAGTGAAGATCTTACAGAACGTTTTGGAGAGGTTCCGGCAAGGTCTTCCCAGATCTGGGTGCAGGATCCCGGAACCTCGGCTATGGGTGAATTGTTTCTTGAGATCTACAAAACAACCGGTCAAAGTATCTTCCTGGAATATGCCAAAAAGGCTGCCGATGCGCTTATATACGGCCAGCATCCTATTGGCGGCTGGCATTACTTTATCGATTTCAACAAACCCGGTCTGGAACATTGGTACGCTGATACTGCATCCATGTATATCATTGGCTGGGAGGAATATCGACACTATTACGGGAATTGTACATACGATGATAACGTAACCCAGGGAGCAACCCGGTTTTTGCTCCGTTTATACATGGAAACACTGGAGGCGGTTTATCTGCCGCCCCTCCGGAAAGCCCTCGACTTCATACTGATCTCCCAGTATCCGAACGGAGGCTGGCCGCAACGTTACCCTTTGCGTTATGAATTTGCCCACGACGGATTACCCGATTATACTTCATTTTATACACTGAATGATGGTACTATGAATAGCATTATTGATGTGTTGCTTGAAGCATATCAGGCGTTGGGAAATGAAGAATACCTTGAAGCTGCCAGAAGAGGCGGCGATTTTTTTATGATCTCGCAGGGGCCGGAAGGGCATGCCGCATGGACGGATCAATTTGACATGAATCTTCAGCCGGCGACCGGAAGAACACATGAACCGGCATCTTTCCAAGTGAGGTATACCATGAGCACGATTTATGAACTTGAGAAACTGTTCCTGTTTACCGGTGACAGACGTTATCTGAGGCCCATACCTGATGCACTGGACTGGATCGAATCGGTGATCATTGGAATCGATGTTGACGGGCAAACTCAATTTGCAAAATATTATGATCCTGAAACGAATTATCCCATTATCAGGGAATGGATACCGGAGGTAAACGAGGAAGGGTATATGAAATACAGATATACCCTGGATACCACCATCACGTTTGTGAAGTATCCGGGCAAATTGCCGGTTAGAGAACAATACGAAAGTGTACGCGACGTGAAACCCGGTATGGAGCGGGAGCTATACGATCACTTGGTCTTTTACAGGGAAAGAGAGCAACGAAAACCGGAAGAAAAGGATATGCTGGAACTGATCAATACCATGAATGAAAATGGTATATGGATTGAATCCTGTACGGTCCATGATATTAAAAGGACCATGGAACCCAACTTTGATGAAATTATTGAAAAAGGGTTTTACCGCTATGCGGTGAAGGAAATTGATGGTATATCAACACACACCTTTATCAGAAACATGCTTACCTTGAATGAATACCTTAAAAGGAATATGTAGCAGATTATTCTTATGTAAAAACTTAACAAACAAGTTCTGCTTTGCGGCTGTCTTTATCCCGGATTTTTATCCCGGTATTAAAGGATTTGGCCATTTTCAGATCATCGGTATTCCCCTTTTGCAAAGTTGAATGGCAAGCCCCCAGGGATCGCGCATCATGATTAGTTTTGATCCGTCCGGCAGATTAACTTCTTCAACATAGCTTGCACCGGCCTCTATCAACCTGTTTTTATCACTTTCCGGATCAGTGCTTACAAAAGCAAGATGAACCAGCAAAGGATCCATGCTTTTGTAATCGGGTACCTGATAGGGCGGATTATTATATATTTCAAGCATGATAGTCCCGCTTTTATCACCCAGAAAATGAGTATAGGGTGCTTTGTCCATTTTTCTGACAACTTCAAGCCCGAGGTTTTCAATATACCATTGTGCCATGGCTACCGGGGCTTTTACATTCAGTGCGAAATGCTCAATTTTCACATTTATAACTTATTATGCAACTGGATTATTATTATCTGTAAATCAAATTTTTAATAGTCAACTGACAAGAACAAAGAATAAAGAACAAAGAATAAAGACAAAGGCTACAGGCTGCAGGTTGCAGACTACAATCTAAAGGATGTTGACAATTGATAACCGCCATCTGGTTATTCATTTTGGACAATATGTAAATATAATGAGGGATTTTATCATATGTTTCTTCCGATTCAATTAAAGTTTCGGTTGTAAATGCCTGGACGCATAATAGGTATTATTCTGTATAATTTACTTCAATACTGGTTGTTTTAATCGCCTTGAAAAAATCGCGGGGTGAATATTCCACCGGCATTACCAGAAACTCAGGCACATTGAAAGATTTGAAAAACTGATCGTAAAATTGCGGATCTTTTTGAGGTAAAACGAAAGGTTTGTGGAAATATCCTTTGCTATCAAAATAGGCTATGTAGAACCTTGTATATCCACCATCCTGACGGCGTGAACTAAAAACAACCCAATTCCCATTTGAGGACCATGAATGGTAGCTCTCCGTATCATTACTGTTTATTTCTTTGATGTCACGTGTTTCACCCGTTTCCATGTTTTTCAGGTACAGATCACTGGTTTTATGCCAGATATGAAAATTGCCAAAATCGGCCATAGTAAACATTAAGTATGTTTCATTTGGTGAAAGCCTGGGGAAGGTAGCGCTTTTACCAATGGCAGATGCTTTGAAAACAGTATCCACTTCTCCAAATTCAAGAGTTTGTGTATTAAATGAAATTTTTAACAGGTCGTATTTTATATTTCTATAATTCTGCAAAATGTCTTGATCCAAATTATCAAGATCAGGTATATATTTAGCTGAAGCATAAAATAGAGACTTACCGTCAGGGGCCCAGTAAGGGAAAGTTTCAAGATAATTCGGATCATCT
>CAYWCR010000159.1:0-4313 GCA_964456825.1 uncultured Bacteroidales bacterium
TCGTGCTTCTGCAATTTTATTGCCAATCATCTTAGTATTTAACATAGGTATTATCTCCTTTTATTTTATTTTATTTTTTCGACATTGTAAAAATACTCGGATTCATTTCCAGAATCTAAAAAAAACAAAAACTTATAGTTGTAATTAAGCTATTTATTGTTGTTATTTAACAACTATCAGTAGTGTATGTCACAGCTCATTGTAATAATGGAACAGCGTTATAACAAGAAAAGTCCCGATACAAATCGGGATGTGGCGCCGGGATACCAGCAGAGATGTGAGGACACACTTTTGCTTTACTCACAAGTTGTTTATTTTCAATGGTGTTCTTGAGCTCACTTCGTTCGGTTGTGGGTGTTTAGAAGTAGTTAATTTGGCTTTTATTGACTACTAACTATCATATTGGGGTCGTTCAAACCCTATATTATTTTCCTTTAGCCTGTTGGCTTGGCCTGATTTGATAATTTAGCAGGTTCCCAATGAACCAAATATTTTGCTATCTTTAATTATTGTGAGATCAGATTGCCTGGAACCATATTTGATAATATAAAGAATATGTTGTGTTTGAAGAATATACTCCTGTTGATCTTTTTGCTGATATACTCAAATACAATATTTGCTCAGCAGGATGGATGTGTATTCCAGATTAACCAATCGGTGAAATTTAAACCTTTAACCATACAGGACGGACTTTCCCAGAACTGGATCCGTTGTATTTATCAGGATGATCAGGGATTTATGTGGTTTGGCGCATCAGGTGGATTAAACAGGTATGATGGTTACGAAATTAAATCCTATAATCTGGGAAACGTCAATGTAAATGCTATTGCTAAAAAAAGTGAGGACGAGCTCTGGATTTGCAATGATTTGGGTGTATTTATCCATGACCAGAAAAAAGATACCATCAATTCATTTCATTATTTTAAAGGCCAGACGGTCCTGTGTATCTTACAGGAAGGAGATACCACCGTATGGTTTGGCACCAATACAGGTTTATATCGATATAGACCATCGGATGATAAACTATTCAGGTATTCTTCTGCGGACAATATGAAAGCGAGCTTAAGCAATAATTATGTAAATACGCTGTTTCAGGATTCCCGCAATAATTTATGGATTGGAACAAAAGCCGGTCTTAACCGATATGATAAGTCAACCAATTCCTTTGTCAGATACCAGTCTTCCGCCAAATCCGGTAGTCTTTCCGGTAATGATATTATGGCTATCTGTGAGGATCATGAAAAACGCATCTGGGTTGGTACTGCTAAGGATGGGGTTAATCTCTTACTACCGGATAAAAATAGTAATCAATTCAAAAAAATAGCCGATGGTGCGGTTGTTGCCTTATTAATTGATCGGAAAAATAAGTTATGGATTGGCAGGAGCTCAAACGGAGGGGTACTTCAAATCGATCTTAATAATTTTTCGGTTGACAAATCCCCTGTCATAATTCAATTTAAAAAGAACAGGATTGATCCAGGCAGTCTAAGCGACAATTCAATTTTTTGTTTTTACGAAGACCGATTGAATGATATCTGGATAGGTACATTTGGAGGCGGGGTAAATTATTTCAGTTACCGATGTAAAAAATTCTACTCGGTAAGGGAAGGCATTGATGATAACCCTGCCCTTAAAAATGATCTGGTAAATGCAATATGGGAAGAAGACAGGTATCTATGGCTTGGGACAGAGGGAGGTCTTGACAGATTTGATAAATGCAGCGGAATAACCAAACACTTTCAATACGAGGCCAACAACACTTCAAGTCTTTCCTCCGATCCTGTATATGCATTGTATAAGGATAGTATGGGCAACTTCTGGGTGGGGACATGGACAGGCGGTTTAAATCTTTTTAACTACCAGACCCATTCATTTAAACGATTTTCCCCGGATAAGAAACCCGGTTCAATCAGCAGTGAAAATGTTTTTATAATCCATGAAGATTCCCGCCATAATCTTTGGATCGGAACTGTAGGTGGGGGATTAAACCGATACGATTATAAAACAGGGTCATTTAAGCCATACAGACATGATCCGCAGGATCCGAAAAGTCTGTATTTTGATATAATACATGATATCAAGGAAACACCCGATGGTCGTTTATTAATAGCAGCCTATGGGTCGCTTGATGTTTTTGATTATACTGCAGACAATTTTACTCATTATCCTATGAGTAACATTAATCCGGGTGATATCATCAGAAGATTTATAACAGTATTATTTATTGATAGTCGGCATAATATCTGGTTAGGCACAAATGATGGCTTGATTTTGTTTAATGAAAACAAGAAAGAATCTCAGATTTTCACAACGGAGGATGGGTTGACCGGAAATACCGTTCAGGGAATTATGGAAGACAATCAGAGAAATTTATGGATTAGTACCAATAATGGGCTTTCAAAATTCATCCATGCCGTCGAACATCCCCATGCACCAGAATTTATAAATTTCGATAAACTTGACGGTTTAGCTGGCAATGAATTTAAGCGCAGGGCTATATTTAAGAATAACTCAGGTCTGATATTTTTGGGCACATCACAGGGATTCAGTTATTTCAACCCCGACAGTATTTTCCTGAACCAGACATCACCTGAAGTAGTCTTCATTGAAATGCGATTACTGCAATTTCAGACCAGCAAATATTCTCAAGAAAAATTCCTGGTTCACCATATAAATGCTGTCGGTAAAGTTGAACTACCCTATAATAAATCAGACTTTGTCATAACTTTCGCTGCGCTGAATTACTTAAATTCTCAGCATAATAAATATAAATATATGCTCAGCGGCTATGATCCTGATTGGATAATTGCCGGTAACCATAGAACAGCCACATACAAAAACCTTAAGCCTGGTAATTATACTTTTATGGTTTTAGGATCAAATAACGATGAAACCTGGAGTAATTCTCCTAAGACTTTACAAATCAACATAAATCCTCCCTTCTGGCAAACCTGGTTGTTCAGGATTACTTTGACTGTAATATTATTGAGTATTATTTTTCTGGCATTTTCGTGGCGTTTAAAGGCAATAAAGAGAGAAAAAAGAAAATTGGAGAAACTTGTTTCGGAAAGAACCAGCGAACTGAGTGAAGCAAATGCTAAATTAGAAGAGCAGAGCGAGGAATTGTTAAACCAGAATGAAGAATTAATACAAAACCAGGAACAATTGTCCCTGTATAAGGATCAATTGGAAGAACTTGTAATTAAACGTACCTCCGAACTGGAAAAAGCAAAAAACAAAGCGGAAGAGAGTGATCGGCTAAAATCTGCCTTTTTGGCCAACATGAGCCATGAAATACGAACCCCGCTGAACGCTATAACAGGCTTTACCAACTTATTAAGTGATCCTGTTTTTGATGCTGAAACCAGAAAAACCTACCATCGCATTATTCAAACCAATACGGAATCTCTTTTGCGTCTTATCGACGATATTTTAGACCTTTCAACCATCGAGGCCAATCAGATAACGATGAAGCACACTCTTTTCCTTCCTTTGAAAATATTCCAGGAGGTATACCAGCAATTCCTGCCTCAGGTAACAGATAGCGTTGAATTTCATTTGAAAATAGATGAAAATTCTACTTCAGCAGCTATAAATTCTGATGAATATAGATTTCGTCAGATACTTACAAACCTTGTCTCAAATGCATTTAAATTTACCGAAAATGGCAGCATCGAGATAGGCTTTTATACATACACATACGATCAGATGGTTTTCTTTGTAAAAGATACCGGAATTGGAATTTCAAAAGAAGAACAAAAAGCTATTTTCAGCCATTTTACAAAAGTTGAAAAAACGACCAAGATATTCCGGGGAGTTGGTTTGGGTCTTGCCATCTGCAAGCAGCTTACTGAACTGCTGGGTGGGAAAATATGGATTGAATCAGAACCAGGAAAAGGTTCCACATTTTTCTTTACACAGCCACTGTCAAAATAGAAAATGTTACCCCTGCCGGTAGGCAGGTATAGATGCCTGTTTAAAATTCATACCCTTAGCGAGCCGCGGAAACCCCTGACACCATAGTAAGATTCTGCGCCGTTGTGATACACGAAGACATGGTCGTAGCGACGATCACAAAAGAGCGCGCCGCCGAGTTTTCTGATATCAGCAGGTGTCTTCACCCAGCTCGATGTTTTCGTATCGAAATTTCCAAGTTTCTGCAACTCCCGGTATTGTTCTTCCGTTAAAAGTTCAATGCCCATGACCGCAGCCATATCCATAGCGTTATTTTCCGGTTTATATTCTTTCCTTGAATCCAGCCCTTCACGGTCGTAACAAACACTTCTGCGGCCTTTAGGACTTTCCGCTGAACA
>CAYWCR010000160.1:0-4198 GCA_964456825.1 uncultured Bacteroidales bacterium
ACCGATGAATGGAAAAGAGGGGATCATGCCTATACCACGCATGCCATGGGAGGTTATAACGATTATACCGAAATGATCAATGCGGTAGGTTATGAAATTGGCTATAAAAACTATCCTGAGAATATCTGGACTGCCTATTATAATGGCATTGACCGTTGTAACCTGGCCGTTGAAAAGATCCCGCTTGTTGAAGGAGGAATAGGCATTATGAAAGACAATGAAGGCAAAAACAAACGGATGGGCGAAGTCCGCTTCCTGCGGGCAATATACCTTTTCATGCTGGTACAGCAATGGGGCCCTATTCCTTATCATCTGGTACCCAGCAGCGGGTCAGAAAAAGAATGGCCGCGGCAGCCTGTTTCAAAGGTATATGATGACATCATCGCTGACCTCCAGTTTGCTGTTGACAACTGCGTTGAAAAGCAAAATGATGATAATTACGGAAGGGTGACCAAGAATGCAGCCCGTCATTACCTGGCCAAAGTTTTGCTGACCAGGGCCTGCGGCACCGATACCGATCCGATGTTCGGCAGGGGCGGTAACAGGAACGAAGATCTTGCCCGGGCAGCTGCCCTGGCCGAGGAATGCATCAACAGCGGATACAACTCTCTTTTGCCCAATTATGCTGATGTCTGGGAAGAGGGAAATGAAATAAACGACGAAATACTATTTGCGACCCAGTTCAATCAGGAAGTCGGCCTGCTGGGCGGTGCATCTAATGACTACCGTAACAATACCCATGTTTACTGGCTGAACCAATATGATACCGAAGTGGGAATGGCCAGGAATATTGAATACGGAAGACCTTTCAGAAGAATGATGATAACCGATTATGCCTGCGACATACACGACCGCCTCAACGACTCAAGATTGCGCAAAAGCCTGCTTGAAGTATACTATTCGACTGCCACGGCAGCCCCAACATCCGCCAGCTACAAATGGACAGCCAAGGAACTTTCCTTTGCCTTCACCGATGCGGCCACTGATGGCAGCTGGGCTGTGCGGTACGGAGATACCCTTTACGCCGGCGATCCCAAATTCGAACTGGCTACGGAAAACCCAAGCAATACCGAATATGTGAATGTGGGTGATACAGCCCTTGTCTTCCTGATGAACGACAGGAATACCACCCTCACCGACCGTGAAATTGTCGGAAGGGGATATACTGTTTTTGCCAGGTATTACTGGGTCACGGATCCCGTCACACGGGCCCCGCTGGAACTCGTCAATCATGATACGACCGTTGCCGATGGTGATATAAGAATCAAGGCATGGGTGCCGGGGAAAGCTCCTTCGCTCGTGAAATTCCGTGACCGTTACAGAGCAGATGTAGCCACTTATCAGGGTACCAGGGATTTCTTCGATGCCAGGCTGGCAGAGACCTATTTAATTGGTGCGGAAGCTTACGGCCGGTTGGGTAATTACACCAAAGCCGTTGAGCTTGTCAATGTGGTCAGAAGAAGGGCTGCCTACCATGCCGGAGAAGAAAGACCCAACCTCTGGTGGCAGTTTGACGGAGGAACAGAAGGTGATGAAAGCAGCAGGGAAGATGCTATGCTCATCAATGAAGGTTACTGGGATAGCGATGTCCCCCTGGAACACTATACTTCTGCATCACTTTCAAAGGAACAACGGTTTGTTGAGTTCATGCTGAATGAAAGATGCCGCGAATTGCTGGGTGAGATGATGCGGTGGGAAGACCTTGTGCGCACGGAAACCCTGTTTCAAAGGGCCATGATGTTTAACGATGACACAAGGGCAACGGGCACCATGCGTGAGTATCATAAACTGCGCCCCATTCCGCAAACCCACCTGGATGCTATTGAGACCAACGGCAGGCCATTGACCGCCGGTGAAAAACAGGCCTACCAGAATCCGGGCTTTTAACAGATATAATCCGTCATGTCAGGCAATATCATGAATGCCTGACATGACGATCTAACAATAGATACAAGATAATTAACCTTAATTTTTAACTTAAAATTAATACATCATGAAAAAACACTACATTTTGAAATTATTCTTTGCTTTGACACTGATCGTGGCATTCACTCAATTGACATCAGGCCAGAAAAAGAAAATCCTGTATGTAGGAGCTGATGAAGTGCTGGGTGAACTCAGGAGCTGTGACAAGCAGATGATCGATAGTTTGCTCTCCTGGGGGTATGATACCTTGTACCTGGGCCATGGCACATATGATGGAAAAGGAGTAGGCAGCGGTGTCCACAGCGGAATTGACGGACTGTTCTTCGGTGAATCCTGCGGATCAAACAGCCTTACCCCATACGGGCCTATGGGAGATAATTTCCCCCTTCCAGCCATTGCACTTGAAGCAGCCTGTTTCGGTATCTCCGATGAAAGATGGAGCCTTTTCACCGCAGAATCATCTGCAGGTGCCGCTGACGGAGGAGGGATTGTTGTTCATACCGGTGATATTGCCGATGCAACGGACAACCAGATAAAAATTACCAATAATGATCATTATATCACCGAGATCTATGAAAAGGATCAGATCATTACCTGGTCAAATTCAACCACCTACGCACTGGTTCCTTATATCCAGGGAATTAAAGTTGATAATGATATCCTGGCTGTGCCTGTTGCTGAAGTTACTGCTCCCACCAATGGAAATGAAGTGAGCGCCATGTCGATGATCGAGGACAATTTCCCCAAGGTGAAGATCTTCTGGTTTACCAACACCCATACCCTGCTGAACGACCTTATGGGTTCTAATGAGTTCTATCAGCTGATGAAAAGGGCTTCGGATTATACTTTCGATAACATACCATCAGCAGTGAATGAAGGTGTCATTGAAAAGATCGGCCTCGTTGCCTATCCCAATCCTTCTGCGGGTGATATTAATATTCGCTTTTACGCACTTCAGCCTGCACATGCACAGGTAACCCTTTATGACATAACAGGGAAACAGGTCGAAATGCTTTTCGACAACAGCGTGAGCAGTGGATATAATTTTGTATCCTTAAACGGAGACCTCTATCAGAACGGAGCATACTTTATTAAACTGCAGATCGGAGAGCATATAACCTATACCAAGATCTTATTGCAGTAAATGTTGCCTGACCTGAAACATTACAATGATGGTCCGGTTGGTGGTACGAACAACTGTTCTTTTAACGGATATCCTGCAGATTCATACTATAAAAAAAGAAGGAATGCTGCAGGATACTTCCGGAGTAATGAAAGATTGAACTGACATGAATGGCGGTAAAAAAACTTTTGGCTCCCGGTTTCTGTACCGAAAACCGTCCGTTTGGCGGCAACGGGCAATTTGCCCCCCTTTTTTGGGCAGTTTTTCTACCCATCAGGCTGGCTAATAAAAGTAATTTTATTGGGATTTAGGCATTAAATTTTGTAAATTGCAAATGAAGGATGCAACCATCTGTCTTACAAACCGATTTTCATGACAGGAATCCATTATAGCAATCAAACAGAGTCCGAAAGTTTCTAATGTTAATCATTAATTATAAACCCTTTTATCAATTATTACTATGAAAAAATTCTATTTGCTACTACTGACAATGTTCTTATCACTGGCTGTGGTCTTTGCCCAGCCAAAGAAAGTAGGGTATTTTACCCTGCAGAAAACCATGGACGCTTCTGCCGCCTCTGTACAGCTTGATCCTGTGCTCAGGATGTTGCAGGCCGATCCGAATCTCGACGTAACCTTAACAGCTATGTCAGCGACAGATACGGCTCATTTAGCTGGTTATGATGTCATTATTGTTCAGGAATCGTTTGCGGGAGGTGGAGCTTATTTAAGACCCACGGGCTCCCTGGCACTGGACACATTCACTGTACCGGTAGTGTATAATAAGACCTATGCTTTCGCCAATGGCCGTGGATTAGCTGGCGGGTCTGCCGGTGGAGGCGCTGAAACCGAAGGTACTGCAAGCCGAAGTTATGTTTACCTGAGGGTTGATCCAGCGAATCAGTCGAATGACCTCTTTAAAGGTGTTACATTTGACGGTGATACCGTTGCCTTATTTAAAACAGGGGCGGACGATGCCGGTCTTACCGTTGGCAATACAAGGTTTAAAAACCTGAATTATGCCAGGAATTGCGTATTGATCAATCCGGCCACCAACGATACCATTACATCAACACTGTTGGCAAAACCTGCCATGATCAATCCTGCACACACCAATATCACCATCAGTTTTAACGATATTCCTGCCGG
>CAYWCR010000161.1:0-4120 GCA_964456825.1 uncultured Bacteroidales bacterium
CAGCGACATTTCTTTATTCTGTTTTCGTTATTAACCATTTGAAAAATTTACCGATGATCAAAACCCAGTTCTCTTTCCGGATGGCTTCAATCTCTCCGGTATCAAGCCACATACCTTTGCAAACCGGACAATAATCCACCATTACCTTTTTATCTCTCGGATGTTGTGATTTCTGAAGTATTACAGCATTGTCGCATGAAGGGCATTTCAACGTTTCCAGTTGTTCATGGTGGGTTGGTATTTTTCTTATTTCATAGAAAGTGGGTTCAATGGTTTTCTCCAATCGTGTGATTTCTCCGTTATCTAACCATATACCGCCGCAGGAACTGCAACAATCGATATTTAAAAAATACTTAAAATCTATTATTGTTTTATTGGTCAATTCTGTTTTACATCTCGGGCATTTCATTTCGGTTTGATTTACATTGTTTTGGTCCGATCCCTATAAATATATTATTTCATAGTTGGTCAATCCTGGCGATTTGATCATATGATGATTTTTAATTGTGGTACTAAATATAGTACTTTCACTAATACTAAACATTCTCACTTTTCAAATAATTGTAAAGCGTAGCTCATTTAGGGGACCAAACCATATCATTGAAAAATAGTTAATTGAGGCCAAAAACTGGCCTTTTTCAGGGCTTAGAACATGGTTTTCAGGTCAAAAATGAGCATGCTGAGAATTCTTGGGCTGAAAAGTTTTTACCCCTGTTCTCTTAAAATGATGTTTTTACTCAGGTAAGCACAGAAAATGTTCAACTTCGGGATATTTAAGATAAAAAAGTCCTAAATACAACAATAATTTGCTTTATTTTGTTTCGTAAAAGGACTGTATAAATGAAATAAATGAACCTTTTTCAGCTTAAAAATGTTTAATCTGCAGTCAGATGCAAAATCACATTATGAAGGAAGTTTATAATTAATCACTTAAATTTTAAGATCATGTCAGCCTATCTTATTGAAATTCCGCATCCCGCGGATAAGATTGCCTGTATGAATGCCATAAGGATCTTTCTTGAATCGGGTTCTCACTTTCTGGTAAATGCCGATTGGGGCTGCCAGGACGGTGAACACAAGGCATGGATGATAGTAGATGTCGATAACAAGAACCAGGCTTTGCAAATTATTCCTCCACTTTATCGCCACGAAGCAAAGATCATTAGGCTTGTTAAATATTCAAGAGATAGTTTTCGGGAGGGATTTAAATTCCATGAAACTGAAATTAATAATCCTGGTAATGAGCCAGATATAAGTATATCCGGGCGCGGCAACTAAAACTCTCCATATGTTTCACTTTGTTATAAATAGAGGCCGGACCAGGCTATTAGATTGATAAATAGTTAGTTGATACTTAAAATCCACTGTTTTCATAGCTTAGAGCATTGTTTTCGGGCTATAAAAGAGTATGCTGAGAAATCTTTGGCCGGAAAAACTATACTTTGTATTTACTTAAAATGGTGTTTTTATTCCCAAAAACAACCTTTTAAGACTAAAAAATGATTATTATATTCGATTAAATAATTGATTTATATTATATTATCCTGGTCCGACCCCAATTTACGTAGACCCCAAATTACGTAGGGACAGGTCGCGACCTGTCCCTACGTAATTTGGGGTCGGATCAAAATATATTATTGATTCATAGCAGATTGATGCCAGAAATAGGCCTTTTTCAGCGTTTAGCATATGGTTTTCGGGTTAAAAAAATGCATTGTAAGGAATTGCGGGTTAAATAAATTAAACATTTAAATATTCAAACATTTTGCTATCTCTATACGTACAAAATAACATAAGGCACCATCCAAAATAACCCATCTCATTTGCATTTATTCATCTGATATTAATTTACATGATGTAATGTCACTGATTTTGTAATCAAAACCTTCGATTATGATAAATTCATTTTTGTTTAAAAACCCTTCAATTCCCAAATCAATCCATATTTTTTTAGTTCTAATGGCTTTAACAAGCTTTTCTATAGCACAGACACCCCAGTATTATAATTACAATACATCGGGTACATCATCTAATTCTTTTCCGTTCAATATCGCGGCTGGTAAAAAGGTTCAACTACTGTACCTCCCGGGAGATTTTAATCAGCCTGCCCCGGCACCTGTAGGGAGAATCACGAGTATATATTTCAGAATCAGCGACACGTATCCCCTGGGGCCCTGGACATACACTGATCTGACCATTAAAATGGGACAGACGGAGATAACCTCTTTTACTTCCGGTGAATTTTACACCGGAACACTCGATACAGTATATTATAAAGCATCCATATCATTATCTGGAACAGCAGGACAATGGATGATCATCCCCCTTGACACGTCATACGTATATGATCCCGAAAAGAGTCTAATAATCGATATAGGGCAATGTGGTGTTTCAGGAGCCACAGGATTCAGTATGTCATTTACAACCCTGTCAGGTTCCAGGAGAAACTGGTCGATAGGAGGATGTCCTTTTGCGTACTCCAACCAAAATTCTGCGACATACCATCTGGGACTCGATATTTGCCCGGTGCCTTCTGCCCCGGTTAATATTACTCCTCCTGAAAACCAGCATATCTGCGGAGGAACTACAACCATCCTCAGTGCCAGTGGTACCGGAAATTTAAGCTGGTACAGTGATTCAACGGGGGGATACTTCGTGGGAAGCGGCACAGACTTTATTACTCCGGCTTTATTAAAAGACACGGTTTTTTATGCACAGGATAGTGCCTGCGGTTTTCCTTCAAAGAGGACTGCCATTGCAGTTACTGTAAATCCGGCTTATTCCTTTGTGGAAAATTTTACAATTTGCGGAGGTGATACTTTGAATTGGCAGGGACAGGATTATGCAACGGAGGGTATTTATGTTGCGAATTATACCAGCATTACCGGCTGCGACAGTATATATACATTGAATCTTACAGTCAATCCGGTCTATTCAATCGTTGAAAATCACAGTGTGTGTGCAATGGATATATACAGCTGGCAAGGAGAAGAATATACGGAAGCCGGTACCTATTTTAAAAACTATACCAGTATTTCAGGTTGTGATAGTAACTATACACTGAATCTGACTTTTAATCCATTATATTCATACTCCGAAGATCACAGTATATGTGAAGGAGAAACATACAGCTGGCAGGGGTATGACTATACAACAGCAGGTGAATATATGGCCAGTTATGTCACCGTCACGGGTTGTGACAGTATTTATACTCTCAATTTGACTGTTAATCCTTCGTACTCATTTGCCGAAGATCAGTATATATGTGAAGGCGAATCATACAACTGGCAGGGAACAGATTATACCACGGGGGGCACTTATTCAGCCCGTTTCACCAGTATTAACGGCTGCGACAGTATTTATAATCTGAACCTGACGGTCAATTCAGTGGATGTTTCCATTACCGCCAATGATACGGTTATTACAGCCAATGCAATCGGAGCTGCATATCAGTGGCTCAGTTGCGATGATGCCTTTGCACCTTTAAGCGGAGAGACTATGCAAAGTTATACACCGGTTGAAAATGGCCATTATGCCGTGATGGTAACTCAGGGATCATGCTCGGATACTTCTGACTGCATACCTATATCTAAATCAGGAATTGATTTCTTCTCTGCTGAAGGAATGACAATATATCCTAATCCGGTATCGGATGAGTTAATCATTGAAATCAAAGGGAATCAGAAAAAAATGGTTTTCGAAATATTGAATTCAACAGGACAGATGGTATATAAAGGTAACATCCTGCAGAAAACTGCTGTCAATACATCTAAATTTACTTCCGGAATTTACCTGGTAAAAATTGAAAGCGGTAAAAATTTTGTATTTAAGAAAATAATTAAAGATTAGCCTATAGCGGATAATCTTTCGGGCATCATTAGGGGTTCATATCATTTCACAATAAAAGGGGGTGTCTCAAATGCAGGGGCACCCTTTTTTGTTTGTCCAAATCCCAAATCGTCCAAATCGGGGGCCAACCCCAAATACCAGCCAAATATTGCAGAGGGGAGACCTGCCTTCCTGTAAAAGCATATTAATAACATTTTAAGCTTTGAAAATTCAACCTTTTTAAGTATATTGGTTTTGTTAAAAAAATTGATTTGCAAAACACAAATCGATT
>CAYWCR010000162.1:0-4117 GCA_964456825.1 uncultured Bacteroidales bacterium
CTATGATAAATACCATCCGAATGATAAAGGAAATACCAAGATGGCCCTGAAATTTTATGAAGAACTGGTTAAAATACTTAATGAATCAGTAAAGACTGAATTCAAATAGCCTATGATGGGGAATGAACGCTAAATCCCGCAGACCTTGGTTGGCAGCCTGTGAATTATTGAATACAAATTCGGTCCTGTAATAAATGAAACCATCTAAATAAAATCATATGAGAATTCTGATTCATTTTTTCGATTTACAATTGAACTTAAGAACATTACAAAAACGAATGAATCATTTCAAATTAGCATTATTTTTTCTTCTTCTAATGCCCAGCAGTGTAATGCTGAACGCACAGGAAAATGCTCCGGGTCGAATTCCAGAATATGATGTCCCGTATGAATATCCTACTGCAGATGGCATTAAAGAAGTTTTAAACCGCATACGGATTTACTACGAATCCTCAAGCCCTCAAATCATTGTAGATTCCAAAACCGGAGAAGAAATCACTGACTTCACAACATTCAATATATATGCTGAAGTATCCGATGGTTTTTCCAGTGAATGGTCATACACCCACGGAGTTGTGCTGTCAGCCTTTGAATATATCGATTATGTAACGGGCGATAAGTCTTTTTTCGCCAATAACATCAAATTCTATGATTTTGTGATTGAGCATTTGCCTTATTTCCAAAAAAACGCCGAAAAAATTAAGAGTGAAAGGATTGGCAATTGGGGCAATATCCTGAATTTCCATGCACTTGATGATTGCGGTTCAATGGGCGCTGCCATGATCAAAACGTATTTTAAAAATAAAAATGACGAATACCTCGAACTGATCAACCGAACTGCAGATCACATTTCCAATAATCAATTCCGTCTCGATGACAGTACACTGGCCCGTAATCGCCCGCAGTATCAGTCTGTATGGGCCGATGATCTTTATATGAGCGTATCCTTTCTTGCCAATATGGGTGTGCTCACGGGCGACAATAAATACTTCGATGATGCGGTCAGGCAGATCCTGCAGATGTCAGACAGGCTCTATATTCCGCAGACAGAACTGTTTGACCATGGCTGGAACATTACATCGGGCGATTACGATCCGCGCTTTTACTGGGGGCGTGCCAACGGCTGGGCACTTATGGCGATGGCTGAATTACTCAGTGTACTGCCTGAAGATTATCAGGGCAGGGATAAAATGCTGCATTTATACCGTTCAATGGTTCGTAGCCTGGCTAACCTGCAGGATGGAACCGGATTCTGGCATAACCTGCTGGATAAAAATGATACGTACCTGGAAACATCCTGCACAGCCATGTTTACGTTTGCCATTGCCAAAGGGATCAATGAAGGTTGGATCAGTCATGTTTACGGTCCTGTGGCACTCACAGGCTGGAATGCCACACAGACCCGGGTGCTTGAAAATGGCGCAGTTGATGGCACCTGTGAAGGAACTACATTCGCTCATGACAATACCTATTATTATCATCGCGGTAAAAGTATATATGCAACTCATGGCTATGGTCCCGTACTCTATGCTGGTGCCGAAATGATCCGCTTGTTACAAAACGACAAACTCGATGTGATAAAAGCCAGAAGCAATTCGGTCAACAGTACCTTTCACTTTCTTTTAAAAAGCGAATGGCCCGGGAAATAACAATATTTTAATCAAATACTGTTGAATGCTTTAAAAAACCGGCTCTCCCAGCTTTATCAATTATTTTAAAACAAATTTTAAGAAATGAAAAATACAATTATTTCAGTTATTCTGACAGCCCTCGGCGGGGTCATACTTAATGCACAGCAATTGGCTTTCCCTACCGCAGAAGGATATGGTAAATATACGGTCGGAGGCCGGGGAGGGGCGGTATATGAAGTCACGAACCTTAATGCCACGGGCACGGGCAGCCTTGGGGCGGCTATTTCAGCTTCAGGGCCACGGACGGTAGTGTTCCGCGTTTCGGGCACGATCGAAGGGAATTTTTCGATTAATAATGACAAAATCACAATAGCCGGACAAACAGCGCCGGGTGATGGTATTTGTATCAAGGGCAGAGTTAATGTTAACGCCAACGACGTGATCATCCGTTATATTCGTGTGAGGCTGAATCCTTCTGTGGATGCTGATGCAATCGGCGGCAGGTATAAGAAGAACATCATCATCGATCACGTGTCGGCCAGCTGGAGCAGCGACGAGGTGATGTCGTTTTACCATAATGAGAACGTAACAATTCAATGGTGTATGATTACGGAAGGCTGTGCAAAATTTGAGAATGGTATTAACATAGGGCATCGATTCGGCGGTATCTGGGGAAACAACTATGGCACCTACCATCACAACCTATTCGCCCATAACGACAGCCGGAATCCCCGCTGGGCTTCGGGTTGCAGATATAATGATTACCGAAATAACGTGCTGTACAACTGGGGTTATCAGAGTTGCTATGGGGGTGAAGCTTTACAAGAGGGACTTCCGGAAGGGATTTTTTCCACGATCAATATGATCGATAACTATTACAAGCCAGGACCTGCAACTCAAAGCGGAGTAAGGGACCGCATCGCGGAACCGTCCGCTCGTTCAACTGACGATAAGGGCAGCTGGTATGTTGCTGGCAATTATGTGAACGGGTATCCCGCGGTTACAGCTAACAACTGGTTGGGAGTCGATGGCAGCAACTACATAAAGCTGAGTGCACCGTGGGATGCCATGCCGATATACCAGGAAACTCCGGAAGATGCCTACAATGCTGTCCTTGCTTATGCCGGCTGTTCAAAGCCGAATCGTGACACAATAGATAAAAGAATTATCCGGGAAGCTGCCAGCGGTACTGCGACCTATGGCAACAATGGTATTATCACTTATCCGGGCGATGTTGGTGGCTGGCCTGCACTGGCCAGCGGAATACCTCCTGACGATACCGACCACGACGGTATGCCCGACAGTTTTGAAATAGCTAATAGCCTGTCAATTAACAATCCTGACGACAGGAATGATATCGGTGCAGGCGGATATACCATGCTTGAAATTTATCTTAACAGTCTTACGGGTTACATCCCTGTTCCGGTTACCGGTGTTTCGGTTGAACCGGATAGTGTTACTATGGAGAAAAACCAGACATACAAGCTTTCCTCTATTATAAATCCTTACAATGCCACGAATCAGATAGTGACCTGGAGTTCGAATGAACCTTCGGTTGCCACGGTAAACGCATCAGGCTTTGTTATGGGTGTTGACAGCGGAAGGGCTGTCATAACGGTAACTGCGCAAGACGGCGGTTTTACTGATTCATGTGCTGTTGAAGTAATCATTGTTCCGGTAACCGGCATTACGGTTGATCCGGCAAGTGTTGCTGTTGATACAAACCGCACAGCCCAGCTTACCGCAACCGTAAGCCCGGCCAATGCCACCAACAAAAATGTAAGCTGGTTTTCAAGCGATACCCTGGTGGCCACGGTAAACGCATCAGGCCTTGTCAGGGGTGTTGCCCACGGAACGGTTGTTATAACGGCAACCACAGAAGACGGCGGGTTTACTGATACATCTGCTGTTGAAGTAACCTATATACCGGTTACCGGAATTGTTGTCGAACCTGACAGTGTTGCAATTGGTATTGGAGGGACAACACAGCTTATCGCAACAGTAATCCCGGTTAATGCATCAAATGAAAATGTTATCTGGAGTTCAAACGATACCTCGGTGGCTAAGGTAAGCCCTTCAGGCCTTGTTACGGGTATCGGCTTGGGTTCGGCATTCATCACTGCCGAAACGCAGGACGGAGGTTTTACCGGCATTTGCGTTGTGAATGTGAATTCGTTACCAATGCCCCTTATCAGTCTCCAGTTTAATGAAAGCAGCGGTTCATCGGTTACCAATACCGGGTCGGTTCCCGCAACATTCAACAAAACAACTTCGCCTTCATGGTCGTCTAACATCCCGGCAAACGGAGGTGCCAGCTCTGTTGACTTCGGCACAACCATAGGGAATTATTACGTGGAAAGCGCTTCGGTAATAAGCCAGCTGGCAGGTTTAACAAGCTTTACTGTCACCGGCTGGGTAAACTGCCGCAATGCTACAATGGGATCGGGTGGTAACCGTATCGTTTCATGGATATATAACGGAGGTAA
>CAYWCR010000163.1:0-4102 GCA_964456825.1 uncultured Bacteroidales bacterium
TCTCCCCGTCTGTCTTTTATCTTCCCCCCGGCGGGCAATGTTCCATAAGATAATGGGTTAGCAGTGTATACAGGTGCCTTCGGGTATTCTGCCCTTCACGGATGCCATGGGAGCGATTTGGATATGCCATCATGGTGAAAGTTTTGTTATACCTGATCAGCTCATTGATGACCAGTTCCGTATTCTGATAGTGGACATTATCGTCACCGGTTCCATGAACGATCAGTAAATTGCCCCTGAGGTTTTGGGCAAAATTTACCGGGGAACCATTGGCATAGGCTTCAAAATTTTCAGCAACCAGTCCCATATAACGTTCCGTATAAACATTATCATAGGTTAACAGGTCTGTTACCGGTGCAACCGCCATACCTGTGTTATAGATCTCAGGGTAACGGAACATCAGATTGAGGGTCATACTGCCACCTCCGCTCCAGCCCCAGACTGCCAGTCGCGTTGAATCAACAAAATCCCATTTCATCACCTCTTTTGCTGCCATAGCCTGGTCTCTGGAATTGATGATGCCTATCTGGCCATAAATACTTTTTCTCCATTGGCTGCCCTTCAGACAGGGTGTGCCCCTGTTATCCATTGCAATTATTATATATCCCTGCTGTGCCATCATCATGTCCCACAAGCTTCGCCAGGAATCAGTCGCTTCCTGGCCCCAGGGCTCACCATAAACATTGAAAAGGACCGGGTATTTTTTTGCCGGATTGAAATCAGGCGGTTTCATCATCAACCCATCCAACACAATACCATCGGCTGTGGTCACGGTAAAGAAACTATACAGGGGTTGCTTAAGGTTGCTGATCTTCTGTTTGTAATTCCTGTTGGCCGTCATTACCCTGATGGTTTGATGGCTTTGAATAGCAATCAGCTCAGTTGTTGAAGGTGTCCTGAGACTGGTATGAGTATGGGTGGCATATTTGCCGTTTGGTGCAAACTCATAAAAGTTTATCCCTGCAAAAGCCGATGGTGTTATCCTCACGGTATCTCCTTTTCCTGATAAAGAAACACGATACAGATACCGTTGTGTGCTGTTTTTTGGTGATGCAGAAAAATAGGCATATTGATCGTTCGCTGCATAACAGCATGCCACATCGAAATTGCCGGACGTAAGATCAATGACTTTTCCTGTGGCCAGATTGATCTTGTATAAATGACGCCAGTTGCCGGTCTCTGACAGCCGCAATACCTCACGCCCTTTGCTGACAACCGGCAGGTCTTCCATTTCCCATCCGGTAAGCGTAACATCAGGATATGAAATATCCACCCAGCCGGGATCAGTTTCTTTGTATATCTGCCTTAATGTATGGCTTGTTATCTGGTATGTATAGATCCTCAGGTCATTTTGTTTACGGTTTATTTGCTGTATGAACAATAGACTATCGTTTATCCATTGCATGCGCGGCAGGTAGTTTTCCCTGGTATCACCGGGAATCGGGATCCAGGTTATAGTCTGGTCGGATAAACGGATTATCCCCAACTTGCAGGCTGACGGAGGCTGCCCCACCTTGGGATATCGAACCGGTATTACCCTGGAATAGATGGAATCGGTATTGTTGATCAGGTAAAAGGTTCCGGTGAATGATGCATCCAACTGCCAGAAGGCAATATATCCGCCTGAAAGATTCCACCTGAATCCATCACGGCAACCGAACTCCTCTTCGTATACCCAGTCAAATGTGCCATTGATGATGTCTCCTGTCCCGTCAAAGGTCAGCTGCGTTACCGTGCCATCAGAAAAATTCTCGGCATAGATATTAAAATGGTGCACATAAGCCACAAACCTGTTGTCATTTGAAAACTTGGCAAACATCAGTGATGACGCGGGAAATTGGGCGCCCAGCCTGCTCAGCTTTTGAGTGGTCAGATCAAAAACCCAGTAGTCTCCCTTCGTATTGCTTCGCCATACACGACTGCTGTTGGTAAAAATGAGCACTTTTGATTCATCGGGCGACAGGGTGAATTTCTCTATGTCCAGCGGGATTGAATCTCCGGGCGGGATCAGCTGGTCAGCAGGGATATATATACTGCGCTGCCGGGTGACCGTCTCGTATTTTACCAGGTCTTCCCATCCATTTCTATGGGCCGGCTCGCTGACAATATAAGCGTCACCGCCATTGATCCATTGCAGGTCGGGTGCATAATCCTGCTGGAATTCTGACGAATGGAATATCCTGTCAATACTCAGCAAACCGGAATCCTCCGGAGCCTGTGCATGGACAAAAAGTGAAATACAGACCAGGATCCCGCAGAGCGGGATAGACTGAAATCTTTTCATGGAACTGAATTTAAAAGTACCGGTTGATTTCGTTTTTAATGAAGAGTATCGCCTCTGAGGCAGGATTCTTTTCCTTGGCCATTATATTCTCCAGGATGGCCTTGCTCAGGTTGAACGAGGGCAGATTCTTATCGGTTTTCTCAGCGGTTTCATTGATCAGTTGCAGGGTCGAGTTTTTAGCATTTTTGAGCATCTCCCAGGCCTTGTTTGAAATATAGATCTGCTGCGAAAGATTATGCTCAAATTCAGCCCTGATGGTGAATAACAACTCATTCTGAAGCTGCTGGCAGGTCTGCCCCTGTTTGCTCATCCGCATCAGAAGGTTTTCAGGATTTATTCTCTCCAGGTACAGAATGATCCTTTCATAAGCCTGCAGCCGGAGGGGCGTGATCAGGTTCTGGTTGTTCAGTGACAATTTCAGGCTTCGCTTTTTGTCTTTACTCCTGAAATATCTTGAGGCAAGATACCAGGTGGTTAAAAAAACGATAAGGGAAGGCAGTATATATTTCAGTATCTCAAGCACGGTATCTGATGGTTTCATGTTGATGAATTAATTCATAAATTGATTTTACAAACTTAATGATTTTATCATGAAAACATTATTTTTACGGGGTCAAATGCAACAGAACCACTTACTAAATAATTCATAATAAACAAAATGGACAGTCTATCGCAACGGATTAATGCGCTATCCCCTTCGGCTACCGTGGCCATGAACCAGAAAAGCCGGGATCTTCAGGCTAAAGGAATTGATATTATCAATTTGGGGGTGGGCGAACCTGATTTCAATACACCCGATCATATAAAGGAAGCAGCTAAAAAGGCCATCGATAATAACTTTTCATTCTACCCTCCGGTTGCAGGATTTCCTGACCTGAAGAAAGCCGTAGTTGAAAAATTCAAACGGGAGAACGGACTGGATTTCACACCCGAGCAGATCCTCGTTTCCTGTGGTGCCAAGCAATGCCTCGCCAATGCACTGTTGGCCATTATCGACAAAGGGGATGAAGTCATTATTCCCGCTCCTTACTGGGTAAGCTATCTCGAACTGGTGAAGTTATGCGAAGGGAAACCGGTGGTCATCGAGGCCAAATATGAAAATAACTTTAAGATAACGCCTGATCAGCTTCAAAAAGCCATCACACCGAAAACAAAGGCATTTATGATCTGCTCCCCTTCAAATCCTTCCGGTGCAGTGTATTCAAAGAGCGAATTGAAGGCATTTGCGGATATATTGCTGAAACATGAGCGGATCATAACCCTGTCGGATGAGATCTATGAACATATCAACTTTGCCGGCGGTCATGAAACCATAGCACAGTTTGCAGGACTGAAAGACAGGGTGGTGGTTATCAACGGGGTTTCCAAAGCCTATGCTATGACCGGGTGGCGGATCGGATACATGGGGGCACCCTTATGGCTGACAAAAGCATGTGATAAACTGCAGGGGCAGATGACAACAGGTGCCACTACCATAGCCCAGAAAGCTGCCGTTGCTGCGCTGACATTAAACCAGCAATGCGTTGAGGACATGAACAAAGCTTTCAGAAGAAGAAAGGACATGGTGGTAAAACTGATCCGTGAAATTGAGGGACTGAAAGTATACGATCCTGATGGCGCCTTTTACGTGTTCCCCGTTGTAACATACTTCCTTGGCAAATCTGTTAATGGCAGGAAAATCAATACCACCACCGACCTGTGTCTCTATCTGCTTGAAGATGCACATATTTCTACCGTGCCGGGTGAAGCTTTCGGCGATCCTGACTGCATCAGGATATCCTTTGCCACCGCCGATGAAAAGCTGGCGGAAGCGATGCG
>CAYWCR010000164.1:0-4098 GCA_964456825.1 uncultured Bacteroidales bacterium
AAGGTACAGAAAAGAGAGGCTGATGAAAAGGTAATCAAAAAATATTTTTAAGCGGTGTATTATCTATTGCCCCTGGCTTTAGCCAGGCTATTGCCCCTGGCTTTAGCCAGGGGTAAGGCATTATTTCAACAACACTATATTCTTCCCCCAAATTTTCCCATCACTTGTTTGAATACTGTATAAATAAATCCCCGGCTTTGCCGGTCTTCCCCGTTCATCCCTGCCATCCCATTTAGCCTGATAAGAACCGGACTCCTTTTGCATATCATCTAGTATCCTTATCATATCCCCCTGCATATTGAAAATCTTGATGGCTATATTGTCAGGCTCTGGCAAATAGAATTCGATAGTGATTTCTGTTTTAAAAGGATTGGGATAACTTTTGGAAAACGAAAACAATGCCGGTTCTTCGTGCAATAACGATGGTATCTCAACATAAATGGAATCGGAATAATAAAAATTGCCGTCTATGTCAACCTGTTTTAACCGGTAGTATAGGATAATGCCCGGATCTAAAACAAAGGAAGAGGTATCGAGATATTCATATAGCCTTGTTTGCGAAGAGGGTTCATGGCTTTCTATAAAGATAACATCCTGCCACGCTGACTCCGCCCGGCGCTGCACCTCGAATCCGGCATTCCCCTTTTCATCCAGGGTCTCCCAGTTCAACAGAATTCCATCATCTTTTGGAATGGCCGTAAATGAGGCATATTCAACAGGTATTACAAAATCGCTGTATGGGCAGGTGAGGACTATCTCGTCGTCATAAATGCGTCGCTCATATTGCGAATAGGTCAGGTTCACTGTATCGAACAACGGAAATACAAACACCGGTTTCAGTATCGCCTGCCATGTATTGGTGTCGCCGGGCATGATATCAACCTCAAGATGGCCGTAATGTTTACCGCCGCTTTTCAGAACGCCGTTTCCCCAAATTTCGGGGACATCCGTATGCACCATAAATTGCTGAAATGGATTGTCAGTCCCTTCACTCGGCCCCCTTAGCCCGTCCCCGCCAATGCCTACATCATAAAAATGCAGGGTATGCGTTTCTTCATGCTGATCGGGTTTTATCTCAACACCTGAAATTGCTGACCGTTCCCATATCTCATCATGCCCCGAGATTACGGCATCCACTCCATACTGCATAAAAAGGGGAGTAAGAAGGCGGACAGGTTGACCGGATTGATTGTCCGTATTTTCAACCTCACCGGGCGGGTACCCGTGAGGTCCTGAAGAATACGGGGCATGATGAAAAAAAACAAAGATGAACATACTGTTAAGCTGTGCTTCGGCAAGCCTCGCTTCAAGCCATTGGTACTGCCGTGAACCGGGACCAAAGTCGGATGCGTTCCCGCCAAGTGAATCACTCTCACCCAACAAATAAAAATTGGTATCATCACCTGATTTGTTGGTGTCATTATTGCATAAATCCAATACGATAAAAGTGGCAGGCCCGTATTTCATGCCATAATAACGTCCTTCCTGTTCCACATTGGACGAATGGTTCGCGGGCGATTCAAAATAGGTCAGAAACCGTTTCACTGCCCTTTCAGACCCCGGCTGATTGTATTGGCCCATATATGGCCCCTCGTAATATTCATGGTTTCCGGGTGCAGCCATGATCGGAATTTCACCGGCAACACTCCGCTCTCTGGTTTGCCTGGCATTATGAATCCAGAATTCATCCCAGTCCCGCTGTTCCCCTCCGGATTCCACCAGGTCACCGGTAATAAAAATAAGATCGGGCCGGCGCGATTTGATCACGTCCAGGTTGTTTTGATACCCTGTGGTCTGGTCAACCAAATAGGAGCGGACACTGTCGTTTACCGGATCAACCCAGCCAGCAAATTTACCGGTTGATTCCGGTTCAGTCTCGGAATCGGAGTAAGCAATAAAACGGATCGGGGTATTTTTATCGGGGGCTGTGCGAAAAGATGAATGGAAAGAATCTGTGCCCTGCTTTACCGTGTATTCATATCGCGCGGCAGGCTCAAGATTTTCAATTCTGATGCGGTGACGGAACGGGGCCGGAGGAGCCTGCCCCGCAAAAAAAGTTGTGTCTTCCCACTCAGGATATGCTAAAGCCGCTGCCAATAAAGGATCGGAATGAATATCAGCTGTTGTTGATGAACCCTGTATTCCATAGGAGAGCAACCCGGAAGAATTTTCTTCGGAGAACCAGATAATGGTAATGGCATCAGGAGCGGGATTTTGCACATAGGGGAAAATCCTGAAACTATCCTGCGCCGATAATAAGCTGGAAAATACCGGTGCAAAAAATAAAATGCTGCAATATAAAACCTCAATATGGAATAAAAATCGGGTCATTTTTCAGAAAAGTTGCCTGTAGTTAACCGTGATTATGAAAGCAATATACAATATATTATGCATAAAATCAAATAAATACTCATACGCTGATAATAGTTTTTGAATCTTAATAAAAGACCACCGTTTTATTTGGAAAATTATTTCACGTCTGCCGGATTTTCCTTATTTTAGTTCCCGGTTAGTCCGGATTTTTACCGTTATCGACAATATTATTCATGCACCTTAAACTATCATCATGCTTGTCAAAACTTTTGGATGCGCTGTATTTGGCGTTAATGCAGCTATTGTGACCATCGAAGTCAATATCGTGAACGGGATCTATATGTATATTGTGGGCCTTCCCGATGTTGCTGTCAAGGAAAGCCAGCACCGCATTGAATCGGCCATCAAATCCAATGGCTACTCCATGCCTACCAGAAAAGTCATCGTTAACCTGGCTCCTGCCGATATCAAGAAGGAAGGTTCGGCCTATGATCTGCCCATGGCCATCAGCGTACTTGCGGCCAACGAACAGGTTGAATGCTCTAATCTCGACCAGATGATCATCATGGGCGAGCTGTCCCTCGACGGCAGTGTGAGACCCATCAGGGGAGCGCTGCCCATAGCCATCGAAGCCCGGAAGAGGGGCTTTAAAGGATTCATCCTGCCCCGGCAGAATGCCCGTGAGGCGGCCGTGGTTAACGACCTGGATGTATATGGTGTGGATTCCATGAGTGAGGCGATCGCCTTTTTGTCGGGAGAACTGGAGATCGAACCCACCATTGTTGATACGCGCAATGAATTCTTTGCCAATATCAATGATTATGATGTTGATTTTATTGATGTGAAAGGCCAGGAAAATGTCAAAAGAGCTATGGAGATCGCTGCCGCCGGAAGCCATAATATAATTATGATCGGTCCGCCGGGGTCAGGAAAGACCATGATCGCCAAACGCCTGCCTACGATACTTCCCCCGCTGTCACTCACAGAGGCTCTTGAAACTACCAAGATCCACTCGGTAGCTGGCAAAATTGCCAGGGATGCTTCCCTGATGACCACCCGGCCTTTCCGTTCACCTCACCATACGATCTCTGATGTTGCCCTCGTTGGCGGGGGCTCATTTCCCCAGCCCGGGGAGATCTCCCTGGCTCATAACGGTGTTTTGTTTCTCGATGAGCTGCCCGAATTCAAAAGGTCGGTGCTCGAGGTAATGCGCCAGCCGCTGGAGGACCGGATGATCACCATCTCGCGTTCCCGGTTTTCTGTTGAATATCCGGCCAGTTTCATGCTGGTGGCAAGCATGAATCCATGCCCCTGCGGCTTTTATAACCACCCCGAAAAAGATTGCGTTTGTACGGCAGGCGTCGTTCAGAAATACCTTAACCGGATCTCGGGCCCGCTGCTCGACCGTATCGATATCCATATTGAAGTGGTGCCGGTCCCGTTCGATAAACTATCGGAACTGAGGCCTGCTGAAAGCAGCGAAGCCGTGCGGTATCGTGTGCTGAAGGCACGCAACGTTCAGCAAATAAGGTACAGCCAGCACGACGGCATACACAGCAATGCAATGATGACCCCTGCTTTGCTGAGGGAATACTGCGACCTTTCAAATGAATGCCATACCCTGCTGAAAAACGCCATGGAGAAGCTGGGATTATCGGCCCGCGCCTACGACCGGATCCTTAAGGTCTCCCGCACCATCGCCGACCTCGAAGAGGGCGAAAACATTCAGCCTCATCACCTGGCAGAAGCAATTCAGTACAGAAGCCTCGACAGGGAGAACTGGGC
>CAYWCR010000165.1:0-4047 GCA_964456825.1 uncultured Bacteroidales bacterium
TGGGTTTCTGGACTCCAGTAATATAACAATTTGAAACCGAATATGTTTGTGGAATGTTAAATACTCATTGTTTCCAAATGTATGTTAAGTCTTTTCAGACCTTTTTTGAAGTGGTCAAAGGAGGACAGATTTTTTTGATCGAAAAAATGAGTTGGAAATATCTATCCCCCTACAAGAACATCATCTGATACTTATTGATGTGCTTAGATAAACTTTAATTAACAGATTATTAATTCATTGTATAAACACAAAGCCCCCAGATCTGATTTCCAGGGGTATATTATTTTGTATCGATAATACTATTTCTTCGTTTCAGATTCAATTAAATTTTTTATGTTAAGGCAACTTCGTTCCATTAAGCTCTTCAGGAATGATGTGTCCATTGATGAATCTTTTCCTGGCATCTCAGCACTGAGAGTGACTTTTGTTTGATCCTTTGTAATAGATTCAAATTCCATTCTTCCACGTGATTCAACAGAACCATCATGAATCAAAACTCCTATAGATTGATTGGATTTGAATTCCACCACTTCCATTGTTCCCTCCACTACTGTACCGCCATGGCTGTTTTTCCTTTGGATAACCGTTCCGACTCCAATCGGTCCCTTGGAAATCTGTTTCAACTGCATATCTGGATACCAGCGAGGATGATTTTTAACATGATTATAAGCACAGAATGCCTAATTTAGGATCATCCAAAAGTAAAGGTTAGAAATGAGCAGATATAATTCTCGGAGCTATGCCTTATTGATATTTATCTTCCTGGCTACTGTTTTTCCGGAGAATGTTATTGCACAGGATGCTGACAGGAATAAACCTGCAGACAAGCCACTGTTTAATGATCCGGTTTATGATGGTGCCGCTGATCCGGCGGTAATCTGGAACAGAGAAGAGAAGAAGTGGTTTATGTTCTATACAAACCGACGCGCAAATGTTCCCGGTCTGAATGGTGTTACATGGGTTCATGGTACACGGATTGGTATAGCAGAGTCTTCCAACGGAGGTTCCACATGGATATACCGCGATACGTGCGACATCCGTTACCGTACGGGCAAATACACCCACTGGGCTCCCGAAGTAATTGAACACAAGGGATTATATCACATGTACCTGACATTTGTTCCGGGAGTTTTTACTGACTGGAACCATCCTCGTTATATCATTCATCTCACAAGTAATAACCTTATAAACTGGGATTTTCAGTCGAAGCTGGAACTTTCATCCGACAGATGCATTGATGCCTGTGTCTTCCACCTGCCCGACGGTACCTGGCGGATGTATTATAATAATGAGGCTGATGGCAAATCGATTTATTATGCCGATAGTCCGGATCTTTATAAGTGGACCGACGGCGGAAAAAAAGTAATAGGTGATCAGGGCGGAGAGGGTCCGGTTGTTTTTTTCTGGAAAGAAAAAGCCTGGATGGCAGTTGACAACTGGAAAGGTCTCGGGATATATTATTCGGACGATTTCGTGTCGTGGAATCGCCAGGGAAAAAACATCCTTCAGGAACCAGGCACCGGTGAAGACGATCAGGTAATCGGACAGCATCCTGACGTTGTGGTAAGCGGCGACAGGGCATTTATTTTCTACTTTACTCATTTCGGACAGGCGTTGGGGAAAAGAGGTACAGGAGACTTTTCCAGCTCAAGACGAAGTTGTATCCAGGTAGCAGAACTTGAATATGAAGATGGCCAGATAATTTGCAATCGTGACAAGCCTGTTTTTATAAACCTGAAGCCCTCCTTTTAGAGCAACAACAATTTATTTCTTAAAATTATAACTGCTTTCAACATTTGGGTTCCCCTTTCCGTCGTAAATTGCTTCCTGCGGATATGGATAGACCGGCCTTGACATGATCTCCCTGCCTGGAACATTTTTCGTTAAAACTATCCTTTCAGGAGGTTTATTGTTCTCTACCCAGTCACGTAAGATTGCCAGCAGATCAGCATCAGATGGTCCTTCCCCTCCTCCGCAATGTAGTACCCCCGGAAGAAGAAAAAGCCTCATATAATCATTGATTGCAGGATCAGCCGCCTTAACTGCATTGTAATGATCAATTGTAGCAAAGGCCGACAGGGCCGGGTCGTTCCACCCATGGTAGAAAATTATTTTCCCTTTTCTGTCCTTAAATCCGCTGTAATCTGAAGATGTAGCATTGAGATAGGCAGCTGCATAATTCATCTCCTTTTCATAACCGCTGAATTTATAATCAAGGTAATTCCAACCGGGGTCCTGTAAAATCAGGTATTTGAATATCTCTATGCCAAAGTATGCCAAAAGACTTGGATAGCCACCTCTCAATGTCATTTCGTTTGGTCCGGTGATCCAGGTGATCCATCCGCCTCCTTCATTTTCACCGCCAAATGGGTACCCCGGAGATTTTATGTTGTTCCCCAAATCGAAACCATTATAGATAGTCTTTATTGCTTTCACCTGAGAAGCGGTGAAACATTCTTTCCCCGGCACATCACCCGGACAAAGAGGCAGCGATATAAAATCAAACTTACAGTTCAAAGGATTGTTAATAATGCTGTCTCTTACTCCATCGAGCAGATCACATTGCTTCAGTACTGCTTCCTGGAGGATCTTAATATGCTTCTTTGTAAGGATCGGTGTGGTAAGGCTTTCAGGATACACGGCCTGAGTATTCTGAATAGCTTCAACTGCTATGGATGTCCAGTCAAAGGCAGGAGCTCCTGCAATAATACCATCAAAATCGTTGGGATAACGCTGTGCTTCCATCATAGCCTGTCCACCTCCCCTTGAACACCCTATGAAATATGAATATTCAGGCCATCTGCCATAATAGTTACCAATAATAGCCTTCGATACTTCGGCCGTACGATGAACAGCAAGATGTCCGAAATTCACCTGTCGCTCCATATCATTAAGCGCCCAGCTTGCTGATCCTAACCCCGCCGTTTTGTGACCTGTATCCGTCCCGGAGGTTGCAAAACCTTCATTTACTTTACCGGCGGCCATGTTCTGAACGGTTCCTACAAAACCACCACCACCTCCCATTACATAAATCCCGTTCCAGACGGATGGCAGCAGGAGCTCAAAATTTATTTCCTTGCCTATAACTCCGGTTACTTTGCAGTGTGATAGTCCCTGAGCGACTGTAACAGCACTGGTGATCTTCACATCAGGGAGCTTCAGCTCGGTCAGCTTTTCACAGGGAATACATATTTCAGTAACAGGTTTGTCCTGGGCGGTACTTAATATTGAAAGCTGAAACAGCAGTAACAGAAGAATGCCTGACTTTTCCATGGGAGGAATTAATAAATGTATTACCAAAGTTAATATATGTTCATAGGATATTATTAGTGTCCTGCTAAATTAAATGATTTTGAGCTAATACACTTACCGGGACCTATATCGGTACGACCATCATTGTTGGGATCATTCTGCCTGATCATAACACTGATTGACTTAATTTTTATCCATGTTTTATTGATGTTCGTCAAAATCAATTACCTGAGAAATATTTTTTCACAGAGTACATAATGTTAAGATAGTCAGTTTTATAACATTAGTTATTGCCTGAAAGATCATGCTTCCTTAAAAATCTTCGTCAATTGGAAGAAGTATTTTTTTTAAAATCATCGTTAAATTACCAGAGACCTGACAAGAAGAAATGCAATAATCAGGCAATACTGAACGAAAACTAAAAGAAATGAAAGCACTATCTGAGATTCACCCGGGAAAAACAGAGGCCAAAACAATGACATTCCGAAAATCCATTAAAGGATTTCAGTATCTGTTAACAATGTTTCTGATGGTCTTCCTGCTTATGATTGCAATACCTTCAAGTGGTTCAACGAAATCGGGTAAAGAAAGAAAATCAGCATGCAGGGCCAGGAATACAGTTCGCAGCTATCCTGTTATAATAACAAAAAAGAATAGTCCTGTGATGTTTAAAACTATTAAGAAATCAAGAACCAGAAATTTCAGTTTCCCGGTATAAAATAGGTTTTATATCGTTACGTTTGTTGCAACTGCATAAGCCGGTCACCTTGACCACATTCCGCCGGATAGATTAAC
>CAYWCR010000166.1:0-3799 GCA_964456825.1 uncultured Bacteroidales bacterium
CGCGTATGTTTTTAGCGCTACGCAATCCATCGGTCCCTCCCCAGCATTCCATACCGGGATAAGAATCCGTCAGGTCGGCTGCTACTCCTCTTCCAACATCAGCATTGGGCGTTAACCAAATGACAGCACCTGTTTTAGCATCCAGTAAAGCAGAACCTGGTGTTGTTGCACCTTCGTGGATACCCCATACTTCCAGTCCCGGCCGGTTGGGATCAATATCCGAAACGTGCATGGCATCTCCGTGACCCAATCCTGAATTCCATAGTCCGGTCCCGTTATCGTCAATGGCTATGGAACCGTATATAATTTCATCCTTACCATCATCATCGACATCAGCAACGCTGAGGTTATGATTGCCTTGTCCGGTATAGGTGGAATTTTCGCCGGTGACATCAGCGTTGAATGTCCAGCGGTGGGTGAGGGTATCATCCCTGTAATCCCAGGCAGCCAGCACCGTTCTTCCCCTGCCACTTCCGGTATAATAACCGCGGCACATGACCACGCTGGGCCTTGTCCCGTCGAGGTAGGCGATGCAGGCCAGAAAGCGGTCGACGCGGTTGCCGTAAGTGTCTCCCCAGCTGGCCAGGGTTCCGCGTTGTGGAATATAATCAGTTGTAGCTAATTCTAGACCGGTTTCGCCGTCAAAAAGGGTAAAATATTCCGGGCCGGAAAGTATATAGCCTGATGTATTGCGGTAATCGGCAGCATGATCGGCTGATGCAGCAGGTCCCATTTTAATGTAACTTCCGGAGCCATCTTTGGTCCCCGGTGCGGTCTTGCAGGCAACCTCGGCCTTTCCGTCCCCGTCAAGGTCATAAACCATAAACTGTGTATAGTGGGCGCCTGCCCTTATGTTTATTCCAAGGTTGATTCTCCAGAGCAGGGTCCCGTTCATTTTATAGGCATCGAGTATCACATTGCCCGTATATCCGTCCTGTGAATTATCTTTTGAATTGGATGGATCCCATTTAAGAATGATTTCATATTCGCCGTCTCCGTCGAGATCCCCCGTGCTGCAATCGTTGGCATTGTATGTATAAGATGCTCCCCCGGGTACTGTATCTGCGGCAGGGATCTGTAACGAGATGGAACGATAATTAACATTCCAGGGTTTGACGGTGTCGGAGCTTGCCTGTTCTACTCCTCCCAGCACAGGTACTATATGATAGGTATCAAGATGGGTACCGTTGCTGTCAATATAATTGGTGGAATTCACCACCAGTGTATCATTGATCCTGGTGTCACCGCGATAGACGTTAAAACCAACTGTATCGGGATCGGTAGCCAGCAAACGCCAGCTTATATAAACACTGGTATCGCTGGTTTTAACGGCAACGATACCCCTGTTCAATGCTTCGATCTGATACTGGCCCGGTGCATTGCTGATGAAAGCCGTAATCATCAGGCTCATGAAAAACAATGTTTTCAGGATTTTGCTGCCCCTCAAGTGCAATAATTTACCAAAAGGCAAAACTATCATGCCTGGTGCACATATAAATAAAAAAAACATAATAATAGCTTTCATCGCATTGTTATTTTAAATACATAATCAGGATTATAAAGTATCACACGCGTTAAGACATCCTCCTAACATAGATCAGATCAGTTTCAGCTTAACAAAGGTATGGCAATTCTCTGATGTTTTGGTGATTTGGTGGCGGTAAACGTCGGTCTCAAACCAGGAATAAAAAAGAGGTTGTCTTTAAAAGCCTCTTTTACAAGACTTTTAAGACAACCTCTGTATTCAAAAGCAATTATTGTTTAACAAACTTGGTTGTAACAATTTTGCCGTTCAGATCTATCTGCAATATATATACGCCATCGTCGAAGGAGCTGACGTTGATCATTGCCTTGCTTCCTTCAATCAGACTGCTGTATACCAGCTGCCCAACCGTGTTAAGGATTCTGACAGAAGAGTTCTCTTTCAGACCCAGAATGGTCAGGTTATCGCTGGCAGGATTCGGGAACATGGTGATTCCGGCTTCTGAAAGGTCTTCAAAGCCCGGGATAACCTCTTTCTCTTTCATGATGGTAAAGGCATACTTCTGGCCAACTCTCTTGTTTTCTGCCGTTGCATAAATGCGGTGTACGACAGAATCAGAAGTCAGCTGTACATAACCGGTCCCTGTTATGGTTGCAAGCGGGCTGGCTGTTGCCATGAACTGGACAGAGTCTACCGTCACATCCTTAGGTATAACAATGGTGTACTCGAACACAGCTGCATCAAATGCGGCAGGTGTCATGTATCCCTCTGCTTCCTGGTCATTGGTAATGGAAAGGATTGAAGCGGCATCAGAGACATAATAGATAGGTTCAATAACGGGGTTGCCGGTGATCCTCATGATTTCTGCAAAATAGGCAGCCTGTCCCGACTTGGTCAGCGGGAAGAAGTTATAATTATTCCCGTCAGCGCCAAAGCCAAAGAATGTTCTTGGAGCCATGACCGTGTCAACCGAACCGGGATAGAATGCGGAGTCTTCCCAGAACCTTACAACGAGTGGTGCATCAGCGCGATAGACTATGGTGTCACCATTGAAGGGTGCAGTCACTGCAAGAATATCATCCGGCAGATACGACCATTGTATTGTATTATCAGCCTCTACGGTTGCATATTCAAAGATGGGATCAGCGGCATCCAGAACAGTACCGGGTACGGTTTCGGTAGGCGCGCTGAAATTCCTTGAATCCGAGCTGTTGAACCAGTTAATTCTGGTGTTCCTTGCGATCCACTGCGAATTCAGGATAACCGGAACCTTCAGACTGTTCCAAATGGCTTTGTGGGGATCTCCAAAATCAGTGCTTGCGCCACTGCGGCCAATAATAACCAGGTCGTATGAATTCAGCATTGCAAGCGTATCAGCCAGGCTTGCGGAATCGGTAATCAGTCCGAGCGGCCTGAGAGGATAGAACTTGGTGACTTGCTGGTTATTATTTACCAGGAATTTATTCTGCATTTCATCCCTGCCATTGGGATTGGCGACCAGCAGGATCTTGACGGCAGGAATTACAGAAGGCACTGCGGTTTTCGGAACAGGAATTCCCAGTGTGCTGTGAACAGCATTTCTCCATAAGGTAAGACCGGCTGAGGTCATGTTGGTGCCCCTGTCCTTGCAAATGCCACCAAAATTCTGACCGATGACGATCATTCGGGCGTTCAGTTTTTCAGAACCAACGGAATCACCGGCAGGGATATCGCTGACGGTGCCAATGGTTGCATTGGCCGGAGCGCCTACCGGCAATCCGAGACGGGTGCCGAGCGTATCGGTCAGTTTAACATCAGTGGCATAATTCATCGCTTTGGTCCTCGTTGCTCCGCCGGAATCATCAGCGCCTTTGTTTACCAGCTGAGTGGTTGAATCGGCTGCAAACACAATGCCATTAAATAACGGATTGGTTTGATTTTCAGGCAGCACCTTCAGTTTAAGTACGCCTTCGAGTTCAGCGCCGGTTCCGGTAGCCCCTCCGTCAAATCCGCGGGTGTCCCTGAATGCATAGGTTTTATTGTAGACAACGGGCATCGTGAATTTTTCGAGACCCAGTGATCCACCCGGCATTAATATGGCGTTAGCTCCGCCGAAAGATTCCTGAACGATGACGGCATCATAACCAAGGCTGCTCAAATCGAATACGGAATCAGCAGCCACTTCATTCAGTTCCACTTCCCATTGGTCATTGCCGGTCGAAAGCATGTTATAAATGGGATCCTGGTTGGCAGGTGCGGCTGTAGATACCATTACTTTACCTTTCAGGGTATAGTAACCGATTTTCCAACCCTGGAATTCAGCAGGTTCATCGGGGA
>CAYWCR010000167.1:0-3667 GCA_964456825.1 uncultured Bacteroidales bacterium
AGAATTTAGAGAGTTTCAATCCCAAATCTTTGGTTATGCCATATTCCTCACAGAAAGCTGCAAATACAGCTTTTTAATTATTTTTTCCTGTTTAAACATTACTCGCTGAATGTCATGGCTTTAAAATTGCGCAAGGCTTTTCATAAGAGAAGTACGAAAGGTTGAAAATCGTTTTGCCTTTGCGGGGAGATGCCTGATCTCCGCACCAGCAACCGTTATGGATTATTGACTTATAATACTCCGTCCGGCATGACAGTATGGGCTGATGTTGATAAGCATAAAAAAATCGCGTAACGTTGATATATAATTCACTATATTTCGTCGTTATTATATGGTGCCCTCACCTTCAAAACTATCGGTATGTTTGGTAATCTCTTGAAAACCGCCGTCAGGTACATATCCAGGCATTTCGGCTACAGCCTGATGAATATTCTCGGCCTTACGCTGGGTATGACAAGTGCCCTTTTCCTGATTATTTATTCAGCCAATGAAATAAGCTACGACAGGTATCATGAAAAAGCTGACCGGATCTACCGCGTTTCTTCCAACATATCGGAACCTGATGACCAGTTCACCTGGATCGTTGCTCAAATACCCTTTGGGCCGCAGGTTGCACAGGATTACCCTGAAGTGCAGGCCTATGTAAGGTTCATCGGTATGGGACGTACACTATTCAGCTATGAAGACAAGGAATTCAATGAAGAAAGTTTCTACTATGCTGATTCCACTTTGTTTGACATCTTCACCTATAAGGTCCTGAAGGGCGAAGTCAAAACAGCCCTAGAGGAGCCCAACAAGATCATACTTACCGAAAAAACTTCCGCCAAATACTTCGGCGATGCCGACCCTATAGGCAAATCGCTGAAAACGGCTGACAGGACCTACGAAGTTACCGGCGTAATTCAAAATGTGCCGTTCAATTCCCATTTCAGGTTCGACGGGTTGGCCTCGAGGAATAACCTGCCCGGGGAACTCGGATCGTGGGGGAATTTTGGCGTGTTTACCTATTTATTGTTCCCTGAAAATACCGATGTAAAGGCTTTTGAAAAGAAAATGCAGGCTATGTACGATGTGTATATAAAGCCTGTTTTTGAGGATGTCAATATTAAAGTCGAATATATCCTCGAGCCCATCACCCGCATTCACCTCTATTCCACTAACGCCATGGAGCCCGAACCAACGGGAAGCATAACCTATGTCTATATTTTCGCGATTGTGGCTGTCTTTCTCGTTCTTATCGCCGCCATGAATTATATGAACCTGGCAACAGCCCGCTCGGCCAAAAGAGCCAGGGAAGTGGGCCTGCGCAAGGTGGTGGGCTCGGGTCGCAGGCCGATCATCTTACAGTTTCTTGCGGAATCCATTGTTTTTACTATGATCTCGCTGGCACTCAGCCTTATTTTGCTTATCGTGCTTTTGCCAAAATTCAATGAGCTGGCAGGAAGATCTTTCGACCTGCATGTTATTTATTCACCCGTGGTACTGATAACGGTAATCGGAATTCTTTTGATAGTGGGTATCATTGGAGGCAGCTATCCTGCTTTCTTTCTATCACGGTTCAATCCTGTTACCGTGCTGAAAGGTGAAATAGTCCAGGGCACGGCCGGTAGCTTATTTCGAAAAGTCCTTGTGGTGATCCAGTTCACCGTTTCGGTCGTCATGATCATATGCACGCTCGTCGTATTCAGGCAGCTGCATTTCCTGAAGAACAAGGACCAGGGATTTGATCAGAAGGATGTGGTCACCCTGCAACTCGACCGGGAGCTGACAAGGAAATACCCGTTGCTGAAGCAGGCATTGCTTGAAAATGACGGGATCAGGCATGTGACTTCCACCAACACTCCCATAGGGGAAGGCTCAGCCAAAGTGCTCTTTAACGTGGAAACCGACCAGGGCATGTCGCCGAGAGGCGTGAATTTTGCTGTTGCCGATCACGATTTCATCGAGACGCTGGGCATAAAAATAAAAGATGGCCGTGACTTTCGACAGGACATGCCATCGGATACGCTGTATGCCGTGGTGGTTAATGAAACCTTTGTCAACCGCATGGCATGGAAGGAACCCATAGGGATGAAAGTCGAACTGGGAGACTCCAATATCCTTCGGGCCAGGGTTATTGGTGTTATGAAAGACTATCACCAGACTGGCATGTACAATGAAGTGGAATCCATGATGCTGGTGTACCGTGAATTAAACAACGTGGTTTACGTAAAACTGAGCGGGAAGAATACCCGGGAAACGCTTGATTTCATTGAAACCACATGGAAGGATATGTTTCCTGATCAGCCCTATTCTTATACCTATCTTACCGACAGGTTTGCAGAACAATTCAGAGCAGATGAAAAACGGGGACTGATTTTCACGCTCTTTACCCTGCTGGCCATATTCATTGCATGTCTCGGTTTATTCGGACTGGCTTCCTATATGGTTGAACAACGTACCAAAGAAATCGGCATCAGGAAAGTGTTTGGAGCCAATGAAGGCGCCATACTGAAACTGATCTCAATGGATTTTCTGGCTCTTGTTGGTATAGGAATAGCAATTGCTGTACCCATTGCATGGTATTTTATGAATAACTGGCTTCAGCATTATGTGTACCGGATCAATATCGGGATTACCCTGGTCGCACTGGCAGCATTGCTGACCATCATAATAACCTTTATTACCATCAGCTATAAAGCCTATCAGGCCTCCATAATGAACCCGGCAACTTCGATCAAGACAGAATGATTCATACTATACCCTCTGAATTTTCATTTCATCTGCATATCGTTTTGTGATAGTGCCAAACAAACCATATTCATTGGATAATTGAAATACAACGATTATCCGTTGTAAGGACAGATAATGGATTCAATCCATTTTTATGGATAACATATTTCTGCACCTGGAAACATTCCCCACAGCAAGGTTAGCATTTTTTCATGTGCCTCCGCATTAAAATAATATCCGGGACACACAAGTACTTCGTTCTCACGCAGGTCGAAGTGAATACCGGCCTCACCTCCGCTCAGATCACCGTGGGAGAGATCAAGGATTTTGCCAAGAAGGTCTCCCTGTGTCACTTTTTGTCCAACGGAAACCGGAATAGCGGCGAATTGCAATGCAATTTCTTCCTCCGAAGGGGCCCTTGGCTCAAACAACACATGGTAAATATACTTTTTGTTATATACAACCCTGACGTTCACCTGCCACTGATTATTGCGCGGATTCATATATATGTTCACTTCTTCAACCAATCCACCGGCCGGTGCGAGAACCTGAGCCCCGTTTATGGCGGTTATGAGGTCAAGGCCCAGGTGTTTAAAACCCCAGGGCACACCTGAATCACCTTCGGAATATCCCGGAAAGATGTACTTGAATTCTTCAGCATCGGCAAAAAGGACGTCCAGTATTATATCTTCTTCGGGCCAGGCAATAGTGTCCTCCCGGGTTGGAATAGTATCCTGTCCGGTTGGAATGGTGTCGTCTTCGACCAGCATAGTATCCTCTTCAGGCGGATTATTATCGTTCGGTTCAGACTCATCTTTGCATCCGTTTAAAAATGCTGATAAAATAAAGGTAATAATAACCAGCATGCATTGAATGTAAACAAAACCATTCCTGCTGTTCTGAACCAACTTTCCTGTTCTTTGTTCCAATACTTTGGTAATCAAATGTTATATAA
>CAYWCR010000168.1:0-3632 GCA_964456825.1 uncultured Bacteroidales bacterium
ATTAAAACCAGTTTCTCAAGTGATTCAATCATTTCGATATTCTCACTTACAAGTGCAATTTCCCTGTCGAACTTCATGAGTTGATACCAGCCTGATTTTACTTTATAAAATAATTCAGCTTTTGCAGCAATAAATGCTTCATATTCAGCTTTGGCCATTAATGAAGCTTCATCTTTTGAAACTTTCAGCGTACCAAACCATGGAAACATCTGCATAAGTTGCATATCCGCAATCTGGTTGCCGCCTGAAAGCTCCATAGGTTTAATAAAATACCCGAATGTTGCCAGTGGATCGGGCAATGCGCCAGCCTGAGGAACTTTCTCGAGAGCTGCAAGGTACTGGTTAAAAACAGCCTTTATTTCCGGATTATTCTTTGCAGCCATTTCGAGATAATCATCAAGCGACAGATTAACGGCTTCCTGCCCAAAACATGGTTTAATTGCTGAAAGCAACAAGACAATTATAATATATTTGATTTTCCACATAGCTTTAATTTTCAGATGTTAATGCAGCCCTCTCAAGTTTTCTGGCTTCTCCTTCACGCCAGAAACACTGCAGGACAGGAACCACAAACATAGTCATGATCTGAATCACCATCCCCCCAAATGCCGGGATAGCCATTGGTACCATTATATCGGCTCCTTTGCCTGTTGAGGATAGAACAGGAAGCAGTGCAATGATCGCAACTGCTGCTGTCATCATAGCGGGTCGGACCCTTTTTTTACCGGCAATCACTACGGCTTCACGAACCTCCTTGACAGTTGTTGGTTTCCGTTCTTCAAAAACCTGGTGGATATAAGTACCCATTATCACACCATCATCCGTGGCAATGCCAAACAGTGCAATGAAGCCTACCCATACCGCCACACTCAGGTTGATGGTATGTATCTGGAAAAGGTGCCTCATATCGACCTCTGCTATTGAAAAGTTCATGAACCATGGCTGGCTGTAAAGCCAGAGCATTATAAACCCTCCTGCAAACGCTACAAAAACTCCGGAAAAATGTATTGATGATGCCGTAAAGGTTTTAAACTGAAAAAACAGCAACATGAAAACCAGGATTAAACTTAACGGTATAACAATAGCGAGGCGTTTTGAAGCACGAATCTGCTGTTCATAGTTACCAGCAAAAGTAAAACTTACCCCTGCCGGCAACACCAGTTCCCCTGAATCGATTTTATCCTCCAGCATTCTTTGAGCCTCTTTCACAACATCAACTTCAGCTTTTCCCGCTATTTTGTCAAAGATTACATATCCGTTAAGGAAGGTATTCTCACTGCGTATCATTTGCGGGCCGCGTGTATAGGTAATATCCGCCAGTTCTCCCAGGGGGACTTGTGTCCCGGTCATGGCCGGAACCAGGATTTTTTCAATCTCCTCAGGTGTGTTCCGCAGTTCGCGGGCATAGCGTACCCTTACCGGAAACCGCTCGCGGCCCTCTATGGCAGTGGTAAGCTCCATGCCGCCAACTGCCACCTGCAGGATTTCCTGAACATCTTCAACAGTCATTCCGTAGCGGGCAATGGCTTTTCGATCAAGTGCTATTTCAATATAGGGTGCACCCACTGCCCGGTCATAGAATACCGAGGAGGGCTGGACAGATGGCACTTCCTTCAGCATCGCCTCCAGTTCAATCCCTGCTTTTTCAATTGTCTCCAGATCGGGGCCATACACTTTTAAACCCATGGGCGCCCTCATCCCCGTCGATAACATTATTAGCCGGGTTTGAATGGGCTGAAGTCTGGGGGCGGATGTCAGACCCGGTATGCTGGTAACCTTCACAATTTCGTTCCAGATATCATCGGTTGTTCTGATCTCAGGCCGCCACTGCCGCAGATTGTCTCCATTCCTGTCGGGGATAAGGTGTTCCCGGCTTATTTTCCTGAATCCGTCACGACGGGGATCATAAGTGGACCCGTTACTCAGAATAAAACTACCTTCTTTATTGACTTTAAATGCCATTCTGTGACCATTCTCATCAAGTATAAACTCAGGCACGTAATTGATGACATTTTCAAACATCTGCACAGGTGCCGGATCAAGCGATGAGTTGATGCGTCCCCATTTGCCGACAGCCAGTTCCACCTCAGGTATTGTGGATAGCCGTTTATCAAGCAACTCAATGTATTTCTGATTCATTTCAATCCCGCTATGGGGCATGCTTGTTGGCATCAGTAAAAAAGAACCTTCGTCGAGTGCAGGCATAAATTCTTTGCCAATACCGGGGAAAGTGCGTTCAAATGACTGCCAGGCAGAAGTGTTCTTTAATACTTTTGGCATAAAAACAAAAATCCGGTTTACTCCCTGCCATGACACAATACCAAAAACAATCGTAATTATTGGTATCGCCATAAATTTCCATTTGTTCTTTAAAGCCCAGCGGAGGATAGGAACGTAAAAATGAACGATCAGCAATAAGATTCCCAGTATCAATGCAATCAATATTCCGACAAAGAAATAGTTCGAAACATTACTATTGCCTGCTCCAAGAGGCAGCCATGTGGTGGAAAGATACCAGAGAGCTACCAGCAGTGTGATCCCGATATTAATGTAGCTGGTCCACTCCTTCCTGTTTTCAGTCCATTTGTTTTCAAGAAGGTTGTTAATGCCGATGAGGACAAGTGCCAGTGCCGGGATCTGCTTCCAGAATATTACAAAAAGAAAACCAGCTGCAATCAGAATAGTATTGAAAATTCTTTTAATCCTCTGTTTGTCAAACCTGATCGAGAAAAACAGGTTTGCCAGTGTTGGCAAGACAATAATCCCCAGCAGGAAAGAGGAGATCAAAGCAAATGTCTTGGTAAATGCAAGTGGCCTGAAAAGCTTTCCCTCGGCAGCCTGCATGGCAAATACCGGCAGGAAGCTGACAACAGTTGTTGCCAGTGCGGTTGTAATGGCTGATGAAACTTCAATAGTAGCGGAATAGATCACCGATGTAAGGTGCTTCCCTTCAGCTTCATGATTTTCCGGTATCTCGAGGTGCCTGATGATGTTCTCCACAAATACTATTCCCACATCCACCATCACACCAATGGCAATGGCAATACCTGACAGTGCCACTATATTGGCCTCTACACCCGCCAGTTTCATTACAATAAAGGTCATTAGCACTGCTACAGGCAGAAGCGATGATATCAATATGGATGCCCGCAGGTTAATTACCAGAATAATAATTACGATTATGGCAATGAGTATTTCGTGTGATAATGCAGATTCGAGTGTTCCTATTGTTTCTTTTATCAATCCTGTACGGTCGTAAAAGGGTACAACTGTAACTTTTGAAACGGAACCGTCAGCTAAAGTTTTTTGCGGCAGACCAGGGGAGATCTCGGCAATTTTTTTCTTTACATTGTCGATAACCTCCATGGGGTTTGAACCATACCGGGCAACCACGGCAGCACCTACTGCCTCTGCTCCATCCTTGTCGAGGCCACCACGGCGTGTAGCCGGACCAAAATTTACCCTGGCCACATCGCCCACCCGAACCGGTACATTATTGCGCACAGTCACAACGGCTTCTTTCAGATCGTCCAGGTTTTTAATGTACCCCAGACCTCTGATGACATATTCCACTTTATTGATTTCAATGGTCTCGGCACCAATATCGACGTTGCTTTTTTTGACGGCCTGCA
>CAYWCR010000169.1:0-3589 GCA_964456825.1 uncultured Bacteroidales bacterium
AGCAACACCTTCTGCCTGTCGACCCTCTCCTGCAACAGTTTATTCTGCAGGGTCAGTTTTACCAGCTGCGCCTGAAGGTCATCATCGTTAAGCTTGGCCAGGATCTGCCCTTTGCCTACATGGGTCCCTTCTTTAAAAAAAATGGATTCAATTTTCCCCTGTCCTTCAAAGCTCAGCTCAACCGCTTCATCAGCCAACAAGGTTCCTGTCGTTTTTAACAATTCCTGCAGATGGCCTGTTTTAACCACCATAACTTTTACCTGGGCAGCCTGCTGATAATTTGCTTTAAGCAGTTTTTCACCGGCTTTTACACGCTTCTGTTTTATCTTTGGTAAAATAATGATTACCAGCAGCAGTAGCAAAATACCGCCCCAGATTAGATATTGCTGTCCTCTCCTCATCCTGAAATGGTTTAAAATAGGATATACCTGATGGAAAGCAAAGGTAATAAAAACTATTTCAGCAATTCAATTCCGATCAAGGGACTTTAAAATATGAAATCCGTCATTCTGCCAAACATATGATCTTCATAACAAGTAATTTTTATATATTTAGCTAAAGTTTTCAGGTTGACAACTCTATCAACAGCCGAGGAACGGGAGCTTGTAATCAGGCTCATCGAAAGTGACAGCGTTGCTTTTGAGAAGCTTTATTATCAATATGTTGAACGGGCATATGGATTTGCTTTTCATTATCTGAGAAATGCTGCTGAAGCGGAGGAAATTGTGCAGGAAGTCTTTACCAAGCTTTGGGAAAACAAACATTATATAAATCCCGAACTGTCTTTCAGCGGTTATCTGTTGACCATGGTTAAGAACATGGTTTTCAATGAAAACCGCAAAAAAATATACCACCGGGCTTATGTTAGTGATGTCCTGAAATATTTTCAGATCCAAAGGAAGGATCTGGAAGAAAAAATCACCTATGATGATTTAATGGAACACATCAGCAAAACCATACGCAACATGCCTCCGAAGAGACAGGAGATTTTCCAGCTGTGCCGCATAGAAGGGATGAGTCACAAAAACATATCGAAGACACTCGGGATCGCGGAAAAAACAGTGGAAGCCCATATGCGTCTAGCCCTTCGTGATCTGAAAAAGGTACTTGCCCCCATTCTGGATAAAATCCTGTAAAAACATGCCGGGTGATTTTTTTTCTTTTACTTTACACAGTTCAAAAGGAGTCAATTATTGAAGATTTTAGGAATATCAGCTTTCTATCATGATGCAGCCGCTGCTGTGGTTGTTGACGGAGAAATTATTGCTGCAGCCCAGGAAGAACGTTTTACAAGAAAGAAACACGATGCTTCATTTCCGGTGCAGGCTATCCGCTATTGTTTATCAGAAGCATTTTCTGCCATTGATGATCTGGATGCCGTTGTATTTTATGACAAGCCCATACTGAAATTTGAACGGTTGCTGGAAACCTATTATGGCTTTGCTCCCAGGGGACTGTTATCCTTCATAACAGCTATACCGGTGTGGATCAGAGAAAAAGTATTTTTAAAGAAAATCATTTTTGATAAACTGGCTGAGATCGGGAGTTATGACAGGCGCAAACTGACCCTTCTTTTTACAGAGCATCATCTGTCCCATGCTGCCAGTGCATTTTTTCCCTCAGGATTCAGGCGTGCTGCGATCCTCACGGTTGATGGCGTCGGAGAATGGGCAACAGCTTCTGTTTCAGCCGGGGAAGGCAATACCATAAAGATACTCAAAGAACTCCGGTTCCCGCATTCCCTTGGTTTGCTGTATTCAGCCTTCACGTATTTCCTTGGATTTAAGGTAAATTCAGGGGAATACAAACTGATGGGACTGGCTCCTTATGGCATTCCGGGATCTGAAGATGTGCAACGATATGTTTCCCTGATCAAAGAATTGCTTATCAATATCAGGAAGGACGGTTCAATATGGCTTAACCAGCGGTATTTTACATACTCCACCGGTTTGAGAATGGTTCAGGATAAGAAATGGGCCCGATTATTCGGCTTTAACAGGAGGAAGCCGGATGATAAAATAGAGCAGCATCATTGTGACCTGGCTTATGCCATACAACTGGTAACGGAAGAAATCATCCTGGCCATGGCAGCTCATGCCAGGGAGCTGACGGGTGCAGATGCTATCTGCCTGGCCGGGGGAGTGGCCCTCAATTGTGTGGCCAACGGTAAGCTATTACAGGAAAAACTGTTCAGGGAGATCTATGTTCAGCCTGCTGCAGGAGATGCAGGAGGAGCTGTCGGCGCTGCGTTATCAGCTTATTGTATCTATTTCGGGAAATCGTTGAATAATCCGTCTTTTGACAGCATGAAGGGATCCTTCCTGGGTCCGTCATTTACCCGCAAAGAAATTGATCTTGCCCTGCAGCAATACAAGCCTCATTATATTTCATTTGACCAGTATGAAGCACTGGCCGAAAGGACTGCCGGCCTGATAGCGGAAGGAAATGTGGTCGGCTGGTTTCAGGGACGGATGGAATTCGGGCCCAGGGCACTGGGAAACAGAAGTATTCTGGGAGATGCACGAAACAGGGATATGCAGAAAAAGCTGAACCTGAAAATTAAATACCGGGAAAGTTTTCGCCCTTTTGCCCCTTCGGTCCTTGCAGAAGACAGCCGCCGGTATTTCGATCTTGAGACTGCTTCCCCCTACATGCTACTGGTTGCTGCAGTACGAGAAGACATGCGAAAACCCCTGCCTCCCGATTATTACCGATTGCCCATCATGGATCGTCTGTATGTTGAAAGAAGTCAGATACCGGCAGTGACCCACATCGATCTTTCAGCCCGGGTGCAGACCGTGCATAAGGAAACCAATGAGCGTTTCTGGATCCTGCTGGATACTTTTAAAAGGCACACCGGATGCGGCCTGATGGTCAACACCAGCTTCAACGTAAGGGGAGAGCCCATAGTATGTTCCCCGGAGGATGCATACCGCTGTTTTATGAGGACCGAAATGGACTACCTGGTGATCAATGATTATCTGTTTGATAAGAAGCTGCAGCCCGAGTGGAAAGATAAAACGAAATGGCGTGAGGAATTTACGCTGGATTAAACTATTTTTGGAACCAAATAAACATAGAACAGCATGGACTTCCTGAAAGACTTCTGGAATTATATGAAGGAAAGAAAAAAATGGTGGCTGATTCCCCTGTTGGTTATCTTTTTGCTGCTTGGTCTGCTCATTGTATTCAGCAGCGGCAGTGCACTGGCCCCTTTCATTTATACCTTGTTTTGATTTTCCGTCCCGGACAATTATTTGGCGAATGAGACCATGAAAAAAGAAAAGATCCTTGAAGCAATACTGGTCATCACCACCGGCATGCTGGTGATCTTCCTTATTACGCACCGGCAGGTCTTTCTTTTTATTGCTGTGACCACGGGGGCAGTGGGCATTGTTATAAAGCCACTGGCCGGATGGATTGCAGCCCTCTGGTATAAAACAGGTGAAGTGCTGGGTAATGTCGTTTCAAAAGTTATTCTGACCGTGGTCTTTTTCCTGCTGCTGGTCCCTATAGCCCTTTTTTACCGTCTCTTTCACAAGGATCCCCTGCGGCTGAAAAATACCGGTGGCTCAAACTGGTCAGTCCG
>CAYWCR010000170.1:0-3581 GCA_964456825.1 uncultured Bacteroidales bacterium
GCCCGGCCTGACAGCTTTTGAAATATCCACGCGATAAGGAAAGGTCCATGCCGTGCCGCATGGCTGTCCGTTGACCCACACCTCAGCGATATCAGCAACAATCCCGAGATCTAACAGATATTCCGGATCGTTCTCACGGGACAAATCAATTTCAAATGTTTGCCTGTAGGTTGCGGTACCTGAATAATACCGAATACTGTCATTATTAAAACCTGTCCAGTCACCCGGCTTTGCCATCTGAACCGTCCCTGATGGCCCTCCTGAGGCAGGATCAAAGCTTACACTCCATATTTTGTCCAGGTTCATCAGGGTATCCGGCGTCAGCCAGTTATTTCCCTGCCTGCTTTCTTTTTCATTGGTTTTCTGCCGGAATACCAGGAAAAGGGAAGCATTTGCTTCGAGCCTTAGCGACATCACCGTCCTGCCATTTTTGCTTTCCCAGTTCAGCGCCTTCCGGATATTCCCGTCAAGTGGATCAAATATTTCCGGGACATAACCATCAGTCCTTACCGAAAGTATGACTTCTCTTGGCCTCGCCTGCTGATTACTGATAAAATAGAGCTCGGCATCCGTTGAACGGCGGTGATTCCATGCAATATCAACAACCGGGCTGTTGTTATTTTCAGTAGCTGAAAAATCCCTGTCAATGCCCAGGTTGGTAAATGATCCCCCATAATATGGAGCTTTTATTAACCGGCCTTTCCCCAGTATTTTAAGCTCATATGAACCTTCCGTTGTTTCAATTATTTTATATTCATCAGACATCATGCCGTTGAGCAGATTGTTGAAATGTTCGTATGCCTGGTCGTGCTGATACAAACCTGGTAAAAGTTCCGGGTGGCCGGAAAAGATCACCGTGGCTCCATTATCAATAAGCTTTTTTATTTTATTCAGGACTTCTGCTGACATATAATGGTCAGGATTCATCTTATGCTTTCCCGGGATTACCAGTATACTGTAAGTCATGCCCCCGGGCAGAACGATTTTTCCATCCTTCACTTGTGCCAGCCGGAGCAGCGCATCTTTGTTGAATGAATCGAATTTGTAACCGCGAAGCGGATCTGTCCATTGTGCGGGATCAAAGGTGTTTGCTGAATTGCTCACCCCGTCAGGTTTTTCCTGCATGGGTACACCGGCATTTGCCAGCCTGGCTTTTTCAGCCTCAAGTTTTCCGGGATCAAACAATCCCGGCAGGATACCGGCCAGCCGGTCGGGGGTCATGGCCCTGCGGGGGATCTCTTCTCCTGTATACACGGCAATGTCGACCACCGGTATGCCTTGTTGCAGCATGGCCTGGCAGCGCCGGATATAATCCATCCATGCCATCCCCTGTTTCCACCATGTCTGATCACGCTGAAAGTACAGACCTACTCCATTGAGGGTCATCCCCGGCTTTCTGTCCGTCCAGGGATTGTGGACAAAAACATGAAATACCATACGGTTAATGCCCAGGGCAAAATTCCTGTCACCAACAGTTTTTAATTTTCCCGGATTTTCAGTCCAGTCCATCCGGAGGGTGGTAAAAGATTCTGCCTGCACGACAGGCTTTCCGTAAATATGTGCTGCTGAAATGGCATCCAGTATATCGGTTGGCTTGTCGTGGGTGGGACTGTTAAGCCAGAACTCACCCATGGGAATATCCACCATGCTGTAATGTTGCATGGCATCGCTGACCATCACCGGGGCAACACTCTCCGAGCTGAACAGGCAGCCTTTTGCTTTGGCCAGCTTTGCCATAGTCCCGAAGAAGTTATCGGCAATCAGTTCGGAAATGGTCTGGCGTACATCATAAAGGAATCCTTCCGATATCTTTATATTTTCAACCGGAAGGCCGGTCATTGCCGGCAAATAGGGGAGCAGGCTGTAGCCCCTGCGTTTTTCGAATTCATCGGAGAATACCGGCGACCAGTTCTGGCTCCCGCATTCCCAGCTGTCGGTATGAAATACCTTCAGCACTTCTCCGGCCAGGGCAGGATCAACTTCCATAAATACTTTTCCAAACCAATGATTAAACTGGTACCTGGCAATTTCAGGATCGAATTTGTCGCATTCCAGTCCCTTCCCTTTTCCTCCGATATAGTTGGTTTTTCCGGTAGAAGTATGGCCGATCCTCAGGATGGTCCAGTTACCTTCAGGAACCTCCCAGGTGAGGATGCCGTCATGATCCAGTTTCTTTGAAATATTCACAATCCGGTCCATGGGAATACAGAGAGAATCCGGCACCTGTTGAGCGGTAGTCCTTTTGCCCACACGCCAAATGCTCCCGTTCTTTCCTTCGAACTGGTGGATCACTGCCTCGCCGGACAGGGTGATGCCCTGAATTTTAAGGGCAGGATTCCACCGTGCCGCATCGAGATCTTCTGAGCCGGGCTCGGTGCCTTCCTTATCATAAACAAAACGGAAGTAACGGGCTGTGGTGGCCGGTATGGAATGGGTGATCCCGACTTCATAATCCTGCCAGCCATGGCGGGGTGGTTCAAGGCGGCAAACCCGGCTGAAATGAATACCGTCATTGCTGCTTTCAATGATCAGGCGGTGCGACTGGTAGTTTAATCCCTTTGTCCTTATGCTTATAGTCCGGCACATGAAAGGCTGTTCAAAAGCATATTGGATCCAGCAGTTTTCGTCAGACCTGAAAACCTCGGTGTTCTCAGGATCGCATAGGTACTGCATATTACCTTCCCCCTTCAGATTGGTGGTCGCTGTCGGAGTGACGGTATGGGTATTGAATTCCGCACCGGCAGGACTAGGGTATGCGAACAGCGCTATGTCCCTGTAAAATCCTTCCATCGTCTCCGGTTGAGGCAACGTATCATGAAAGTTTTGACTTCCTGGTATGCGCATCTCAGACCAGACGATCTTCTGCATCGACATTTCGGGGGTGATCCATGGTCCCCCTGCCGTGCTGAAGCCATCACAGGCATGCATGGCCATTTTTAATCCCAGTCTTTTTGCTTCACTGAAGGCAAACCGCACCATATCCCACCACTCAGGCGTAAGCTGTTCAGCCGGGGGGTTAAAAAGAGATGGATCATCGGCACCCTGGACGGTGATGAGATAAGCGCCGCCAATACCGGCTTCCTTCATGGCTTCGAGGTCGGCGGTGATGCCTTCTTTTGAAACGCCGGCTTTGACCCAGTACCAGAATACCCAGGGTTTGGCGGATTCGGGGGGATGGAGGAAGAGTTGGTCGAGGGAGGGGGAGGGACGACAGGAAGAGAGAATGAGAATGGGAATGAGGAGAAAACACCTCACCCCTGCACCTCCCGATATATCGGGAAGAGGGGAGAGAAGTACAAAAAATAATTTGTGTAAAATTATAGACAGCCAGGCTTTCATATCATAATTTTCATATTTCAAATTAAAATTTTGAAGCTTAAAGGAATTATTCATTGAACGACATTCCCCTCTCCTTCAGGAGAGGGGCAGGGGTGAGGTGTTAATGGCCCCTAAACTCCTTAACTACTTCACCAATTTCTTCCTGTTTTATTTTTACCGGCAACAAATAAAAACCATATGCATAGTCCCTGGCCGGGATCTGATAGGCGTCCAGCGGCTGCGAAACGTCGCTCCAGGTGTCG
>CAYWCR010000171.1:0-3559 GCA_964456825.1 uncultured Bacteroidales bacterium
TTTTTCGCCACCACAGCGAGCCAAACCATGTCAATGGCGAAAAATACCGACAGTGCAATTAAAAACAGCTTTGCAAACATCTGTATTTATTTTGATGATTTATATATCTATAAAATTAACCTAATTTTAGTAATTCTTAGCAACCTTGAACGAATAAGAAATCAGGAAAGCCTAACACCTAAGAACCAAATCAAACTCAAGATTGTTATGAATCAAATAACTCAGGCATGAAAATCCTGCTAACAGGGGCAACCGGTTATATTGCGCAAAGACTCATACCCGTATTAATAAGCCAGGGACATGAGGTAATTTGTTGTGTGCGTGACAGGAACAGGTTTAATACTGAGAATTACCGTTCACCGGTTTTGTCGGTGATTGAAGTGGATTTTTTAAAAAGGGAAACGCTCCGGAATATTCCTGATGACATTGATGCGGCCTATTACCTGATTCATTCCATGTCGACCTCAACGGGCGATTTTAAAAAAATGGAAGAGATCACAGCAACTCATTTTAAAGAATATTTTCAACAAACGAAAGTCAGACAGGTGATCTACCTGAGCGGGATCGTAAATGAAGAGCAATTATCACCCCATCTTGCCAGCCGTAAACATGTAGAAGAAATACTAGCCTCTGGTTCCTTTGCATTAACTACCCTGCGGGCGGGAATAATCATTGGGTCAGGAAGTGCTTCCTTTGAAATTATCCGCGACCTGGTAGAGAAACTACCCGTAATGGTTGCCCCCCGCTGGTTAAATACCCGGTCACAACCTATCGCTATAAGTAATGTTATTGAATTCCTATCAGGAGTATTATTGAATGAAAAGACCTTTAACCACAGTTACGATATCGGCGGCCCCGACATTCTTACCTATAAGCAGATGCTGTTGCGTTTTGCCAAGGTGAGAGGGCTAAAGCGTGCAATAGGAATTGTGCCGGTGATGACTCCTAAACTATCATCCTATTGGCTCTACTTCATTACATCGACTTCCTATTCACTTGCACAAAATTTGGTCGACAGTATGAAGGTTGAAGTCATTTGCAGAGAAAACAATCTTAAAGAAATACTCGGAATTACACCGGTCAATTATGAAGAAGCTATCAGAGAGGCCTTCAAAAAAATAGAGATGAACCAGGTTCCATCGAGCTGGAAAGATGCACTTACATCCAATACTTTAAATGATGGAATATCCAAACACGCAGAGGTACCCGTACATGGATGCTTTTTTGATTATCGGAAACTTCACATTGGTGACAGTGAAAAGACCCTTAAAAAAATATGGTCAATTGGAGGGAAAACCGGTTGGTATTATGGTGACTGGCTTTGGGGTATACGGGGTTTTATTGACAAGCTCTTTGGAGGGGTGGGCCTCAGAAGGGGAAGAAAAAATCTGACTGAAATTTCACCCGGTGATGCACTGGATTTCTGGCGCGTATTAATCGCTGACAAAGCAGAAAAGAGATTGCTCCTGTTTGCCGAGATGAAATTGCCGGGTGAGGCTTGGCTGGAATTTAGAATTGACAACAACAACATTTTACATCAGACTGCCACATTCAGACCTTTGGGATTATGGGGCAGGTTATACTGGTATATTATGATGCCTTTCCATGGTTATATTTTCAACGGAATGCTCAGGAATATCGCAGGGTGATTGAGTGATAATAGTTACCTTTGTTTATACCATTGTTTTAAACATTAAATCCATGTTTATGAGACGTTCACCTTCTGTAATATTCCTTTTGTTTCTGCTTATTTTCCCTGTGGTATATGTGCATGCCCAGGCAACGTTTGATTTGGAGACAGGTGTTGTTTTTACCGGGTATAATGATGTGCGCATTCCCGGTGATGAAGGAACACTTTTTTCATTGAAAAATGATCTGAGCGCAAATGCCAAGATTTATTACCGGATAAAATTGAATTATACAATTAAATCACGTCATACGCTGTCGGTATTATTTGCACCCCTTACAACAACATCGGATGGAAGCATCCTCTACGATGTTAACTTTGCGGGAACAGTATTTCCGGCTAATACTGCGCTGGAGGCAAAATATAAATTCAATTCTTACAGGTTGACCTATCGCTACGATATTGTAAAAAAATCAAAAATTGATTTCGGACTGGGATTTACGGCGAAAATCAGAGATGCCAGTATTGCACTCGAATCAGCAGATTTAAAGGCAGAAAAAACCAATGTGGGATTTGTGCCCATTATTAATTTTAGATTGCATTGGCGTTTTGTGGAAGATTTTGGATTGCTGGTCGAAGGCAATGCCCTGGCTGCAAAACAGGGGAGAGCGGAAGATATATTGATTGCGGCCACCTATAGATTTTCTGACCACTTTGTAATTAAGGCGGGTTATCGTTTGCTTGAAGGCGGTGCTGACAATGATGAAGTATATACTTTTTCTTTGTTTCATTACGGCTCGGTGGGGCTTTCCTTTACACTGTAAGAATTATGCTGTTCCATTATTATAGTTTAAAGTATCCATTCAATGGTCATTTTTCAATGCCATGAATCAACCAATGCCAATCAGGAAAGTTGTCGAGACCGCCCTTCAGTCCAGTCGTTTCGGTGTGCTGGCGACAGAGGGCGAGGGTCAGCCTCATGCGAGTCTGATTGCGATTACACCGGTTGAAAGTTGCAGGCAATTGGTCTTTGCGACGTATCGCAGCACCCGTAAGTATCGTAACCTGGCACATAACGGAAAGGTGGCTATACTCTTTGATGTTGGAAATACAGACCGGACAGGCCTGCAGAAAAGCTATGTGATTACCGCGTTTGGTTATGCGAAAGAGATCGTGATCGAAGAGAATGATTTAACTTTCAGCGCACATCTGAAGAGACATCCTGATTTGGGACCCTTCCTGAGTTCGCCGGACTGTGCCCTCATTTTGGTTAGGGTTGAAGCTTACCAGGTAGTACGCGGTATTGATGACGTCATGTGGTGGCCTGTAGATAATTTGAATGAAACCTGAAATGTCATTTCAGTATTGGATGAATATAAAAAACGCTTTGAGCAGTTCAAAGCGTTTTTTATTTTACTGGATTCTGAGGCGTAGTTATTTGGGGAGCACTACTCCGTCAATTACATGAACAACACCATTGGTAGCCTTCAGGTCTGTTGCAGTAACATAAGCAGATTTTCCGGATTCATCGGTTAATTTTACTTTTTCCATTTCCAGGGAGGCTGTTAGTTTTCCTCCGCTGACAGTGGTTAAAACGGCTTTGCCATTTCCGCTCTTAATAGCCGCTATCACCGCAGCTGCGTCAAGATTTCCGCTAACTACATGATAGGTCAGAATTTTAGCCAACTGAGCCTTATTTTCCGGTTTAAGAAGATTTGCAACCGTACCTTCAGGCAGTTTATCAAATGCCGCATTGGTTGGAGCAAATACAGTGAATGGTCCTTTACCCTTCAAGGTGGATACCAAATCAGCGGCTTTTACAGCAGCTACCAGTGTTGTATGATCCGCAGATCCGATAGCGATATCCACAACATCTCTACCCTGGCTGAAAGCATTCATTGAAACGAAAGCAATCAGAATTACAAATAGTTT
>CAYWCR010000172.1:0-3523 GCA_964456825.1 uncultured Bacteroidales bacterium
ATTGGCCGGTGGATAGCTCCTTTTAATTACGGCCTGAATTTCTCGGTAACCTACAGGAATATTACCGTTTTTATGCTGGGTACGGGTTCACTAGGTGGAAACGGGATGAAGAGCAGCGACTATTACTGGGTAGACGGGGATAACAAATACACTGAAGTTGTGCGTGACAGATGGACAGAGGAAACCAGGAATACTGCCACATTTCCCCGTTTAAGCTCTCAGCAGAATAATAACAATTTCCGTTACGCTGATTTCTGGATGTATAAAAACGACAGGTTTAACATAAGAAAAGTACAGATCACATTCGATCTGCCTGAAAATATCCTAAAAAAAACGTTTATCAGGGAATTCAGCATATATGTGATGGGAGCAAACCTGTTCACTATCTCCAAGAATAAAGAAATCATGGATCTGAATATTGCCAGCACTCCCCAGTTCCGGTACTTTAATATCGGAATCAGGACCGGCTTTTAATAATAATTATCCTATTATAAAATAAACAGATATGAATAAATATTTAATCATACTTCTAACTATCGCGATGGTGTTTTCCGGGTGTGAAGATCTTCTTGAACCGGCTGACGATAACCATCAGACGCTTGAAGACATTTATGATGATCCTGTTTTTGCGGAAGGAGTGCTAATGAATGCATACACGCGAATTCCCACCAGCAGTTATTCATTTAACGATGTGGCCACCGATGATGCAGTCACAAACGACAAATTCAGCGGTTACCTCAACATGGCCACAGGCCAGTGGTCTTCGAGATATAATCCCGTGGATCAATGGGAAAACGCTTACACCGCCATCATGTACCTGAACAGGTTCCTTGCTGAAACCGACAGTGTGGAATGGTCGTACAGGAGCGATACGGCCCGCATGCTGTTTAATTACCGGCACAAGGGCGAAGCATACGGGCTCAGGGCATTATTTATGCTCCATCTCCTCCAGGCGCATGGCGGTTACAGCCCTGGCGGCGAATTGCTCGGGGTGCCCATCATCACGGAAGCACTCGATGCCGGTGCTGATTTCAATAAGCCGCGAAACACCTTTGAAGAATGCATGCAGCAAATTTATAATGACCTGAATGAAGCTGAGCAAAATCTGCCTTTAGATTATGGTGATGTTGAAAGTGATTCAGAATTACCCGAAAAATACAAAAGCTTCTCCCTGGTAGATTATAACCGGGTTTTTGGTGAAATTAGCAGGCAGCGGGTGTCGGGGCGCATCGTCAGGGCTATAAGGGCTAAAGCTGCCATCCTTGCGGCAAGTCCCGCTTATCGTGATGGTACCACTACCACCTGGGAAGATGCGGCAAATTATGCCGCTGAGGTAATTGATCTCAATGGAGGCATATCCGGGCTGGACCCGAAAGGTGCCCTGTTCTTTAAAAGCACCAATGTGGATGCCATAAATCTCTCACGTGACAGAGATGCGGTTGAAATGCTGTGGAGGGGGAGTATCTATACAGGTTACGGCCTTGAACAAAATAATTTTCCGCCTTCACTTTATGGCAGGGGACAGGTTAATCCGACCCAGAACCTGGTGGATGCATTTCCTATGGCAAACGGATATCCCATTACCGATGCGGCCAATAGTGGTTATGATCCGGCCAATCCATACGCAAACCGGGATCCAAGGTTGGCCGGCTATATCGTTGTGAACGGAAGTACGTTGGCCGGAAAAACCATCTATACCAATACAAACAGCGGCGATGACGCCGTTGACTATCTCAAAACTTCAACAAGGACGGGATATTATTTACGTAAACTGCTGAGAGAAGACGTTAACACCGATCCTACGGTATTGGTAGGCAAAAAGCACTATTCCGTCCATATCCGGTATACAGAACTATTCCTGATCTATGCCGAGGCTGCCAATGAAGCCTGGGGGCCTGACGGGACAGGCGGCCATGCTTATTCAGCCCGTAATGTGATAGCTGCCATTAGAAGCAGGGCAGGAATTACACAACCCGACAATTACCTGGCATCCATCAGCAGTCAGGAAGCTATGAGAGAGCTGATACAAAACGAAAGGCGGTTGGAACTGTGCTTCGAAGGTTTCCGTTTCTGGGACCTGCGCAGATGGAAAATAGATCTTACTGAACCGGCCACGGGAGTCAGGATTACCAATGACAGTTATGTCGTATCAGCCGTGGAAAAAAGACTGTACGAAGATTATATGGTTTATCCCCCGCTTCCGTTTAATGAAGTGTTAAGAGCAGGGTTAATACAAAACAACGGGTGGTAATGCTTACTTCATACTAAAAAAATAAAAAGATGAAAAGGTTAGTTTATAGTTTATTGATTTTACTCGCAGTTTTTACAGCATGCGAGAATAAGGACTGGGAATTTCAGGATTTTGATTATACAACAGTATATTTTGCATATCAGTCGCCGGTTAGGACACTTGTACTTGGAAAAGACTATGTTTTTGACAACTCACCTGACAATGAACACAAATGTATTATTATGGCTACAATGGGCGGCGTATATGAAAACAATAAGGATATCACCATAGATGTGGCCGTTGATAACTCGCTTTGTGATAATCTGAAATTCGGGAGTGATTCAGGAGATAATGTGATTGCCATGCCGTCAGGCTACTATACCCTTCCTGCTGACATGCAGATCGTGATCCCTTCGGGAGAATTGATGGGAGGGATAGAGGTTCAGCTGACCGATGCTTTTTTTAACGACAATCTCTCCGTAAAAAATACGTATGTTATCCCTTTGGTAATCTCATCGGTAACAAATGCCGATTCTGTGCTCAGGGGCAGTACGGAAATAGACACCGCAGATCGACGTATTGCCGGAGAGTGGAGTGTCGTTCCTAAAGACTATATTCTTTACGCTGTCAGGTATATTAATCCATGGCATGCTTCATACCTGCGCAGGGGCATTGATGTTGTTAAAGGAAATAACGGAAATACTTCACTTGATGCTACCTATGTCTACCATGAAAAATATGTGGAACAGGATGAAGTTTGCGGGGCTGTAACCCGATCCATGAATGAAGTCACCATTGATCTGAAAACCAAAGCCGAAGATGGTAATACGGATCTCCCCTTCACGCTCATACTAACCTTTGATGATAATAGTAATTGCACCCTGTCAAATCCTGAAACCGCTTCTTACACGCTGACAGGAAACGGCAAATATGTCAATGACGGCGATATGTTCGGGGATAAAAAACGCGATGTACTCCACCTCAATTATACCGTTGATTTTGGAACAACTACCCACACGCTGACTGATACTTTAGTAATGCGTGACAGAGGAATAAAATTTGAAACATTCGTTCCTGTGGTTCCATAATTACTAAACTATAAACACAGGGGTAGAGGGATAAATTATATTATATAAGCTACACGTTGTCAGGTTGTTTTTTAACTAAAACTTATTCATTATGAAAAAAAAACTACTCCTTGCATTAACGTTATGTTTTACATTAGCAATGTTAAACATAAGCGCACAGGTTAAACCCTCTCCTGTTAATCTGAAACATTTGTGGGATTTTGAG
>CAYWCR010000173.1:0-3523 GCA_964456825.1 uncultured Bacteroidales bacterium
TCAAACTCATGGTTGCCCAGAGACACCACATCATACCCCATTCTTTTCATCAGTGTCAACTGGAAACCTGTAGATTCTTCCAATATGGGGAAGAATGTGCCCATGAGGAAATCACCGGCATCTATTACCAGAACACAATCTCCGTTCTTATTTCTTTCTTCATCGATCATCGTGGCAATACGGGCAAAACCACCCCGTGTGTTATCATCATTGATCATGGAAGGTGAGTAATTAACTTCCGGGGAAAAGCCGTTCAACCTGCTGTGCAAGTCGTTGGTATGCAAAATGATCAGCTTTTTGGATGGCCCCTGTTGAGCAGTTGAGAAGCCCGCCCAGGAAATCATCATCAAAATAACCGGTACAATTTTTGCCAGGTTCATATATTGCTTGTTTTTAAAGTTTGAATCATCGGAACGTCATTCTTTTTATGCTTCCCCAGTACAAATTAAGGAGATGCAGAAAATATTCAGCTAAAAATAGCTCATTTTAAATAGATATTGATAATAATATATTGTAACTTAGAAATAAGGTTTGCTTAAATCTGATTTTTAATCCTTAAATAACGTGATATGAAAACTTTTTTGACATCATTTGCTTTTTGCATTGTATTGAACCTTACCGGCATCGCCCAAAGATCAATAACCGTTGCTGAAGGTCCGGTTACCTTCCGGCATGGTAATACACCCGGGATTACGCTTACCATCCCTGAGGTCTCTTTTAAAAATATCCAGGATTCCTGGATCAAATCACTGGAGAAAGGAACCAAATCAAAGGTACAGATCGAGAGTGAAGAACTTTCCATATTCGGAGCCAATATCAAGGAAATAGCTGCGGCACCCGTTAATGTATACAGCCTGGTTAAGAATAATGATACCACCATTCTGTTGGCTGCCTCATTTGAACTGAAGAAAGATGTTTATGTGTCAGCAGAAAATAATATGGAGGAATTCGCTAAAGCCAAGGCTTATATGCTGGAATTTGCCAAAGGCCACTATCTGCAACTGGCGAAGGAACAACTGGATAACGAGGAGAGAAAACTTTCCAAGATGGCAGGTGAATTGAAATCCCTGGAGAATGACAAGGTCAGGATGGAAAAGATGATACAGTCGAATACGACTACCATAGGCGCCACCAATGATGAACTGGTCATACAGCGGACCAATCTCCTGTCACTGAATGATGAACTGCTTTCGCAAACAAATCAGTACAATGCGCTGGAAGAAGGTCCGGCTAAGGATGAAAAAAAGAAATATATTGATGACCTTGAGAAACGCATAAAGAAAACCAATAAGGAAGTTGAGTCAGGTGAAAAGAAAATAGTGGATATGCAGGCAGAGATAGATAAAGCACAGAACGATCTGTTGCCCGCGAATATTAAAAATCAGGAACAGCTGCGAAAAACTGTTGATGAACAGCAGGAAGTTGTAAAGGGTTATCAGGCGAAATACAACGGCATTAAAGATTTCAAATAGAAGTCCTCCTGTTTAAGACTTTAACACCATTCTTAAAAATCCCTGTGACGGCTGCCATTGCCTCGCAGGGATTTTTTTTATTTATCTGAACCACTAAACCGCTAAATTGCTAAACTGCTAAACCGCTAAACGGCCAAACCGCTAAACTGCTAAAGACCTGTTTCCGTCTTCTTCCTCCGTAGCCCCGGCGAAGGACGATTACTGTTTACCATTTCCTTCACCACCTTGTTCAAGCACCCGGTTATGGACATCATCTTTGGCGAATTCTGTCATAGGCTTATAATTGCCGCTGTCCAGTTCAGTAAACCGGATCTTATAACCTTTGATGCCGATAATCAGCGAAATGGCGGTCTCCACATGCTTTCTGAGGGGCCTGATAATCCATCCCAACTCTGACGGCCCGTTCTCCGTTTCCCGTTCCGTTTTCACCCTGATCTCTTCCTTGATCTGGTTGGCCAGTTTGTCGAGTTTCGGATTGGTTTTCCAGTGATTGCTGCCAAAAAATGGCGTATTGTACTCCAGTATTTCGGCAATTTCCCAGATGCACTTCCTTTTTGAAAAAGATAAAAACTGAGGATTGGCATTGGCAATACAGATCTCATGCCTTTCTTCATCAACCTTGAACAGCAATTTCCTGAAATCAACGCCGTATTTGGCAACAAAATCAACATGCAACACTCCGATAAACTGAACATATTTATCGCCTTCCTGAAGCTCCCGGTTTACGGTTCTTTTAAAATTAGTATCCACTTCAATCAGGCCCAGATCGAGGATGCTGTTTATTTCGGATATATTCAGTTTTCGTGTGGCAAGGTCGGTAATATCCTGCTTTAATGCTGTATTTTCTGATTTCATGAGCCGGATCTCCTGATTCAACGTGTCGATTTGCTTTTCTTTTTCTTTCAGGAAAAGTTCCCACAACAGAAATATCAATGCAGCGATACCGGTAATAATCAGACCTGCTGCCACGATCTTGTTGGTTAAGAGGATGATGCCAACCACAATAAGCAATCCCGTTATCAGATAAAACCTGAGGTTTTTGAATTTTAACATGGTGTTTTAAATTGCATCCCTATTCTATCAATAAATATACCAAATAAAAATAAAAGGTGAGTTGTTGCAAAAAAGATTATCCTGACGTATCTTTTCCATAAGATACAAGATACAAGACAAAAGATAAAAGATCAAAGACAACCACAACCCTGTCTCACCGGCAGGCAGGCCGACAACCGACAACCGACAACCACAACCAACATTACCCTGCCTCGCCGGCAGGCAGGCATCATAACAACTACAATCATCACAACCTTCAAAAACATAAAAGTGTATGATGAAATTGCCTTCCTGGTTTTTATTGTTTTTCATACTGATACCTCATTGTGCCATGACGAATGCTCAATCATTCCCCGAATTTCCCGGCCAGGTTGATGGCTGGCTATTGACCGAACAATTAAGGCTTGATACCCGCCAGTCTTTATATGATTATATTGATGGCGGGGCTGAATTATACATTTCCTACGGTTTTAAGGGTGCTGTGAGCTGTCGTTATGCCAAAGAAGGACAGCCGGAGGTTACGGCTGAGATCTTTGACCTGGGAAGTGCTCAGGATGCTTTCGGCGTTTACAGCCAGACACGTGACAGGGAGGAAAAGGAATACGGCCAGGGTTCCTATTATGTGAGCGGCGCTCAGTTCTTCTGGAAAGGAAGATACTGGGTGTCATTGATAACCAGTGAATCAACGGATGAATCGGTAAAACTGCTGCATACGCTGGCAGGATGGATCGATGAGAAAATTGAGGAAACCGGTGAACCCCCGGCCATCCTTTCGGTGTTGCCTCCGGAAGGCCTTGTGCCCGGAGCGACTTTGTATTTCCATCATTACATATGGCTTAATTCATATACCTTCATTTCTACGGATAATATACTGGGGATTGATGAGAACACTCATGCAGTTCTCGCAAAATACGGGAATCCGGAAGAAAGACTTTACCTTCTCACCATACAATACCCTGACAGTACAAAAGCTGAAGAGGCATTTGCCTCCTTCGGCC
>CAYWCR010000174.1:0-3224 GCA_964456825.1 uncultured Bacteroidales bacterium
AGGCTTTGCATTTCTTCCTTTGAAGTGGTAAGTTCTTCGTTTGTAGATTGCAGTTCTTCATTTGCAGATTGTAATTCCTCGTTTGTGGATTTCAGTTCTTCCTGTGTAGTCTGCATTTCTTCAAGAGCATTCTGCATCTCTTCACGGGAATGCTGCAACTCTTTCTCCAACTCTGATTGTCTGATATTGTGCAACGTCTTCTTTCCTTTTTTTGATTGCAATCTGAGGTCCGTAATCTCCGGTACATCCGTAAAAATTATCATTACCGTGCCACTTAAAGGCTCTGGTTTATCAATCCATTGAATGTTAACATTCAGGATTTGTGTACCCCCGTTTGTACCTACTTTGATGTTGCGTAAAACCACAGATTCTTTTTTCATTATAACTTTACGGAAGGCGACAGGAAATTCGTCGCGTAAACCTTCGCGTAACATGGCGAAAATATTCAGGTTTGCTTTACCAACTGCCGGCTCCAGATATTTTCCCGTACGTCCGCTGATGTAAATGATGTCTCCCTGATCGTTCACCAGTATACCGGCAGGTGAAAAGTGCTGCAAGAGCAGTTGATCTGCAAGCGCTTGAATATTCACAGGTGATTTGGCAGATACCTGCTGTTGAGTATTCGTCGATTTTTTTCGGGTAAATGACGAAGGAAAATCATATAACTCAGGTACCAGGGGAGTAATTGAGCGTTTGTAAATCTTCAATTTGGCATCTACAGGTGTAAAAAGATGACTCTGCGTACCAAGTGTTTCGGAGCTACCAAGCAGCATAATTCCTTCAGGGTTAATACTATAGTAAAACAGCCCGAGTATTTTTTTTTGCAGCTCGGTATCCATGTATATAAGCAGATTGCGGCACGAAAGGAAATCGATCTTGGTAAAAGGCGGATGCATGATAATGTTGTGTTGTGCAAAAACAAGCATTTCCCTTATTTCAGCATTGACGCGATAACCTTCATCCGATGAAATAAAAAAGCGATTCAGTCGATTTGGTGATACATCGGCAGCAATATTTACAGGAAATATACCTTTTCTGGCTATCTCAATAGCTTCATTGTCGATATCAGTAGCAAATATCTGCAATGAATAGCTTTCGCGTGGATTGATTTTTTCAATTGTCTCTTTAAATACCATAGCCAATGAATAGGCCTCTTCGCCGGTTGAACATCCTGGTATCCATGCCCGCAATATTGAACTGGCTGGCAGGTTAGCCAGCATAGTTGGAATAACCGTCTCTTTTAACTTATCCCATACGATAGTATCACGAAAGAAACTGGTAACGCCAATCATCAATTCTTTGAAAAGAATATCCACTTCCTTTGGATTTTCCTGCAAAAAGTGCACGTAAGCAGATATCTTATCAATTCTGTGGACGGCCATGCGTCTTTCGATGCGGCGGTATACCGTATTTTTTTTATATAACGAAAAGTCGTTACCTGTATAGGTCCGAAGAAGAATAATAATTTTTTCGAGAGCGCTTTTGTCTTTAATCTCTATTTCAAGGTTTGCTTTGACAACAGGAATATGTTTAAGGAAAGTAATGAGCTTTGCAGGCAGCTCGTTGGCCGGAGCCACAATATCGACCAGCACAGAATCGATGGCATTGCGGGGCATGCTGTCGTATTTTGCCGTGGCAGGGTCCTGTACCATCACTATTCCGTTATTTTCTTTTATAGCCCGGATACCAATACTGCCGTCGGAGCCCATGCCCGAAAGAATAATACCGATGCTTTGTTCATGCCGGTCGTCGGCAAGCGAACGTAAGAAAAAATCGATCGGAAGGCGCAGTCCTCTTGTTTCAATAGGCTCAAACAGGTAAAGCCTCGCTTTTAATATAGACATGCTTTTATTTGGCGGAATTACAAATACACAGTTTGGTTTTATGGCCATACGATCCTTAACCTGAAAAACTTTCATGTTGGTAACTCGCTGAAGCAACTCCGGCAACATTCCTTTCTGTGTGGGATCCAGATGCTGGATAATAACATACGACATTCCGCTGTTTTCCGGTACATTGCCCAGAAATTGTTCCAACGCTTCCAGTCCGCCTGCCGATGCGCCTATACCCACTATCGGAAACTGACCGGTATCCCGATCCGATGTTTTTCCTTTCTGTTTCTCCGTTTTTACTCGCATTATTTAATAATTTATTGCTTGCGTATAAACATCCTGGACATTATTCCGATTACCCATGATGGATACTTCATGTGCGTTGTTTTTAAGTCTGTAAATATCGGAATTATATAATATCCGATAATGCGTGTATACAAAATTGATGAAAATATATCACATTCCAAACAACTGACTGGGTGTTAATTCAGAATAACCAACACAAATTTCGCGATAAAAATCGCGCAATATGCCAAAGACCGGTGCAACCTCCGGTCTACCGGGGTTAAACCAAATTCCACCCTATCTGCCAACACACTCAGCATTAGTCCATTCCATTTCTAATGCTGAATCCAGGTTGAATGAAACCTCAGTGGCCATTTCTTAAAGAAAACACAATCAATTTTCATTCATAAATTGTTGAAGATAGCTTTCAAAATGTTCAGCCTCCGGTTTACCAGACCGATATGCAATATACATATCAGGCCGGACAAGATAGCAACCGCTCTTTTCAATACCCAATCTCTCATATAGATATTTTGTTTCTGATGTACAAGGGATGGTTTCAATGGTAAGCAAATGTGTATAATTTTCTGCGACCCTTATTATTTCATCAGGCGGAGTACCCTTTGAAAAAATAAAAAGGTTAAAGCCCGTACCTGTTACTTTTTCCTGGATATTTATCTCTTTTCCATCCTCATTATAGGGTATGCAGGGTAACCGGTCTCCGGGTTTGGGGGCATGAGAGGGGAAATTTCCTGACGATGCATGATGGGATAAAGGACTTTCCCGGTATTGAATTCCAATTTCAGATATTCTCCTGAAGAAAAAATGACGTATGGATTTTTGTTTTACCAGCAGTGGTAGTATTAGTTTCATTATCAAAGGTACTACATAGATACGAAATGTCTTTAGAAAGAAGTTCTGACTGGTCACAAAATTAAATACTATGTCGGTGGAGCGTATTACTTTTTTTGCAATTCCTGCTCTTTCGGATTCATAAGTATCAAGAAGTGATATCTTTGCTTTCTCCTGTAATACCAATGCAAGTTTCCAGGCCAGATTATAAGCATCCTGTAATCCGGTATTCATACCTTGTGCACCAACAGGGCT
>CAYWCR010000175.1:0-3210 GCA_964456825.1 uncultured Bacteroidales bacterium
TGATTTCAGGAGACGGCATGGTTGAAGCCCGTCATGAAGGAAGCACGGCAACTGTAGATGTTCAAAGGACCAAACAGGGGAACATTGTCCTATATATCAATGGGGAACAGGCTGTAAGTTCCGAACCTGCAGAACTCAAAGGCGATAAGATGCTGAGCTGCCTGCCCTATTTGTTCAAGCCGGAAGCGGAAAGGGTATTGATTATCGGACTGGGTATCGGAATTACATCAAAATCAATGGCTGATGTTGGCGTGCCTGAAATTGATATTGTTGAGATATCTCCTGAAGTTACCAACGTTGCTGCCGATGCTTATGCCTATGTCAACGATGATATTCTGGCACATGAAAATGTCAGTATCACCATTGAAGATGGCCGGAGTTTTTTATTCCGGTCGAAAAAGCAATATGATATTATTATCTGCAATGCAGCACATCCCCGAACAGGCAATGCAATGTATACAGAAGAATATTATCGGTTGTGCAGGGAGAAACTTCACGCCGGAGGATACCTTTGCCAGTGGCTGCCAATGGGTGGGATTACAGAAGGTGAATTCAGGTCGCTGATAAAATCCTGCACTGATGTTTTTCCTCATGTTACCCTTTGGCAGATTGCACCGGGTCAAACATTGCTGTTGGCTTCCGGTGAAATGCATCAAATGGATTACTGCCGGAGTCAACCATTGTTTAACCTGCTCAATATGCAGGGTTCACTGAGTGCAAGCGGTATTGACAATGTCAACACGATCATTGCCGGTCTGCTGGCTGATGACGCAGCATTGCGAAATTATGCGAAGGAAGCTTTTATGAATACCGACATTTTCCCGCGTGTTGAATTCAGCAGGTTTGCCGGTGACCGCCCCGATAAAGCCATCCTGGAACACCTGTCTTCCTTCAGCATCGATTATAATAATGTGATCTCATTTGAAAACTGCCCTGAATCAACAAAAGAGGTGCTTGAGACTCTCTCCGCTAAAAATGCTGAGATGAGAAAAGAATTGGAACAATGAAAAGTGAAACCTGCCTGCATCGCCTTCGCGTAGCCGCTTTGGCGGAGCGAGGCCGAAAGGCAGGAGTGAACAGTGAAAAACGAAAAATTTAGGAATGTAGCTTTTTAGCGATTTAGCATTTAAAAAATGTAGCTTTTTAGCTTTTTAGCTATTTTGCAATTTAGGAAATAGGTAAACACCTAAATTCCTAACCCCCTAAAAAGCTAAACACCTAAACCGCTAAATCCCGACCATTAAATCAACAAACCTGACTGACGATAGGCAGGTCATTAAATCAACCAATCAACAAATCAATCAATACTCAAAGTGTGGTTATTTTATTATAATAACATGAATTACGAACAAGGAACACCGAATCTTGATTTACGAAGATTAGATCCGCAAAGGATAATCTTCATTATTCGACATTCAGCGTTCCTTGTTCGATATTCAGCATTCTATTAAGTGCCCGTCACAAGGAATTCATGGGTGGCATTCCCCTTTATGTCCGCCATGTCCATGGTGGTGCTCATGCTGGTGGCAGGTCTCACCCGAATCAGCCAATGTTCCTTTCAGGTATTCTTCCGCCAGTTTTCTGACATCACCGGAGCAGCCCCTGAGCACTTCAATGCCATGTTGGTTCAATACGTTGATGGCTCCCTGTCCGATGCCTCCTGCAAGCATTGAGGTAACGCCTATTTGCTTAAGAACTCCTGCCAGTCCTGACTTACAACCGCATTCTGCACTGGAATTATAGTTTTCCTCGTGCACAATGTTTTGTTTTTCATCCACCGTATAAATGGTGAAATATTCGCAATGGCCGAAATGACCATCTACCATGTTGTTTTTTGATGGAACTGCAATTTTCATTTTTATAGATTAATAGATATTATCTTACTGTACTATAATACTTTTATTTCATTTAATATGAAATCAAAGATGATGAACTTATGTTCATTTTCGTAAGATTGCAAAGAAATATTTCAGGCCATGAAAGAAGCCTCCAGGATCAGAATACTTTTAAAACATTTGGCTTTTCCGGTTTCCCGATTTCTTCCTTATTGTAGCCGAGGTATTTTTCTTTTGGATTGTATTGAATTCCCATTTTATCGAGCAATGGCTCAACGCTTACCTGGTGTAATTGCATGCCCATTTCCCAGGGATCAAAACCAAGGATTAATCCAGACATTTCTTCATAGGTCAAAGACGGGATACCATATCCGTTTTCACCATATGTTTTCCCATCCATTTCTGCAATGGCATATTGCCAACGGTCGAAAAAATAAGTACAGCCGGGGCAGTTGGTTACAATAAAATCAGGCTTATAGGGCTCCATTGAATCAAATTTTATCTTTGTATTGGAGATTGGATAGCTCCTGTCACTTTTAATGATATAATTTCTGAATCCGAAGCCACAACAATGCCTCCTTTCGGGATAGTCGACCACCTCACCTCCCCAGGCATTTATCATGCCTGCCAGAACCTGAGGAAATTCCGCTCCTCCGACACCCTTATGGGGGAATATTTTAGCATAATGACAGCCAATATGTTCAACAATCCTGAGGGGTTTTCCTGTGTTCTTGTTGATCAACCGGTATTTTGCCTTTGCAGCGATTTCATTCCTGTACTTATAAATAATATCGCTTGTATGCACAATATTCTCGGGTATTTGAAAGTCCCTGCCAGTGGATGCTTTCAGGTGTTTCCTGGTCTCTTCAAGAACTTCAGGATATTCATTCCACACCTCAATGGCTTCTGAATAAACTCCAAAAGAGGTAACGCATGAGGGTACGAAGTTTTTATATCCGGCCTCATTCATCAATGAAAACTGCCGCGCCACAACGGTCATGGTTGTTTGCATGGGAACGACACCGCAATGGTAGGCTATGCCAGAACAGGTGGTTTGATGCGCATCGTCGAAAATGTTTTTCCCCACCGTTTTGCCTACTATTCTCAGGAAAGTCTCTTCCGAACCCGGAAAAAAATTCTGCCGGATGCAACTGCGTGCATAATAATAATCATCATTTGCGATTTCTTTTTGATAATCGCGCCATACTGCCGGGAATACATTATTGCTCATGGTGGTTCTTTTCTAGATTTTCAAACCGTTCTGTGGCCCCTGTTTCATCAAATATCTGCTTGAGTTCATCGAGGTCTTGCTGAGATATTTTACGCATGGTACCTGCTCCGTTTCCTTTATAGTTTGCGCCAAGCCTCTGCAAAA
>CAYWCR010000176.1:0-3158 GCA_964456825.1 uncultured Bacteroidales bacterium
GGATGATATGCTGACAATAACGGGGATAAAACAATTTGAAGGAATTGAGCTTTATCATATATGCGGTGACCTGGTGCTTAAGGAAATCATCCGCGATGAATGCTGCCGGCTCAACGTTGGCTTTCTCAATGCCGGAACCTACATCGTAAAGCTGATATCATCAGAAGGAGAACCTGTCAGGAAAACTATTCTTGTGCTAAGGCATTAGCTTTTTTGGGTTTTTCAACTGCAGTTAAAACCGGCCCACTTTACAGCAGCATGCCGGTTTCATTTATGCCAACAATGACAACAACTCCATAAGGAATTACAGGAATGATACATTAAGGGATAATGTCTATTGACTTGTAATGGTATTAAAAGTATATTTGATGGCGGGTTTATATAACGGGAATTAATGCTATGATGTTGATTCATCCGCAATAACTGTAAAGTTAACAACCAAACAAACGACACCATGAAAAAATTAATCCTTAAACCTGCCTCTTCTTTATCACAAAACATTATCCGCATTGTGCTGGGTGTTTTGCTGGCCTTTGTGGCTTTGAATGCTTTCGGCGGCGGATACTATGGCATGTCCGGTTCTGAGAATATACCTCTTGAGTGGCTGGAAGGAAGCCCATTCAGCAGTTATTTCATCCCCGGTCTCATATTGTTTATGGTTATCGGGGGATTATTCCTTTTTGCCTCCGTTGCCATGTTTGCCCGTTTTCGTATTGCCCGCCCTGCATCCTTTATCGCCGTGCTGGCTGTTTTTATATGGCTGGCGGTGCAGGTTGCCATCATCGGCTACATCTCATGGATGCAGCCTGTTACAGCGGCCGTTGCGCTGGTGATCCTTTTTCTGACATGGATATTGCCCAAAACTGATAAGGCTTAAGCATTACAAACTGGCTTGAGGTTTTTATAAATCGTATTGACTTGCTATGGTATAATTATTATATTTTTTTTAACCCAAATCAAACAACATGAAAAAGAGTGGAGAATTTTTGTTGATATTATCTCCGGTAATATTAACCCTTGGCCTTTATCTGGGCTTTTATCCGGAAATCGCACTGAAGCCGGGCAATGCCGGTTTCTGGCTTATCCTTGCCCTGGGGATGTCACTGGGTGTGGCCTTAACCCGGTTTATCCAGTTATCAAAGACAGGTAAAAATGAAAAAAATAATAAATCAGCCGGCCTGCAATAGAAAGCCTCACTCAATAAATGGATTGCATATTGCGTTTTATAAAAGAAACTTATTTAACAGGGTATGGAAAAACTTGAAAGGATATTCCTGGGTTTGATCATAGGTGGCGTTCTGCCCATTTTGCTGGGTCTGGTATCGTTTATGGTATGGTTTTATACTGGCCAGAATCTGGACACCCCGCTGATCTATCTGGTATCAGGTGTGCTTGCCGGATTGATATTGGATCTCATTTTCCTGAAAAGGTGGATAAACAACCGGTATGCATTACCGTTATGGGTGGTGATCAGCATCTATCTATTTTATAATATCGTATTCTTTGGAATGTTTATGGGTTTGCCGGTATTAAATGTTTTACTGGGACTGCCGGCGGGATTTTATATGGGGAACAGGGTTGTGTTTAATGGTGTCCCCGCTGAAAAATATCCGCTCATAACAAAGCGCGTATCTCTTTTTACGGGATCTATCATGCTGTTGATCTGCATGGCTTCTGCAATCATTGGGCTGAGGGAAAAGGATATTGGCGAAACGATACAGAGTATGCTGGGTGTCAGTTTTGAAATTACAAAGCCGATGGTCTGGGCCATTGTTTTATTGGGCGGAACATTGTTGGTTTTGTGTAAGGTGATGCTGACCGGAATAACCATGAAAAGGACGATAAAAGCTTCCACCGTTTAGAAAAAATACAAATGCCCGCCATTGACAATGACCGGTGGTAAGACCTGCCTGCTGGCCTCGCTCCGCCATAGCGGTTACGCGAAGGCGATGCAGGCAGATTGAATACAGGATTGGAAAAATTCCAAAAAAGCTTTGCTGTTGTAAAGTTCCGCGCTTTTATCTACCTTTCGTAAAACTGTCTGATATTTCGCTTCGGCTTACCAGGCAATGTTTTTGAACTTGGACTTTTATACCATCAAGATACAACCATGAGATACCCATGTACCATTTTATTCATGCTGATTTCAAATCTGTTTGCATCAGCACAGCAGGATTCCATTCCCCTTGACCTTACCCGGAAATATATCAGCGGAGAACTCACTGATTACAGGTTGGTTTTAACAGGTGAAGCAAAGGAACAGGATTTCAATCCCAGGAAGATTGCCGGCAATGCCGGGATATCTTATGAAACGCTGCTGTGCGATCAAGGCAAGGCTGTTATTGCCGTGTCCATCCAGGAGAATAAGGACCATACTGATCTTTATGTATTCTGGACCCGGGAGGATGAATGGAAAATCAATGCGTTCAGGGCACTATGGCTGCCCGGTATGTTTTATATGATGCTGGAAAAATACAAGGACATGGATGAGGCCGGCATCAGGCAGGAATATGAGAAGATGGTAAATGATGTGAGAAAAAGGAATGATACGGTTTCGGATGAATCAATAGCGCGATCCATTGGCACGCTTGATGATTTCCGTTATGAAGTGAATAACATGAAGCTTACAGCAGCACCAGACAAGGATCTGATGGAACATTTTAACCATAATCTGGATAAATTCGATGCTTTGTTGCAGAAGGCGCAAACGGAACTTGTTTCCTCATCGGTTGCATGGCGGGTTGGCAGTAATTCCCCCCATAAAGGGGATATGCAGGAGATCCTGATCTCTTCGGTATCCTATCCCAGGGATAGTACATGTATCTATTTTCTGGTTGGCGGAATGACAGACAACTCCGTCGGCTATTTTTTCTGCGCGGATCCGGATGATGCCCCGGTGATGTCAGCCAACCGTTATATTATGATCAGGTCCCTTGGGAACGGATGGTATCTTTATAAGACAACGTGAGCTGATAAATCCATTTTTTGTCGGCAAGGATTCTTAAAAAATAATTTGTTTTATTTTGAGATAATGGGCTTCCGGCGATTAATTTTTAGTTCCTGGCAATTGATGCTGTTTTGATTTGCGAAGTTACTCCCTGTGTCATTGGCTGCGGAAATCATAACCGGAGATATTAACGGATTGACGCAACCAAAAC
>CAYWCR010000177.1:0-3097 GCA_964456825.1 uncultured Bacteroidales bacterium
GGGACATTTAAGGTTATGGTAGGTGCTTCCTCGGAAGATATACGCCTTACAAATCGCTTTGCAGTTATTGAATGATCGCAACCATAGCCTGACTTAAAAACCAGTTATCGTTAATAATCCATAAAACTATTTATATGCATCCAAAAACTTTTCTATTCGGAAAAACAGCCAGCGATAACCTTCAGGCATGGCTGTTATGCTTTCTCTTCATGATACCTTCAACCATGAACTGTCAGGAACCGGAGATCATCAGTGTAATGCATCCTGCCCCATCAGTCAAACCATTGGATAAAGCCATTGTCGTATGTAAATCCCCGGGTACAGTTGTTATAAAAGATGCACAGGGCCGGGAATATGTTCGTACGCTGGCTGCCACCAGGATATCTATATCTGTGGCGGGGACCACCGGTTTCCACACAGCCTTCCTGCTTGATAAAAAAGGAAATATATTGGATTCTGCACAATTCAACGTGGAAGCAGAAACTCAAATCGATGATGGCGGACATATAGGGGAAATGTTCCAACTGTTTCACAAGGGAATGTTGGTTTATGATTCTGACGGGCTGATGATGGTAGACTGGAACGGAAGAAAGTACCGGTTCTTTGTGCACTGGGTGCTCGACAACAACAATGTTATGAAAGGAATGCAATACTTCAGTCCTTATAGCAGGGACCTTATCGATTTGATGTGCGAAAACCAGCAACCCGACGGAATGATCTGGAGTTTTGTGAATTCGGATGATGAGGACTATCACTACTACCAGACTGCCTATTCATCAATAAATTATTTTAAAAAGAACAATGAACTCTGGTTTGTAAGACAGCCTGTGGAAAACCACCCGGAATACAACTATGTGAATATGATATACCAGCATTGGAAGGCCAGTGGTGATAACAGTTGGATGAAATTAACCCTGGATTGTGCATCCAGGGCACTTGATTACAGCGTAACCGATACGGTTCGGTGGTCAAAACGGTTTAAATTGCTGAAAAGGCCATATTGCATTGATTCGTGGGATTTTCAGGTGGATGATGAGTATACACCCTATGCGCCTATAAGTCCAACCATGGTGATCGTGCCCGGTAAAACAAAATACGGAATCTTTTTCGGGGATAATACAGGGTATTTCGAGTCATGCAATCAGCTGGCCGAAATGTTTGAATATGCCGGGCAGAAAGAGAATGCTGCAAAATACAAACAACGGGGCAGAGATATCCTCGACAGGCTGAACGGGCTCTCGTGGAATGGAAGATACTATACTCATTTTATCGATGAGGATCCGGACGTAAAGAGAAACCTGGGAGTAGATGAAAAATCACAAATTGCTCAGGGAAATATGTATTCTATTAATCGCGGATTGCCGCACGAAATGAATGTAGCCATTATCAATACCTACCTTGACCTGAAGAACCATCTGCCACCGGGTTCACCGGGCGAATGGTATGCCATATATCCTCCCTTTGAAAATGGTTTTGGACCGCACAATGCAAAATGGCAATACATGAACGGTGGCATAGCAGGACATGCGGCGGGAGAATTAGCCAGGGGAGCTTTTGAAAATGGCTATGAAAACTACGGATCGGAGATACTTAGCAAAATATATGCATTAGGTAAAGAAAATGGTGAACGTATATGGTTTGCCTATACCGGATCTATTCCACCACCTCCTCCTGCTCCGCATTATAAAACAATTGATATTTCCGCACAAGCCAATATGGACCTTTGGGATAAAGGAGCCAAAGGAGTTTTTCCCTGGATGAACACCACCAGGCCCGGAAATGATATGCGTGGAATACCCACCGGAGAACAGGTTTTTAATAAAATTGCCTTCGACATAATTGACCCTGAAGAAAACCAACGCAGGGCAGCCATCGGTGTGTCCGCGCTTGAAGGATTTCCGGAATGGATAGAGGTACCGGTAAATGATACCGCTGCAACGATCTACCTGTTACATTCCTCATCAGACAATATACCCAGTAATGTTGCAGGGGCCATTACCTTTCATTATGCCGATGGTACCGAAGAATCACAATACATTATGAAGGGGAAGGACGTGACGAACTGGTGGTTTTCAAGTTTGGAAAACGAACATGCAGGCATTGCCTGGTGGGGTCCGAATTTATGCAGCACCAAAGTAGGCGTATGTTGGTCTGCCATTAATAATCCCACTCCGTCAAAGAAAATTGCAAGTCTTATCTTTCATGCACCGCTTGAGGGCGGGATTTATGCCGTGCTTGGCATTACCCTGGCCGACCGGATTCATTATGTAAGGCCCAAAGTTGAATCCTTCGGGGGACCTGATAACTGGGCTGCAGCTACGGCCATGGCAGCAATGATTGAAGGCCTGGCCGGGATTAAAAATGACGGATTGGCCTTTGATCAGGCAACTCTTGCTCCCCGCTGGATATCCTGCGGTGTTGATTCAGTGAATGTTACTGTTCAGTTAGCGGCTTCAAAGGGCTATGTGGCCTATCAATATATAAATGATGCGAATAAAAAAGAAATTAATATTGTGGTAACCGGCAGCGGTAATACTATCCATAATCATATTCTATTACCACAGAAATGTCAGGGCGTGGAATCAATAATTGTCGATAACCTGCCTGTCGTATTCAACCTGTCAAAAATTGAGAATTCCCTGTATGCTGATTTTAATTTGACATTACCTGAGATTCATAAAGTGAAGATCAAGTATAAATGAACCAAACGTAAAACCCGGAACCGTTTTTGAAGATGGTCTTGCATCTGCCTATCTGTTAATTCCCCCAACCGGGGCAGTTATCAATAAAGTCATTAGTACCTGAAGGTCTTAGTAACTGTTCAACCTAAAGGACGATTAGCTTTATTGAAGTTAATTATAAATTCCAAGCCGATAATTATTCCATGAACTTCCGAATGTTAACATGAATAGATAGTCTTACCAATTCTCGTATTTTATTACCCATGCATATTTTCCTTTACAGTTTTTTTCGGTCATACCGGTTGGAAGTTCTAAATATATAAACTTCTCACTTCCACCATTTTCATACCATATTAGAGGGTTGTCATGGCCAATCAAATACATTGGTGATGCCCATTTCGGTCTTGCGTTTTTTA
>CAYWCR010000178.1:0-2905 GCA_964456825.1 uncultured Bacteroidales bacterium
CATCGGTATCAGCATGAATATCCAGGAGATCTGTGCTATGATGAAGAACACGTTCACCTCACCCGGAAAGAACAGGGTGGTGATGGTAACCCCCAATCCTATATTATTGGCACCTGAACTGACCGAGTAACTGATGCGGCGGGATTTATCCTGTCCGGCCAGGACATAATATCCAAACAGGTATAGCGCCAGGTAACTGATAACGGAGATCAGGGTATACCATAATACCTTCATAGGATGGTCGAGTATGACGGCACGGTTTTTTGAGGTTGCCGCAATAAAAACAATGATCAGCCCCAGCGCTGTTATCAGCGGACTATTGTTGATCAAAGCCTTTTTCACATTGCTGATCCTTCTGAGGGGCAGGTGAACCAGAAACGGGATCACAATGGTGTACACCATCGTGTAAAACAGGTTACGGCTGTCGATCCCGACCTCCCTCGACAGCAGCAGGCTGCACAAAAGAGGCAGTGTGAGGATCGAAAGAAAACTGGAAAAGACAAGTATTTTCAGCGACAGGCTGACATGCCCGTTGAACATGACCGTGAAAGCAGGGGAAGAAACAGCTGCCGGCAACAGCAATATCAGCAAAAAAGTAACGGCATAAAAGGGACTGATCAGTCCGATAAGATAATACGCAACAACCGGCAAGACCACAAAGCGAACCAGCAGATATTTCGACGCCGGCAAAAGATCATCCGTGATCAGGCTGCGGCTGAGTTCGACCTTAAAAAAAGAAGCAAATATGATAACGGCCAGCGAGAGGATGATGATGGTCGAGATATCCGCATTTATCGTTGGGACAAACAAGCCCGAAAGGGCAGCCAATAAGAGGATCAGGCCAAAAAAGCGGTTGATGAATATATTTAACTGACGCATATTATGATACTCCCGGAAGATTTGAATGAAACAGTATCCGTATCTAACAAGACAGGAAAGATATATAATCCGGCCAGCATTTCCAACACCCTGACAGGGTGGGGGTACCCTGTCAGGGTGGTGGGACCCTGTCAGGGTGTCAAGGGTGTCAAAAGGAATAAAAAAGGTTTACAAAGGACCGATACTAAAGAAAATTAAGTAATTTTCAACAACCAAATTATGCTAAACTATGCTACGGAATATTGTAATCGTGATATTTGCCTTCATTTGTCTGAGTTTTTTGCAGACTACCGGCCGGAAACAGGGCAATCCGCTTGACAACCTGCCTTCCAACATCGAAATACTGACTCATTTTGGTGAACGCGCTGATATTTCACCTGATAACCAACGTGTAGCCTTTATGGCTAAAAGTTTTGGTGACGCCATGGTTGTTGACATCAACACCCATGAAATCAGGTGCCTGACATGCAACGTGCCCGGAGCAGCATTTCTCCGTGCAATGCACCTTGCAACAGGTGATTATCTGCTGATTGGCCCTGATCATTTCGAAGATATCCATATCAGTCGTTCGCGTGATAATGAGCTCTGGTTTCTCAGCAGTGAACGTGGCTCAAAGCCGGTGAAGCTGGGACAAAAAATGAGTGAAGGCGCGGCTGTTTCAAAGAATAGCCTGAAAATTGCTTTTTCGCAGTTGTCAGCTCAGTCATCTGACCTCCAACCTGAGGCTTCAAGGCTGATTGTCGCTGATATTGATCTGACCGGTGATACACCAAGGCTTTCCAATATAAAAACCGTTTTTGAAAGCAGGGACCGTAATTGCATTATTGAGCCCCAGGATTTTTATGATGGTGATAAAAAGCTTACATTTACATGCTATCAGCCGGAAAATCAGGCATCCGTGATGGGTATTGATCTTAACACAGGTGTGGTAACCGATTTCTCGAAAAAGTCAGGAGCCTACAATGAAGTTGAAGGGATTTTCCCCGGAGGAGTATACAGCTGCGTCGAATCTGACCGCCAGTGTGAAGTTCTCGGAGGCGATGCAGGTGCCGGCAACATAGATATCTGGAAGCTGAAGCTTGATGGGACAGGTACGGATTTTACCAGAATCACCTTTTTTAATGATTATGAGGGAGGCAAAGCATCAAATCCGGTTGTTTCAACCGACGGACGTTTCATGGCTTTTCAATCGGCCAGAACTACTGATCCTGCTGGTGTTGGATATGGAATTCTGATATATTGGTTTAAAAAATAAGATTTACAAATAGTGCAGGTTATGAATAATAAAATTCTTATCATATATGCCGGCAATTATGATTCCACAAAGGAGATAGCCGAATTTATTGCCGGAATCCTGAGCGAGATGGGCGGAAACGTTGATTTGCGCAGTGTTGATGAGCATCCCCGGATGGCATCTTATGATACAGTTATTATCGGTAGTGCTGCACGGATGGATAAGCTGTTGGGAAAAACCCTCAGATTTGCCCGGAGGCGCGCCGAAGAGATCCGTCAGAAAACAACCGCTTACTTCGTAACCTGCATAACCATGAAGAATGATACGCACGAAAACCGGGAAAAGGCCGTGGGTTTCTTACAACCCTTGTGCCAGATAAAGGAACCGCTTGGCCTCGGGTTATTTGGCGGTAAACTGGAATACGGCAAAATTGGATTTCTCTGGAAGACAATGGCCCGGCAGGATAAAACCGGTACCATGGAGGAAGGGGACTTCAGGAACTGGGAACAAATAAAGGCGTGGGCAAAAGAGGTAGGGGACAAAATAATCCATACGGAAATATAACCGTTTTTAAATCCCATCGGGTAATTCAATATAATTCATATTTATGGAATTTGATATTGATTTGCATCTGTAATAAGGTATCCTGACACCCTCGTAAGGTCCCGACACCCTCGTAAGGTGTTAGGGTTTTATGGCGAAGATTCCTTATTTTTTAGGGGTATCGGGAGTCTGGTTCTTCAAAACAGTAAAAGTAAATCATCATGAAAATAGTAAACATAACATTACTTT
>CAYWCR010000179.1:0-2901 GCA_964456825.1 uncultured Bacteroidales bacterium
CTCATCACCTGGCAGAAGCAATTCAGTACAGAAGCCTCGACAGGGAGAACTGGGCAGGGTAAAAACAGAGCGAGAATGAGAATGAGAATGAGGAAGAAAAACATCAGTCGAGCTCTGTTTTTTCATCATTCTCATTCTGTTCCTCATGCTGTGTCCTTTAATGTCACCTACGCTAAAGTCATCGAAGCCTTTAATCTAGAAATAGGATTGCTGATCAATTTTGGAAACACCAGACTTGAATTTCGGCGACTAATCAATTCAGGGAGTCATCATAGTAAATCTTTAAATCATTAATATCTGCGGTTCAGACCTCTATGAAACCTGTCAGGGTACCCCCACCCTGTCAGGGTGTCCCTTCATTATTGAAGTATTATCTTGTTGACCTGTAGTAGGTTGTGTGCTTTATCATATAAACGGATAAAATGAAGTCCCCTTGAAGATATCGTTGATAAATCAATTTTACAGGGATGCTGATCAATTTCCTTAACCAATAAGGTTTCTCCGAGGAGGTTCGTTATATTGACATTACAGCCATGTAAATCTGAAGAATTCACAGCATTGATGATCAGATGATCGCCGGCCGGATTCGGATAAATTGAAATCTGAAGATCAGGTGTTATATCGGAAATGTTGTCACAGGGATGCGGGTCACAACCAATTCCAGTTAGAGCAGCCCATCCAAATACCCTCCTGTTCTGATAGGCATTATCGGCGTTTTCAATAGGGGTATCCGGGTCCCAGAATGCCTGTGCCCCGCCTTCAAAATTCCTTCCACCGGTAGATCCGGTGCCATCACCGTCAGCATCGGCAACCGCAAGGTCAAATCCGATGATGCCTTCAGCCTGCTGTTCTAACATATCAGGTACAACTCCTGTAGCTGCAGCGGCGGTCCAGGGAACACCGATTTCAACAATCCACATGGAAGCATCGTTAATTTCCTCAACCAGGAAATCTGTCTTTGCGACCCTGCCGGGAGTCTCCACTCCATAAGAGCGGCAATAACGAAGCTGAATGGTGCTGGCATTTGAATAAATATTAGTAGTGCTGTTGGTATCCAAATCGATAAAAATTTCAACGTTATCCCACGTCCATGAGTCGGATTTACCTTCTGAATAGGATTCTTCGATATCGTCGGTTACTTCAATATAGAGATAGAGATAATCGAGATCATAGGCAGCTTTGAACCACGCATTGAAGTCAACCGGATCTCCGTCTTCCAAACCATGGGGATTTGCAGCGCCGGCTCTTTTTGCAATCTGCATGTTCTGCTGTGGCCCGTAAGCGGCCTCGCTGTCGTCACAATCAATAGTAATCGGATCGGTAGCAAAGGTTGGCGGAATGTCTGTCGTTCTGATGGGTTCCACGTATTGTGCCACAGCATAGGATGCAAATAAGAATGCCATAAAAGCAAACAGGGAGATGACAGGTATTATTTTCATAATGTGTTGAATTATGCGGGTATGCTAAATATGGTATTTTCAGTTCTTTATCAAAACAACCGTTCTTAGCGTTCAACATTCAACCTAACTTCTATTGATAATTGGCAATCAACGGAAAACTATGATCAAATATAGGAATAAAAGCCAAAGATGTCAAATAATCAATCCGACAATAAGCAATGAACAATGAGCAATGAACAATGAACAATGAAGAGTTTGAAAGACTGCAGGACCTGCCAGCCGGCGCCTTAGTCTTTACAAGGCAGGCAGGCCATATGACCGCAAGCCTGCAAGACTGCATGACTGCACGACTGTATAACTATTGCCCCGGCCGGTAATCTTCCAGCCTTCCCAGGGAATTGATGTCATCACCATTGAGGGCAATGAGCCTGAATGATACCGTTTTGTCCGGTTGGACGTCAACGATCACAAAATTATCCCTGGCCTCGCCTCCCATGCCGCTTGCAATAAAGGTGATATTATCATAGTGGTAATACATAAATTCATCTCCGTTGTCGTAAGCCCCGACATCGCCGGCAAACAAATACACACTGTTGGGAAGGGAATGGAACAAGGGTTCCACTTCACTCCAGAAGTTTATTGTATCAGCCCTTAAGGCCAGTGAGTTTACCTGCAAGTTGCTGAAAATATTATCAGCCGACCACCATAAAACCTGATGAAAAAGTATAAAAATATCAGCGGCATCTCCGGCTTTCTCCCGTAATTCATCCGTTAAAAACTGCAGCTGTTCTCCGCTGATATTCCAGCTGTCAAGATTAGGGTCAAGGATAATAAACAAATCGTTATTGTATACATAGCTGTAATAGGTTTTACCATAACGGGATTCAAAAAGTTCCCGGTCAGACATGTCGTGATTACCAGCCGCAAAATAAACCGGTACTCCCAGTTCTTCAATATCCTTATCAACCTCATCCCAGTTTTTTGCTGTACCGTTTAAGACTATATCTCCTGTGAGAATGCCAAACTTTATCAGGGTATCGCTTTTTATCAGGTCAATTTTCCTTTTAAATGGCGGATGGACGCCGGCATTGTCAACACCCGGTTTGCCATAGGTATGCCCGGCCACAAAAAAGGAATAACGGTTGTATACAGTGGTATCCGGTACTTCATTATCCGTCTGGCAGCTGGCTAAGTTAAAAAAGATGCCTGCGGCAAAAAACATTTCTATGATCCTGTTCCTGAAACTGCCCATTTTTTATTGAAAAATTTTTTGTTAAAAACCAGGTCCCGGTCTATATATATCCATGCTGTTGCTTCAGGTTCAGTAAAACAAATCCACAGCATCCTCCTCCGTTCCCTGTTGGGATTTACCATCCACCACCAACAGCGATCCGCGTTCAATAAATGTGGGGAATGCAATATTCTGCATTTTTACTGATACTGATATTAATACGGCAACTCCTTTAAACTCCGATTTTTTGTTGAAAGCCGTAAAACCATA
>CAYWCR010000180.1:0-2800 GCA_964456825.1 uncultured Bacteroidales bacterium
CAACACAATCGGGATCAGAAGCAAAGGGCATTTTTGCCTGGGATGATAAAGCCGGGATATACCGGTACTGGTGGTTCGAAAACTCCGGAAATTTTCAGACTGCAACCTGCAATTTTATAGATGACTCAATCCTTGCCATGAACTGGCACGATACCCTGCTGATACAAAGCTTTACCAGGGAATATCCCGACAGGGTAATCCTGAAAATGCTATACCCTGTTACAAACGGCGGACACGAGCCGGTGCTGGAGGTGATCTTGACCAGGAAGGCCGGACAGGCCTAACAGGTTTCCGAAACATATCAGGTTTTTATGCTTCATAAACTGAAATTAAACCTATTATTTTTGAAAGCACCGGGGGACAACTCAATAACGGCCGGCTTTTGAAAAAAACTATCCCTGGTATCGCGAGAGAATCCTGAGCAGCGTGGAATAGGATTTAGCCTGGTCCTCCTGGGTAAAATCCACGAATTGGAGGGTGGCCAGCTCAAATGGCATCTGAACGACCTGGCGATGAAGTACCGGAATAATGGGCTTGTCCTGCATAAAGAAGTATTTGTACTCCATTTTCACGAATCTCGAATTCAGGGCTTCCGGACTGATGACCAGCAAAAGGGTTTTACATACCTGCAATGCTTCTCCTATTGCATCCAGCCAGTCATTGCCACCTTCAATATAATGCTGGTCAATCCATACTTTATGGGATTCCTTAGCGAGGTCAGCTACCAAAGGGGAGACAAAAAAAAAAGATTTGCAAAATCTTATGGATAGTGAAAATAAAAAATACACCAGGCTGCAAAATAACCGGGAATCAATACTTTTAATTCAAATGCATTATCTTTTAATCATATTTTATTAAATTTATGTAGTATTGATGCTGAATTTAAAATATCAAAATATGAAAGCGGAACGGACATTTGACCTTCTTGAAAGGTACAGGGAGCAATTTGCTGATAAGGAAGATGCTCTCTGCAGCAAGCAAAATGGGGACTGGGTAAAATACAGCTCGGGTGATTATATCGAAAATTCCCATAACTTCAGTTATGGCCTGCTGGAACTGGGATTGGAAAAAGGGGATAAGATCATTACCATATCTAACAACCGCCCCGAATGGAACTTTGCTGACATGGGCATGGCCATGATCGGTGTCATCCATGTGCCGGTTTTTACATCCCTGAGTACCGATGATTATCTGTATATTATCAACCACAGTGAAGCAAAGCTCATCCTGGTGTCCGACAAGAAATTGCATAAGGTGGTCAGTCCTGCAGTTTTTGCCTCAGGCCAGCCAATCCAGATCTATTCCTTCGACGAGATCGACGGCGCGAAAAACTGGAGGGAGATTTTGGAAGCCGGTAAAAATAATACCGAAAAACACAGGCAGACGGTCGAAACCATAAAAAGTTCCATCCGCCCGGATGATTTTGCTTCCCTTATTTACACCTCCGGGACAACCGGCAAAGCCAAAGGCGTCATGCTTACGCATCGGAATATGGTTAGCAACTTCCTGGCTGCGGCCCAAGTCTTTAACCTGAGGCCGGAAGACAAATATCTGAGCATATTGCCACTTTGCCACGTGGGTGGCAGGCTTGGCAATTACCAGACCCAGTACAGCGGGTCCAGCATCTATTATGCGGAAAACATGGGGACCATAGCTGCAAACCTGGCTGAAATAAAGGCTGATGGCTTTGACGCCGTTCCCAGGGTAATTGAAAAATTTTATGAGGTCATTATCTCCAAGGGCAGTAAGCTTGAGGGCATCAAGAAAAAGTTGTTTTTCTGGGCCGTTGGCCTCGGGCTGAAGTATAAACCATTCGGCGAAAACGGATGGCTGTATGAAAGAAAGCTGAAAATGGCCGATAAGCTGATATTCACCAAATGGCGCCAGGCACTGGGCGGCAATGTGAGGATAGTTGGCTGCGGGGGAGCCAGCCTGCAGGCAAGACTCGAAAGGGTTTTCTGGGCTGCCGGTATCAAAATAATTAATATGTACGGCCTCACCGAGACCTCTCCTATCATTACCATCAACAGGACCGAAAAAGGAAATGTCAAACTGGGTTCTGTCGGCACCGTCATAGAAGAAGTTGAAGTTAAAATTGCCGATGACGGAGAGATATTGTGCAAGGGACCCAATGTAACACCCGGTTATTACAAAGATCCCGAACTTACAAAACTGGCCTTTGATGAAGAGGGATGGTTCCATACCGGTGACATAGGGCATATCGAGGACGGAAAATTCCTTATGGTAACCGACAGGAAAAAAGAGATCTTTAAGCTCTCGAATGGCAAATTCATCGCTCCACAGATCATTGAAAACATTTTTAAGGAGTCGCCCATGATTGACCAGATCATGGTAATCGGCGAGCACGAAAAGTTCGCCAGCGCATTGATATCCCCTAATTTCAAATATTTCGACGAGTGGAAAACATCCAATAATGTGGCTGCCTCCGATAACCGGGAACTTATTCAGCAACCTGTGGTTCAGTCACTCTTTTCTGCTGAAATTGAAAACCTGAACAAGAAACTGAGCCCACCCGAAAGGCTCAATCGCTTCAAGCTTGTTCATGAGGAATGGACATCGGCAACAGGTGAATTGTCGCCCACACTGAAGCTCAAACGGCAGTTTATCCATGATAAATACAGGGACCTTATTTCACAGATTTACATAAAGCAGTGATTAAAAAGTGAATAGTGAAAAGTGAAAAGTTAATACCGGGAAGAAAGACCTGCCGGCGTCCGAAGGTCTCTGCCTGACGGCAGGCAGGCCGGCAGGGTCTGAATCTGAAACCAACAATTCCAAA
>CAYWCR010000181.1:0-2799 GCA_964456825.1 uncultured Bacteroidales bacterium
TCGGGATTATTCGGCCTATTGGCCTCATGAGATCGTCCCGGCAAAGCCGGTACTCAGTTGTTCGACTTACAGATTTCAGCCTGCCTGCTGCAGACAGGTTCGCTCAGCTTCTGAAATCTGAGTCTCACGAATAAAATTATAAACACGCTAAGTAAATCTTTCCTGAGAAATGTCATAGTATTAACAAGGTATATTTTAATCTCAGGAAGGTAAAATTTTCATAGGTTTAGTTTTAGGTTTCCAATGGGTTAGGGGGCAGTCTTTGGCCCCCATTTTTTTGCCTGTACCAACATGAATGCTCAGAAAAACAATTTCATTATTTCCGGCTTCAGCTCACGGATATCCAGCAACACCAGAAAGTCAATGGTTTTGAATTCCCTGTCAATGGCAGGAGGGCCGCAAATTTTACATCCATAGCGAATATACATATCCATCAGTGCCGGCATGAGCAGATCCTCTCTGGGAGTAACCATGAGCTGAGGATCATAACACCGGAATCCTGGCATAGGCTCAGCGCGATGCTTAACATGTACATGTCCGTTTCGTTCAAGATAATCCATAAAGGCTTTCCCTTCCGCCGGATCCTGGCTGGTCAGAGAACAACAGCCGAAAAGATAATGCTTCTGAAATAAACTCATATATTGCGCAATGCCTTTCCAGAGCAAAAATAATACCCTGCCATTCCGGTGATCCTTGTCAATGCAGGCTCTTCCCAGTTCAACTGATTTCCGCAGGATCCTTCTGCTCAATGTCTGAATCCTGAATTCGTTGGCAGCATAAAAGCCTATGCCTTTTTTTGCATCCTCAAAGGTCTGGAGCCTGTATGTACCGATTATCCGGTTAGTAGCCTTTTCAATCACGATCAGATGGCTGCACTGCCGGTCAAAATTGTCTTCGTCCCGGAAGGTGAGATAGGAAGAATCAAGCCCTTCATGAAGCTCAAGATTGAAAATGCTGAAACGTAATTTCAACGCTTCATCAATTTCAATCATATTTTCAGCCAGCTTAACAATATATTTATTATCCGCAATATAAATGAACTTCTTGCGTGAGATCTTATAAGGTGTGATGAACTCTTTGCTGGCCAGAAAACTTAGCGGTTTTAACAGCATCACTTTCAATCTTAATAATATGGAGAACCGGATTGTGTATCGAAAGATACAATTTTTTTCATAAACCTGAATGGTTCCCTTACCGGTCATAATCCATATCTTCTTTTGAAAATTAAATCTTTTTGGGTATAACCCCCTATTTTTATATGTCTTTGTTAATTATTTTTATATTTTTTTACTTTTTTATCAATTTTTTATAGGGTGTAATGAAATTTTTTATATTTTTGTAGCAAATATTTCAACACCATTAAAAAAAATAATCCTATGGCAGTAATTAGATTTAAAGCGCTGGAAGAAGCCTTTAACAGGACCCCTGTTAAATATGAAGCACCTTCGGCCCTGATTTCCGATTATTTCGGCTCAAAGGTATTTAATAAAATAAAGATGCAGAAATACCTTTCGACTGAAGCTTATGCACATGTAATGGAAGCCATCGAAAAAGGGATCCGTATTGACCGTAAGATAGCTGACCAGGTTGCCTCCGGCATGAAAGCCTGGGCTATTGAAAACGGAGCCGTGCGATATGCCCACTGGTTTCAGCCGCTGACTGAAGGAACGGCAGAAAAACATGATACCTTCCTTGACTTCAATGAAAACGGTCAGCCCATTGAAAGTTTCTCCGGAAAATTGCTTGTTCAACAGGAACCTGATGCATCAAGTTTTCCGAGCGGAGGCATACGAAACACATTTGAAGCCCGCGGTTACACAGCGTGGGATCCTTCTTCCCCTGCCTTCATTATGGAAAATACACTGAGCATCCCAACCATATTTGTATCTTATACAGGAGAAGCACTGGACAACAAAACTCCTTTGCTAAAGGCACTTCATGCTATTGATAAAGCAGCTGTTGATGTTTGCCAGTATTTCGACAAGGATGTCAGCAAGGTTATTGCTACGCTCGGCTGGGAACAGGAATATTTCCTGGTTGATGAGGCTCTTTATAATGCCCGTCCCGATCTCGTATTAACGGAAAGAACCCTGATGGGGCACGCCTCTTCAAAAGACCAGCAGCTTGAAGATCATTACTTCAATTCCATTCCCGAAAGAGTGGATGATTTTATTACAGAATTTGAGATTGAAGCCTATAAACTGGGAATTCCTGTCAAAACAAGACACAATGAAGTAGCTCCCAACCAGTTTGAGTGCGCCCCCATTTTTGAAGAGTGTAACCTGGCGGTTGATCACAATGTTTTGCTAATGGACCTGATGAAACGGGTTGCTAGACACCATAAGTTTACCGTCTTGCTTCATGAAAAGCCATTCAATTATATTAACGGATCCGGCAAACACTGCAACTGGTCACTGGCTACCAATACCGGCACAAACCTATTGTCTCCCGGCAAAAATCCCAAATCCAATCTGCAATTCCTTACTATCCTGGTCAATATCATTAAAGCGGTTTACAAGCATGCTGACCTGCTGCGGGCCAGCGTTTCCTCAGCCGGCAATGCGCACCGGCTTGGGGCCAATGAAGCTCCTCCGGCCATCATTTCGGTATTTATCGGCGCCCAGCTGACCAAGATGCTTGATCAACTGGAAAAGAAAGTGGGCAGTAAAAAGATGTCCCCCGATGAAAAGACCGAATTGAAACTCAATGTTATCAAAGTGCCCCAGATTCTGCTCGACAATACCGACCGGAACCGTACTTCCCCATTCGCTTTCACCGGCAATAAATTTGAATTCCGTG
>CAYWCR010000182.1:0-2767 GCA_964456825.1 uncultured Bacteroidales bacterium
TGATGCACAAAATGGGAATTCACGGCAAGGGCTGCATCTCTTTTATAATCGGCTTTGGATGCAATGTTCCGGGATGTCTTTCATGCAGGATCATGGAATCAAAGCGCGAGAGATTTATCACTGCCGTGCTTGTTACCCTTGTTCCATGCTCAGCCGTCTCTGTTATAGTATTCGGCCTTGTCGGCAAATATGTTGGTTTATGGTGGGCGCTGGGCCTCTATCTTTTCGCACTGGCAGTAATATTCATTGCAGGCAAGATATCCTCCAAACTCCTGCTTGGTGAACCTGTCGAACTTATCATGGCAATGCCCGATTACAAGACTCCCCAGGTAAAGACTATACTTTACCAGACCTGGGATTCACTGAAGGAATTTGTATTTATTGCAGCGCCGATAGTGATAATTTCAGGTGTGGTGATACAGGCAATAAACCTGGCCGGATGGATGCCGGCAATTTCATCGTTTATGAGTCCGGTAACGGTAACCTGGCTGGGCCTTCCGGCTATAACAGGGATACTACTTATTTTCGGGATACTGAGGAAAGAGCTTATCCTTGTAATGCTGGCAGCATACCTTGGCACGACAACCTTCTCCGATGTGCTTACTTCGCAGCAGATGATAACACTTGCCATTGTAAGCATGTTTTATATTCCCTGTGTAGCCACAATATCGGTTCTCTGGAAAGAGTACGGATGGAAAAAGGCAATGGCAATCTGCATCCTGGAGATAGTGTTTGCCATTTTACTGGCAGGGATTATAAACAGACTTCTGAATTTCGTTTTCTGATAGAACAATTTTCATCATTTCTTCATAATTGTGAAATATCTTTGTTTCCGTAATAAGAATTAAACTCATACGGTGACTTTATAAAAATTGAAATGAAAAGCTCAGTAAAAATAATATTGGTTGTTGTATTTATGCTGTTTGCCGGATTCAGGGGATATTCCCAGGCAGTCGCGCAGGAGGCTGATTCGCTTCGCCTTAAGGAGAGACAGGGACAGATGTCATCTGATGCCAAACAGCAAAATGCAAATCAGCAGACAGCGAAAGGTAATGCATACGGGCAGGCAAACGGAACCAATGCAGCCAAAACCGTTAAACAGGTAAAGGGCGGCCGTCCCGATATGAGCAAGGCAAAAGGAGCCAGACCTCCGATGATTGTAAGACCCTCAGGGTCAGGCATCCCCAAGGGCGTCGGAAAACCAGGTGGAGTTGGACGTAAAGGGGGCAGGTAGTTTTATAATTTGCCAATGATTTTCTCAGAAAAAATACTGAAGATTGCCATATCACTATTGTTGGTGGTTCCTCCTGGCTTGTCTGCCCAGGATGCCGGTGAAATTTTACAGGCATCCGATTCTGTGTTGGCAGGAGAAACAAAGTCAACTCATGCTCTCTATTCCGGCGGAGGATACGGGAGCAACATGATTTACCTTGGCTCGACAATATCCCAGGATCATCCATATGGCTACGGCTCTGTTTCCTATGGATACAGAAATCAGCTTTTTGCCTCAGTATCGGCTGTTCATCTTTCAGGAACCGATCCATTTATGGCCTTTTATATCGGGTCATTGAGCTACAGCCATCCATTTAACGACTGGTTCGATATTTCGGCAGGAGTCTACAGGTATCAGGTCGATCCGTCACTCACCGATACTCTCTTCAGCAGTTTTACATATGGCGATATAACCATGGGATTCGACTGGAAGCTTATTTATACAAAGATCTCTGCCGGAGGTCTCTTTTCAGATGCAAGCAGACCTTTTTTTCAGATCAGGAACTCAAGGTATTTCCAGACGCCAGAATTTCTCAGGGGCAAGGCAAATTTCTCATTCGATCCCTATGTCAATCTGCTGGCGGGCACCATAACTGAAGCAAAATCGACAACGGAGACTAATTATTATTATTCAGTGTCGTCGCCCTACCGTAAATGGAGAAATATGGGACAGGGTTCATCAACAACCACACCCTGGTCATATACCGACAAATTTGGTTTGCTCGAAATCGATTTGGGGATTCCGGTGGCTTTTAACACCGATTTCATGACAATTGAGGCAGAACCGTCATATGTGATACCCTTATATGACGACACATATTATCCGGGCGCAAAGGGTTTTATTTTTCAGCTGAGCCTTTTTTTCAGGATTTTTTAATTTTGCACTTATGAATCTGCTTATTGTTGAGGATGAGAAAAGCCTGGCAAAAGAAATGGCTTCTTTCCTTAAATCGGAGAATTTCCTTTGCGACATTGCCTTTACCGGTATTGAGGCATCTGAAAAAATCGCAGTAAACCTGTATGATTTTGTCCTGCTCGACCTGGGTCTGCCCGACTATAACGGACTTGATCTTATAACTGAAGCAAAAAAGGCCGGAAGCGAAGCATCCTTTATAATTATTACGGCAAGGGGAGCGGTAGAGGACAAGGTAAAGGGCCTCGATCTTGGTGCGGATGATTATCTGGCAAAGCCTTTCGCCCTCGTTGAGCTTCTTTCAAGAATAAATGCCGTTGCACGGAGAAAATTCAAGGTGGCCAGCCAGGATATCACACTCGGGGACTTTGTAATGAAGGTCCAGTCGCGCCAGCTGTTTTGCATGGGAAAGGAAGTTGATCTTACAAAAAAAGAGTATGATCTGCTCCAGTATCTTGTACTCAATCATGACAAGGTTCTCACCCGCCAGCAGCTTTATGAACATATCTGGGGAAATATTCTTGATGATCAGTACGATAGTAATTTTATTGACGTTCATATTAAAAACCTGAGAAAAAAACT
>CAYWCR010000183.1:0-2726 GCA_964456825.1 uncultured Bacteroidales bacterium
GGATAAAGCTTTATTTCGTCAACCTGATTATCGTATTCTTCCACTCCGACAACTATCGATGAAAATAAAACTGCCGTTGTCGAAAGCGCGGGTAAGGTAATAGTAAATGAATTTGAGTTTACTTCTACAGCATTTTCAGTCAGGGCATTATCGGTATGCGAAATGAAAGTTTCCGTTGACGGTAATGAAGACAGCTGTAATGTGGTATAATTTCCGTTGTTTATTATGCATTCGTTTAGATTTACGGTTACGCTGCGTTCGGAATTCATATCACGATTCACCATAATCACAGTCATCGAGTCGGCGGCCTGATTCAACGAAGTATAAGCAGAAACAGTATTTTCGAGCGAGGATATACTTGAAACACTGTAGCTTTTCGAATATCGGCTGAAGAGATGCAATGTTTCCCACATACCAACTTGCCAATTCCAGGGGGTGAGGTATTCAACACCATTATTGGCAAAGGTACCCAGCAGGGAACCATACACCACGGAACCTATATTCGGGTCTGAATTGGAAGGTCCCCATTCGCTGATGCCACAGGTTATACCATGATTTTCACCGAAATATTCCATCAGCCAATCGTTGATCCGTTTGAAAATATATTCATTTTTCAGCGATGTGTCCCAACCCCCATTGATGGTATACAATCCCTGTGCCCCGGGATAATCATAATTTGTATCATAGTACATACGGTGAACCTGAAGCGCATCCAAATCAGTTGGTGCATAGGGATAATTATGAAGATCCACCATATCGAGCAGTCTTATACCCACTGCTTTTTCTTCGTCAGAAATCCGTTTAAGGAAGTATTCAAGCCAGCAGTAATATTTTCCGCCGATCCGTATACTCTCATTGCCCCATTTATACCATTGCCATTCGCTGGTGGTGACCGGACCGCAAATTTTAATTTCGGGGAATAGGGCACGGGCCTTTTTGGCTACCTCAATAAAACGATCCATAAATTCGGATGCGGGCAGCAGGACATCCATCACATCATCGTGTGTCCCGTTCCAGATATCCGGTTCATTATCCATGTTCCAGTAAAGAAATTGATTCTTATTCAGGTTTAGACCATCCGGGCCAAACCAATGATCCAATATTGCCACGGTGGAATCGGCAGGCCATTCCATGGTATAAAGGTTATCATCACCCTCAACCAATGCACGGCCACCCGGATCGTCGGTATTGGGCACGCCGCCTCCGGCCAGATTCTGATTAACGCCTTGCCACCATTGCGATTGATTAAACCCCCAGTCGTTGAAATTGTTGTTTGTGTTCGATGCCACTCTTCCCAGCAATTGGAATGCCCACATAACCTGCATCCCGGGAAAATTATTGGCGACATATTCCGATGTTGCATCCCAGTTTGAGCCATATACGTTATTGTACCAGTCGGGGTGGCCGGTAATCTTCCTCCGCCAGTTGTATTTGGTGGCATTGTTGCCGGCATTCATACGGACAAATCGCAGGCCGGCATCCGTATAAAACGAAGCAGGCTTGTCAAAGGTATTATTGCGTCCGTAGATATAGGGGGAAATTGCCCGCTTGCCCTCAGCCGCATTAACCGTTATGGTTACATCCTGTGAAAGTGCCCTGGTGATGGTGAAACTACCCATCCATGCAAGGACAAAACAATGCAGTACAAAATGGTTTTTCATCGTGTTTTTCTAAAGCTTTATCAGATCAAGAAGGTAGACATCATTCTCCCGCAGATCCAGTTCTTTTTCAAAAGGAATTCCGGTTCTGGCCCTGATGATCTCTTTTGCAACAGGCGATCCGTCGTTTAGCATTTTGATCTGTTCCACCTGGATTTCACTGAGTTGTGCAGGTTGGCCCATGGAGAGATAGGTTGAATAAGCATCGTTACAACGATACCCTGTTTTGTATACCGTCAGTGAGTATGTTCCTTCGGGTATATTCGAAATATGGATCTTCAGTTTTCCTTTCGGTTTTGAAGGTAAATCCTGGTTATAATATTCCTGGTTATTAACCGAGTCGCCAGGGTGTGTATAGGTAAAATCATAAGCCAGCAACTGGATATTTCCATTTGCATCTTTGCATGCCCACGAAGTGGGGTCGCTATTTTCCAGTTCAATATTACCCAGCCGGTTCAGAAACTGATAAGCATAGAATGCAGGTTTATTGATGCCCTGGATGTTCAGCAATCCAAATCCACCGTGAAAAGGCTCAAAACGAGGAGCTGACTCTTCAAAGATATCCGTAAATACCCAGTACGACATTGAATTGGCTGCTGTACCTACCTGCTTAATTTTTTGCAGGATGTAAGCAGCTCCGTGATAGCTGTCATGTATAGGATCTGACGGAGTATAGGAAGAGCTCCATTCTGTATAATGCAACTCAAGATGGGGCATTGGGGAACGGGTTATTTCATCTCTTGAGCGCAATACATCGCCGCTGACGGCAAATTCCTGTGGGGCCAATACAGTACCTGTATTCCCATGCTCATCCAGGTACCCCTGGTTTACTCCATAAGCGTGTGTGCTTATAAAATCGATCGGAACATTATTTTTAACACAAAAGTCGATCAACTCAGGTTCCCAGGCAGCACCCGCTGTTGCCGGACCCCCTATGCGGTATTCCGGATTGACACTTTTTACAGCCTTGGCACTGTATTCATAAAGTTTGAAATATTCTTCCTGTGTGCCAGTCCAGAAACCGGGCGACAGGTTGGGTTCATTCCAAACCTCAAAATACCAGGTCTT
>CAYWCR010000184.1:0-2613 GCA_964456825.1 uncultured Bacteroidales bacterium
TTAATACGGCAACTCCTTTAAACTCCGATTTTTTGTTGAAAGCCGTAAAACCATATTTTGAATCAGACAGGGAAGAGTTTTTTATCTCCACCGATGAATTGTCCTTTGAGGCGACTGCAACATTGGCATTTTTAATATCAACATTTTCAATGACCAGACGACTCCGTTCCCCGCCGCTGATCCCTTTATCTCCTGCATTTTTTATTGAACAATTCCGGATTGTGATATCGCTTCCCGAGAAATCAACGGCGTCATTTTTTATGTCCTCAAATTTAGAGAAAGCAATGATGCCTTTGGAAAAATCCGAATCAAAGGCATCGCTGAAAATATTATCAAAAAGGCAATGCTCCATTATAAAAGAAGATCTGATGATATTAAGGGCATCCTCGCTCCGGTTATTTGAAAAGCTTACATGTTGCATTTCCACTTCCGATTCATAAAACGTTACAGCCCCGGTAAGGCTCCATCCTTTATAATTCATGCTGTTCAACTGATCGAAAACCACATGGTTCAAAACGGATTTTTCGGATGCCTGAAGCACGATGAATCCCATGGAGGTGCCGTCACCTGACCGGATAACGATCTTATTCCCTTCATCGCCCATGGCCTTTACCGGTGAATAACTGAGCAGGAAAGCATGGTTCGTAAAATTAAGGCTGGCCCCGGCCGAAATTTCACATACGTATCCTTCAGGAATTACAATGGGCTCCTTAATTTCATGATGGCCTGCCGGAATGGTAATCTTTTTACCCGAGGCATAACGGGCAATGAAAGATTGCTGTGCCTTATTTAACAGTTCGATTCTGGGCGAATATTTTTCAGGAAATTTCCAGGGGAAGATATCAGCCTGAAAGATTTCTGAAAATAAGGGAACCGTATACAATAATGAGCCTGAATTCGCGGGGATCTTTATTGCTGTTGTATTCTCTTTCCTGTTTATTGACCCTACCCGATATTCCCGGGGAAAGAAATATTGTTTACCGTCTTTGCCGATGGTTCCGATAATGTTAATATCTATGGAATAATGATTGGTTACCTTTATCAGATTAAAGGAACTATCCGGTTTCTGCTGAAGATAGGCCTTCACATAATACGGCGGAATTTCGGATGACCGGATGGTATCAAAGACATAATGCTTTGTTTTGACTTTTAAATCTTTAAACTGTTTATTATCTGATAACTGATCCTTTTTAAGATCTGCCAGTTCTTTTGCACGGCTGACATTCTTCAGCAGAAACGAATCATTATACTGGTAATCGAAAAATTCCTCTCTTAGCAAAGTTTCTGTCCTTGAAATATCAGCCTCATTTTCCTTTAAAAAGTCTTTTATAAAACTTTCATCAGCATATTTGCCCAGATACTGAAGATAGAGCCTCCTGAATTTCTCATTCAGAAAAAACTGATAGGCAAGATCGTACTTATTCTCAGCGAATTCTTCCGGACTGTCAAGGTCTCCGGTAATCGTATTCCTGCCCCAGGAGAAAACGCCGTATTCTGTGTAACAATCGAATGCAATCGGTTCCAGCACGCATAAAACAGGATTGTAATAAAACCGCTGGTTATGCCAGGGTAAGGTATGAAATCCCTTGGTAATATCGATCAGTGCTGTAAAGCGGGCCAGCTTGTCAAGGTCAAAAATATCGGTCAGGGGAGTGCCCCATTCCCGGTACATCATCATCAGGTTCTGTGCATTTTCAAATTGCCTGAGCAATTCCGGTGATTCAACGGTCCGGTTTGGCTTAAAAGGATAAATAATGCTTTCCTGAAAGGTTGGAATAGCGATTAATTTATCGGAATGGAGGTTGACCTTATTGGATAGCCAGAATTCTTCCTCCGAGAATTTCACAATGGGGCCTTCCCTGCGGTTATTATACTCTATGAGGTATTTATCAAAATGTTCTTCATAGGCATATACTCCCATATCCTGTCCGTTGATCTCAACGTTGATGAAGCCATAACGTGTTGTCAGGATATCTTCCCCGTCCATCAAAAGATGCAACAGCCATTCGTCTATAAACGACCTGCTTTCAGGGGTCTGCAGTGAAAAGGTCTTCATCCCTTTCCATGAGTATTTTGACTTTAGCTTAATACGGTAGGACCATTTATCGCCTTTCAGATGATCAAGCCAGTCCCCCTTAAGCCGCATAGTGCCTTTTAGGGTATCTCCAAGATAAATGAGCTTCATTTTTACGTAATCTTCATCATCGCTTTCCAGGATACCCTCTGACAATGCTTCTTTCCTCTTCTCTCCCAGTTTGGCCATGGCGGAGGCATCAACCTGTATGCTGAGCAGCATTTCAGGTGCAATATTCCGCTTGACTGCCGGCGTTCTCTCAAAAGAAAAATCATCGATGTACCCACTGGTTCCCGCGGCATTCCAGACAAAAACCCTGAGGGTATTGCGGTGCAGGTTTCCCGGTGCCCTGAAACTGAATCCGGTTTTCTTCCAGCCGGTCGGGCTGGTTTCAATGACTTTGCCAGCGGTCAGGTAGAAAATGTTTCCGCTGTCACAGAATACAAGCTGGGGCTCAAAGCCGTATGACCAGAAACCGGCGCTGATGATTTCATTTTTCCTGATTTTCCCAATGTCAATGGTAAAACCATAGGGGCTTT
>CAYWCR010000185.1:0-2607 GCA_964456825.1 uncultured Bacteroidales bacterium
GAAATACAAGATTCTGGGTGCGTGTAGCCCGCTTCATGCCTATAAAGCCCTTCAGAAAGACGATAAGATAGGGACCTTGTTACCCTGTAATATTATTATCCAGGAACTTGTCAACGACGAAGTTGAAGTTGCCACCGTCGATCCGGTTGCATCCATGTTAGCAGTCGAAAATTCAGCCATGGTTGACATGGCAAAAGAGATCCGGGAAATGCTAACCCGTGTCATCAGGTCGCTTAAGCATAAAGGTCACGTTGGTTTGAATTCCGGAGGAAATGGTGATTCACTGGCGAAAGTCGGCCCTGTCAAATGAACTCACTGCCATCAGCCAATGTATGGTGCATTCAGAAATGAGTGAAAACGGGAAAGAGGTCGACAAAAGATAGGAGAATGCTTTTACGTATGATTGAAGCAAAATGAAAACTATTGGAATAACGGTAATGGTGCTTTCCATAATGGGTGCTTCTGCCTGTAATAATCAGCAAAGTAAAAAGTCAGATGATACCGGCTCAGTAGTCAGTAAACCCATATCTGAAGAACCAATGCTAAAGAGAATCGAAAAATCCGCACAAAAAGATTTAAAGCCATGTGAAAACCTGGTAAAAGAGATATTGACAACATCTGCACGTTACAGACAACTAACAAAAGAACTTAATAAAGCAGTACTAAAAAACGGAGGATTGTATTTTGGTATTACATTGGAAGGGAGTCCAAATCCCGGACAAGAAAAGACATGGAGCTATTCAAAAACGTATGATTTTACCCTTTACGAAATGTATACGGACAGGCAGTTAAATACTGCGCGCTTTTCATTCAACCCGGAAAACAAACTGTTATATGAATATGATGAGGTTCATGACCAGCTAAAACCGATAGCATTTGACCGGGAATTATTAAAGAAATATGAAGCACTTTGCAAATGAAAGCAAAAAAGTTGAAAAAAGTACTGATTGCGCTGGATTATGATCCGACCCACAAAAAGTGGCAGAAACTGGTTTTTCTTCAAATAATTTCAGGAACCAGTGCTATGTAAAGTGTTTATAACAGTTCTGAACAGTAATATTAAGTCTTTTTTAATTGACCAGTTTTCAATATATTGAATATCCAATTTCATCCAGTCATCAAAAACCACTTGATTGCGATTGGGTATTACCTGCCACGTACATGTTATTCCCGGTTTAACAGATAGCCTTCTTAAATGCCACCTTTCATATTTATTGACTTCGGATTGAAGAGGCGGTCGTGGCCCTATGAGAGACATTTCTCCCTTCAGGACATTGAAAAGTTGTGGCAATTCATCCAGTCCGGTTTTTCTTAAGAACCTTCCAACAGAGGTGATCCTGGGATCATTTTTCATTTTAAAGGTTGGGCCGTCGCTTTCATTTAATATCATCAGTTTTTCTTTTAAAGCTTCAGCATTATGTACCATGGTCCTGAATTTATAAAGGTAAAATTTGCGTCCCCGCAGACCTACTCTTTCTTGCTTGAATATTGCCGGACCCTTTAACGTTGCTTTGATAAGAATTGAGATAAAAAGCATTAAAGGGGACAGAAGAATAATAATGCCAAATGAAATCCAGAATTCACCAAATGATTTACAAAACAAAGCAAAGGAATTTTTAGGTGAGTTATTAAAAGTTATAAACGAAACATGTTGAAAATGAGTTAAATGTACATTTCTGACAGACAAAGGAGATAGATCTGATTGCAGCCTGAATGTGACCCCAATTTCTTCACAACTTTTAATCAGGTCATGCAGTTTGGTATCATCTATTGAACTTTTACAATATATTACTTCGTCAATGATATCAATATCCAATATGTTATTAATATTAATTTTATCCGGGTAAATACGTATGCCTGGCCCGTATTTTTTTATGATAAACAATGAATCGCTGATGATCATCAATATCCTGAATCCCCATTCTTTATGTTCAATAATGTCGTCAAGAAATTTATCAGACCGATCATCTGCATAAACTATTAAATTTTTGATATTGAGTCCGTTAGCCCTGAAATATTTAAATATCCTATAGGTTGTCATCCGGAACAGATACAATGAAACCAGATTAGCAACGGAGAATGAAAAAATAACATAATGACTGAAATTAGTCAGGCTAAATAAATGCTTATATAAGAACATCAGCGCAAATCCTAAAAAACTGAAATTTAATAAACTAAAAAACATTGAACCATGTGAACGGGTCCTGGGTATTTGTGTAAGATTATACGTATGCAGAAGGATTACCCAGGTGGGTATGATCAATAAAAGCATAGTCACATATTCACTTGAAAAAGCAAAATAATCCTTATTCACCAGGTTTGTCAGAAAATAAGCAAGAAAATAGGAGAAAATGGTGATAAAAATATCCAGCATCGCAAACCAACCATTATGTGACTTTTTAAGTTGGATAATCTTTGTCATTGTGAACTATTTAAATGGTTAATTGCGAGGATTATAATATTTCAGGGCTTCCGGCATAAATTGTTTTAGCTTTCTTATCCTGGTTTCATCCGATGGGTGAGTGCTTAGAAATTCCGGTGGATTTGCTGCGCTTGCTGCTGACATTCTTTGCCAGAAAGGAATTGCTTCCTGCGGGTCATAACCAG
>CAYWCR010000186.1:0-2550 GCA_964456825.1 uncultured Bacteroidales bacterium
TAAACTTCATCTGATGCTTTGTATTTATCATTGTCATGGCCTGCATCAGCGATAGCTTTTTGAACATCTTCCAGAGTAATAATGGAACTGTTGTAATCTATATGGATTTTTTTAGTGCTGATATCCCATGAAGCAGATGATACACCTTTTAAAGAATTTGCAGCATTTTCAATACGATCCTTGCACATCCCGCAGTTCCCTGAGACTTCAAAAGTTTCATGCATAACATTTTGAATCACCTGCATAATCTCATGGTCATGCCTGCCAGATTCGACTCTTCCTGCACCATTCATCATACTTGGTTTACCATGCAACTGAGCTGCGGCATCGACGCTGAACGTTCCGTTGACTACAACTTCTTCACCTTCAGATAAACCTTCACTCACCACATAAGTATCCTTCATGGAGGCTCCAAGGGTAATTTCGCGCATCTTAAATGAGGGAATTAAGGTACCAGGCACTTTTAGGTAAACTATCGACCTTTTACCGGTCCATAGGACTGCCGATTGAGGTATCAAAAGCTGCTCTCCGCTGCTTTTTAAAGTTGACCTGAGAGTCCCGTTAATAAACATTTCAGGCTTAAATTGAAGGCCGGGATTATTAATCCCGATTCTTACCTGAGCCGTCCGCGTTGCAGGATTAATAACTGGATCGATGAACGAAACCTTACCCGTATGTGTTTTCCCGGGTATAGCCCGGGCAGTAAACTCCACAGTCTGATTCAGTGAGATCCAGGGTAAATCCGATTCGTATGCATCAAAGACACCCCACACCCCTGATAAATCAACAACATCAAATAAAACCGCTCCTCTGGCAATATAATCACCTTCGTTTACTCTTCTGTCCATAACGATCCCCGATGTATTGGCAAAGATTTCAAAAACAGTGGTTACCTTGCCTGTTTTCTCAATCTCGCTGATTTGCCCGTCTGTCAGTTTCCAGTTTCTAAGTTTTTCCCTGGCAGCTTCAGCAAACTCCGGATATTTATCTTTCATTGTCAGAGCTTCAATAAGCTCCTTTTGAGCGGTGATCATCTCAGGTGAATAGATCCTTGCAATCAACTGCCCTTTCCTTACGGGCTCGCCCGTCACATTTACCAGAAGTTGTTCGATGCGTCCCGGTATATGGGCCGCCTGTGATTGTAGCGACCTCTCATCTGCCTGAATTCTTCCATAAAGCAGAACTTCTTTTGAAGTGGAACCCAGGGAGACTAAAATAGTCTGCACTTCAGCAAGTTTCATGGCCGATTCGCTCATTTCAATTGCCTCATCGTCAATATCAGCATTTGAAGTGCTTAAAGGGATAAGATCCATACCACAGATCGGACATTGTCCTGGTTTTTCCATCCTGATCTGAGGATGCATGGCACAGGTCCAGATAATGTTTTCCGCATCGGAATGTTCGTGAAGCCCTGTTTCTGCTGTTTGTACGGTTGGCCCAGGGCGATGGAATATAATCCATCCTGCCAGTAAGCCGGCAATTACAAGCAGACTACCTTTAACATATGTATTTGAAAAGAACTTTTTTGTTTTCATTTGAATTAATATTTCACTGAATTCATCAACTTTTCAGCCATTGCAGCAGACGTGTTATAATCCACAACAGCTTCTATATGTTTAAACCCATAATCGAGCACTCTCAGCTGCATACGAAGCACTTCCTCATAATTGTTTCCGGTTGTGGCAAAACCTGAAAGCAACAGGTCGGTGGTTCTCCGGGCCAGATCTTCCTGTTCCTTATATAATTCTATCCGCCTTTCGGCATCAGCCAATCCCTGAACCAACTGCCGGTACTGAACCCTCAGGTTATTCCTCAGATCAATAATTTGCTGATTAACTGACTCCTGCATCAACCGGGCCTCGTTTTGCATAGCACTATACTTTTTCCGATAAACAGGTATCGACACTGATACCATTGGCATAATCATGTCATTGCCGTTCATCATTGAAGGATTTCCATCCCTTTCCTGAATAAACATGTAGTTCAGTCCAATCCCAAGCATTGGGAATCCCATTTTTTTTGCCTTCATCTCCATAAACCCATAGGCGCCTGATTCATTTTCGAGCATTGCTAACATGGGATTGTTATTCAGAACAGTGTCGACAATAGCTGACCTGTCTGCAGGTAACGGCTGTGTAACCAATGAATCAGATATTTGCACAGGTGTCTTTAAGTTTCTGTTCAACAATGCATTAAAGACTTCTTCTCCGGTTTTTCGCTGGTCATGCAGCAAGGCCAGTTTATTTTGCTGTTCAAGAATTTCAATTCTTGCCCGGAAAACATCCTGTAAGCCAGTCGGGCTGCTGTTCATACCTGATGACATACTGCCGGTTGAAGCACTCCCGGTCGCCATGGTATTTGCTGAACTTTGTGGATTGTTCATCCCACCCATACCTCCGTCTGAGTTGTTCACTGCACCTGTTGGGGCAGCAGTGACCAGATTTGTTCCAGGCATGCCTGGCGTCGAAACATCTGTAACCGGTGACTGGAATTTTATTAAAACCAGTTTCTCAAGTGATTCAATCATTTCGATATTCTCACTTACAAGTG
>CAYWCR010000187.1:0-2526 GCA_964456825.1 uncultured Bacteroidales bacterium
TTTTTAAGTATATTGGTTTTGTTAAAAAAATTGATTTGCAAAACACAAATCGATTCATAAAATCCATAATTGAAAAGCCCACAGATTGAAAAATAGTACAATTAATCTTTGAGGCATCTGCTTTTTCGTTGACTGTTAATTAAAATAGAATGCGCTGGATCATTGTTTGAGGATAACAGGCTCATCATAGAACTTAACGGCAACCCAATGAATAAAACAATCATACAAAAAACTATTGTTTATTATTTAAAATCAACAAAAATCGCGATGTAAAAACTTGTAATCATAAGCAGTTGGTAAATTTAAAACCCGAAATAGTATTAATCCTTTAAATCCTTTGATTATGAAAAACTTAAATTACCTAAAACAGTTTTCAGTTATGCTATTTCTTTTTCTTGTATATTCAGGAAGTTCATTCGCACAATCGGAAATAGTATTGGTATATGATCCGGCCAGAATTGACCCTCTCACAGGAGAAAATCCCGACTTAAGGACTGCTGCTATTTTTGAAGAAGCAGGATATGCAGTCCATCTTTTCCGGGTTAGGGCCTTGTCAACAGCAACACAAGAGGAACTGGACTCCCTGAACAATGCGGACATGGTTTATATTGCCAGGGCGGTTGGTAGTACTAATTTTCAAGATCCTAACAAGACTGCATGGAATGCTATTGAAGCGCCTGTAATGACTGCAAATATGTGGGCATTGCGCAGCACCAGGATGAATTGGTTTAATTCAGAAAATTGCGAAGCCTTTGATGCTACTCCTTTAGATCAAATTTTGGAAGCTGAAATTCTGGAACTTGAGGATCCTGTATTTACGGGTATTGAGAATAGTACTTTGGGTTGGTGGATAGGACCATATAATACAATTGCTACCAGTGATGCAGGCAACGGTATGGTTCTGGCAACAGAAGTTGCGACAGGGAGACCATTATTTGTCCGATGGGAAGAATTCGTAGAGTATTATGATGGATCCGTAGATCAACCTTCCGGACCAAGGACTTTCTTTGGTTTAGACTGTGATGGTCCAACAGACGGAAGTGGGAATCAGTTATTCTTATATAATAAATACACAGACGAAGCCAAACAAGTATTCCTGAATGAGGTTGCCAGAATAACAGGTAATCTTGTTGGCCTTCATAATACGGAATTTGTAAATTCAATTGTTTACATGGACCATGCAACACAACAATTAGTTGTTGAAATGAATCAATTGTCAAAAGTTGAGGTAATTGATTTGGCCGGAAGACAAATTTATTGTTCACCTGCAGTAAATGAAAACAAAATATTTATTAACTTAAATTTTATTAAATCAGGCATTTACCTGGTTAAATTAAGCAATAGCAGCAATAACGTTGTAACCAAAAAATTTATTAAATAATTGCTGATCAACATTAAAAATAAAAGGGGGTGTCTCAAAAGCAGGGGCACCCCTTTTTGTTTGTCCAAATCGGGGTCCGCTCCCAAATACTTCCTTCTTCATTCGTCAGTTAGTTTTTTGCTTTTTTTGAAGGCGAAAGGATATTTGGAAAACCAACCTCGTATCTTTTTAAACACTTTACTGATAAAATTACCGTTGTCATCGTTTTCTTTGTAGTTATAGGTGCCAATTAATAACGCAATGGGTTTAAGTTCTTCATATTCCTCACAAACAACTTTCAGCATGGCAGCAAACGGCAAAAATAATATCATGCCTGCCACGCCCCACACAACAGCGCCAATGATCAGACTTAATAGGGCTGTTAATGCATTAATTTTTAAGCTACCTCCCACAATTTTTGGTGTGAGAAAATTATCCGAAATCACTTGAACGCCCCAGAATAAAATTACAACTGCTACTGCCATCCATGAGGAATCAAAAGACACAAAAGCATATATGGCAGGAATAATAGCTCCCAAAGCGGTTCCTATGTATGGAATGATGGACAAAGAAGCACCTAAAAATCCGAAAAGGAAGGGATTGTCAATGCCGATAATCCAAAGCCCAATGCTATTGGCTAAGCCTATAATACTGATGAGAAGTATCATTCCGAACAAATATTTTTGTCCGACTTGCTGAACGGATTGCAGCATTTTTACAACTCTTTCTCTTTTATCTTCAGGAGAAAAGCTAATAAATGCCCTTGTTAATCCATCTCTGTATATTAAGATTAAAAAAGTAAATATAATTGTTGCCAGCAGTCCGGTAAGAAAAGTCGTTGTGCTGTTAAAGGTTTTTCTTACCAATGAGCCTGTCGATTCGTTAAGCCAATCCTTGATCCGGTAAAACAGTTCATTTTTCTCCAGATTTTGAACAAAGTTCGCATTGTTGTTGATATATAGAGTGATGTCAGCAAAAGCAAGGATGATTCTATCCTTAAAGTGGGAGAATTCTTTTGATAATTCGATAATTTGAGTTGAAAAAAAGAAAATGACTCCTCCTATTAATAAAATCACGGTGATGATGGAGAGAAAAGCAGCGAGTATTCTATTCATTCTCCATGACTCAAACTTTTTTGCCAGCGGAAACAGGATAAATGACATGAG
>CAYWCR010000188.1:0-2462 GCA_964456825.1 uncultured Bacteroidales bacterium
GCCTCATTCAAAAACCTGTTAAACGGCACCATCGCCTGAAATACTTCCCTTATTTCCCTGATGTAGCTTTCTTTGACGACAGCCGCGTCCGGTTCCATCTTTCCCACCGAATACCATTTGAACTGCAGTAATGCAATATCCTTGAAATCCTTTGGAAATCCCTTGGGGGCAGTGGAGATCCGCGGCCCCTCAATGCCCCCGAAATGCTTCACGAACCGGGGATTGCTGATGATCTCCCTGAATTCATCAATGTTGTGATATATGGAGGTGCGGATGGCCTTCAGCGCGTCGGGCTGCGGCATATAGATCCCGCCCGCCAGCATGGAGGCCCCGGGCTCAAAATGCACATAATACCCGGCCAGGGAGCTTTTCCTTCCGCCCTTTACAATATAAGCCCCGAAATTGTTCTTGTAGGGTGTTTTATCATGGGTGAAGCGGATATCACGGAAGATGCGGAAGATGCATTCCTTCGGCGTTGTCATCACCGCCTCCCTGTCGAATTGCTTAATTTCAGCCATGACCATCGACACATAGATCTCAAAGGCTGCCTTTGCCTCCTGGTAACGTTCGCGGTTTTCATCAAACCACTCGCGGTTGTTGTTCTTTTTGAGGTCTTTCAGAAAAGACATGATAGACGGATGTAAAATCATGATTTTTATTATTTAATTGCAGAGACGCGATTTATCGCGTCTCTATGTCTTAAATATTCCGTAATTCTTTTGTAAATATAATCCTAAAAAATAATATAACTGTTACAGGATATCTGGACTGTATACTGCGCGTAGGACTGACAAAACGATAGGCAGCACTGGCTGTGAATGCTGCAATGCATAGAATTTCAATAAAGGTCCCGATAGCAATGCGTATCGGGATTTAGCATAAACGAATATAGTTGATAGTCCTGAGCATATCACCGGGTAATTTATTGCAAAAGAAATGCATACAATGAATGCCGTTTATGCGATTACTTTATTAGAAATTCTTGCATTGCAGCAGAGCGGGGAGGTATTCGTTTTGTCTTGATTTTCTTTGTAACTTTCTTTCATCCAAGGAAAGAAAGTTAAATTCAGATTGTTTATGAAGAAGACCGCAATAATCGTCGCCGGCGGAGCCGGAGTCCGTATGAAGCACGACATCCCCAAGCAATTCCTCCCCTTGCACGGAGTGCCGGTGCTGATGCACACCATCACCTGCTTCTACACCTGGGACCGCAGCCTTGACCTTATCGTAGCCCTCCCCGAGGAGTACAAAGAATACTGGAAAGATCTCTGCGCTGAGCATGGCTTTGAAATTAAGCATGTGGTTGTCAGCGGCGGCCTCACCCGTTATGACACCGTTAAAAACAGCCTTGCCGTTGCCCCCCGCGAAGGCCTCATCGCCATCCACGACGGGGTGCGTCCGCTGGTCAGCCATGCCACCCTCGGGCGTTGCTTCAGCATGGCAGAGGAAAAAGGCAGTGCCATCCCCTGCATCCCGGTATCCGAGTCGCTGAGGATTGAAAAGGAAGGCGGGAGCAGCCCGGTCGACCGGAGCCAGTACCGTCTCATCCAGACCCCGCAGGTGTTCCGGTGGGAGATCATCAGGAAGGCCTATGACCAGGGATATCTTCCCGAATTCACCGATGATGCCGGCGTGGTTGAAAAAGCCGGCTTCCCCGTCTGCCTGGTGGAAGGCAACCCCGAGAACATCAAGATTACCTCCCCGGCCGATATGGCGGTGGCGGAGGCGCTGATGAAAAGAAGCCTCACCCCCTGACCCCTCTCCTTAGGAGAGGGATGATAACTTGTGCTTATTTTACATTTGTGCTTCCAGCATTCCCTCAATCGTTTGGCTTTGGTGGGCGAAGCAATCACAACCTTCACAACCTTCACAACCTCCTAATGCATTCCCACTTTTCGTTTTTCACTCCTGCCCACCGGCAGGCAGGTTTCACTCTTACATCCGCTCAAGCCACCTTGAAAAGAAAACATCATACACCACCCAACGGCCTTTGTTTTGAACGATCATTTCCTTATCAGACAGTGCCTTCAGCGAAGTGGTCACGGAACTGGCACTGACAAGGTCATATTTATTAATAAAAGCGCCTGCTGTAGGTTGCATTGTCCCATTCTCAGATGCCAGGGCAAGAAGTAATTTATACTGTTGAGGGGGAATAAGTTTCCGGTAACCTGAATAAAGTGGTTCAAAGGAGGTAAGTATATTAAAAAATACCTGTTTGATCAGCTCATCATCGATAATCCGGGAATCGCTTTCAAAGATAAGGTTACAGACATGCTGCACATAAAAAGTGTGCAGCCGTGTCCATTCCAGTATTTTTGTCAGGCTTTCCGCACTGATCTTTTTATGCCCCGCCTCAAATTTTTGCAGGATAAAATACTGATATTCAATTTCCGGTATTTCATCCAGGTACATGAGTTCGGCGCTTTGATAAAAAGGCCTGTTTGCTGCTGAGAACATAGGCT
>CAYWCR010000189.1:0-2430 GCA_964456825.1 uncultured Bacteroidales bacterium
CCCACCCATCCCACGATCAGCATATCGGGATCGTTCCAATGGCCAGGACCAGCATATTGTCCCTGGACGGTCTGGTTAAATCCGATACCCGACATGCTTGCCCAGGTGTCGGTAATATCACCTGTTGTACGCCAGAGATTACCGCCAACTTCTTCACCCCACTCCCATACATTGCCCATACCGTACTGACACAAACTGAAAACGATATCCCGGTTGGTCTGGTTTAATGCTTCACGCATCATCCGGTATGGTTTTTTTAATTCCGGCAGACTATTGTCACGGGCAATCTGCCCGTAAGAGCACCAGTCGTACTTTAAATAATCAATCCCCCATCGGGCAAAGGACCGGGCATCCTGCATCTCGTGTCCATACGTGCCAAGATATCCGCCGCAGGTCATTGGCCCAGGTGACGAGTATATCCCTAATTTCAGTCCCTTTCCGTGCACGTATTCACTCAGTTCTTTAAAATCGGGGAATTTCTCATTGCCGGTTATTTCTCCGGACGACAAACGCCTGTCGGTTTCCCAGCCGTCATCAATGTTTATATATGACCAGCCATGGTCCCTCAGGCCTGATGACACCATAAAATCAGCTGCCTGCTTCACTTTATTGGCATCCACACTCAGACCCCAGCAGTTCCAGCTGTTCCAGCCCATGGGTGGTGTAAGGGCAAGATCATTTCCACTGACAATCGTTAATTCACGACGACATTCACCAAGCAGATTTTTCACCATAAGTTGAATCACATATTTTCCTGCCCTGGGCGTTATGCCGGTAATAATGCCGGTTTCCGGGTCAATTTTTAAACCAGGAGGCAGATTTTCTGCAGCGAATTCAAGGGGTCTTTTTCCGGTAGCCGGAACGGCAAATAAAAATTCATTTCCGGGACGGGATCCGACTATTTTGGCGCCATTTATGCGCGGCATATCTGATGTTACGGGTGTGAGGATGTAGGGCAATATTTCAGTCTCTGCAACAGGTACACGGATTCCCTTTTGTTCAAACCGATATGAGGCAACATGAATGCTGGTAATATCAGCCTTGAATCTCATGGTTAGCCGAAAGGATTCACCGGGTTTTATGCTTATTCTTTCAGCCCTGGTGAAAATAACCTCCCCGGTTTCATCCTTTGTAATTTCTGCAGATAATAATCCCGAGAATGAATAGCCTGCCGACAAATTGCGCACTAGCAACGTTTTCTCACATGAATCAGCAACGGATTTTAGAAAAGGACTAGCAGCATAATCCAGTTTTACAAAATCTTTCACGTCGAGCATGGAAACTGTTTGCTGATCAAGTTCATATAATCCACCCATTCCGCCATGATCGTGTACCCTGATCGAAAGGATATTTTGTTTGTTCCATTTTAGCCGTGGATCGCTGACTGCTAAAAGATACCTTCTGAAAAGGCTGTACGCTTGATTGTCACCCTCAAAACTGTCTGGTTTTTGTCCGGCAGGAATCAATCTGGCATTCTCGCCGATTAGTTCACCATTCAAAAAAGTCTGTTCGGTATCATCAATCTTTCCTATTGTAATTAAAACACTGTCTTTAAAATATGAGTTTTTCTTAAGTGAATTGGGAAGGTTAAATGCTACCCTGTACCAGGCATATCCGTCATATTCTGGAAAACCCTGTTGTTCCCAATAAATGGCCGGATTAATAGACCTCCAGTCACCATCATTATAATCCGATTTCGCATAAGCAAGACTGTCACCTGTTTTAAATCTCCAGTTGTCGAGCAACACCAGTCCGGCAGGGTGTTTTGTCTGCCTGCACATGCTAAAAAGCAGCGCCAGAAAAATAATGATTGTTATGGATTGGTGTTTCATGGTTGTTTGATTTTAGCGTTTTTAATAACTTTATGTTAAAGTTCAAGGATTGATTTTATTTTTCACTTCGACAAAGAAGAAAAAAGGTTAACCATTTTCTCAAATGGGTCCTGCAGATTGTTTTACTGTTGGAAGATCAGCTGTAAAGTTGTAAATTTATTATAAACTTAAACTATTTAATCTATGAAAAAGCTTTTTACACTGCTAGTATTACTAGTAATAATGGCCTATACGACTCATCTGTTTGGCCAGGATACCCTTAAACCTATTGGCTGGATAACCTATCCCAGTGATGTTGACTGGAGTGTTGAAAAGTTTGAAAAAAAGGCAGTTACTATCAAAAAAGCCCCTGTCGATTGGACATTCGATGCGGGCACTTTTGTCCTTAGCGAAATATGGGACAAATTGGGAAATGAGAATGAAATAAAGAATAATACCCGCTCGGAGGGTGGCGATCTTTACCAGAAAGACGTTTTCGGCACCACCTGGAAAGCCTTTTACGACAACGAATTCTTATACGTTGGTTTAAAATATGTTGACGTCAACCAGCAAGTCCCTAATGAAAATAAGGGATTTGAAATATGTTTTCAGACCAAAT
>CAYWCR010000190.1:0-2376 GCA_964456825.1 uncultured Bacteroidales bacterium
GGGTGCTTTTGGTGTCTCACCTTTCCAACCAATCACATGGCTAAAATTCTTTTTCGACTTTGTTGCATAAGGAGAAGGTAAGTTATCCGATTGCGTTTTATTTTTTGTTTGCGTATAACCCGAAATTGAGATCAGGAATAGCACCAGTAAGAAAATTGTATTTTTCATTATTTGATAGTTTTTATTGTTCAGAAAAGGGTATTTCTTTTTTTTGGTCCTGGCACAGTTTACCGGATACAAATCAAAGTTGGGCAAAACAAGATATAGGAATGTTACAAAATTATGGGAAAAAATTACATTATTCACATATCAGGCGCCAGACTACGCAGATTGCAAACGGAAAGGGAAAATGCGCAGGAAACCCGAAAATGTGTGAATTATGTAAATCTTATCAAAAGTTATGTAACATTTATCTGGTTGCTGGAGCTTAACTTGGTTTTCTTAAATTCATTAATAATATCCAAATACTATGAAAGGGAATACAAAAATACTTGCTGTCTTGAATTCCTTTCTGGCAGATGAGTTCACTGTCATAAACCAATATAGTGCAATCTGAAAGTCCGTTAAGCTGATTTATCGTAATCTAATCAAAATAATTCCCGGAGGCTCTGCCTTTGGACAAAATTCAGGAGGATAAACAATGCATAATATAAAATTAATCATTGTATTATTCATGGGTGGATTTCTTGGCTTACAAGATACTGCTAATATTGAAGCACAGGAAACTCCGGAACATCCAATGAAAATGAATCCAACAACCAAGCAATCAAACAACCAGGCCGCCATGAATCCAACAACCAAATTTGAGTTTAGCCCGCTTCCTTACCCTTATGATGCCCTCGAACCCTTCATTGATAAGCTGACCGTAGAAATCCATTACAGCAAACATCACAAAGCATATTACGATAATTTCATTAATGCCATTAAAGGTACCGGGGCTGAATCAATGGATATAATGGATATTTTCAGGAATATAAGCAAATATCCTGTGGCAGTGCGAAACAATAGTGGTGGTTATTTCAATCATACTTTCTATTGGGAAGGAATGAAGGCCCATGGAGGTGGACTGCCAGCCGGTAAATTATCGGAGGCTATTACCAAAACATTTGGTTCCTTTGAAGAGTTTAAAAAGCAATTTTCTGATGCAGGTAAAACCCGGTTTGGCAGTGGCTGGGCATGGCTTTGCCTGGATGATAAAGGCAACCTGTTTATTGGTTCCACACCAAACCAGGATAATCCCTTAATGGACCTGCCTGCCGGACAGGCAGGCATTGCTGAAAAAAGGGGAATACCTCTGCTTACAATGGATGTATGGGAACATGCATATTATTTAAAATATCAGAACAGAAGGCCGGATTATATAGAGGCATTCTGGAACGTAGTAAACTGGGAAGAGGTCTCCGGAAGATATGAAAATGCTTTCAAGTCATTGGGTGTAAAGTAAAATATACCTGTAATGAATCAACATCTGGTAAAAATAAGATCAATTAAGCACATCACCCATGATGTATTACAAATTATTACCGGGAAACCTGAGCATTACCTGTTCACTCCCGGACAGGCCACCGAAATTTCAATAAATAAGAACGGCTGGAAAGATGAAAAAAGACCCTTCACCTTCACATGCCTTCCCGCCAATGATTTCCTTGAGTTTACCATTAAAACGTATCCTTTGCATAAAGGTGTCACCAATGAACTGCTTCAGCTGAAAAAGGATGATGTATTGATTCTGCACGATGTCTTTGGCGCAATCGAATATAAAGGTGAGGGTGTATTTATTGCCGGAGGCGCAGGTGTCACTCCTTTTATTAGCATCTTCAGGTATCTTCAGTTAAAAAATAAAACTGGTGATAACAAACTCATCTTTGCCAATAAAACGAAGGCTGACATAATCCATGCACGGGAATTCAAGAATTTGTTAGGTGATAATTTCATCAACATTTTATCCGATGAAAAAGCAGATGGATATGCACACGGGCAAATCACGGAAAGTTTTCTCAAAATACACATAAACGGCTCCGTTAAAAATATTTATATATGCGGACCTCCTCCAATGATGAAAGCTTTGGAAAAACAATTGGCGAATTTGAAAGTTGCTAAAAGAATAATTATTAAGGAAGAATTCTAGATGTACATAACAATGATTAGAATGTCAATGTTTTATGTGCAGTTCATAGGAATAACAGAACTTAAAATACAATACGATGGAAAGATTGCCTGATAAAATAATATCCGGAATGGTCCGGGCTGAATATATTGAAGTAGAACCCAATGTACGCCTTCATATTACTGATGCAGGCGAAGGCAGACCTATTGTGTTAATACACGGATGGCCGTTAAGTGATGAAATGTATGAATACCAATACAACGATCTGA
>CAYWCR010000191.1:0-2322 GCA_964456825.1 uncultured Bacteroidales bacterium
TAATTGTTAATTGTTAATTGTCTTGGTTCTAAAACGCACCTATGACGGCAATTGAATTGATAAAAGGCGATATTACCCGTTTAAAAACCGATGCTATCGTCAATGCAGCCAATACAAGTCTGCTGGGAGGCGGCGGTGTTGACGGGGCCATTCACCGGGCTGCCGGACCGGGATTGCTTAAAGAATGCCGTGCGCTCAATGGCTGCAGGATCGGTGAGGCTAAAATTACCAGCGGGTATAACCTGCCTGCAAAATTTATCATCCACACCGTTGGGCCTGTATGGCAGGGAGGAGATCACGGCGAAAAGGAATTGCTGGCCAGCTGCTACCGGAACAGCCTGTGGATAGCTGAGAACACAAATTTAAAGTCCATTGCTTTCCCCAACATCAGCACCGGTGTTTATGGTTTTCCAAAGTCGCAGGCGGCAGAGATTGCCATCCGTGAGGTCAGAAAATTTGCATCGGCCAGCCGTGAAATTGAAAAAGTGATCTTTGTAACCTTTGATGAGGAGAATTATTCACTTTATTCCAGGCTGCTTGGGAAGGAGGAAGAAGGGTAATTGCACACCCTGTCAGGGTCCCCCCACCCTGACAGGGTGGTAATTGACAAAAAACTTATTATGAAGTACATACAACAAAACAAAAATCCAGGACACCCTGACAGGGTCCCCTCACCCTGTCAGGGTGTCCTGGGCGCCCTCATGATGGGGATGGTCATGATCGCTGTATCACCCGTGAATGCACAGGATGAAGCGGGTAAGGAGGCCATGTTCGTGCTGAACAAACATTCGGATGCGGTGAAATCGGTTGCTTTTTCAGCGGATGGTCTGCTGCTTGCCACAGGATCGGATGATAAGACTATTGTCATCTGGGACACACAGACAGGAGAAGAAGTAACCACCATCGGCAATAACTTCTTTCCCGTGAAAGCCCTCCGGTTCTTCAGCAACAATGAGCTATTCGCGGCCAGCGGTCCCGATATCAAGCTCATCGACTTTCAGGGCAGGATACTGCGGACCTTTACGGGAAAAACGGCCCATATCTGGTCGCTGGATTATAACCGGCCAACCGGAAAAATAACGGCAGGCAGTTTCGGAAAGACGATCCGCGTGTGGGATGTATCAACCGGCAAGGAAGTAATGTTGCTTGAAGGCCATGAAAAAAGCACCCTTCCTGTATGCTTCAACGCGTCCGGCGACCGGATACTGAGCGGTTCGCTGGATCAAACCGTCAGGCTCTGGAGGATTGATTCAGGCCAGGTAATTGAAAAGATGGAAGGCCACTCCGACAACATTTTCTGCGTGGCCTTTCATCCCGGCGGAGGTTATGCCGCATCCGCATCAGCTGACAAGACCATCCGCCTGTGGAACCTTGAGACGGGCAAGGTTGTCCAAAGTTATTTCGGGCATACAAGCGGGATCCTGGATATTGATTTCAGTGCTGACGGATATCATCTGTTAAGCTGTTCCGACGACAATACCATCGTACTCTGGGAAACCGTCACCGGAAATAAACTATACAGCTTTACGGATCATAAGGGGCCTGTAAACGCTGTTGAATACAGTCCCGACGGCAAGTGCTTCGCCTCTGCTTCTGATGATAAAACAGCCCGCATCTGGAAGCTGGAAAAGAAGGATTATGTCGAATTCTATTTCCACACCGATATTGAAAACGCCGTTGCCGGTTCCCCCTTGTTCAGCGCAAAGTCGCCCGGGGAATCAAAACAGGAGTATAAAGAAAGGCAGGATAAAGCCACCATATTCCTCGAAGGCGTTTACGATACCTGTTATGAAAAATACCTGCAGCAACTGGCACAGCAAAAACTGGAAGATCTGAACCCCTAAATACCACTGCTAAAATGAAGAGAATTAAAAGAATCGGACTGGTGGCCCATGATAACCGGAAAAAAGATCTGCTGGAATGGGTGGAATGGAACTGGAAGATACTCATCGAGCATGAACTCATATGCACCGGAACAACAGGCAAGATGATCGAGGAATTCCTGACAAGGAAAACCGCTGAGGCAAAGCTCAGGTCTCCCAGATTAACCAAGCTCAAATCAGGTCCCCTTGGTGGCGATCAGCAACTGGGGGCACTGATCGTTGAGGGTAAAATTGATATGTTTATTTTCCTTTGGGATCCCATGCAGCCGCAGCCGCATGATGTGGATGTAAAAGCACTCCTGCGCATTACGGTATTGTATAACATTCCTACTGCCTGCAACAGGGCTTCGGCAGATTTTATAATCTCCTCACGGCTTATGAACACGGATTACAAACCTATTCTGAAGGACTACTCATCCTATATCCAGCGGGCAATTGA
>CAYWCR010000192.1:0-2216 GCA_964456825.1 uncultured Bacteroidales bacterium
GGATAAAGCCATCATTCCACAAAAAACATATTCATGCACGATTGATGGAATATCGGATATGTCCATTTTTATTAATGCAGGCAATATTCAGATACCCCTGACCGGAATTTCTGACGGGCAGGATTCCACATCAAACATAACCCTTACTGCAGGCAGCAATAACCTCAGCGTGGTGCCGGCACCTGTGTTGTCTTCAATCGATGCAGACGGGAATGCCGTACTTTCATTTACTGCAGGTTCTAAAGCCGGCGTCAGCACCTTGACGATTGGCGTCAGTGCACCGGGATCTGTTGATAAAACTATTACGTTCAGGGTTGCCATGACCAGTGACCAGTTTGACAAAGCAGCTACGGTTACTGTCGATCTCAGCCAGACCTTCCAAACCATCCAGGGTATGGGTACTTTTGAAACCAGCCCGCTGGTCGCAGATGAATTCATCGATATGGGAGGCAGTGCCATGCGACTTGGGGTGATCGGAAACCAATTGGAATGGGAGAATGACAACGATGACCCGTTTGTATTGAATATGGAGGCACTGGATCGTTCGGCATGGGATTTTGATTACCTGCGGTACCTGAAAGCCAACGGAGTGGAGAAATTTATCCTTACACTCTGGAGCGCCCCTGCCTGGATGAAACGAAACCTGAGCCTCAATCTGACAGAACAGTCAATTGCATGGGAAAATACGGATAATAAGGTGGAGCCCTATTATTATGACGAATATGCGGAAAACATTATTGCAACCATCAGGTTGCTGAAAAACGAAGGGATCGATGTGTATGCTGTTTGTCCGCAGAATGAACCTGCATTCAATGAGTACTATGAGTCCGGTATTCTGGGTCCGGAACAATTCCGCGATTTCATTAAAATCCTGGGACCACGGCTTGATGCTGAAGGACTGGATACCCGCATTTATATGCCCGAACAGGTCTTTGGCCAAACGTTCTATTCGATGAACCAATATATTACCACCGTCAAAGCCGATGCGGTTGCCGATGCGAATACGGATATTATCGCCGTGCATGGATACGCGAATGACGGGATAACACCCGGCACACCCGACTATAGCCAGTGGAACGGCCTCTGGACGAGTGCCAGTACCGGCAATCATCCCAAAGAACTCTGGATGACGGAGACCTTTATTGAATATACCAACTTTCTCGATGCAATGAGTCTGGCAGGGGCTATTCACGGAGGGTTGAAATACGGTAATATAAGCTGGTGGACAAACTGGGCATTTGAAGGAATGCAACTGACCAAGATGAAACCAACCTCTTCCCTCTATGCCAGTAAAAATTTCTTCAAATTTATTCGTCCTGGCGCAATACGGATTGGTTCATCTTCTGATCATGTTGACCTGCTTGAAACCGCATTCTATCATCCGCAGAACAAAATCTATACAATTGTGATGATCAATAAGGGTTCAATAGGAATACCAGTCAACCTGAAGGGAAGTAACATACCTTCGCAATACCAGGCTTTCAGAACTTCCCAATTTCTGAACTGCATACAGGTTGACTCCGTAAAGGATGAAATTTTTCTGCTTCCCCCGAACAGCATTACAACTTTGTATGCAACAATTAACAGTGCATTGACCATGGACGCAATACAGGATATTTTTCTGTATGTAAACGCTCCCCTGCAAACAGTAAATGTAACCGGAATCAGCAATGGTTCGGGAAGCATCAGTGGCCTTTCCTTAAGTGTTCAGACCGATAATGCAGGCTTGATCCCTGATCTGGCAGTAGGAGCAATTGGTGCCGGAGGAACTGCAAAGGTGACTTTCACGCCCGCTGCTAACACAACGGGAACCGCAAAGGTAACCCTTATCCTTTCGGATGGCACAAACCCGGATAGAGAAGTTTCATTCTATATAGTGATGGGAACAACAGGTTTACCTGAGACAACAGCATATGAAATAATGGTATACCCAAATCCGGCCCATGATAAGTTGTTCATAGAACTTCCCGAAAAAAGATTTGAAGTCCTTATCGTAACTGACATTTCAGGAAAGGTTATCGAATCAATACTTGTTGATGAATCAACCATTATCTTAAAAACGCATAATTACCAAAGGGGTATTTATATAATACGCGTAACAGGTAAGAATGAAACGATGGTTACACGTTTTGTTATCCATTAACATTGAGGGTTTATAGTGTCGTTTAAAGCAGGCTGACCGTTGATACCAGCCTGCTTTTTTTTGTTTGAAAACT
>CAYWCR010000193.1:0-2207 GCA_964456825.1 uncultured Bacteroidales bacterium
GTTAAAAGTCGTCGCGTAGGGGGTGCCACATTTCAGGTACCTACCGAGATCAGGCCCGACCGGAAAATTTCCATCAGCATGAAAAACCTCATTTTATTTGCCAAAAAGAGAACCGGCAATTCTATGAGTGATAAACTGGCATCAGAGATTATTGCAGCCTGTAAAGAAGAAGGAGGAGCATTCAAAAAGAAGGAAGATACCCACAAGATGGCAGAAGCCAACAAGGCTTTTGCACACTTCAGGTTCTAACGGTATTTGACATACTGTACTTTTTGAATATAGTTCACACTAGCTGATAATTAGTGCATCATGAGTTCAGAGTTAAAGTATACGAGGAATATTGGCATTATGGCTCATATAGACGCCGGTAAGACTACCACTACCGAGCGAATTCTGTTCTATACGGGCACATTGCACAAGATGGGAGAGGTGCACGACGGGACTGCGACCATGGACTGGATGGTGCAGGAACAGGAAAGAGGGATCACCATAACAGCTGCTGCCACCACCACTTTCTGGGATTACCACGATCAGAAATACAAGATTAACATTATTGATACACCGGGCCACGTCGACTTTACCGTTGAGGTGGAGCGGTCATTGCGTGTTCTCGATGGTGCAATTGCTGTTTTTTGTGCCGTGGGAGGTGTTGAACCGCAATCTGAAACCGTTTGGAGACAAGCTGATAAATATAATGTCCCGCGCATTGCCTTTGTCAATAAGATGGATCGTCCCGGAGCTGACTTTTTCGGGGTAGTTAATCAGATCAGGGAAAAGCTTGGTTCAAATCCGGTTCCGATGCAGATACCCATTGGTTCGGAAGAGAATTTTATCGGTCTGGTCGACCTCATTGAGCGCAAGGCTATCGTGTGGAAGCCCGATGAAAAACTGGTCATGCGCTATGAATATACGGAAATACCCGCATCGATGGTTGATGAAGTCGAAGAGTGGCGCGAAAAGCTTATTGAATCCGTTTGCGAACTGGATGATGATCTGCTGGAGCGATTTCTTGAAGACCGCACCTCGATCACCGTTGAAGAATTCATGGATCATACGCGGAAAGCCGTTATCGGTCACCGTATTGTGCCTGTTTTGTGCGGTGCTGCCTTCAAAAACAAGGGGATACAACGCCTGCTCGACGCCATCTGTTGCCTGTTGCCCAGTCCGCTCGATGTTGGCGGAATTACCGGGACAAATCCATACACCGAGAAAACTGAAGAGCGCAAAGTTGATGATAACGAACCCCTGACGGCGCTGGCATTCAAGATTGCCACCGACCCTTACGTTGGCCGACTGGTGTACCTGCGCATATATTCCGGTGTTGTTAAATCGGGCATTACCGTACTGAATCCCAGAACCGGCAAGAAAGACCGCATTAACCGCATCTATCAGATGCATGCCAACAAGCAAATCCCGAAAGAAATCATTGAAGCCGGTGACATTTGTGGTGTCGTCGGACTTAAAGATGTAGCCACAGGAGATACGATCTGCGACCTGAAACACCCCATATCCCTTGAATCCATGGTATTCCCCGAACCCGTTATTGGCGTTGCCATTGAACCCAAGACACAGGCTGATATCGACCGTCTGGGAATGGCACTGAATAAGCTTGCAGAGGAAGATCCAACCTTCCGCGTAAAGACGGATGCGGATTCAGGACAGACCATCATCAGCGGTATGGGAGAGCTTCACCTTGAAATATTAATGGACCGGCTGAGGCGTGAGTTTAATGTGGAATGCAACCAGGGAGCTCCCCAGGTAGCCTATAAAGAAGCCCTTACCAATGAAATCAAACACCGTGAGATATTCAAGAAGCAAACCGGCGGCAGGGGAAAATTTGCAGATATCGAAGTTGAATTTGCCCCCGCTGACCAGGGAATCTCCGGCCTTCAATTCATTGATCAGGTAAAAGGCGGAAATGTGCCCCGTGAATATATCCCTTCTGTTGAAAAGGGATTTCGCGAAGCGATCCGGAACGGTGTTCTGGCCAGTTTCCCGATGGAAAACCTGAAGGTTACCCTGAAGGACGGGTCTTACCATCCGGTTGATTCCGATTCCCTCTCCTTTGAGATAGCGGCAAAACAGGCATTCAAGCATGCCCTCAGGAAAGCCAGGATAAAACTGCTGGAACCGGTTATGTCAGTTGAGGTGGTCACACCCGAAGAATACATGGGCGATGTGATCGCTGATTTTAACCGCCGCAGGGG
>CAYWCR010000194.1:0-2165 GCA_964456825.1 uncultured Bacteroidales bacterium
TCATTAAATCAACAAATCGATAAATAATTTCGGGGTGTAGCGCAGTTGGCTAGCGCACTACGTTCGGGACGTAGGGGCCGGAAGTTCGAGTCTTCTCACCCCGACTTATTAAAAGTAAAGGCCTTGTATATCATATGATTACAAGGCCTTTTTATTGGTAATACAAAAGGTAGCACAAAATTTTTTTGATTTGCTGACTGGTTGATTATGCATAAGGTGAAATATGATATGATAACGCGAGTCTGTTTTATTTCATCATCATTATTCCAATTGATTATTTATTGTAGCTCACATTATAATATGATTTTAGTATGATTTGCAACCATTTTTGACAATTTTTACGAATGAATCACACTATAATGTGATTTATGTTGTAATAAAAAAATTATTATTCTATTTTTACAAATAAATCACATTATAATGTTAGTTAATACAATTGGACAATCGATCAAGAACCGGAGAAAAGAATTGCGCATCACCCAGCCACACCTGGCAGAGCTGGCCCAAATAAGCACGAACACCCTTTACAAACTGGAAAGAGGACAAGGCAATCCTTCTCTTGACACAGTGAATAAACTGGCCGACGTATTGGGTATGGAACTAAAACTTGAAGTTAAAAAAGCAGGAATTAAATGAGAGGGTTGGAAGTATATTGCAACGGTGTTTTGGCAGGCACTCTTACCGAGGAAAACCGAAGGAAGTTTGTTTTCCGGTATGACAACACTTATTATCACGATACAGACAAAGCAGCTGTCAGCCTTACCCTTCCCAAAACACAACAGGAATACCACAGCGAATATCTTTTTCCTTTCTTTTTTAATATGTTGAGTGAAGGGGTAAACAAGCAACTGCAATGTAAGACTTTAAAAATTGATGAGAAGGATCATTTTGGATTGCTGATGGAAACGGCACAGTATGATACAATTGGCGCAGTTACGGTTAAACCATTGAAAATACAATGAGGTTTCCTGAATTGAAATATTGTCCCGGTACGCTTGCTGAAGGTTTTATTACATACAGCCAGGGCTGCTTGCGGAATATGTTTAATGGCAGAAAGGTGAATCACATATTGCCATACGAACCACCTCAGAAAAATGAGGATGTCGCAGCGTTATTCCTGGAGAACCGGAAACGTATTTCTATATCCGGCGTTCAGGAAAAACTGAGTTTTATCCTGGATAAAAACCTTTTACGTTTAACAAGACCAGGTGAACAAGGGACATATATACTAAAACCAATGCCCGTTAACCTGAAGAATGTTGACCAGGTTCCGGCCAACGAACATCTCACCATGCAAATCGCCAGGCAGGTATATGGCCTGAACACGGCTGAGAATGCACTGGTTTTTTTTAAAAATGGTTCGCCGGCCTATTTGACAAAACGATTTGACGTAAAGGCTACCGGCGGCAAATGGAGAAAGGAAGACTTTGCATCATTGGCCGGCAAAACAAAGGACAATGCAGGAGACAACTTCAAATATGAAGGCAGCTATGAGGAGATCGGACTTCTGATCCGGAGATTTGTTCCGGCCTGGAGAGTAGAAATTGAAAAGTTCTTTGTGCTGGTGGTTTTCAATTACCTCTTATCAAACGGGGATGCTCACCTGAAGAATTTTTCGTTGCTGGAATCATCAATAGGAGATTTTTTGCTGAGTCCGGCCTATGATCTGATCAATACAAGATTGCATGTGGATGATTCCGACTTTGCCCTCGATAACGGATTATTTGCTGACGGATATAAAAGCCGGCAATACAAGAAAACCGGACATCCAAACCAAACAGATTTCACCGAACTGGCAAAAAGGATTGAGGTAACGGAAAGCAGGATGAAGATACTTTTACAGCCCTTTCTTGAAAAGCAATACCTTTTGGAAGTCCTGATCAATCGTTCTTTTCTGAATGATAAATGCAAGAGAGCATATATACTTATGTATAATACGAAGCGCAATTATCTGACAGCATAGATTGTTCATTTAAGTATTTGAGCATCTATTAAATGACACTTACAATACGATTCACCGGCCTGCGTTAAACACGCACATTAAAAAAATGAAGAAAATAAATTGATGAATAATATCATCTTGATTATCAATGGATTAATACAGCACTTATCTTCTCACCCCGACTACTTTAAAAATTAGACCTTGTAAATCAATATTTGCAGGG
>CAYWCR010000195.1:0-2146 GCA_964456825.1 uncultured Bacteroidales bacterium
TATGGATTTGCGGATGTGTCGGAGCAGCGGCCCGTGACTGAAAATACGCTTTTCCAAGCTGCATCCATCAGTAAATCTTTGAACAGTGTTGGTATTCTCAAACTGGTGCAGGATAAAAAGCTGGATTTGAATACGGATATTAACAATTACCTGGTATCGTGGAAATTTCCTTATGATACTGTATGCAAGGGAAAGATCATCACACTGACAAATTTGTTAAGTCATACCGCGGGACTTTCTGTTTCTGGCTTTCCCGGGTATGAAAAAGGAGACAGAATTCCCACGATTTCCCAGATCCTTGACGGGGCAGAACCTGCAAATACCAGTGCAGTAAGATCAATTAAGGAACCCGGCAGGGAAGTTATCTATTCAGGCGGTGGCATAACCATTTCGCAGCTGATTCTTTCCGATGTTATAAAACAGTCCTATGAAGAATTCATGCAAAAAAATGTTCTGGATCCGTTAGGTATGACCAGCAGCTCTTTCACCCAGCCTCCCCCGGCCTCGAAGGAGAAAATTCTGGCCACCGGGTACCTGACGGATGGAAAAGAAATCAATGGGAAATATCATATTTATCCCGAACAGGCAGCGGCCGGATTATGGACTACTCCATCAGATCTCTGCCGGTATATCATCGAGACACAGCTTGCATACAATGGGAAGTCGTCCAGGGTACTCACGCCGGAAATGACGAAAGTAAGACTGACCCCAGTAATTGAGGATGCTGCGCTGGGCACCTGGGTGAATTCAAGAGTAACCGGTTCATATAAATATTTCAATCATAACGGGGGAAATGCCGGGTTCTGCTGTACAGCCATCGGTTGTGAGAACAGTGGAGATGGCGTTGTCATAATGACCAATACCAATTCTGACAACAACGGCATTCTTGAAGAAATAGCCAACAGTGTAGCAACTGTTTATCACTGGAAGGATTACTATATTCCTGATCGGAAGGAAGTGATATACGTATCGCCGGATATTTTAGCCCGGTATGCCGGCACTTATGATCTCGGCGGCAGAATAATAAAATTCAAAACAAGTCCCGAAGGATTACTGGTAAACATATTTGGAGATATTTACTTCAATGTTTTTTTTACCTCCGAAAACGAATTTTTTATAAAGGAATACCGGGGTTATCTCAAATTCCTTACGGATAATGAATACAACGTCAACGGATTCTTTTTCAACGGAATGACAGCGAAAAAGATTGTTCCAGGCGAGTAGGAGATGTAAACACGGAAAACATAGTATTTAGAATCCAGCATTTTAAAGATTCCATCTTGATGGCAAAATTTAAGGATTCATAAAATCCGACATAACTTACTGATCATTTCGGCTACCCTTGCTGCAATTACCGGAGCGTTTATTGGTAAAGAATTATTAAAAAAGGTAACTTTGATTATCATCCAAAAGCTTGTTGCCGTTATGTTTATTTTATTTCGCTGGCATTAGGACCTGGTCTAATCTAAAATTCAACTTATCATGGAAACGAAAAGAAACCTGAAAACAATCATCCTGATTACAGAAAATGACAATAGGGTAATACTGGTCAGGCTAATTATAGGGCTAATTTTCCTGTCCGAGGGTATCCAAAAGTATTTATTTCCTGAACTGGTCGGTACAGGTCGTTTTGAGAAAATAGGTTTCACCGATCCTGCATTCTGGGCGTATTTTGTCGGCACTTTTGAAATCATTTGCGGATCGTTTGTGTTGCTTGGATTATTCATCCGACTTGCATCAGTTCCGTTGTTTATTATTATGATGACTGCCTTTGTAAGCACTAAGTGGCCGATTCTTATGGAAAAAGGCTTTTGGGCAATGGCACACGAATACCGCACCGATTTTGCCATGACCCTGCTTTTAATATTCCTGTTGTTATACGGGGCAGGTAACTGGTCAATAGATTCAATGATTTATAAATCCTCTAAAACCTGAATTATGGAAACTTTCAGAAAAAACAAACCACCACACCTTGAAGGTTCCGATACCAAACGGCGGGAATTTCTTAAAAAAGGCATCCTTTTTGGCACTTTGGCAGGGGTTACCGGACTGGGTCTGGTTACAGCCTGCAAAGAAGAAGGAGAAGAAGAGGTATCCCCCTCAGAAGACCTGATGCGTGAGCATGGTGTATTGAACCGGATATTGC
>CAYWCR010000196.1:0-2082 GCA_964456825.1 uncultured Bacteroidales bacterium
GTAAGGATATACGGGTCCGCCTTGTTATTCCGCTTTCCCACCAGGGTCACGAACCTGTTGCGGACCGGGACCACCATTCTCAATCCTCTCTGCCGTATATTTCCTAAAATGCAGGGGAACGATCAGCAACACCAGGATGGTCATCCACAAGGACAGGAAGTAAGGATTCAGGAATGCCGTAAAGAAACGTTTCATGAATGCTGCAATTGATCTTTTGCTGATAAAACAATAACGGATTCTTCTATGCTGATATTACAGTATAAACTTACATATCGGATCACAAAAAAACAAATTTTATGGCTTAAAGCCTGGATCCGAAAGTTTTCGGGAGGCACTTCCAGGTCCTCCGGACCCCGGAAGGCCTATATATCTGAAAATCCTGACGGGATTTCTTTGTTGGTACCCGGTTTTTCAGATTGAAATGTTTTTAGTATTCTTGTGATCTGAATTAAGCAATCCCTGAGAAGGGATCAAACTTTAAAAGGATTTGTTCATGTCACCCTGGATCTTATTGTTGATTGTTGTTGTTTATTTTTCGTTTCTCATCATAATTTCCTATATCACCAGCCGCGGTGCAGATAATGCCTCGTTCTTTGTCGGCAACCGCAGATCTCCCTGGTTCCTGGTGGCTTATGGGATGATTGGCGCATCCATATCAGGGGTAACTTTTATCTCCATACCGGGGGAAGTCGGGAGTAGCATGTTTTCCTATATGCAGGTTGTATTCGGATATTTTTTCGGTTATCTGATCATTGCCAATGTTCTGCTTCCGTTGTACTACCGGATGAATCTTTCATCCATCTATGTCTATCTGGAAAACCGTTTCGGATGGCATAGCTACAAAACCGGGGCATTCTATTTTTTGTTATCCCGTGTGATAGGAGCGTCTTTTCGTTTGTATATCGTGGCCATGGTCATTGACACCTTTGTCCTTTCCCATTTCGGGGTTCCTTTTTGGCTGACGGTTGTCATCACCATTTCCCTTATTTATGTTTATTCATTCAAAGGAGGCATCAGGACGATAGTATATACCGATACATTTCAGACCACTTTTTTATTGCTGGGCGTCATTTTATCCATTGTACTGATCTCAAAAGAACTCGGTTTCTCAGCATCTGATCTGGTAACGAACATCAGTGAAAGCAGGTATTCCAAGATGTTTATATGGGACTGGAAGCCCGGGAATAATTTCTTTAAGCACTTTCTCAGCGGGGTATTTATTTGTATCACCATGACAGGGCTTGACCAGGACATGATGCAGAAGAACCTCAGCTGCCGTAATATAAAAGAAGCCAAAAAGAACATGTACTGGATGAGTTCCCTGTTGATCTTTGTCAACATCCTGTTCTTATCCCTGGGGGCTTTGTTGTATATTTATTCGAATACAAAAGGCATCATCATCGAAAACTTTGCCAATGCCGATCTTGTCAAATCCTGCCCGATTGAACTTCTTGATCCTTCCGTTGGTACGTTTTCATGTGCGAAGACAGATGAGCTTTTCCCTTTTCTGGTATTTCATTACCTGCCGCCTGTTGTGAGCATTGTATTTTTTATCGGGCTTATAGCGGCGGCATATGCCAGCTCCGATTCAGCGCTCACCGCACTGACAACATCATTTTGTGTTGATTTCCTGGGTTTTAAGGAAGATAACCGGCGAATAGGTACCCGTAACCTGGTGCATGTAGGATTCGCGGTATTGCTGATCCTGTTTATCCTTTTTTATGCAGCCGTCAACAATCAAAGCGTTATCAATTCGGTCTTCACCGTTGCCGGATATACTTATGGGCCTTTGCTGGGACTCTTTTCCTTTGGAATACTGACCCGGTACAAAACAAACGAAAAATGGGTCCCTGTCATAACCGTGGCGGCGATAGGGCTGAGTTATCTTGCCAGCCTGTATTCCGGAGAGCTTTTTAACGGTTACAAGGTGGGATTTGAGATAGTCATACTGAACGGACTGTTGGTGTTTTTGGGGCTGTATTTAAGCAGGAGGAGAACGGTAATCAGTAATCGGTATTCGGTATTCGGTAAGTCGGTTAACGGTTTCTGATTACTGATTACTGATTACTGATTACTGATTAC
>CAYWCR010000197.1:0-2032 GCA_964456825.1 uncultured Bacteroidales bacterium
AAGATCGAAGGATGTGCCCCGGATTGGAAATTTCTTGAGGGTGTCGAGCTTAAGGTTGCTATTGCACATGGACTTGTAAATGCCAATAAAATAATGAAGATGGTAAAACAGGGCAAGGCTCCCTATCATTTTATCGAAATAATGGCATGTCCGGGCGGGTGTATCGGTGGCGGAGGCCAGCCGATCCCGACAAGCGTGGAAATACGCGAAAACCGGATCAAGGCAATTTATTCTGAAGATGAGCACATGGTTCTCAGGAAATCACACGAAAATCCGGAGGTAATGGCTCTTTATAAAGAATTCCTTGAAAAACCTAACAGCCACAAAGCTCATGAGTTGTTACATACTCATTATGTGGAAAGGGAAGACTATTAGGAATTTAATTCATAAATTTGTAAGGCCGGCTGGCAAAAGCCGGCCTTTTTAATGACAACCAGATGAATAAAATAAAAATCTCAACTGCTCAGTTTGAACATCGATGTAATGATAAGGCTTATAACCTGTCGGTAATGGATGAGCTTTCAGGTTTGGCAGCATCGGAAGGTTCTCAGGTTATTGTTTTTCATGAATGTTCAGTAACAGGATACACATTCGCCTGGAAACTGGACAAAGAGCAGATGCTCAGTCTGGCAGAATTTATTCCGGAAGGCCCGAGTACAGGAATATTAACCGGAATTGCCCGCAAAAATAAAATAACAATTCTGGCAGGGCTTTTTGAAAAGGATGAAAATGGAGAAATATATAAAGCATATGTCTGCGTCAACGGGAAAGGATTAATTGCAAAACACAGGAAATTGCATCCTTTCATAAATCAATACATCAGGCCCGGTGACCAGTACACTGTCTTTGACCTTGAAGGCTGGAAGTGCGGAATCCTGATCTGCTATGATAACAATGTTATCGAAAATGTAAGGGCCACTGCTCTTCTTGGTGCTCAGATAATCTTCATGCCTCACGTAACCATGTGCACCCCTTCTCCCCGGCCCGGAGCAGGTTTTGTCGATCCTCAGCTCTGGAAAAACAGGGAAAAGGATCCGTTATCGCTGCGCATGGAGTTTGATGGTCCAAAAGGAAGGGAATGGCTGATGAAGTGGCTGCCTTCACGGGCTCACGACAATGGGATTTATGCTGTTTTTTCGAATCCGGTTGGCATGGATGACGACCAGTTGAAGAATGGGTGTTCAATGATCATTGATCCGTTCGGGGAGATTATTGCAGAGTGCAGGAAACTCGGGAACGATTTTGTAACGGCCGACATAACTCCCGATAAACTGACAATGGCAGGAGGATACAGGTACACTATGGCGCGAAGGCCGGAACTTTACAGGGATATAATCGGTAAAGAACATAAATCGCTGCAAAAGGTAGCATGGATGGAAAATAAAGGCGTAAAGGCGTAAAGGCGTAAAGGTACAACGGCAAAAATTCCCCCTTTGAAGAGCCTGCCCCGCTTCGGCGGGGGGGGCCAAGGGGATGTTAAACTATTCAAACATTCCCATTATTACAATTTCCCCGATTTTATTAATTTTATAAGTATAATTCTTGTCAATAAAAGGTAATAGGTCATGGAAACACAATACAGCTGGAAGACAAAGCTTTTCAGCAACAGGTTTGAGATTTACCGGCATGAAACATTAACTGGGCAATTAAGAAAAGAAGGCTGGTCAAGGAGAGTCAGAGGAGAACTGAATGATAGAAAAATATTGTTTGAGACTAAAGGCGTTTTCAAATTTACTACTGATATTATCAATCTGCAGAATAACTCAATAGTAGGTCAGGTCAAATATCATAAATGGAAGGCAAAATCAACAATTATTTATGATGAAAGGGAGTATCAATGTCAGTTTGATAATTTCTTCAGATCAAAATGGAGCATTAGCAATGAAAACGGAAATCTGATAAAATTTCATTCGCGCGGATTCAAAGGCTCTATAATTTCATATACAAAAGATGATATTTTGATCCTGACAGGATTTTTTATAAGGAATTTCATGAAGCAGAGATCTGCTCAAATAGCTGCAGCAAGCTAAAA
>CAYWCR010000198.1:0-1977 GCA_964456825.1 uncultured Bacteroidales bacterium
CCTTTTGGATATCCCTTGACTATTTCTGAATTCGGATCAAAAATTGCTTTTTTAATATATTCTTCATCAACCGTAACCGGGACCTCTTTCCCATCCCTAATTACAATTTGCTGCTCCCCGAAAAGGTTTAGATAGCTGGGACCTATGATTTTCGATCCGTCGTTTGAATGACAGGCATTGCACCCCTGGGCCTTCAGAATAGCCAGTCCCTCTGATCCGGGAGCCGATCCTTCTGCAACAATAGTTACTGCAGAAGTATCAGCGTACCAGGCATTATAGTCTTCCTTTGAAAGCACCTTGACATTTGCATTCATGTATGAGTGCTGAAGCCCGCAGTATTCGGCGCAATAAAGGTCGTATTCCCCTTCTCTCTGGGGAAGGAACCACATCATCTTTTCCCTTCCGGGAACCATATCGGATTTTATCCTGAAAGCAGGGATAAACAGGCTGTGAATAACATCCAGGGAAACAAGGTTTATTTTAACGGGAGTATTAACCGGGACAACAAGATCGGGACTTTGCTTTCCGTTTTCGTACTCAAAGGAAAAGCTCCACATCCTTGCAACACTTCTGACAACCAGGGCATTATCAGGAGCTTTCGTCATAGGTTTCCAGCCTGTCCAGCCATAATAGAACATAGCAATCGCGAGAAGAATCGGGATAACAGTCCAGAGGATCTCCAACCTGGTATTTCCATCTATCTGAGTGGCAACACTATTTCTCTTCCGGTTATATCTGTAAACAAAATAGAGCATCAGAACTGTAAGCCCGATAAGAATTACCAGGGATATTCCAACTATGAAATAAAATGCAGTATTGAATGTTGATACAAAATTTGAAGCGTCGATTCCTGTTGGTGAATACATAGCGGTTATCTAAATAGGTAGTCCAGAAGGGTTATTATAATTACCACGCCAATCAGCAATGTTACAGCTATTACCATTATGGTAAACATTCTGTTCTCAAACTTCAGATGCATGAATACCCTGAGGACAAATGATGATTTTAGAGCTGCAATAAACAGGGCTATAAAAACAGTAAATGTCCCCAGATAAATTTTGGTCACTGCAACCGAGGTGAGGGTTAAAAGCACCAATCCTGCCAGCACAAGGAGGAAGGTACGATAAGGTATTATATGATTTTTTTCATTCTCCATAATCTCTGCCGGAATCAGGTTATCAAATAAAACAAGGGAAAGAGGAATATCCATATAAGATCCACAAGATGCCAGTACAATCCGCTGTTTTCGAGCAGTACATGATTATCAAAGGTTATCTTTTCCCTGATGATGAATACAACGATGAATCCAATAAAAACCAGTCCGATGATAATATGCAAGGCATGCAGCCCGGTCATGAAAAAGTACAATCCGTAAAAAAGAACATCCCCCTGGCCGCGGAGAGCAAGAACTGCGGAACCTGGATAGATCTGTTCTTTGATATGGTGCCCCCATTCAACATATTTATTTGCAAGGAATGCCAATCCGAGAAGGATGGTTATACCCAGAAGAACCAGGGCAAAATTTTTATTTTTTTTCTGGATGGCCGTGATTGACATGGCTATAGTGGTGCTGCTTATTAAAAGAATGATAGTATTTGCCGTACCGAAAAATATGTTCAGCTCATGAGCGGCAAGGTGAAAGGCCTCAGCATTTCTGTAGCGATATACCGAGTAAACCACAAAAAGACCGCCAAACAGCAGCATTTCCGTAAAAAGGAAGAGCCACATTCCTGTCTTTGATGCCAGATCATCCCGGTGTATTTCCATATTCAGGCTCATTTGTAGTCGTAAGGACCCTTGGTAATAACAGGTGTTTCCATAAAATTTTCGACCGGAGGCGGTGATGGAATTGTCCATTCAAGGGTTTTTCCACCCCAGGGATCAGCCGGGGCCTTTGAACCATTTTTCAGAGAAGAGAACAGATTGATTATTATTATTGCTGCTCCGGAGTAAAGTACCCACGATCCCATTGTTGAT
>CAYWCR010000199.1:0-1958 GCA_964456825.1 uncultured Bacteroidales bacterium
TTATACGTTATTGCAACTTTTATCTCTTCAACCATGGATGGCAAGGAATACTCATAGCTTACATCTTCATCAAGGGATGGAATATCAAACTCGATATTCAATGGTACCACTGCGCCATGTATGGTTTCTGCCCGGGCATTACCCTTATTGGTAAGGATGACAGCCTTTGCATCTTCACTAAGATGTATTGCTATATCCGGGTGACCTGTGGTATCATGCATTATCATGAGAGACATCAGGAGGGTGGCGAGAATGATTACTGCAATTCCTGCGAGGTAAATATTGATAAAAGCCAGAATCAGGGTGATAATTAATCCGACGATAAGCAGTATCGTGACGTTTTTTTCCATAAAATGACTTGTCCCCGCACCCTTTTTTGTTTAACGGTTTGTTGCTGGAATAAGTCATAATGCCCGAAGCCTGGTGTTCAGCGCATACCATGGATATATCTTTTGGTGAATTTTGCAGTAAGACATGGTAGGATCTTTTTGTTACTATGATGCTCTAAGGTACATATTGAGCAATCTCCGTAGTTGCGCGTTTCGCATAAACCCCGATATAGCCCTACCAGAAAGGATATAATAAAGAACAATATCATTCAAATCTGGTAAAAATTCGCATTTGTTAAATATAACTATTAAACAAAAATAATTGCAAAGAATTCCAGTACCCTCACCATATGCGTCTGATTGGCAAACAATCCGAAAATTATTAATAATGCTCAAAAAAGAGTGTAAATTGACCTATACGAAAAGTGATTTAATACGTTGCTGGTATAGGTTGAAACGTTTCAGAGGTGTTTAAGAGAATGGTGTTTCATCCTCCGGTAGCAATCACTGCAAAAGCAGGTGATGCCGGTAAGTACAAAGTTGGTCTGCCCGCATGGAACATGGTCCTTCGTGGATTCATGTCCGGCGCATACATCGCCATGGGTGGGGCCCTTGCAACAGTGTGCAGCACAGGTATTGCCTACTCGGCCGCGCAAATTACCGCGGGAGCAGTTCCAGGTGGATTCGCATCAGCCGGTGTCGCCCAGCTGATTCTGGGAGCAGTGTTCCCTGTTGGGCTTATTATCACCGTGCTTACGGGTGCTGAGCTCTTCACCGGTGACGCAATGCTCGCCCCGATGGCAGCATTCATCCACAAGATTAGCTGGGCACAGGTCCTGACCCTGTGGGTCTTTGTCTACATTGGAAACTTTATCGGCTCGATTACCTGGGCATACATCATGGCAAACGGACCGTTTGTCACCTTTGATGCAGCGGGTGTCGCAACACTTACCGCTTTCGGAAGCCGGGCAATTGCCATCATGGGAGCAAAGACCGGTTACGTTGGTATGATGGGTTTCTATTCAGCATTCCTCAAGGGAATTGGCTGCAACTGGCTTGTCAACCTCGCTATCCTGCTCGGTATCTGTGCTGATGATGCGGTCGGTAAGTTCTTCGGTATCTGGTTCCCGATCATGGCCTTCGTATCGAGCGGCCTTGAACACTCAATCGCGAACATGTACTTTATACCGGCCGGTATTATGACTGCGGGTCTGACCAATACCGCCACAACGGTGAATTGGTTCAACATGTGGATGTCCAACCTCATTCCGGTTACGCTCGGAAACATCGTCGGAGGCCTGTTCTTCGTCGGTGTCATCTACTGGGTTGCATTCCGCAAAGAGATCGCAGCACTGAAGTAGATTAAAATTCAATAATCTTTCCGATGAAGATCGGAAACGTCGAAGTGAAGGTCTCAATCGTCGCAATTGCGGTGTTTGTGATCTTCACTATTTTTTTAATTGTTGCTTCCCTGTCCAGTCCTGAAGTCAGGTCACAGTTGATCTGGCTGGTCCCGGCACTGTTCATGCTCCTCGTAATCCCCACGGCTCTCAACTATATGAGCCGCAGCCAGTATGCAAATATCGCACCTGTCTACGAGGCAGAGGCAAAAACCGTGCGGATCAAGCT
>CAYWCR010000200.1:0-1938 GCA_964456825.1 uncultured Bacteroidales bacterium
TGAACACCGAGCCGCTGCATATCGCCGGCGGCGTCAGTGTGCTGGTCAGAACAGGCGTCGGGTTGACTACTACATCTACATTAAAGGTGGCAGGATTGGGGCAGCCATTGGCTGTCAGTGTATATACGTACCTTACTGTTACCGGTGATGGTGTGGTGTTCGTCAGTGTCTCATTCGGATTGCCTGTCCCTGTCCCCGCTGCCGCTGGCGTTATCCCTGCAACTGCAGCCCTGCTCCATCCAAAGCTCGTCCCTGATGTGGAGCTTAACGGAGTGTAGCTGAACACCGAGCCGCTGCATATCGCCGGCGGCGTCAGTGTGCTGGTCAGAACAGGTATCGGGTTGATGGTCCATGATGCAAGGGTTACCCATCCGGTTGCGTTACATCCCGAAATGCAACCCGATCTCCGTCCCTGTATCTCAACGAGTGTATGACCAGTCGTATTAAGGCTGCTTCCCGGAGAATAACTGCTCCATCCCCCAGTTCCGTCAAAACGATACTGGAAAAAATCCGTGCATCCTACTCCTCCGGATCCCGCATTGAAAGTTGCTGAGACCAGCTGTCCAGCACAAACCACAGGCAGGTTTGGAATTTTTGAATTGAGACCCGGGCCAACAGGCTGGGGATTTATTGTGACATTATAAACAGGTGAATTACCACCAGCACCACATAAGGCAGTGGCATCGTTTAACTGAATGGTCCCAGTCCCTGCCGGCCCCCATGTAATGGTTACTGGATTTCCGGTAATTGATGAAGGTGTTCCTCCCGTGACGGTCCAGGTATATGTATGACCCGATTGGGAAGGAATACTGTAGGTTACTGCAGTGCCGGAACAAACATTGAAAATATAGTTTGAAGGGGGATTGTACTCACTTTCTGTGCTTATGTTCTGAATGAAATGCCCCGGGCCGATTACCTGGTCGTTCTGGTTGTTGAATTCGGTAGTAATCCATCCGGCAGATCTCACATTTGTCGAATATCTTGCTTCATCCAGGTAACCATTAAAGTATTCACCACCACTATATCTGCCCAGATTGCCCTGATTGGGCATTGCTGTCTGAGGAGCTATTGTGCTTGTCACCGGGGCTCCTCCGTCAACATAGAAGCTGTGCGTTGTACCATCGAAAGTATAAACATAATAATGCCAGGTATTTGCAGAAGGAGTCGAACCATAATCCACAAGCACCGTACCTCCCCATTTCCATATTATGGCGTGAAATCCGGTATTTTTGAATCCTAACTGGGCACCATCGCCCTCACCGGCATTTTGAATACAAAAAAGATTAGCGGTTGAACTTGGCAGAAATCCATATCTGGCCCATATACTCATTGTAAAGCTGCCATTAAGTTGATTAAATGATGAAGTCGGTGTTCTAATATAAGAACTCGTTCCATTAAATCCCCTGCCCCCTGCTATTCTTCCGGTAATTGAGCTGGTATTGTTCTGGACTCCATCATTCCCCGTTGTCGTGGCATCTGTATAATCTGATCCATTTAAATGCCAGACACCCTTATAGCTTATATCCCATACTGTTTCAGCCGACTGGCTTGCAGTAATCTGGCTGTTGCCGTAAAGAACCCTGAAAGTAGTGTTTGCCGTATTGATAATAAACGGAAAACGAACCCATGCCACCAGATTGCCTGTTGACGGATCATAGCTTTCGATCTGATGATCAAGTTTGATATAGTTCTCATCTGTGAAGATTATATCATAACCGTTACTGCTGTAAATATGTCCGGTAGGTAAGGTAATGTTAACAAGAACTGGGAAGTTTATTAATATCTCGCTTACTTTGTTGCGATTTATTTCAAGTGTTTTTTGATATTGGTACCCAAGTGCCGCTGCGGGACAAAACTGGCCGGAAGATCTGAAATTATTTCCGGTAAAAATAACGGCACTTAGGAGAAACAAAAACAATTTCTTTCTTAAGCCGTTAG
>CAYWCR010000201.1:0-1880 GCA_964456825.1 uncultured Bacteroidales bacterium
TGTAGGTTACCGAGAAATTCAGGCCGTAATTAAAAGGAGCTATCCACCGGCCAATTTCCACTTCATCCCTTTCATCAATCAGATTATCACTGTTTTGATCAACATATTTGATATCACCGGGCTGTACTTCACCGAATGCCTGAAAGGGAAGACTGGCAATTTCAGTTTCGTCCGTGAAGAAGCCGTTGCTGACAAGCCCGAAAATAGCATCCACAGGCTTACCGGTCCTGTTTTGATAGGAATCCGTATACAATTCATCCCGTTTGATGACTTTTGAATTGGCATAGGTGGCATTCATCCCGAAATTAAACACTGCCTTGCCGGCTTTCTTATTGAGATTCAGCATAACATCAACGCCCGAGTATTGATTGCTGTTATAATTGTTATACGGCACCAGCGTGCGAAAATAGCTGGGATATTGCGTAAAACACTGTGTGGGCAGGCCGTCCATCCGTACCAAAAAAACAGTTGTTTCGATCCAGACCAGTCTGTCAAAGAAAGAGCCCTCAACACCTGCATTGAATTCTTTTCTTTTAACAAAAGAAAGGTTTGGGTTCGCACCCTGCACAGAGGTTGTCGCCTGATTTCTGTATAAATCGTCGTCCCATGAATACCAGGCCTGTGATGAATAAGAGTTTTCGTACAAAAAATAGTCATTAATATCTATGTCCGTATTTATAATACCGGCCGAAGCGGATAGTTTAAGATGGTTCACCGACTTTGAACCTTTCAGGAAATCCTCATCGCTCAACAGCCAGCCCAGGCTTATGGTGGGGGAAAAAGCTGTCCTGTTGCCCTCAGGTAATTTGGTTGAATTCACATAAGCGCTGCTGAAGTCGGCCCAGTATTTGTGATCGTAGTTATAGGCAAGCTGCAGGCCCATGTTCGCGTTTGTTGAAGCCTGGAAAATCCCGTTCCTTGTAATGGATGTACCGGAGGCCAGCAATATAGCTGAAATGTTGTGAACCTCGCTCCACGTCTTCAGGTAATTGAACTGCATGGAAAAACCCAGATTTCGTGTCTGTGCTGTACTGCCGATATTCTGATCACCTGAACGGTCATCAATACCGAGTCTTTCCAGCCCGGTAATTATCTCTGAATCCGGAATAGTATCCCATGTGGGTGTATAAACGGAATATCCGTTGTTAATAGACTGGTTATAGGAGTTATAATAATCCGCATTGAATCGGGTATGGAATGACAAACCTTGCAACACGCGGTCAAGGTCAATATTTATCCTGTTGGTCACTTGCAGCACACGGCTGATATACCGGTTGTATCCCCCAACGTAGAGATCGGCAATCGGATTGGTCATATACTCCTGTGTGCCACCCAATATGTACTTCCCGTCAATGATATTCTTGCTGTTTTCTGCCAGCAGCAAAGCATCAACGGAATCCCGGGCTATCATATCAATCGGTATCAGCGGAGCATATTTGCTGGGTAAGAGTGTGGCGGCGCTGTTCCAGTAGTCAGCCAGCCCCCGGCGGCTGTTGCTTAATATGGCTGACACATCTATCGTGCTTGATATGAAATCATTAAGGCTCAGGTCAACATTTCCCCTGGCGTTAAACCGGTTATCACCTTCATTTTTGCCTTCGCCGATATTCAGTAAAGTGGAATTACTTGTCCATCCGAGGTTGGAATAAAACCTGGCATCTTTGTTTCCGCCCGAGAATTCAGCATTCACATCCGTATTATAGACATGTTTATTCAGGTATTCCGAAGCATAATAATCTATATCAGGGTATCTGTAGCGGTTGCCGTTTCTGTAATTATCGATCGTTTCGTCATCATAGAATTCCTGAAATCCGTCATTCATACGTGCTTCGTTATACAGCGTCATGTATTCGGCCGAACCAAGGTATTCAGGGAACAAC
>CAYWCR010000202.1:0-1855 GCA_964456825.1 uncultured Bacteroidales bacterium
GGGAAATAGCCCTGAACAATCCGGTGGATTTATATATTCATTATATAACCTGTGAGGCTGATGAAGATCTGAATATCTTCTTCTATAAAGACATTTACGGAATTGATAAAGAAGAATTGAAAAAACTTGAATTTTTACAATAATTTCTGTCGGTGGAATAAATAAACAGCAAGGATTTTTCCTGAATCGTATCAATGATCTCTGACGCTGTTTCTTCCGGCAGGGCGGGACAACCAAAACTCCTGCCCAGCCTGTCGTTAGATACAATATACCTTTGGCTTACATATTCCGCTCCGTGGATCACCACAGCCCTCTTTCTGGCATTGTCATTAATCCCTTTCTCCAGCCCGTCCAGCAGGAGTGAATATCCGTGCCGGCCAACATAAGACTTATCCGTCAGATAATAACCAAGACTGCTCTGATGCGAATCAGGGTTATTGGAAAAACTTGTGGCATAATTCTCCCCTGAATTTTTCCCATGTGCCACAAGCGATTTAAATATTATTTTTTCGCCAACCAGGTCGATAACAAATAGTCTTTCCTGGCTAGAGGGCTTTGTAAAATCAATGATGGTAATTACCCTGTCGTTGGTGATCTGCCCTTCTTCTGCCAGCCGCCTGTAAACCTCAATAGATGATTGAAACGCTGTCAGGGGTAAATCCGGTTCACTCAAGCGCTGGTATAACAGTTCAGTTGCAGCGACAACGGTTTTTTTATTACCGGCTATGCAATAGGATTCTTCCTTTCCCTCTTCCAAAACAGGATGAAACATTGTTAGACAGAACATTAAGGCAGCGAAGGCCAGCTTCGGCATCATGGACAAGTTGGTTTAGCAGTTTATACGCAATCCCGCAAAAATAGTTAAATATTTTCATACGGGGTAACAAGGTTTCCGGATCAGGGGTGTTCGAAACAGGTTTATTTGAAACTCTCCGATTGTCTGGATAAAACTATGGTAATGACCAGTGCCGGTTTGAATATATTACTCCCCAACGCGGATCTTAAATGATTGATAACGAGTTGCCTACTCAAATGAACAGTGGCTGGCGAAGGGTGGTCATACCATCCGGTTTTTGAATCATTATCAAATTCCTTTAAACGTAGTGCCCAGTGCAAGTAATGCAAAACCGACAAGCAGTAGCCAATAATTATAAGTAGTAAGAATATCAACAGTAAAAAAATGACCAATTATGCCCAGTATTCCAAGTATTAGGCCAATAATCCAAACAATAACTGAAGGCGCTGAAGGTTTCATAATGATTTGTTTTGGTTAAGAATCAATTAAATGTATGTATTTTTTATTATAAATCTACTATTATCCGACTTAATTTTAATCCCTTACTGTTAGAATAAGTAGTAGATAATTCTTATGAAATCATTTTTAACTATGTGATTTTTCGAATACAGACATTTTTTTGAATATGTGAATTATGTAACTTATTATCAAAGTTATGTAACGCTTATTTGGATGGCAGTACCTACTTTTGTACCGTGAGGATTCATTATTAAAACGCTGTGCAAATGAAAAAGATGTTTTCTTTGCTTTTTATCGCATTTCTTATAGCAGGTTGTGCGTTAAATTTAGTAACAGGCCGAAATCAACTGAGTCTGGTAAAGGAATCAGACGTACAGTTATTGGCCACAACCCAGTACAATACATTTTTAAAAGAAAATAAGGTATTAAGCTCCGGTACCAGTAAAAATGCTGCAATGGTTGACCGTGTCGGAGCACGTATAGCCTATGCACTTACAAAATATTATGACAGCCAGGGAAAAGGATTGGTGCTGGAAGGGTATAATTGGGAATTTAACACAGTTGATAGTAAAGAAGTTAATGCATGGTGCATGCCTGGTG
>CAYWCR010000203.1:0-1807 GCA_964456825.1 uncultured Bacteroidales bacterium
GTATCCCCCTCAGAAGACCTGATGCGTGAGCATGGTGTATTGAACCGGATATTGCTTATATATGATGCCTGCAGATTGCATCTTGTCAACAATGAACAATTTGATCTTGTTGTCCTGAACAATTCTGCACAAATAATCCGGACATTTATTGAAGATTACCATGAGAAGCTGGAAGAAGATTTTCTATTCCCCCGGTTCGAAAAAGCTAATCTTTTAACAGAACTGGTACAGGTATTGCGCTCACAGCATAAAGCAGGGCGTATCTTAACCGACCAGATTATGCAGTACGTAAAAATGAAATCATTTGCAGATACAAAGGAAAGTCAAGAACTGATAAAACTACTAGGCGATTTTAGCTGGATGTACCGTCCACATGAAGCACGGGAAGATACAGTATTGTTCCCTGCAATACGGAAAATCGTTTCAAAAAACGAATATTTTGCACTTGGTGAAGAATTTGAAGACAAAGAGCATGAACTTTTCGGAGAAGACGGCTTCGAGACAATAGTTAAGAAAGTTGCCAATATCGAAAAGCTACTTGGAATTTACGAATTATCGAAATTTACCCCACCGCTTTAAAACTTAATGTCCAATTGTCAGATTTAACAGAACTTGCAAAATTGTTTCTGAAACTTGGGACTATAGGTTTTGGTGGCCCAGCTGCCCATATTGCCATGATGCAGGATGAAGTGGTGAAGAAACGGAAGTGGATGGATGAACAGCATTTCCTGGATCTGATCGGAGCCACTAATCTAATTCCGGGACCAAACAGCACAGAAATGGCAATTCATATTGGGCATGAACGGGCGGGTTGGAAAGGCCTGATTCTCGCGGGACTTTGTTTTATCATACCAGCTGTAACCATAACCGGAATTCTTGCTTTCTTTTATAAAAAGTATGGCCAATTGCCCCAGGTTCAACCGTTCCTATATGGCATAAAACCTGCCATTATTGCGATAATCATATCAGCCATTTATCCGTTGGCAAGAAAATCGCTGAAGTCCTTTGGACTTGGCATAATTGGCGTTATTGCGCTTATTTTGTGTTTGACAGGTATCCATGAAATTTATATCCTGTTTGGATCTGGTTTTATTGCCACTGTATTCATGGCCGTGCGGAATAGAAACACCAAATCTTTGAATGGTATTTTCCCTATAGCCTTCATGCAGTTAAGCGGTACCGGACTGTTCGGTTTAAGCACCATAAGATTATTTTTTATCTTTTTGAAAATAGGCGCTATACTTTACGGCAGTGGATATGTGCTTTTTGCCTTTCTCGATACTGAACTGGTTGCAAAAGGGATCATTTCAAGACAGCTATTAATCGATGCCATTGCCGTAGGACAATTTACCCCCGGGCCTTTGTTTTCATCGGTAACCTTTATCGGTTACCAGATAAACAGCATTCCTGGGGCAATCATGGCTACGCTGGGAATTTTCCTGCCGTCGTTTCTATTTGTCGCTTTGCTCAACCCATTGGTACACAAAATACGAAATTCACAGCAGGCAGCTGTTTTCCTCGATGCAGTAAATGTGGCATCTATTGCCATAATAGCAGCAATATGCTATAAAATTGGAAAAGAATCCATCTCCGACTGGCGAACAATTGTAATAGCAGTTTCAAGTTTTGCAATAGTATTTGGTTTTAAGAAAATCAACAGCGCATTGGTCGTTTTAGGCGGCGCAGGATTAGGATATTTTTTAAGTTTTCTATAGGCTATAACATAATTAAAACACAATCAAAAATAACTGCTTTTTCGCCACCACAGCGAGCCAAACCATGTCAATGGCGAAAAATACCGACAGTG
>CAYWCR010000204.1:0-1754 GCA_964456825.1 uncultured Bacteroidales bacterium
TCATTTAATGTCAATGCTTCCGTTCTGAAAACAGGTTGCAGAAAAGGAACATAAGTTACAGCCAATTGAAGCGCCAGTGTTAGCAATACAGCGCCAATAAGGGGTTTGTTGCTGAGTATACCCATACTGAAAAAGGATTGGCTTTCTGACCGGATGGCAAGTACATGTCCCATTTGACTCAGACAAAGTACATTAAATACCATCGTTTGCCAGTGTGAATTGCCATCATGTATTGACCATGCCTGCATCCCGAGAGATACAGCCCCCATCAGCAGCCCTACCCACATAACATGTACACCCAAACCCTTTGCAAAAATGCTTTCTTTGGGATTCCGGGGAGGCCGCTGCATAATGTCTTTCTCCGCTTTTTCACTGGAAAGGGCAAGACCTGGTAAACCATCAGTTACCAGGTTTATCCATAAAATATGAACCGGTAATAAGGGAATGGGTAGTCCAACCAATGGAGCTAAAAATATCGCCCATATTTCACCGGAATTGGAAGTAAGTGTGTATTTTATGAATTTGCGGATATTATCAAAAATTCTTCTGCCTTCCCGCACTGCCATAGCAATGGTGGCAAAATTGTCGTCCAGTAAAATCATATGAGCTGCTTCTTTGGAAACATCCGTGCCTGTAATGCCCATCGCTACCCCTATATCAGCATTTTTTAATGCAGGTGCATCGTTTACTCCATCGCCTGTCATTGCAACAAATTGCCCCTTTTCCTGAAGTGCTTTAACAATATGTAGTTTTTGTTCCGGCGATACCCTTGCATATACCCTGATTTTTTCTACCTGGTTCAGAAAGCCTTCCCAATTAAGTTGAGCTAATTCTTTCCCGGTAATAACTGCATGCTTGTTATTTTTATCTTCGTCTTTTAAAATTCCGATTTTTGATGCAATGCTCCTGGCAGTTTCAGGGTGGTCGCCGGTTATCATTACCGGCTGTATGCCTGCCGAATAACAATCGGCTATTGCCTGTGCAGCTTCTATCCGGGGTGGATCCATGATACCGGTAAGCCCGATAATGGTTAAATTGTTTTCTAAATCCTTAATATTTGTTTTTGATGAAAGATCATCTATCCAGCGATAAGCATGTGCCAAAACCCGGTAGCCTTCAGCAGCCATCTCTTCTGTTTTCCGGTGCAAATCTTTAGCGTACGATTCTTTCCCGATTGCGGAACGTTCCAATAAAGATTCCAATGCCCCTTTTACCAATAATAAATGCCGGTTCTCGTAACGATGCAATGTACTCATACATTTGCGTGAGGAGTCAAAAGGAATCTCAGCAACCCTTGGATATTTCTTCAGCAAATCTTTTTTAGAGTGCCGTTGTTCGGCAGCATATTCATATAAAGCCAATTCAGTTGATTCTCCAACTGTATTACCTTTTTCATTAACATGCACGTCATTACTTAAGGCCATGTTCAATAATAAAAGATGATAAACTTCATCACCTGCAATATTATTTACAGGTAATGATTTTTCAACCTGCATCTTATTTTGGGTCAGTGTACCTGTTTTATCTGTGCAGATATAGGTGACAGAACCCAAAGTTTCTACAGCTGGTAATTTGCGGATAAGTGCATGACGTTTTACCATCCGTTTGGCGCCAAATGCCAGAGATATGGTTATGACAGCAGGCAATGCTTCAGGAATTGCTGCTACTGCTAAGGAAATGGTGGTAAGAAATAAACGTAGGGGATCTTCGCCACGCAGGTATCCCGTTACAAAAATTACCACACAAATTCCCAA
>CAYWCR010000205.1:0-1562 GCA_964456825.1 uncultured Bacteroidales bacterium
TATCGGGAATCTGATTTTTCAAAACAGTAAAAGTATATCATCATGAAAATAGTAACCACAACTTTACTTTGTTTGGCTTTAGTCCTGGGATCCTATGCCATCATAAACCATAAAACATTACAGCCCGTGAAAAAGATCGATTATACTGCATCCTGGAAGAAAGTGCAGGAGTTTGAAGATAGCGGCATGCCTGAGTCGGCATTGTCCGTCATCAACGAAATATACCGGCTGGCCACCTCTGAAAACAATGCCCAGCAACTGGTGAAGGCTGTGATTTATAAAATGAAATACACGGATTATAAAGAAGAGGATTCATTTGTTAAAAACCTGACCCGGCTGGAAGACGAGATAAAAACAGCAGCCTTCCCCGTGAAACTACTGTTGCAATCCATGCTGGCCGAAAACTACTGGATCTATTACCAGAACAACCGCTACCGGTTTGAGGACAGAACTCAGACGGCCAATTTTGATCATGATGATATAGCCACCTGGAGCCTGGAAAAAATCGTTCAGGAAACCATTAAAAACTACCAGCATTCCCTGGAAGATGCAGATAAACTGAAAAGCATCAAAATAGACCTGTATAATGAAATTCTTACCAGCGGGAATGTCAAGGGGAGATCATACCGGCCAACATTATTTGACTTTCTCGCTCATCGCGCCGTTGACTTTTTTATGAGTGAGGAACCGGACATTACCAGGCCTGCCTATGTTTTTACACTCAATGATGCCGGCTATCTGAAAGATGCAGAGGCTTTCTGCAAGCTTAATATTACTTCGTCAGATACGCTTGCCTATAAATATTATGCCCTTAAGATCCTGCAGGACCTTATCCGTTTCCATCTTGAAGATCAGGATCCGGAACCACTGGTTGATGTGGATCTTAAGAGACTTCAATTTGTGGATCAACATCTTACGCTTCCCGATAAATCAGCGCTATACCTCGATGCCCTGCAGCGGCTCGAACAAAAAACCATAAAATCCCCTGTATCGACCCGGGTCACATACCAGATGGCTGAAATATGGCGGGGAAAGGGAGCCCAATATAATCCCCTGCAATCCGATGACCATAAATGGGACCTGAAAAAAGCCCGGGAAATTTGTGACAATGCAATTAAGCGGTTTCCCGGCTCCGATGGAGCAGTGATGGCTTACAACCTGCAACAGGATATCCGGCTGAAAAGCCTGTCGGCTGTCATCGAAAAGGTCAATGTCCCCGGCATGCCGTTCCGGGCCCTGGTCACATACAGGAATTTTACCGCACTGCACTGGAGCATTATCCGGGTTACAAAGGAAGAGGTGATGGCGGAACGAAAAAAATGGCAGAATAAATACGATGTCGACCAGGAGGAAAAATTCCTGCAGCATTTTCTGCCTAAGCCGGCAGTGAAAAAGGGTTCACTTACCCTGCCCGACGACCAGGATTTTCAGGAACACCGTGTTGAAGTTGCTTTAGACGGCCTGCCCGAAGGGGATTACATGGTTATTTTCAGCCCGGCTGCCGATTTTGCCATGGCCGGGAACAATCTTGCCTATGCCTTTACCACAGTGTCAAACCTCAG
>CAYWCR010000206.1:0-1538 GCA_964456825.1 uncultured Bacteroidales bacterium
CTCGAACTCTCGACCTTACGGATGCGAACCGTACGCTCTAGCCACCTGAGCTACATCCCCGATCTTATTTTTTTCCGGCCCAAATGTACAAATAATACCTTTATAAGGCAATTGTTGCTGTTCGGGCTTAATTTTAAAGCGCAGCGATTTTGTTCCGTTGATGGCATCAATAGCTATTTTCTGATCCTCACGTAAATATGTTTGATATGTGTTTTTTCAACTTCCCTTTCATCAATTTCAAAATGTTTGTGCAGCGATTTTATCAATGGGGTCAGTTTGAAAAAACCAAAATTTCGCGGGTCAAAATCCGGTCTTTTTTTAATGATCAGTGCCCCGACTTCAGCGAGGAAGGCCCAGCCGTTATCTTCCGCCAGGTCCTCTACCGAAGATTTCAATAACTGAATGAATCCTTTGTCAATGACATCAATTTTTGCATTGGCATGTGCCGGAGTGGTTACGGCTTCTGTCCTTGAAATTTCTGCAGCACCGATAATTTCAATGTAAATGAACTTGTCACAGGCTACGATGAAAGGACCGGGTGTTTTTTTCGCCCCTATCCCGATGACCAGCATGCCGGATTCCCTTAACCGGGTAGCCAGCCGGGTGAAATCACTGTCACTGGAGACCAGGCAGAATCCGTCCACTTTCTCGCTGTGAAGAATATCCATGGCGTCAATGATCATGGCGGAATCAGTTGCATTCTTGCCTGTCGTATAGCTGTATTGCTGAACCGGGGTGATGGCATGCTCAAGCAAAGCCGGTTTCCACCCCGATACGGTCGGCTTGGTCCAGTCGCCGTAGATTCTTTTAATGGTGGGTGTCCCGAGTTTTGCAATCTCATCGAGCATCCCTTTTATATTGGAATAAGGAATATTATCCGCATCAATAAGCACTGCCAGTTTCAAATCGTTTTTCTCTCTCATGGCTAACGGTTTAATAATTATCTTCAATTCACGAATTTACACAGAATAAGTATTATTGTCAGCGCCATATCCATAATTTTTCGCAAACAGTTTTCAGCCATTGTCTTTTGATAAGATAAACAAATTAAATACCTTTCATTGCCTAAAACTTCACACCTGATGATATCCGGCTCTGACAAACCTGATTATCGTTCCGCTGATCCATTCGATAATTATCAGTTCAACAGCCTTTTCAACGAGCTTTATACCCCGCTGTGCCGGTACAGCATGAAGTTCGTCACTCAAAAGGATGCGGCAGAAGATATCGTACAGGTAGTTTTCATATACTTATGGGAGAATTGGAAAAGGCTGGCCGGCCTTTCATCGCTCAGGTCTTATGCCTATACTGCGGTGAAAAACGGATCACTGAACCACCTTCAGAAGCAATACTGGCTGAAGACAAATGATACGGTTCCTGAAATCCCTGAATCCATTATCAGTATTGCATTGCCTGATCCGCAGGAATGGCTTGAAAGCAAAGAGCTGGAGCAGATCCTCGAAAAAGCCCTGGAGGCTTTGCCACTGCAATGCCGGGCCATATTCACCATGAAGCGGTTCGGGGAACTCAGCAACAAA
>CAYWCR010000207.1:0-1518 GCA_964456825.1 uncultured Bacteroidales bacterium
TGGCTCCTTCAAATAAAAACAGGTTCCTGAGCACAAGTTCCCTTGTTACATTCATAAATTATAAAGCGGAAACTATCAACTATTCTACTTATGGCTCAGCATCCGATATCCTAAGGTTAACTAAAAAACCGGAAAAAATTACCTGTGATGGAACAGAGATGAATGAGACAGCCGATGTAAATTCAGAAGGATTCAACTGGAAGGTCTTGCCAGTAGGAGGTATATTGCAGATACATCATATTGGAAGAGAAATAAGCATCTGTTTTTAATACTTACGATCATAAATAGCATAACACGACCGAATGAAATGAGTTTCAGGCTTCTCTCCTGAGCTTGCTGGTTCCTAATAATTCCAGCCTCAACTTGTGGTGATAAACCTTTGTCATAACACTTTTATCCCTTCAGCAAATTCACAATAGATGTGTGCATCTTCCCTGGAGGTAATTTTCTTGCCTTTGACCTGAAGGTTTTCAATCGTAATATTTTTAACCATATGATTTGCATCATAACCGCAGAAAAGGGAGAATGGAAAAATACCGTCTGTGATGTATATGTTCCTGAAATTGATGTTCTCGATGTATCCCCGGTAAATGGCATGTTCTTTTTTCTCAGCCGGGCTGAGATAAAGAACCCCATCCCAGGCTCCGTTTAGGTACCTGCGATCGCTTTCTTCTTGTGTATTAGGGCGGTCCACACCATAACGATTGTAGAATATTGACAGATCGAAGAGTTTCTGGTTACAATCTTCAATCCGGATATCTTCAAACAAAACATTAGAAACCCTGGCTTTGTCACCGTTATGTATACTAATGACTGCCCCCTTATCCACATGAATAAAGTCGCAGTTTTTCACTGTAATATTTTTGACTTCGTTGCATTGAAGCTCAAAGCCAATGTCGATGCCATTGCCCCAGGCAGCATTCCAGAATGTGCAGCCAGAAATATGGATATCATCGGTAATCACAGTATCTGGATAATTGAGATGGCCTTTTATGGCTATGCAATCATCTTTGGTACGGATAAAACAATTCAGAATTTTCACATGCCGGCTCCGGACAATATCAATGCCATCATCGCTGGGATTGTCTGAAATAATTCTGATACCACTGATAAATACATTTTCACAGTTTTCAGGCACAATTTGCCAGGTATGACTATCTACTAAAGTGATGCCCTGAATGGTGATATTTTTACTATCAGCAAAGCGGATCATGCGATAGTGATTCCAGTTGTCCGATTTATCATTGCCTGTTCCGGATAGAATTCCACTGCCACAAATCTTTACGTTTTCAACATTTTTTGCATCAATTGATCCTTCCACAATTGCTCCACGGGCTATGTAAATGGTTTGATTTGAAACAGGCCTTATAATGCCGGCTTTATGGACTCTTCCACCTTCGAAGTAAATTACTCCGGGTCCGGAAGATTCAGGAGAATTTTTTTCAGAAGCATCTGCAAAAAAGAATAAAGGAAATGTAAGAGGATTGCCGTTAAGTTCAATACTTAAATGGCAGGGCT